>JAZTYM010000069.1:0-21777 GCA_045637025.1 Akkermansia sp. | reverse complement strand
AGGTTGCGCTCTACCACTGAGCTACGCCCGCGAATCATCGGTACGCTTGGTGTGCGACCGGCAGTTTGTGAGAGCGGGCGATGGGATTCGAACCCACGACATCAACCTTGGCAAGGTTGCGCTCTACCACTGAGCTACGCCCGCGAGTCATCGGTACGCTTGGTGTGCGACCGGCAGTTTGTGAGAGCGGGCGATGGGATTCGAACCCACGACATCAACCTTGGCAAGGTTGCGCTCTACCACTGAGCTACGCCCGCATATCATTTCCATTTGCTTTCGCTTCGGAATGAGTGCGGGGCTATTATACGCATGCCGAGACGAGAATCAAGCCTTTTTTTTAATTTTTTTGAAATAATTTGAGGGGTAAAAGTCTTCATTGTTTATTTTCAATCGTTTTGTTCGTGAAAAATCTTATTTTGAAAAAAATCGCGAAGGGTAGCAAGCTTTTTGCTTTTCAAAAGGGGTACAAACTGCTAGAATGGGGCTGCGTAGAATGAATGTGCGGTAGAGTAATCTCTACGGCATGCGTTTTCCCTCACCCATATACCCAAAGATAAATACAACTTATGGCTATTGACCCTAAATTACTTGAAGAGCTGGAGGCTCGCCGCAACAAGGTGATTCTCTCTGGTGGTCAGGATAAGATTGACCAGCGCCACGCGAAGGGCGATTGGACTGCCCGCGAGCGCGTGAATTGTCTGTACGATGCTGGTTCATTCACCGAAATTGGTATGCACACTCGCCACCACTGCAGCAACTTTGGGATGCTGGAGAAGTATATTCCTGGTGAGGGTATTGTTTCTGGTTTTGGTTTGGTGGATGGTCGCCCCGTAGCGGCTGTATCCGCAGATTTCATGGCGCAAGGTGGTTCCTTGGGGTACATGCACGCACAAAAAATATGCGATGCTCAGCAGTACGCGCTCAAGGCTGGTATGCCCATCATCCAGATGAATGACTCGGGTGGAGCTCGCTTGCAGGAGGGTGTGGACTCCTTGACGGGGTTTGCCAATGTTTTCTACAACAATGTGGCCGCTAGCGGTGTGGTGCCGCAGATTTCCCTTATTCTGGGGCCGTGCGCCGGCGGTGCAGCTTATTCCCCCGCGCTCACAGACTTCATCATCATCCGCAAGGGTGGGGCAGCAGGCATGTACATCACTGGGCCCAAGGTGATTGAACAGGTGACATACGAGAAGTGCACCATGGAAGAAATCGGCGGCGCTGCGGTGCATTCTTCCGTATCTGGCAACGCACACTTTGTGGCCGAGACGGATGAGGACGCCATTAACATCGCTAAGCGTTTGCTGACGTATCTGCCTTCCAACAACACGCAGGACCCGCCCCACGACCTCTCCCAGCCGCTTGATATTGCTGACGATGAGGGCATGAATGACATCATCCCCGAGAACAACAACACGCCTCTGGATATGCAGAAGGTGATTGCACGCTTGGTGGATGAAGGCACATTCATGGAAGTGCACGCCAACTTTGCTGGCAATGTGATTGTGGGCTTTGGCCGCATCTGCGGTATGGTGGTGGGCATCATCGCCAACCAGCCTGCCGTGAAGGCTGGCTGCTTGGATATTGACGCTTCCGACAAGGCAGCTCGTTTCATCCGCTGTTGCGACTCCTTCAACATCCCCGTGGTGAACTTGGTGGACGTGCCTGGCTTCCTGCCTGGTAAGCAACAGGAACGCGGTGGTATCATCCGCCACGGTGCCAAGATGATTTTTGCATACTCCGCAGCCACTGTTCCCAAGGTGACCATGATTCTGCGCAAGGCCTACGGCGGTGCCTACATCGCCATGTGCTGCAAGGGCTTGGGTGCCGACGCTGTGTTCGCATGGCCCTGCGCCGAAATCGCCGTGATGGGAGCCCAGGGCGCTGTGCCGGTGCTGTATGGTCGCGAGCTCAAGGCCATTGAAGATGACGAAGCTCGCGAGGCTCGTCGCAAAGAATTGCTGGACGAATACACCGCTGCGTTCTATAATCCCTACGCCGCTGCCGCCTCCGACCAGGTGACAGAGGTCATCAACCCCAAGGAGACTCGTGCTCGCATCGCGCTGACTCTCCGCACGCTTCTGAGCAAGCGCGAGACTCGCCCTGCTAAAAAGCATGGCAATATGCCTCTCTAATATATAAACAACAACCAAACAACATGATTACATCCCTACAGACACTCGCTGCAGGACTGGATATGGATGCTGTGACCTATCAGATCACGGGTATGATTGTGGTGTTTGCCTGTCTTTGCTTCCTGAGCCTGATATTGACCGTATCCGGCTCGGTGGCAGTGCGTCTGGAAGCCTCTCGCAAGGCTAAGGAAGACGCCGCCAAGGCCGCATTGGCAGCGAGCACCCCAGTTGCACCCGCACCTGTACCCGTTGCAGCACCAGAGCCAACCCCGGCAGAAGTAGCTGCTTTGGCCGCAGGTATCTATGATGCCGCGGCTTCTAGCATTACTCCTCAGGTGGTGGCTGCCATTGCCGCTGCTGTCAAGGTAACCGTGGGCAAGGAGGCCCGCATCCTCGACATCAAGCCCGTAGATGGTAGCTATGGTCAGAATGGCCGCATCTCCATTATGAACTCTCATTTCCCGACCCGCCGCTGATAAGGTGGCACAAAAAACTTCTTATATCTTAAAAAATTAAACCAATAGAAAACAAAACAATGAAACAACTCCGTATTACCGTTGCTGGCCAGACCTTTGATGTAACCGTGGAAACCGTAGGTGGCACCACTCCTACCGCAGCTCCTGCTCCTGCACCCGTAGCAGTACCCGCTCCCGTGGCTGCTCCTGTGGTAGCTCCCGCTCCTGTAGCCGCACCCGCTCCCGCCGCTGCTCCCGCTCCTGCTGGTGCTGGCACCCCCATCTCCAGCCCCCTCGCTGGCAAGGTTGTTTCTCTGGACGTGCAGCCTGGCACCGCTGTGAAGGAAGGTGATCAGGTTCTGACTCTGGAAGCCATGAAGATGAACACCGTGATCTACGCTCCTGCCGCTGGTACGGTTTCTTCCTTCGCCGTGAAGCCCGGTGACACCGTGGCTGAAGGTCAGGCTCTGGCTTACCTCGGTTAAGCCACTCGCGTGGCAAGTTGGCCCTGCGCCACGGCGCAGGGGCAATCTCTGTAAGTTCGTAAAAACATTGCAATATGCAAGATCTCATTCAATCCTTCGCAAACTTCATCTCTGGCATGGGGATTTTCTCCATGACTTGGCAGATGTACACGATGTGGGGCATTGTGGCGATCCTGTTGTTCTTGGGTGTAGCGAAGCAGTTTGAACCGCTGCTGCTCGTGCCGATTGCATTCGGTGCGCTCATCGCCAACATCCCCGACAACGGCATGGTCATCACTCAGGCCCAGCGTGAGGTGGTCGCTATCGAAAATGGCAAGGTGGAAACCTCTGTCATGAATGATGTGGGCTTCCTCTCCGCTCAGATTGCTCGCTTTGAAGACCCCGGTATCACCGTGCAGAGCACAGAGGGCCTTACCCCCGAGGATAAGGCTAAGTACGAATCCGCTATGGAGTCTCCCATGGTGGTGACGGAAGCTGTCGATGAAAATGGCAAGGTCCAGAAGGGCAAGGTAGTGGTCAAGGGCCAGAAGCCCGAGAAGGTCATGTTCATGAAGTTTGAGGGCGGTCTGTTCGACTGGATTGGCCTCGGCATCAAGTGCGAGATTTTCCCCGCTTTGATTTTCATGGGCGTGGGTGCTCTGACCGACTTTGGTCCGCTCTTGGCATCTCCCAAGGCATTGCTTTTGGGTGCCGGTGCTCAGGGTGGTGTGGCATTCACCTTCTTGGCTGCCATGTATCTTGGTTTCACCAAGGGTGAGGCATCTGCCATCGGCATCATCGGTGGTGCAGACGGTCCTACTTCCATCTTCTTGGCAAGTAAGCTGGCTCCCCACTTGCTGGGTGCCATTGCAGTGGCCGCCTACACCTACATGGCTTTGGTGCCGCTCATTCAGCCTCCTTTCATGAAGTTGTGCACAACTGAAGCACAGCGCAAGATTAAGATGAAGAGCCTGCGCCAGGTGTCCAAGGGTGAGAAGTTGTTCTTCTGCTTCGTGGTGACACTGGTGACGATTCTTCTCTGCCCGGATGCTGCCCCCTTGCTGGGTATGCTTATGCTGGGTAACTTCCTGCGCGAGTGTAAGGTGACAGAGCGTCTCGTCTCCTGCGCCCAGAATGAACTCATGAACATCACCACCATTCTTCTTGGTGTGTCCGTGGGCCTTACCATGCAGGGCGTGCGCTTCTTGCAACCTGAAACTCTGCTCATCATCGGCTTGGGTGTGGTGGCTTTCGCCGTGGCTACGGTTTGCGGCCTCCTCTGCGCTCAGCTCATGAACCTGGTGCCTGGTTGGCGCAAGACGCCCATCAACCCGCTCATTGGTTCTGCTGGCGTGTCTGCTGTGCCGATGGCTGCCCGTGTGTCCCACAACGTGGGTCAGCAGGCTGACCGCACCAACTTCTTGTTGATGCACGCCATGGGCCCCAACGTGGCAGGTGTGATTGGTACCGCTGTGATTGCCGGTTACTACATCACGACCCTCAGTGGTCACTAAAGAGCTCCTGTTCGAATACCGATTTTCAGTGCCCGTATCGCCTAGCGCGGTGCGGGTACTGTTTTTTTGCGCAACAGATAGGAGCGGGGCGCGGCTTCCAAGGAAATTTGCCTTGCGGGGTAGGGGCTATGGGTGTATGATGCCTCGCGTCACTCCGAGATAAGGCCAGAATCATGATTCAGCACACACAGTCGCGCCTGTGGAATGCAGGATACACGAAGACATGGGTGGGTAATTTTTTGATATTCTTCTCATTCATGCTCATGCAGCCAGCCTTTCCGCTGTATTTGAGCGATGTGTTTCATGCCGATGCCGAGACGATAGGCTGGGTGATGGTGGGGTATAGCATCACGGCCATTATCATTCGCTTATTCAGCGGGTACATCGTGGATGCGTATCCGCGCCGCTTGGTGCTGGTGGGGAGCTATGTGCTATTTGCGCTTTGTTTCTTGGGCTATCCCTTGGCGGGGAGTTTGCTCGCGATTGCTGTGGTACGCACCCTCCATGGAGCACCCTTTGGGCTCACCACCGTGTCCAACAGCACCGTGGCGGTGGATTTTTTGCCCTTTAGCCGGCGTGCCGAGGGAATTGGCTACTATGGCTTGAGCAACAACTTGGCAATGGCTACGGCACCCGCTGTTGGGTTGTGCCTCTATGGCTACTTTTATGATTTTCGTGTGCTCATGTGGGGCAGTATTGCCATCGCTGCGCTGGGGCTCTTGCTCACGATTTCGATGCGATTCCCCAGACCCCGCCCCAAGGTGCGCAAATCGTTGAGTTTGCGCAATATCTTGCTGTGGAAAGGGTGGAGCTTTGGCCTAGTGGTGATATGCAGTGCGTTTTCGTACGGCGTGGTGTCTACCTACATCGCCTTGTACGGCAAGGAGGAATTGGGTATCACCAGCGGCACGGGCGGTTTCTTCTTTTTATTTGCGGCGGGGCTCATTTTGTCTCGTTTGGTGGGAAGCCGCAGTTTGCGACGTGGGCGTATTATTCGCAATGGCACCGTGGGGGTGTTGCTCGGGTTGCTGGGCTACACGCTCTTTGCTGCGGTGTCATCCGTGTGGGCCTTTTATGCCTCAGCCTTTTTCATGGGGCTTGGCAATGGGCACATGTTCCCAGCTCTTCAGACCATGTTCATGAATATCGTTTCCCGCGAGCAACGCGGCACGGCGAACTCAACGCTTCTCATCTCGTGGGAGTTTGGCGTGGGCATCGGCACCCTCTGCGGTGGTGCTCTCGTGTATGTGGCCGGTTATCACGCTGCGTTTTGGGTTTCGGGCCTTGTCAATCTCTGCGGGGTGTTGCTCTATGTTCTCCATAGCCGTGGCGATTTTAAGCGTAAGCGTCTGTGTTGAGCCTTTTATTGCACATACAGCCACAATTCGCACTTGCTCGCATGGCGGACTGGGCGTATAATTCGCCCCGTTATGAAACAGTATGCCCAGCAGCTTCTTCGTTACCCCGAGATGGGGATTTCTTTGGATTTCTCCAAGCTCCCGCTGACCCCCGAGTTCCTTTCGGAGATGGAGCCCCTCATCACCCGCGCCTATGCAGACATCGCCGCGCTTGAAGGTGGTGCCATCTCTAACCCCGATGAAAACCGCATGGTGGGGCACTACTGGCTGCGCAACAGCGCCATTGCCCCCACGGCTGAACTGCGCGCCAAAATTGATGAGCCTCTGGCAGATTTGAAAAACTTTGCTGCTGAAGTGCTGAGTGGCAAGATTCTCGCCCCCAACGGGCAAAAGTTCACCACCTGCTTGGTGATTGGCATTGGCGGCTCGGCTCTTGGCCCGGAATTGGTGGCCGATGCTCTGCCTGCTGATGGCCTGCGCATGGCTTTCTTGGACAACACCGACCCCGATGGTATGTACAAAGTGCTCGACACGCTGCCTCTTTCTGAGACGATTGCTGTCGTCATTTCCAAGTCTGGCGGTACCCCCGAAACTCGCAATGGTATGGTGTGTGCTCAGGCGTACTTTGCCTCCAAGGGCCTCAACTTTGCCAAGCAGGCTGTTGCTGTCACGGGTGTGGACTCCACGCTGGACAAAGTAGCCGTGGCCGAGGGCTGGATTAAGCGCTTCCCCATGGAAGACTGGGTGGGCGGCCGCACCTCTGAAACATCTGTTGTGGGCTTGGTGCCTGCAGCTCTGCAGGGTGTCGATGTGGATGCCTTGCTCAAGGGCGCTGCTGATATGGACGCCCACACCCGCGTGGCCGATACCGCCGCCAATGCCTCCATGAAGCTGGCTCTTGCATGGTACGCCGCTGGCAATGGCAAGGGCTCTAAGGATATGGTGGTGCTCCCCTACAAGGATAGCTTGGTCCTCTTCTCCAAGTACTTGCAGCAGCTCATCATGGAATCCCTCGGTAAAGAACTTGATTTGGATGGCAAGACCGTGAACCAGGGTATCTCCGTGTATGGTAACAAGGGCTCGACCGACCAGCATGCCTATGTGCAGCAGCTGCGCGACGGTCTCAACAACTTCTTCGTCACCTTCATCGAGGTGCGCCAAGCCCCCACCGATACGGTGAAGGTGGAAGACGCTTTCACGGCTGGTGACTACCTGCAGGGCTTCCTGCGCGGCACACGCAAGGCTCTCTCCGAGAGTGGCCGCCAGAGCATCACCATCTCCATCCCCACGGTCAACGCCTACACGCTGGGTATGCTCATCGCGCTCTTTGAGCGTGCCGTGAGCTTCTACGCAAGCCTGATTCACATCAACGCCTACCACCAGCCTGGCGTGCAGGCCGGCAAGTTGGCTGCCAATGTGTTCCTGAAGTTGCTTGCTACCTGCGAGGCCGCTCTGACTGCCACCCCCGCCACAGCCGCACAGGTGGCTGCCAGCGTGGGTGCTGATGAGGAGGACACCTACCACGCCCTTGTGCACATTGCCGAATCTGGCAAGGCTGCTTGGGTGCTGGCCGATTGCCCTTGCCGCGATACCTTCGCCAAGGCCTAATCCGCCGCAGGTTTCATCCCACTTTATTGAACGACAAGCGGGGGCTATGGTTGACCATAGCTCCCGCTTGCTTTATCGGCCTTTCGCTATGGGGCAGGGCGGTAAAGGCGGCTTGAGCCCGCCTAGAAGAAGCCGCGTTCCTTGCTCAATGTGCAACGCCTCATGTCTTTAGGCTTGATTTTTGTTGTATTTTAAGGCATAACTGGTGGCGACATGTCGGATGAGCATACACGTAAACCCTCTTGGTTGAAAGTAAAATTACCTAAAGGGCAGGTATTCAAGGATGTACAGAAACTGGTGAAGGGTAATTCCCTTGTAACGGTGTGTGAAGAGGCTATGTGCCCCAACCGTGGTGAATGCTGGAGCCACGGCACAGCAACCTTCATGGTATGCGGCGATGTGTGCACCCGCGCTTGCGGTTTTTGTGCCACCCGCACAGCCAAGCCCAAGCCGCTCGACCCCGAGGAGCCCGCCAAGGTGGCCGATGCCGTGGCTCGCATGAAGCTCAACCACACGGTGGTGACGATGGTCACCCGCGACGACTTGCCTGATGGTGCTGCGGGTCACATTGCCGCGACCATTCGCGAAATCCGCAAACTGAGCCCCAACACCATCATTGAGGTGCTTACCTCCGATTTCAACGGCAAAGAGGCTTCCCTCGCGGCTGTGATGGATGCCCGCCCCCATATCTTTAACCACAACTTGGAGACAGTGGAGCGACTCTCCCCCTTGGTGCGCTTCCGCGCCAAGTATCGTCTCTCGTTGCAAGTGCTCAAGCGCGCATTGGAAATGGCACCTGGCATGGTTGTCACCAAGAGCGGTATCATGCTCGGCTTGGGCGAGACCCGCGATGAAATCGAGCGCACCATGGATGACCTGCGCGAGCATGGCGTCACCGTGCTCACCATGGGGCAGTATCTGCGCCCCTCTCCTCGTCATTTGCCGGTTATTGACTACCTGCACCCCGATGTATTCGACGAACTGCGCGAGGTCGCCCTCTCCAAGGGCTTCCGCCATGTCGCTAGCGGCCCGCTCATTCGCTCATCTCACCACGACGCCAACTTCCGCCCCGAGCTGGATATTTTGGATGCGATTAACGCCGACTTGCGCACCCGTGGCGAGCTTGCCCCCGAGTAACACCTTCCCACACCACATAGTATATGCTGACTGACAACATAACCGATGCTGAAGCCACGCTTGAGGCCCGATATGGTTGCGATACCTTCGGAATCAAGACGATGGAAAAGTACCTTTCTAAGAGCGCATTTAAGAAAATGATGCTCACCATCCAGAAAGGTGGCAAATTGGACATGAGCATTGCGGATGAAGTGGCTCAAGCCATGAAGGTGTGGGCTTTGTCCAAGGGTGCTACCCACTACACCCATTGGTTCCAACCCCTCAGCGACGCCACGGCCGAAAAGCACGACTCCTTTGTTGAGCCCGACCGCAAGGGCGGCATGATGTGCGAGTTCACGGGAAAGAACCTCATTCAGGCCGAGCCTGATGCATCCTCGTTCCCCAGTGGCGGTATTCGCGCCACCTTCGAGGCTCGCGGCTACACGGCATGGGATCCCACATCCCCCGCATTCATCAAGCGCACCGCTAGCACCGCCACGCTGTGCATCCCCACAGCATTCTGCTCCTACACGGGTGAGGCTCTGGATAAGAAGACTCCGTTGCTGCGCTCCATGGTAGCAGTCGCCAAGCAGACCACTCGCGTGCTCAACTGCTTTGGCATCGAGCCCAGCTGTGTTGAAACCAATCTGGGGGCAGAGCAGGAGTACTTCCTCATCGACCGCAACCTTTACCTCAAGCGCCCCGACCTCATTGAAACGGGTCGCACGCTCTTTGGTTGCTTGCCGCCCAAGCACCAGCAGATGGAAGACCACTACTTTGGCTCCATCAAAGAGCGCGTGTTGGAGTTCATGACCTCCGTCGACCACGCGCTGTGGGATTTGGGCGTTCCCTCCAAGACTCGCCACAACGAGGCAGCTCCGGGGCAGTTTGAAATTGCTCCGCTGTACGAGGTGTGCAACGTGGCGGTGGACCACAACGTGATGATCATGGACATCTTGGAGCGCCAAGCTCTCAAGTTCAACTTGGTGTGCCTCCTGCACGAGAAGCCCTACACCTCCGTGAATGGTTCGGGCAAGCACAACAACTGGTCCCTCTCCACGCCTGAGCTGGGCTCGCTCTTCTCCCCAGGCAAGACCCCGCACAGCAACAAGCTCTTCCTCACTTTCTTGGCTTGCGTCATCAAGTGCATTGACAAGCACGCAGATTTGCTTCGCGCTTCCATCTCCAAGGCTGGCAACGACCACCGCCTCGGTGCGGCAGAAGCTCCGCCCGCCATCATTTCTATTTTCTTGGGTGATGAGCTCACCGATATCATCAACCAAATCAAACACGGCGGCGCCCAGTCTTCTGCGTCCAAGACCACCATGGAACTGGGTGTTGATATCCTGCCCGAACTTCCCAAGGATACCGCAGATCGCAACCGCACATCTCCCTTTGCCTTCACGGGCAACAAGTTTGAGTTCCGTGCCGTAGGCTCCTCTCAGACCTGTGCTTGGCCTATGACTGTGCTCAACACTATCATGGCCGAGGCTTTGGACGAAGTCGCCAACTTGCTGGAGCCTGTGGCTGGCACGCCTGCCTTCAACAAGACTCTGCAGAACATCCTCAAGGATATGCTCACCAAGCACGACCGTGTCGTGTTCAATGGCAATGGCTACTCCCAAGAGTGGGTCGAAGAAGCTGCTCGCCGAGGTCTGCCGCACATCAAGTCCACCCCCGAGGCGCTCGAAGTCCTCTCCCGCGAGGATTCTATCGCCCTCATGGAGAAGTATGGCGTGCTTTCCCGTGCCGAGTTGTTGGCTCGCAAGGAAATCCAGATGGAAAACTTTGAGAAGTTGATTGATATTGAGGCTAAGACATGCCTCAATATGCTCAACACAATCTACATGCCCGCCATTGCTACCCAGATGAGCGAAATCTGCGGTGCTGTGCTCAATATCCAAGCATCTGGCATCAAGGCTGGTCTCAAGGCGGCTTCCCAGCGTGCGGAAACCATCGGCTCCCTCTATGATGAGTTGCCCGATAAAGTCGAGGCTCTCAAAGTGGCTATCGCCGAGGGCGACCCCATGAAGATGCGCAGCGCCATGGATGACGCTCGTGTCACGGTTGATGCTCTGGAATCCATTGTGGATGCAGAGCTTTGGCCTGTGCCCACCTATGCCCAGATGCTCAATATCCACAGCAAATAAGGGTACTATACTATCGTTTATAGCGCGCTTACCTCACGGGGTAAGCGCGTTTTTCTTGCCTCACAGCGGCTTCAGGCGATACATCGCGAGCTTTTTCTGTGTCATATTGAATAATGGGTACTTGACGCGCTCTGTGTATGTGCTAGAATCGCCAAGCATTTGCCAAAAAACTTGACAAAATGCGTAAAGGGTGGAGTATACACTCAACTTTCCTGTCCATATCATGTCTACGCCAAAGAAAAAGCAAGAGAAATCCTCTCAAAAGTCTGTTGCTGAAAAGAAAGTGACAAAATCTGAACCCAAAAAGACGGAGAGCAAGGCTGCTGCTACCAAGGTAGAGCCCAAAAAACCTGTGGCTAAGAAGCCCGCCGTCAAGAAGGAGGCTGCTCCCGCCAAGGCCGAGTCCAAGAAACCCGCAGCCAAGAAGCCTGCCACGAAGAAGGAGGCCGCCCCCGCCAAGGCTGAGCCCAAGAAGCCCGCCGCGAAGAAGGAGGCTGCCCCCGCTAAGGCTGAGCCTAAGAAGCCCGCCACCAAGAAGGAAGTCGCTCCTGTCGAGGAGGATATCGAGCTCGAGATTGAGCCGATTGACGACAGCTTCGACTTGGAGATGCAGCCTGCCGACCCTCAAATCAAAACTCCTTCCAAGTCCAAGAGCAAGCGCAAAAACACCTTCACGGCCCCGCGTGTCACGGCCAAGGATTTGCAAGATTATTTCCCGGACGACATCACCCTCAAAAACGCCTTCAAGAATCTTCTTGCCTTGGCTAAGAAGAATGGTGGCTATGTCACCGACGACGACATCTTCTCCTCCTTGCCCATGGAAGGTTACGAAGAGCAGGACACCGAGCGTCTTTTCGAGCGCTTGCATGCCCTTGGTGTCGAAGTGCGAGATGAATCTGTCATCGTCCCCCTCTCCTCTGAGGATTTGAACATCGTCTCCCAAGGAGATTCTCCCACGGGCAGCATCGTTGATACGCCCGGCGTGCAAGAAAAAGTGCGCGAACTCATCGTATTGGCCATGGATCATGGCTACCTTACCTACGATGACATCAACGACGTGCTCCCGCGCGACATGATTAACCCCGCAGACCATGACGAAATCATGGAGCGCTTGCGAGGGATGAACTTCGACATCATCGACCCCTCCGATGTGGACAACTACACGGACCGCCAGCGATTGGCCGTGACAGGGGAAGAAGATGAGAACGAAAAGCTGGAGGCTAAGCTCGATATTCTCGATGACCCCGTGCGCATGTACCTCAAGCAGATGGGGCAAAAGGAACTCCTCAAGCGTGAGCAAGAGGTCATCCTCTCTCGCCGCATCGACCAAGCTGAGAGCGAGTTGCAAAACCGCCTTCACAAATTCGGTGTTGTGGCCATGCTTTACTTGGAGACCGCTCAGCGCATCCTGCAGAACAAGGAGCGTTTCGACCGCGTTGTGGCTGATAAGAACATCGACCACCGCGATCAGTACTTCAAGGAAATCCAGCCTCTCATCAACAAGGTGTATGACCTGCACGATGATGCCCAAGCTGCCTACAACCAGCTGCGCAAGGCTCGTCGCCGCAAGAAGGGGGTCGAGGCCGCTACGGACGAGTTCAACCGTCTCCTCGAAGAGCTGGACAACCAGTACCGCCGCTTCTCCTTCAAGGGCAAGGTGTACGAGGACTTTGTGGCGCGTCTTCGCGAAATCCGCCAGCGCATCATCAAGCTTCGCCGCAACTACGAGGCTCATCCCGAAAACAAGGAGAGCCAAGAAGCTCTTGCCGAGTTTGAAATGCAGCTTTGGATGCCTGTGCCCGAGTTCTTGGAGAACTACAAGGCCATGCGCGACAGCATGAAGGAAGCTAAGGATGCCAAGAAGGAAATGATTGAGGCCAACCTCCGTCTCGTTATCTCCATCGCCAAGAAGTACACCAACCGTGGCTTGGCCTTCCTCGACCTCATCCAAGAAGGCAACATGGGCCTCATGAAGGCCGTGGAGAAGTTTGAATACCGCCGTGGTTACAAGTTCTCTACCTACGCCACGTGGTGGATTCGTCAAGCTATCACACGCTCCATCGCAGACCAGGCTCGTACCATCCGCATCCCCGTGCACATGATTGAGACCATCAACAAGCTCATGCGCGTGCAGAAGAAGCTCGTGCAAGACTTTGGTCGCGAGCCCACGCCCGAGGAAATCTCCAATGAATGCGGCATGGCCGTGGAGCGCGTGCGCAGCGTCCTCAAGATGGCTCAGCAGCCCATTTCCATGCAGCAGCCCGTAGGTGACTCCGACGATACTTCTTTCGGTGACTTCCTCGAGGACAAGAGCGCGGAAAATCCCATGGATGGCGCAGCCTTTAACTCCTTGCGCGAGAAGCTCTCGGGTGTGCTCAACACCCTCAACGAACGTGAGCGTGCTGTGATCGAACAGCGTTTCGGTCTCAAGGACGGCAACCCCCGCACCCTCGAAGAAGTGGGCCGCCAGTTCAACGTCACGCGCGAACGTATCCGCCAAATCGAGGCCAAAGCCCTCCGCAAGCTTCGTCACCCAACGCGTATCGGCCAAATCAAGGGCTTCTTGGACTCTACCGTCTCTTAAGCCTAGCCGAGAGCCAACTGGGCTCCCACTTTTCCACTCCCGAGCAAGCTCTGCCTTGCCCGGGAGTTTTTTTGGTTCACGTTGCTGGGATGGCGAGGAGCAACTTGTAATTTCACCTAGGGCGCAAATCCCTGCTTGCTAAGGGCGGGGAGATGTGGTAGAGTGAGAGGGAGCAGAGGAAACAACGCATTTTACTAGGTAATAACATGTCAAACGCAACGGCTTTCTTAGGTGCAAGTACAGTGCTGGGACGCTACTGGACGAAACGTCGCTTTTTTGATTATTTGATTGATAAAGAGAACTTCCGGTTAACATTTGGCCGGAGTTTTCGGATGATGGTGTATTTGGACAACGCGATTGCGAATGGCACAGAGCTGGTGCGGCAGAATGTGGAGGCCGATACGCAGGCTACGAATTATCTGATGAATCACTTGGCAGACATTAAGCCAGAGTTCACGGTGTTTGTGACGACCTGCGACATGCTGGCCGAGGATGCGGATGAAAATACGCCGACGTTGGAGAAGAGCGATGACCCCTATGTGCAGAATCGCATCAACATGTACCGCGAGCTGAACCGCCAGTATGGGCGCGTGCTCAATGTGCATTTGCCTGAGCTGGTGTCGCCTGCGTATACTGGGTATAGCCGATTGATGGATATCATCCAGAATCCGCCTAAAGGCAAGAAAACGCTGCCGCTGGCTCCGCTGGAGATGCACCAGCTGTACATTGCAGACCGCATCTTGGGTGACGTGGAGCGTTGCATTCCGTTGGGGATTCCGTCCATCATTCCCGCGATGCCTCCGCTGACGACGATGGAAGTGATGGAGGCGCTGGCCCCTGATTTGCTGGACCGCTTGCCAGCTCACAAGCCCGAGGATCCGCGTGGGTCTCGTCGCAAGTCGATTCACTCCTTCCAGTGGTTGGACCCGAAGGACGGCTACTTGGTGACAAAGGAGGACCAGCTGGAGCTGCTCAGCTTCTACTTTGGCCCGAATGCTTTCTGATGCAGTGAGAGGGCTGTGGCAGAGCATAGGCCCGCAGTTTGTGCGCTTTTTTGTGGTAGGCGTGGCCGCCACCTTGGTGCACTGGGGCGTGTATGTGGGGCTCAATGCTCTTTTGGGCTTGGGTGCAGGAGATGCACTTGCGCTGAGCGTGACGTATTCTGTGGGCTATGTGGTGAGTTTTGTGGGCAATTATTTGGCCTCGTTGCGCTGGACCTTTCGCACCAAGGGGAGTGTGGAGAAGGGGGCTGGTTTTGCGCTGAGCCATGCGGTGAATTATGGATTGCATGTGGGGCTGCTCAATTTGTTCCTGTATATGGGGATAGGACAAGCACTTGTGCGGGTGCTGGAAGCATGTGTGCCCGGGGTGGTGCGGGCGTTTCCCCTCTTGGGCTCGGCAGATGCTTTGCTGCCGCTGCCGGTCTTCTGTGTGGTGGTGCCCGTTAATTTCCTGATGGTGCGCTTCTTTTTGACACGCGGAGATGAGAAAAAGCTTGACTAAATGATGTTCCTCTGGTACGCTCCGCGGCGATATGGCAAAAGTTCCCGTTATTCAGCTTCGCAAGGGTCACGCCGTGAATTACAACGGCGACATCTGTGTTGTGCGTGAGAGCCAGCTCAAGACCCCTCCCCGCATGGCTTCCTATGTGCAGATGACCATCCGCAGTATTGCTACCAAGAAGGACTACAACCTTCGCCTCACCTCCAACGATTTCCTTGAGGGTGTGATGCTTAGCCGCGAGGAGATGGAGTTCTCCTATGTGGACGGCATGGGCTACCACTTCCTGAACACGGAGACCTACGAAGATGTTTGCGTGAGCGAGGATATCGTGGAACCTGTGAAGGATTACCTCATCGAGGGTAACACCTACATCTTGCTCTTCACGGACGAAATCGTGTGCTCCATCGAGCTGCCCGCAGCTATCACTATGGAAGTGGCTGAGGCTCCCGAGGGCGTGAAGGGTAACTCCGCCAACAATGTGTACAAGAGCGCTACCATGACCACGGGCCTTGTGGTGCAGGTGCCCCTCTTCATTTCTGCTGGCCAGCGCATCTCCGTGAAGACGGAAGATGGTACCTACCTCGGCCGCGTGAACAACTAATACACGTTGTCCTAAAAACCTCTTTCAACAAAAAGGGCGAGCCCCAAGTGGGTTCGCCCTTTTCGTGTTTTGCATGCGTGCCTCCCCTTCGTATGGGACGAGAAAGCTTTAGCGCAGGGAAAGGAAATCGCGGATACGCGGATTATCGCTCGATTGGAGCGTGGCGGGGGGAGCGTCTGCCACCAGTTTACCATCTGCCAAGAAGATGATACGGTTGGCCAGCTCCAGAGCAAAGTCGATATCGTGTGATACAACGAGCATGGTCATGCCATCATTGGCAAGCTCGCGCATGAGGTTTTCGACCTCGCCGACCATTTCGGGGTCCAGGGCAGAGGTGGGTTCATCGAAGAGGAGCACCTCGGGGCTCATGGCCAGCGCACGCACGATGGCGACGCGCTGTTTTTGACCACCAGAAAGCTGGGAGGGGTAGGCGTGTGCCTTGTCTTCCAGCCCAATGCGTCTCAAGAGCTGCAGGGCGAGCTGCTGGGCTTCTGCGTGTTTCATGAGCCCGCAGCTGGTGGGCGCCAGAGTGATATTGTCTAGAATGGTGAGGTTGGCAAAGAGGTTGAAGTGTTGGAACACCATGCCCACGCGGCGGCGGTAAAGGTTGAGCCCATGCTCGCTGGTATCGACAGGCTCACCATGAAACAACACTTGGCCCGCGCTGGGGGATTCCAGAAAGTTCATGCAGCGCATGACCGTGCTCTTGCCCGCGCCTGACGGCCCAAGCAAGAAGACAACCTCGCCTTTTTTGACTCCAAATGATACGTCGTCCACCACACGGTGGCCTGCAAACTCTTTGGACAGACTCTGAATCTCCAAAATGTGGGGGTTAGCGTTCATTTTTCTTGAGGCGGGTTTCCAGTTTCTTGAGGAGTTGGCTCAGGCAGACAACGATGATGAGGTAGATAAGCGCCACCGCAATGAGGGGCAAGAATGCATCGTAAGTTTGGCTGCGGATGATATCGCCACCTTTGGTGAGGTCTTGCAGGGCAATGTAGCCGCAAACACTGGTCTCTTTGAGCAAGACGATGAACTCGTTGCCCAAGGCGGGCAGAACGTTCTTGAAGGCTTGGGGCAGGATGACGGAGCGCATGGTGGAGCCATAGCTGAGGCCGAGGCTGCGGCCTGCTTCCATTTGCCCGCGATCAACCGCCATGATACCAGAGCGGATGATTTCCGCCACATAGGCGCCACTATTCACGCCGAATGCAACGATGGCCACCAGAACCTTGCTCACATCGACCGCGGCAAAGATGACGAAGTAGATGATGAGCAACTGTACCACCACAGGTGTGCCTCGCACAACGGTGAGATAGAGGTGGCAGAGGACATTGAGCACCTTGTGGCGGCCTGTTTGGTCGTGGGTGCTGCGGATGACGGCTACCAAGAAGCCGATGACAAGCCCCATGAGCACAGCGCAGAATGAAATCTCGACGGTGACAAGAAAGCCATTGAGAAGGTATTTCCATCGACCATCTTTGACGAAGTTGATTTCAAAAGAATGCGCCAGCCAAGCACCAAAGCCGGAGGATTGAGCTGCCGCATCTTGGTTTGTGGCGTTGCTCTGGTATTTGGCGGTGATGGCCGCCATTGTGCCATCAAGCTGCATGTCCATGAGGGTTTTATTGAACATGAGCAAGAGCTCAGGGCGATTCTTACGAATGGCCATGGCGTATTCCTCTGATGCCAGAGAGGTGGGTAAAATATGCAGGCTTGTATTGCGGGCGACGTGCTCTTGCGCAGGGGCGCTGTCTAGCACCACGGCATCGATTTTTCCTTTGGCGAGGGATGCCACGGCCAAAGCTCCATCTTGGAAGCGATCGGGCTCGCCGATGTTGGCGGTGACGTAGGTGTCTCCCGTGGTGCCGTGCTGCACACCGATGCGGAGGCCTTTTAGGTCATCTGCGCTGCGGATAGCTGAGCCCTCACGCACGATGATGACTTGATCTGCCCTGACATAGCTGGTGGTGAAATCAATTTGCTTCTTGCGGTCCTCCGTCACAGTGATGCCAGAGGCCGCCACATCCGCCTTGCCGGTTTGTACCGCGGCAATGACGGAATCGAAAGCCATGTCTTCGATGACGAGCTCCAGATTGTTGCGGCGCGCGATTTCTCGCACCATGTCAACGTCAATCCCCACAATCTCGCTGCCTTGGTAGAACTCGTAGGGCGGGAAGGTGGCATTTGTCACCATGATGAGTTTCTGGCGGCTTTCCTCTTTGTCTCCGCAGGCCGTGAGGAGCCCGAGTGCGCAGACTAGAAGCAGAAAAAGGCATTTTTTACAGATGAAGTCCAACATTGCGTGGGGTGAGAATCGTTCTGGTGGTGGGCGGCGAGTACCATGAGGCGGGGGCAGGGCAGAGGCCCATTTAGGGCGCGTCTACTAGCACCTCTCGGGCGCGGGTTGCACCTTGTGGGGGTGAGATGACTCCGCGTTCTTCCATCATGTCCATGATTTTGGCAGCGCGCCCGTAGCCGATGCTGAAACGGCGCTGGAGCAGGGATGTGCTGGCCTTGCGTTCAGAGACAACGAGAGCGACGCAGCGCGTGTAGAGCTCGGCATCCTCATCGCTGACGCCCTTGCCACCTATGCGCCCGCCATTGTCTCCACCGCCGGCGCCGCCTGCGGAGTTGTCGCAGTTGTTCATTTCGGCCGTCACGCCTTGTTCGAAGTTTTGCTTGGCGTGGCTAGCACAGAACTTGATGATAGAAGCAATCTCGGCATCGGACACGAAGGCGCCCTGAGCGCGCGTCAGCTTGGAGATGCCAGCCGGGGGCAGGAAGAGGAGGTCGCCCTTGCCCAGCAGGTTTTCAGCACCTGTCATATCCAGAATAATGCGGCTATCCAAGGTGCTCGATACCTTCAGCGCGATGCGGCTGGGGATGTTGGCCTTAATCATGCCCGTCAGCACGGTGGCACGCGGAGTCTGAGTGGCCACGACGAGATGAATGCCTGCCGCGCGAGCTTTCTGGGTGAGGCGCGCAATGTAGTTCTCCAAGTCTTCCTTCACCACCATCATGAGGTCTGCCAACTCATCGATGAAGATGACAATGTAGGGCAGCTTGCTGGGGATGCGTTCCTCTTCTTCAAAGTCAAACTCATCTTGCTCTTCCTCGCCCAAGGGAACTTCGTCTTCGGCTTGGCGCTCGATTTCGCTGGCCATAGCCTCAATCGCGGCGTAGTCGATGGGCTGGTCGTCGTCGAAGAACTCATCCTCCTCTGGCTCTGGTTCGTAGTCGAGCGGGCGGTTGTTGAAATCCTCGAAGTTGCGTACACCAATCTTACTGAAGAGCTTGTAGCGGTGCTCCATTTCATTGACAGCCCAGCGCAGAGCGCCAATGACGCGTGCAGGGTTGGTGACAACGGGGCAGGCCAAGTGTGGCAGTTTCTTGTAGGGCTGCATTTCTACCACCTTGGGGTCTACCAAGATGAGGCGTAACTCATCTGGGCGGAACTTGTAGAGCATGGAAAGAATCATGCTGTTGATACAGACCGACTTACCTGAACCCGTGGTACCTGCCACGAGGGTGTGGGGCATGGCTGCCAAGTCACCGATGATGGCGTTGCCGTACACGTCCTTGCCCAAGGCTACAGGAATGCGCAATTTGGGATTGTGGAAGGCGTCTGATTGCAGCAACTCTCGCAGGTAGACTGGGGATTTTGTGGCATTCTCTAGCTCCACGCCGACGGTGTTTTTGCCAGGAATCGGGGCAAGGATGTTCACCGACTTGGATTCTGTAGCAAGCATGAGGTCGCTGCTCAGGTTGGAGATGCGGTTGACTCGCAGACCGCGCGGCGGGAAGAACTCGTAGCGGGTGATACTGGGACCGCGTGTGATGTCACCTGGTTCGACGGTGATTTTGAAGTTCTCCAGCGTCTCGACAATGCGCTGCTGCATGTCGTACATCTCCTCGCGGGCTGCAATGCCTACCTCGGGTGGCTCGGGATGATAGGCAAGCAAATCGTACGGGGGCAAGGGATAGTCATCGTACTGTTCGCGCTTGTCCTCGGGCAAGGGTGCAGGGGCGGCACTCTTGCGGGGCTTTTCATCCTTGCGGGGAAGTGGAGCTGGCGCAGGTGTGGGCTCGGGCTTGCGGCGTGGCGGCAGCTGACGCGTTACTGGAGCGGGGGCGGGAGCCGGCTCGGGCTTGCGAGCTTGGCTAGCCTTGCGCTCGAGTTCTTTGAGCAAACGCTCGTTGTGAGGCAGCTGCTCGCGGCTGGGTCCTTCTACATGCACGTGACTGTTTCTTTCGATGGCCTCTTCAATGGGGCGCATCAGATCCAAAAGATTGTCGCGTTTGGCGGAAATGGTGGGGGCATTGCGCGTGCGGGACGTGGGCGGCGCTTGTGTGGAAACTCGGTTGCGGTCGTTGCGGCGGGCCTCCGCTAACTGCTCGTCAAAAGGTTTGGGCAGGTCGATATCATCGTCCAGCTGGGCAGCAGGTTTCGGCGCTACGGGCAAGGGCCGAGGCTGCGGTTGCGGCTGGGGCTCAGCCATTGGTCGAGGCTGCGGGAGCGGTTGGACCTGGGTGCGAGGCGGCTCGACGGCGCGGGGGCGCGGTGTCAGGCGGGGCTGCTGCTGGGGCATGGGTTCCGCAGCCTCCAGTGGTAACTGGCTTTGCTTATGGTATCTGGGTTCATCTTGCACGGCACGCAACTGAGCAATGGCTTGCCCCTTCATCTGCCATTCGCGATCAGCTTCTTCCAACGCTTCGTTGCGCAGGCGGCGTTTCTCGCGCCAGTTGGCATACATCGTGCCCAAGTCTTTTTGTGTGGCCTTGCAGACATCTTGCGGTGTGAGTCTGGCAAAATAAATGACGGCCAGCGCATGAATGAGCAACAACAGGGTGATGCCATAGTAGGTGCCTGCCAATTCTTCGACCACGCAGGTGCCATCCAGATACCCTAGCTTGCCACCCGGGGTGGTGAGACACAGCTTTTCTGCCCACTCTTGGAGGATCCAAGGCTGAATGGACATAACCGAGCATGCGCTAATAATCATCACGATAAGAGCAATCCACTGCTTGACACGGCGTTGCTCCGGGTACATGATCATGGCGATGCCCAGGATGGGCAACAAAAACAGAAGATACACGGCACCGGCCCCCAAAAAGGCATACAGAAGCCCGGCGATATACAGGCCGACAACTCCCAAGGCGTTGGTGCAGGGGGCTTTCGCTGCTTCTGCCGCATTCTTCGCGTTGAGAAACTCCCAGCCCATTTCGTTGATGTTGTAGGAGTATAGCGCTAAAGCCAAGAGCAAACTTCCCAAAATGATGCCCGCTCCAGCCAAACGCGTTGGCCAGATTTTGATTGGGGGCTCGGGTTGGTCGTAGATGGGGTTTTGGTACATTGCTCCGCAGACATGTTAGCTGGCAACGGCGCATTCTGCAAGTTCAAAGTATGTCAGGATGCCCTTTCAGGGGTGAAAAAATGTGCATAAAAATATGCATTTTGAAGCCAAGCGCTTGTTTCTGCTTGCAGTGAAGCTCATGCTATGTTAGAAATTAGAATACGAACCACATATTGCTGCTATGAAACTTGCATTATCGGTGTTTGCTTGCCTTTTTGCTGCTCCTGTTCTTTTTGGGCAGGATGCCGCCCCCGAATCGGTGAACTCTGCCGCGCCTGCAGAGGCTGAAACAAGTCCTGTTGCGCCCCCCCAAGCCGAAGGAACTACTCCTGAGACACCTCAAATCTCGGAGCAGGATGTCATTAAGGAAATGACGGGGCTGCTGAGCACCTTGGTGACGAAATTGTCTAAGGTGAGAGATGAAGCCTCAGCTGCAGCATCTGCGCAGGAGATTTCCGGCATGATGGCAAAGCTGTTTTCTGTAGACTACGCAGCGTACGAGGAGTTGGATGAAGAAGAGGTGGCAGCTGGTCTTACGGATTTGTTCAACGATTTGGAAATGCAGGTTTCTCGTCTGTATGAATCCAACTTTTATGGCAACTCGACCCTGAAAAAGGTGTTTGGTGCTGAAGAAGAGCCATTTACACCGCCTCCCAGTAAGGATGAAGATGAGCCTAGTGAGGAGGAGGCTTCCGAGACCGATGAGGCAGAAGATTTGAATGAGCCCGATTGATACGCTCGTTTTTCAGAGATGTTAAAACGAAAACAACCCGCCCAAGTCGAGCGGGTTGTTTTGTTGTGTACGACCGACGCGATATGCGCACTGCGGTGAAAGTCCGCGCGGAGCCGCGATGATGCGGAATCCCAGACCTGAAGAACAACTGCGGGGAGGTAACAAACCGTGGGAAAGGAAGTTCGAGGGGAAATCCCGACTG
>JAZTYM010000068.1:0-17047 GCA_045637025.1 Akkermansia sp. | reverse complement strand
TCAAAGACTGGCGCGGCGATATCGATGCCAGCCCTCGGCCAACCCGCCGCAAACGCTCGGCAGCCCCTCAGCAGACCGCCCCATGATGGGCGGTTTTTTTTGCCCTGCCGTTTCTCACTTACTTGCAAATTCAGCCTCCCTCCGCTGCCCGCTTTCTCAAATACACCTCACACGGCATCGGGTTGCGTAAAAGGCTGATGTTCAGGCTCTCCGCCCCTTTCTCACCCTTTCTCACCCCTCCTGCCTCAGCTCAGTGAGGGCTCAGAAAAGGTGAGGAGGAGTCTATAATTCTTGCCAACGAGTTGAGCGTGTGCTAGAGTGAGAGCGTATGCGAAGCGTTGTGCTCAGCGGGCTATTGTGGTGTGTGGCGGCAGCTGGATTGTGGGCTGCGGCGCCCACGGCATATCACGAGGCGGTGGTGCAGCTCAAAAAGAAGGCAGAGTCGGCATCTGTGCGCCAGCAAAAGCTGCGGTTGCGCTTAGCGTCGGCCCTTCACGCCATCCGCATGGGGGGTGATGTTGATGCAGTCGACCAGCAAGGGCACACGGCATTGATGCTGGCAGCACTGGCTGGGGAGGGCAGGGTGTTTGACATGCTGCAGGCAGATGGCGCTGATATGCAAAAGCGTGCACCGCGAGATGTGCGCATGCTCATGCTGGCGGCGCAGGGGGGAGATTATGAGATTTTTGCCAAGGTGTATAAGCAGGCACCCCTTTCTGCTGTGGCGGCAGATGCCAATGGCACCACCCTGTTTCAGTATGCATGCATGGGGGGCAATAGGCGGATATGCCGCGAGTTGCTCTATGCCGGGGCTAATCCCACCACGCGCGACCGCCAAGGGAGGACCAGCTTGCACTACGCTTGCATGGGTGGGAATCCCCAGGTGTTTGGCGAGCTGCTGGCTCGGGGGGTGAAGCCCCTGCTCAGGACGCACGATGGCTATGATTTGCTCATGGCGGCCGCGCGCGGTGGCTCGCTGGAGTTGGTGCACAGGGTGCTCGAGATGGGCTTTGTGCCCACCACGCGCGACTGCTCGGGGAACACGGCTCTCATGGAAGCGGCACGCTTTGCCCCGGTAGAGGTGGTGAACTTGCTTTTGCAGCGTGGCGCATCTCCCTATGAACGCGATAAGATGGGGGCCAACGCGCCCATGTACGCGGCGGCAGTGGGCCATGCGGCAGCGTATTATGCCATGAGGGGCAATCCCAAAGACGCACCCGATGCCCGAGGCCGTACACCCTTGGTCTATGCCGCTTGTGGCGGGAGTCTGCCGCTGGTGCGCCACATGCTCAACGCGGGTGCCGACCCTAGTGTGTTGCGGCGCTTGCCCCTGCGCATGGCGGTGGCGTGCGGTCACACCAAAATAGCCTTAGAGATGGCGGCGCGCATGCCGAGCGTGGGGGCAGATGATATGCACAGCATCCCCCTCTTGACGCTGGACGACGCCACCTATTTTGCGGCTTTGCTGGCAGAGCATTGCGCCCAGCCTGGGGACCGCGCGGCGGCAGCTGCCCTGAGACGCCAATTGCAGGCGGCTGCTCATGATGCGGCTGCTTTCTCAGCCCCTGATACACAATTCCCTGGTAATACCCCGCTGCAGCACGCCATTGTGGCCAATTTTCGGGGCATGATTGCTTTTTTGCTAGCGAATGGTGCCCAAGTGGATACCCCCAACCGCTATGGCCGCACAGCGTTGATGACGGCTGTGGAGTGTGGCAACTGGCAGGCGATGCGCATTTTGCTGCGCGCCAAGGCGAATCCGAACATCGTGGATGAGCGCGGCATGACGGCGTTGAAATTAGCGGCCGCTGCCGCGTGGCCAGAAGCGTTTGACCTGCTGCTGCAAGCGGGGGCAGACCCCGCCATCACCCGCCCGGGTTCGCCATCGACCTTGGCCATTGCGCGTGCTGCTGGCCCCGATGCCGCACCCATCGTGGACAAGCTGGCAGACCAAGAGCCTATGCCCAGCACTCAAGCCGAGGCGTTTCTTGCCATGTGCCAAGCGTTTGATTGCGGCAACCAAGCGATGCTGGAGCGCCTCTTGGCCGCATGGCCCAATGCCAACGCTACCGATGAGCGGGGGCAGAGCTTGCTCATGTATGCGGCGGCCTCAACCTGCCCCGACGAGATGCTTCGCGTGCTCATCCGCCACGGGGCTGATGTGAACGCTGTGGACCACGCCAACCGCTTGCCTTTGCACTATGTGAAGAGCCCCACCAAGCGCCGCTTGCTGATTGATGCGGGCGCCATCCCTCTGTAGGAGTTGGGGATGGGGCGGGGCTCAACTGTGTTCTATGTGTGTCCAATACGCAATCTTGCCTTGAAGCGCGGGACAACATTTGGTACTATGCTGCCATGCGTATGAATGGGCTGTTGAGAATGCTGACAACGGGTGCGTGCACCTGTGCCCTCGCCATGGCCCAAGAAGCTGAGCAGACCCCGCCCCCCGCAGCAGAAGAAGCTCCCCTCCTCCAGCAAGAAGAGCCCACCGCCGCCCAGCAACGCGCGGCGGAAAAAGCGCTCCAAGACGCTCAGGAGCCAGATGAACACGTGGTTTCCCAATCGCGCATGTTCTCGGTGAGTGGTGGCGACTCGCTGCGCATGGGCGCCATTGCCACCAAGGCAGATGAAATCAAGGGCCACGTCAACAAACTGCTGGGGATGGAAGCTGATTGGAAATACGCCATTTCCATCCGCCTGTTGGGCTCCTCCACAGATGCCCCGCGCCCCAACCCCATCCGCACCCGCATCAGCATCATCGGCCACGAGCCCAATTTGCAAATCCGTATCTACCCCGGTGGCGGGATTGATGTTGATAAGCTTTCCAACGCCATCATCACCATGCTGCTCTACGAGCGCGCCCTGCGCGATGTGAGAGCCGATGCGCTGCCAGAATCCATCAACCTGCCCATGTGGCTGGTCACGGGTATTCAGCAAGCTGTGCTGTGGAAGACGGGCAGGGCCGACCGCCGCTTGTACCGCAATCTGTTCGAGCGGGCTGAGATGCTCTCCCCCGAGGAGATTGTTTCCACCGAAAATGCTTGGAATCTGGATGCCTCGAGCCGCCAGGTGTACGAGGTGTCGTGCGGCGTGCTTATGATGAGCCTCATCAACCGCCCCGGCGGATTGGTGCAGCTGCGCGAGCTGGTGGCAGATGCCATCATGGCAGAAGGCTCGCCCAAGGAAATCATCGCCGCGCACTTCTATGAGTTGGGGGTCGATGCCAATATGCTCAACAAATGGTGGGCCTTGGAGCTAGCGGCGCTCTCTCTGCCGCGCGCCACGGAGGCACTCACCCCCATGGAGACGGAGGAGCAGTTGAACGAGGCGCTCACCGTCATGTTCTACGATGAGGAATCTGGCACGCCGTTCCCGGTGAATGCGGATGATGTGTACACGCTTTCCGCGATGCCCGAGTGGCGCAAGCAAATGCGCCCCTGCGTGGAGCGGCTCATGGAGTTGAGCCACCGTTGTTTCCCGGGCTATCGCGCTATCATCACCGAGTATTGCCGCGCTATTGGCGAGCTGCTCAACGGCGCATCTCCCGATGCGGTGCAGGATATTCTGCTGCCCTTGCGCGAGCTGCGCTCGGCCTATGTGGCCACCTCCATTCGCGGGCGAGATTACTTGGACTGGTACGAAATTACCCACTTGGGGAATGCCAACAAGGGCGGTTTTCAGAATTATTTGGACGCCATGCGCCTGCTGCGTCGCGAGTCTCCTGGGCCGGATACGCACATCAGCCGTTATTTGGAGGATATTGAGGCTCTGCACACCATCAAGGCTGGGGATGCGCTGAAAGATGTGCTGCCCAGCAGCAAGAAAAAAGCTAAAACGAGCAAATGAAGAAGCAGCCCCCAGACATCCCCCCCACGGGCCCTGATATGCAGGAGGAAATGGCCGCCTATGCCGAGGGATGCCACTGCGTGTGCGGGATTGATGAAGCTGGCCGAGGCCCTCTTGCCGGGCCTGTGATGACGGCGGCTGTCATCTTGCCACAGGGATATGAGCTGCCGGGGCTCAATGACTCCAAAAAACTGACTGCTCGCAAGCGCGAGGAACTGTATGCGGCGCTCATGGCCGATGAGCGTGTGCTCAAATGCGTGGCGCAAGCAGATGTGGAGGAGATAGACCGGCTGAACATCTTGCGCGCTACCCATGTGGCCATGGCGCGTGCGGCTCAGGGCTTGCCCCAGCAGCCCGATATGTGCTTGATTGATGGTCTACCCGTGCCGGGCTTCCCGCTCCCCTCCCGCAGTTTAGTGAAGGGCGATGCCCGCAGCCTGAGCATTGCCGCCGCCAGCATCCTTGCCAAGGTGTCCCGCGACCACTACATGCAACAACTTGCGCAGCAATACCCCCAGTATGGATTTGATCGCCATGCGGGCTATGGCACGCGTCAGCACATGCAAGCTATACAGCAATATGGAATTACGCCACATCATCGCCGCTCGTTTGCACCTGTTGCACAGATGGAGCTGCCGCTGGGATTCTGATGCCCGACCCGATACGGCTTATGTGGGCCAATACGGTGAGCTGGTGGCGGCATCGTGGGTGCGCTCGCATGGTATGCGCGTGCTGCGCCATAATTTTCGCTGGGGTGATGCTGGGGAGATTGATCTCGTGTGCCGCCAAGGGGATACACTCGTCTTTTGCGAGGTGAAAACGACTACCTCCCCCGATTCGGGTGCGCCTGCCCGCGCCGTTGACCGCTTCAAACGCCAAAAACAGCGCAGTGGCGCTCGCCGCTGGCTCCAACTCCTCGGGCGCGAGGTGCCCATCCGCTTCGATATCCTCGAAGTCTGGCTCACCGCTGGACAAAAACCGCGAATTCGCCACACGCCGGGGGCTTTTTCCCTGCGCGAGGGCTCGCAGTCGGGTGTATGAGCAGAATCCCGTGCCACCCCATCTCTTGCGCCCTTGCGGCGGGTTTGCACATGCGGTGAAGCACATAAACCTTGACAAAAAGCACATTTCCTGCAATAGTTCCGCCCGTGCAACACAAAATACCCACCCTCCGCCTGCCTACAGATGACTATGCGCAGATGCTTGCCATGAGTGACCGCCGGCTCATTTGCGTGTTGCGTTCGGCTGTGTTGGCTCCCGAGCGTGTGGGGCGTTTCATGCCGCGTCCCCCGGCAGAGCACGATGCATACCGCGTTTTCCGCGCGGCCGAGGGTATCGATGTGCGCCTCTATGCAGAGGGGAACGCCGTCTTTTGCTGCCGTTTTGTGCCGCATTTGCCCCACTGAGCATAAGTTTTCTCATTTTTTTCCTTGAAGCCGCTGGGGCTTAGCGTTAGAATGCCACCATGGCAGAGATACATCCTAGTGCGGTAGTCGATCCGACAGCTGAGCTGGCGGACGATGTTAAAGTCGGGCCGTTTTGCGTAATTGGCCCGCATGTCAAGTTGGGGGCTGGTTGTGTGCTTCACAGCCATGTGTTCATTGATGGCCCCTCCACCTTCGGCAAGGGGAATGAGTTCTTTCCCTTTTCCGTTGTAGGTTCGAAAACCCAAGATTTGAAGTATAAGGGTGAGCCCACGTGGTTGGAAGTGGGGGATTACAACGTGTTCCGCGAAAATTGCAACATCAATCGCTCCACTACCCCCGAAACGAAGACCATCATTGGCTCTTACAACAATTTCCTCATCAACTCCCACGCTGGGCACGAGTGCGAGGTGGGCAACCACTGCATCTTCTCTGGCTATGCTGGTGTGGCAGGGCATTGCCACATTGGTGACTGGGTGATTGTGTCGGGCTTTGCCGCTTTGCACCAGTTTGTGCGCGTGGGTGACCACGCCATGGTTGGTGGATGCGCTCGCGTGACTCAGGACGTGCCTCCCTTCATGATTGTGGAAGGCTTCCCCGCAGCTGTGCGTGCTGTCAACAGCATCGGTTTGCAGCGCCGCGGTATGGCAGAGGAAGATGTCCGCGCCCTCAAGTTCGCTTACCGCAAGATTTTCTTGGACAAGACGGTGGGTGCCCAGATTGGTATTGAAGCCGTGTTGGCTGATGAGAAGTATGGCTCCAACCCGCAGGTGCTGAAGCTCATCGACTTCATCAAATCCTCTGAGCGCGGCTGCCTTCGCTGATGAAACGCTACATCGTGTTCGACTTGGATGGCACCCTCGTCGAATCATTGCCAGGCATTGCTGAGGGCGTGAACCGCGCCCTCGCGGCCATGGGCCGGGCAGGGCACACCCGCTCGGCTGTGCGCCGCATGATTGGGCAGGGCGCCCGGCATTTGTGTGCTTGCGCGCTTGGCTATGCCGATGAAGCAGCAGCTCCCGCTGAGGAGCTGCAAACCATGCATGAGCACTTCCGCCGCGAGTATCCGCACTGCTGGCAGGGCAGCTACACGGTGCCCTTCCCCGAGGTGCGTATCATGCTCTCCCGCCTTGCCGCCCAAGGCGCGCGCATGGCGGTGCTCTCCAACAAACCGCACGAGGTCACGGCCCCGATGGTGCAGAAACTTTTTCCCACCACGCCGTTTAGCCCCGTCATCGGGCATTCTGCGGAGTTCCCCCGCAAACCTTCGCCCATTGCTTTGCAACACATTGCCAACCAATGGGGAGTAGATGTATCCCAGCTCACGCTTGTGGGCGATTCTTTGCACGATGCCCACACGGCGGCCAATGCCGGGTGTGGCTTGGCGCTCGTGGCATGGGGCTATGCCGATGTGGGCCCGCTGGCCAGCACGCAGGCACCCCTCTTTGGCACGGTCGATGAGCTTTTGCGCTATCTCTTGGCGGATGATTCCCCCGCTCAATGAGCATTTGCTGGGGCTGTGCGCATTTCGATGCTCATTTTTGAGATGTTATGTGTGTTATATCATGCAATCAGATAGAAAAGTGCTAAAATGTTAGATAATAACTCCCACGCTTTCATCCGCAAAGTGGAGAAGGTGGGGTGCCGCCAAATGGTGATTGCTGGCAAGTGGCGTATCTCCTACAAAAAGCGCCGCAAAAAAAAGTAAGTTGTCTCGTAGGTCGTGGCGGTGCATGCGCGACTCGAGTTTTTCCCACCTCCGCATGTTCGGGGGGCGGGAAAAAGGCTTGCAAGAGCGTGGGAGTGCAGGTATGCTTGGGGTAGTGAATGTGTTTTCCACATGTTGGAATGGCCACCGCCACCAAGACGGCGAGGCTATGTGCGATGAGATACGCGACCTTGGATTCGAGGATATCGAGGTGTCGCACGGGTTGTCACTCTCAAAATTGCCGGGTGTCATCAAGGCGGTGGAGAGTGGGCGCATCCGCGTGGCGGGAGTGCATAATTTTTGTCCCGCACCTATTGAGGTCAAGGGAGATGTGCCCGATGCGTATCGCTTCACCTCGCACCGGGAGAGCGACCGCGAGCGCGCGATGCGGCTCACGGAAGAAACGTTGATGGTGGCAGAGCGTTTGGGGGCGCGCTATGTGGTGCTGCACATGGGGAGTGTGGAGCTTTGCCAAGGGCATGATGGCACGCGCGAGCTGGAGCGCATGGTGCGCCGTGGCTTGCAGGGCACGCGCGAATACGCCCAGCGCAAGTGGGAGATTGTGCGCCGCCGAGAGCGCTTGTCCCCGCTGTACTATGAGCGGGCGCGTGTGGCTTTGCACCGGCTGGCTGAGCTGGCCGAGAAGCGCGGCTTGATTTTGGGTGTAGAGGGGCGCAGCCACTTAGAGCAAACACCCAGCGAGGATGAAATGCTGCGCCTGATGCAGGAGTTCGACGCGGTGCCCCATGTGCGCTATTGGCACGATTTTGGGCATATTCAGCGCAAGCACAATTTGCTGCTCCTCAATCATGAGCAATATCTGAGCCGCCTGCAGCCGTGGATTTACGGGGCGCATGTGAATGATGTGGATTGGCCCGCGCGTGACCACCGCGAACCCTTCTACTACCGCGGGGGGGATGTGGATTTTGAGCGGCTGCTGCCCCGCTTTTTCACGCAAGATATGCCGCTGAGCTGGGAGCTCTCTCGCTCTGTGCCGGCGGAGCGCATTCGCACGGCGCTGGAGCAATGGAATGCGCTGGTGGCCCGCTGCAAGCCCACGCGGGCTCAAGCTGAGTAAGTGCGCAGCAGCGCCACGGCATCTGCCGCCAAGCGCTGGATGGCCGCCTCTTTGTCGCGAATAGAGGGCACCCCCCACAGGGTAAAATCATTGTGCGCCACAATGTTAAAATACATGCCACGCAGGCAGGTCAAGCACCAGAGCCAGTCCCCCTGCCGTAAGCCTGGGAAATGAGCCCGCACGGCATCCTGCCACTCTTGCAGCGCGTATGAATAGTGCGATTCATAGACGTCTCGCGTCAATTCGGCGGGCTCGTACCCCATTTTATTGAGGAAGCAAAGCACATCTTCACCCGAGGCGACGGTGCCGTCTTGCCAATGGGTGATAGGGGCCGCCAGCCAAGAGTAAATGATATCCTCGGGCGTGTTGGTCTTCTCCATGGCTTGGTGCAAGGCCTGCAAGCACACCTCGTTGTATTGCTCTGAAATGTAGGCAAGCGTGTCGCGATACAAATCGGCCTTGTGTCCAAAATGGTAGCGGATGAGCCCCAGGTTGACGCCCGCTTCGTTGGCGATATCGCGCACGGCGGCGCCATCATACCCCAAGCGGGTGAAGACTTGCACGGCGGCGCGCATGATGTGCGCTTTGGTGGAGTTGGACTTGCTCATACGCGGGTTTACTTGTTGTTTTGGCGGGCTTGCTCGTCCAGATAATCAATATCTGCGCGGGAGAAGCTTTCGAGGCGCGTGCGGGTGATTTTGCCGCCGGGTTCGCGCAAGTAGACCATGTTGTTCTTTTCGTCGAAGCGCTGCAAACGGGCAAAAATGGCCTTGTGGCCTTTGCGGGCGTGCCAGTCGCGGTAGCCTTTGGTGCGCAGCTTTTCCTTGTGCTTGCTGTACTCTTTTTCCGCCTGCTCAACCCCGTGGCGCAATTCTTGGTCAACGCCGGAGACAAAGCCGTCAAACCCATCGACGCGGGCCACGATTTTGCCCTGCGGGGAGATGACAGCCAGCGCGGGCTTGCGGCTCAGACCGTAGCGGCGCTGCAAGGAGTTGATGGCGCGCATGTTGTACTTGGCAGAGGAGCGAGCCGTTTCGTCGAGCGAGGCGCCGGCATCCAGTTTGACGCGTACTACGCGGTCTTTGCACCAGTTGTTGAACTCGGGCGTATCCAGCAGCTCGGCGCCTAGCGTCTTGCTCTTGGGGCTGGTCACAGAATCGTGAAACCAGACAATGAGGGGATGCCCCTCGCGCTTGGCGTGCTTGACCGCGCGCCCCATGTCGTGAAACCACCCATTGCCCCGGCGCTTGTTTTCAAAGGCTGCTACCAAATCGGGCAATTCCTCATCGGGGTTGTCGGGGTTGGTCCAGATGAGCTCTTCATCCGTGCCGTTGTCAATTTTTTCGAGCTCCTCCGAGGTCGTGACCGTGTAGTTGATGGCGTTGGGGTCGCCCCTGTTGGGGAGGAGCGGGTTGCCGATGTGGGCTGCGGCTTCTGCTGCGGATTTGGCATCAGGCGCGGTGGGTGTCTCTTCTACCTCTGTGCGCTGGCTCAGCCACGAACATGAGCTGATGCAGAGCACAGCAAGAAGCGCAAGGGCTGCTTGGCCGCACGGGGCATACCGGGTGTTCTGGCGCAGCATGGCAGAGGGAGGGGGGCTTAGGCTTCTTCGTGTTTGACTTGCTGCCACGCCGCTTCCATGCGCTCTGCGGGGGCTTCTTGCAGCGTGAGCCCATCTTGCCGCAGCAGGTGCTCCACGGCGTTGAAACGGCGCTCAAACTTGCGGTTGGCCGCATCGAGCGCAATTTCTGGGTCGATACCGCGGCGGCGGCACAGGTTGACAATGGTGAAGAGTAAATCGCCCAGTTCCTCAGCCACCTGTGGGGCGGTGTCGGGCATATCGAGCGTGTCGGCTACCTCGGCTGTTTCTTCTTTGATTTTTTCCACCACGCCGGCGTGGTCAGGCCAGTCGAAGCCAACCTTGGCCACTTTTTTGGTGATTTTGTAGGCACGCAGCATGGCGGGCAGCCCCTTGCCGCAATCTTGCAGGTAGGGCTTGTCCTCGATGGCGTGTTCCTTGCGCTTAATTTGATCCCACTGGGTCAGCACGCCCTCGGTATCGCTCACCTGAGAATCGGCAAAGACGTGTGGGTGGCGGCGCACCAGCTTGTCGCTGAGTTCGCGCGCAATCTCTGCCATGCCAAAGCCTGCTTCGGGGTTGGTGGCGGTCAGCTCTGCGTGGAAGATGACCTGCAACAGCACATCCCCCAGCTCCTCGCGGATGTGGGCCCAATCGCGAGAGCGCAGCGCATCTATGCACTCGTAGGCCTCCTCGAGCATGTTGGGGATGATGCTATCATGCGTTTGCTCGGCGTCCCAAGGGCAACCGCCGGGTTGGCGCAACCGGTGCATGATGGCAATGGCGCGCTCCAGCTGGCGGGCTGGGTCGGTGCAGTGAATCATGTCGTGTTCGGTCATCATGGCCTTGTGGGGCGGGGGTTAGCGGCGGTCGCGGCGCTCGTTGCGGGCTTTGCCGGCCAAAATGTCGTCGATATGCTGCACCATGTCCCAAGCCACGCGGCGGCGCTGGTATTTGCGCCACAAGAGGTCGCGCAGTTCCTGCCACAAATCTTCTGTGAACTCCACGGGTTCGGCCACCACTTCGTCGCGCTGGGAGCGCCCCACCTTGGGGGTGCTGGTCAGCTGCCACCAGCCGCCGAAGTGGCTGGCTTCGTACACTACTTTGTTGCCGTCGTCGTCGCGGCCTTGCCAAGAGAATGTTTCCATGCTGCTATGATGGGGGGTGAGGGGGTAAAATCAACGGCGGCCGCGGTTGAGGCTGCGGTGCGAGCTCTGTACGTCGTCATTGTAGGTGGGGGCAATCTTGTCTGCGCCGCCGCCCATGTTGAGCGAAATGATGACGGGCTTGGAGCGGTTGCCACTGGCGTCATATTTGTAGAGCACGCGCTGCACAAGCTTGCCTTCAGGGTGGGAGAACATGCGCTCCTCAATCAAGCGGGCGTTGCTGTCGTAGCCATAGGCAACTTTGTAGATGGGCTGGCGGCGGCTGTCGTAGATGATGCAGCCCACCAGCTGGCCGTAGCGCCCCTCGGTGTAGTCGTTGATGGCTGCCAATTTGCCGCTGGCTGTGTAGGTAGCGCAGCGCATGCCGCGCCAGCCTGCCTGCCGTTTGTACACCGAGCGGGAGCCGTCTGGGTGGCGCATCACGCGCACCAAATCGCGGTCCTCGTCAATCAAATCCGGGCTCTGGGCGCATACGGGCAGCACCAAAGCCATCATCAGCAAGTAGATGTACAAGCTCATCTTCATGCGCTTATTCTACCATCTTTCGCCATAAAGGCAAGAAAATGCCTGTGGCTGTCTCATTTCCTGTGAGCACGCGAGGGCGCGTGGACAGCAAAAAGCCGCAGCTGCTGGTAGCAACTGCGGCTTGGGGGGATGTTTGCTAAGTGCTCTTAGGCCTGCTGCTCTGCAGCGGCGGCCTTCTCGGCCTCCAGCTTCTGGCGGAGCTTCTCCGGCAGTTTCACTTGGATGTGAATGTCGCGCAGCTGGTTGGGCTCGGCCGGTGCGGGAGATTCGCTCATCAGGTCGGCGCCGCGGTTGTTCTTCGGGAAGGCCATCACCTCGCGGATGGAGTCGCAACCTGCGATGAGCATCACCACGCGGTCCAGACCCAGGGCGAGGCCACCGTGGGGCGGTGCGCCGAAGGAGAATGCGCTCAGAATGTGGCCAAACTGCTCTTGGATGGTGGTGTCGTCCAGACCCAGAGCGCGGAAGGTGGCGTCTTGGAGGTCTTTTTCATGGATACGGATAGAGCCGCCGCCCAGTTCGTTGCCGTTGAAGATGATGTCGTAGGCCTCGGCGCAGAGATCGGTGGAGATTTCGCCACGCAGCACCTTGTCCACGTCCTCGGGGACGGGGCGGGTGAAGGGGTGGTGAATGGCGCAGAAGCGCTTCTCCTCTGCATCCCAACCGAAGAGCGGGAAGCGGGTGACCCAGAAGAGATCCACATCGTTGTTGCCCTTGAGCAACTCCATGTATTCGGCGCATTCCAAGCGCACACGACCAAGGATGGTGCAGCTTTCTTCCCACGGACCAGCGGCAAAGAAGATGCAGTCGCCGCTCTCGATGTTCAGTCGCTGCTTCAGGGCCTCAATCTCAGCATCGGTGAGACGCTTGGTGATGGGGCTCTTCCAGCCGTCGCGCTCGTTCACGTCGCGCACCTTGATGTAGGCCAAGCCCTTGGCGCCTGCCTCTACCGCGGTCTGGGTGAGGGAGTCAATCTGGCCCACGGAGGGGGAGAAGTTCTTGGCATTGATGGCCTTGACCACGCCACCGTTGGCGATAGCGCCGGAGAAGACGCGGAAGTCGCTGGTGGCGAAGATGTCGGAGCAGTCGGTAAGCTTCATTTCGAAGCGGCGCTCGGGCTTGTCGGAGCCATACTGGTCCATGGCATCGTGCCAAGTCATGCGGGGGAAGGGGATGCTGATGTCGCGGCCCACCGATTCCTTGAACACGCGCTGAAGCATCTCTTCAATCCACTTGTACACGTCTTCAGGCGTGATGAAGGAGGCCTCAATATCAATCTGCGTGAACTCGGGCTGGCGGTCGGCACGCAGGTCTTCATCGCGGAAGCAGCGGGCCACCTGGAAGTAGCGTTCCATGCCTGCCACCATGAGCAGCTGCTTGTACTGCTGGGGTGCCTGGGGCAGCGCGTAGAAGCAACCGGGGCTCAAGCGGCTGGGTACCAAGAAGTCGCGTGCGCCTTCAGGGGTGCTCTTGGAGAGAATGGGGGTCTCAATCTCCAAGAAGGCTTGCTCGTCCAAGTAGTCGCGCATGGCCTTGGTGATGCGGTGGCGCAAAATCATGTTGCGCTGCATGTTGGGGCGGCGCAGGTCGAGGAAGCGGTACTTCATGCGGATATCCTCGTTGGAGATGTTGCGATCCAGCTGGAAGGGAAGCACGGCTGCGCGGTTGAGCACATTCATGGCGGTGGCCTCTACCTCAATCTCACCCGTGGCCAAATCAGGGTTGGTGGCGTCCACTTCATCTGTCTTCAGGCGGTGCACAACCTTGCCGCTGACCTGAATCACGGATTCTACTCGAAGAGACTCGGCTTCTGCTGCCAAATCAGCATTATTCTCGGGGTGGAAGACTACCTGGGTTTTGCCGGCGCGGTCGCGAAGGTCGATGAAAATCACGCCGCCGTGGTCACGCACTGTGTCCACCCAGCCGACGAGGGTCACATCACTGCCTACATCTGCAGGGCGCAGTGCATCACACGTATGGGTACGATAGCTGTTCATAGTCATTATTCTGTAAAAAAAGGTATCCGTGTGCCGGCTTGGCACAGCAAAGTGGCGAAAATTGTACGCCTCACAGCTTGATTGTCAAGCCAAATTTGCGCTTTCAGACGCAAAAGAAAGGCCGCACCAGTTTACCTTTTCGGGCAGCTGGTGCGGCGAGGAAAATGAGGGTTCTTTATTTACTTCTCCACCGTGGGAGTCACCTGCTTGGATTCACCGTTGATGACAAGGGTGACGGGTTTGGGCTTGGGCGTGGTGGTGGTGAGGGTGTAGGAGGTCACCTGACCATTTTCCCAAGACATGCTGACGGTGATGTTGCCACGAGCGCGCAGGCCTTTGACAGAACCTGTGGACCAAGCTGCCGGCAGAGCAGGCAGGAGCTCGATTTGCCCGGCATGGCTCTGCAAGAGCATCTCGCTCATGCCGCCGGTCATGCCATAGGTGCCGTCCATCTGCATGGGTGGGTGGTCGCCGAAGAGGTTGTCCAGCACATTGAAGCGGATATAGTGCTGCACCATGCTGTGGGCCTTTTCAGGCTCACCGAAGCGGGCCCACAAGGCGGTGCGCCAGGGCCAGGTCCAGCTGCGGCGGTTGTCGGCGGTCAGGCCGCGCAGTTCCAAACTCTTCATGGCTGCCTTGGCAAAGGCGGGGGTCTTGGCCATGGAGATGGAGGTGCCGGGGAACACGCCGATGAGGTGAGAGGTGTGGCGCTGGCCGCTCACCATGTTGGGGCGGTCCACAATCCATTCTTGCAGGTAGCCGCCGGAGCCGATGCGGTTGCCAGCCAAGCGCTTCTGCTTGTCTGCCAGTTTGGTAATCCATTCCTCATCCACTTGCAGGATGCGGGCGGCTGCGATGGTGTTTTCGAACAGCTCCCACACCAGCTGCTGATCGTGGGCGCAGCCATCTTCCAGCGGACCCCATTCGTGAGACCAGCCCATGGGGCAGACCAAGGTGCCAGGTTCAATGTCTGCCAGCTCGGGGTGGTCAGCCACTGTCAAATCGCGTACGGGCGAGCCCTTGGGCTGGGTCTTGAGCCCCACACCCTTGGCGCCTACGGTCTTGAGCTCATCTTCCCAGTAGTGGCAGATTTCCTTGAGGATGGGGTAGGCCGTCTTGCGCAAGTACTCGATATCGCCAGTGTACTGGTAGTGATCCCACAGGTGCAGGGCATACCAAGCGTTGACGGGCGGGTTCCATTTTTCCCAGCCGCCACCACCCCAGGGGTTCTGGGAGATACGGGTGGTCCAGCCGCGGATGGAGCTGCCGAACTCCTTGCGTGTCATATCTTTGAGGGGTTGGCGCATGCTGTCGATGAACTGGATGAGGGGCTTGTGGCACTCGGAGAGGTTGGCCACTTCTGCACCCCAGTAGCACATTTGCAGGTTGATGTTGTTGTGGTAATCACTGGCCCAGGGGGCGTGTACCTTGTCGTTCCAGATGCCTTGCAGGTTCACGGGCAGGTTGCCTGGGCGGGAACCGCTGATGAGCACGTAGCGCCCATATTGGTAGATGAGAGCTTCCAGACCCGGGTCGTGCTGGGTTTGCTTGTAGCGGGCGATGCGTTCATCCGTCGGCAAGGCTTCCACTTCAGCGCCAGCGCTGCCCAAATCGATGCTCATGCGGTTGTACAGCGAGCGGTAGTTCTTTTCGTGGTCGCGCAGGATTTCGTTGACCTTCTTTTTGGCCACGGAGCTCAGCGTGGCGGCGTTCTTCTTGCTCGGGGATTTGCCCTTCCAGTTCGCCTTGTAGCTTTGCTTGTAGTCAGTCGCCATGGTCACGATGAGAGCCATGGTGTTGGCGCCAGTGACTTCGATGTAGGGGATATTCTCTGCCGGCATGACAGGCTGGACCATGTTTCCGCCCCCGCTATAGCTCACGTTTACGGTGCGCTTGCCGGCTTGCTTCACCTTGGCTACGCCACCTTGCTGGCGCACTTGGATGCGGCCTTCAAACTCTTGGCCGTTGGCGAGTGTGCCGCTCATGATGATGGTGTTGCTCCCTGATACGGAGTAGGTGACATTGTGATACGGCATGAGCGCCACCTTGGCGCTGACACTGGCAGGGCTGCTAGCTTTGGCTGTGTAGACCAGCACATTGTCTGGCTCGCTCACAAAGCTCATGCGGCTGTGCTCGACCCCATCGCAGGTGAAACTGGTGGTGTGCACACCACGCTTCAGGTCGAGTTCGCGCTTGTAGCCTTGTACTGGGCTCTCCGGCAGGCTAAATTGCACATACAGATTGCCAAAGGGCTGGTAGCTGCCAAAATCATCCTTGCCTGCTTTGGGGCCGTATTTGTAGAAGTGGCCATTCTTGGGCAGATTGGGACCACCCGTCCAGAGGCTTACTTCATTCAGGGTGATGCGGTCCAAATGATCGCCACCGAACACGGTGCCACCAATGCGGCCATTGCCTATGGGGAGTGTTTGGGATTCCCAAGTATCCCCGCCTCGGGCCTTCTTCCCAGGCAGGTTACCCGTGGGAGCAGCTGTGGATGCCCATGGCAGTGGCGTCTCTTTGATGCCGGCAGGCTGGCGGTACCACAAGCTTTCGTTGGGCAGCGTTTCAGCGGCTGCGGCAGCGCATGCGCTGCATGCTATCACACTTGTTAGTATTCGTATTGTCATGGTATTAGGTGTATTCTACTCGTAAAATGATATTTCCTAGGGTAAGGGTGGAGCCATCTTCCAAAGGCATTTGGCGGTTGTAGGCGCTTAGCTGGGTATCGTTGACCCACACGCCGTTGGTCGAGTGCTCATCCGTCACGACCAATCCATCATCCGTCAATTCCAGCCGTGCGTGGCTGCGAGAGATGCCAGGCTCTGCCAGCTCAATGTCGGCGGTTTCCTCGCTGCGCCCTATCACGCAGCCACCATAGGTAGCCATGCGGCTAAATGGAATACTCACCTGCCACGGACTCCCATTGCTCAGGAGACCGTATAGCCGCAAACTGCGCTCTTGCTCTGCGGGGGCAAGCTCATCCTCTGCTGGCGAAGCCGCTGCCTCGGTGCTGGTCAGCCCATGTCCCAATTTCCACTTGCGGCTCAATTTCCCTGCCGGATTCAGTGGCGCCAGATAATGCAAAACAGGTTTCGCGCTCTGGGGAAACGCGGGCAAAGGCGCGCCCGCTGCGCTAGAAACCTGCTCTGCACGCAGCAAGTTCAACGCCATGCGACTATGGGCGAGCTCTTCTTCAAGCTCACGCACTCGCCTTTCTTGCTCTGCTAGTGTGGCACGACTTCTACCCAGCGCGTACTCCATACAAACATCAGTTTACCAATTTTTGAACTGCTTGGCAATCTCAAAAGAAGCAAATCCCCTGCGCGGGGGGTGTTGGTGGTGCAGTTTTTTGGTTTTTCTGACAGGTAGCCAGTTCGCTTTTTTTAGATGGTTATGAAGCAGAGAGCAAAAGATGAGCTGGTGGGGTATATGCGCCCAAGTTGCAAGAAGGGGCTCATACTTCCCGTGTGCAATTCAAAAGAGCAAAAAGTATTAAAAATAAAGGGTGAAGCGCCTTGTGGTACTTCACCCTTCAGCGGAGAGAGTGGGATTCGAACCCACGGTGACATCTCTGCCACGCTCGATTTCGAGTCGAGTGCCTTAGACCAACTCAGCCATCTCTCCATGCGCCGCAGGTCGCGGTGCGGGGGGGATTATGCCGTGGTAGTAGCAGCTTGTCAAGCACTTTCTGCGCGCGGGAGGGGAAAGTAATGCGCTTGAAAAG
>JAZTYM010000067.1:0-48733 GCA_045637025.1 Akkermansia sp. | reverse complement strand
ATGGCCAAGCGCGTCGTTATCACCAAGGACACCACCGTCATCATCCAGGGTGCTGGTTCCTCCGCTGATATCTCCGCTCGCGTCTCCCAGATTCGCCGCCAGATTGAGGACACCACCTCCGACTACGACCGCGAGAAACTTCAGGAACGCCTTGCCAAGCTCGCTGGCGGTGTTGCCGTCATCAAGGTGGGTGCTGCTACCGAAACCGAGATGAAGGAAAAGAAGGACCGCGTGGACGACGCCCTGCACGCCACCCGCGCTGCAGTGGAAGAAGGTATCGTGCCCGGCGGTGGCGTGGCTCTCATCCGCGCCCAGAAGGCCGTGTGCGGCCTCTCCCTCACCGGCGATGAAGCCACCGGCGCTTCCATCGTCTACCGCGCGGTAGAAGCCCCCCTCCGTCAGCTTGTCAACAACGCTGGCCGCGAAGCTGCCCTCATCGTTGAAAAGGTCAAGGGTCTGGAATCCACCACCATGGGCTACAACGTCGTCACCGACGCCTACGAGGATCTCCTCACCTCCGGCGTGGTCGACCCCACCAAGGTCACCCGCTCCGCTCTGCAGAACGCAGCTTCCATCGCTGGTCTCATGCTCACCACCGAATGCCTCATCGCAGACCTCCCCGAGAAGAAGGGTTGCTCCTGCGGCGGCCACGGCGGCGCTGATGCCATGGGTGGCATGGGTGGCATGGGTGGCATGATGTAATCTGCCCCCACCTGCACCAACAATCTACTCATAACCTGCGCCCTTCGGGGCGCCCCCCCAGAGCGGGAGCCTACTCAGGCTCCCGCTCTTATTTGCCCCCGCTGCAAGGACTATGCCACCCATTCCTTACTTCATTCTTGACATCCCATCCATAAGTATGTAACCTTTCTCCGTTCAACCTATTTATCATCCTACCGTCTTTCCATTCTACCATGAATCTAACAAAACTTCTCTCCATCGGATTCCTCTCCGCAGCCATCGTTCTCTCCAGCTCCTGCGAACACCTCACCAAGATGCAGGACGTCCTCGCTGCGCTCAACAACAAGAACTCCGCCACAGATTCTTACGCTGAATCCGATTACTCGGACGAGTCCTACGCCGACACATCTTACTCAGACGAATCTTACTCTGACGCTTCCTACTCAGACGAATCCTATTCCGACACTTCCGCCTCCGACTCCAGCTCCTACGCCGCCGTTTCCAAGAGCATCTGGGCAGGCGTTTGCCTCAACCGCACGACCAACGTCTCCTCCCCCATGCTTCTCTCGCTGCACCGCCAAGGTAACTTTATCCAAGGTGCCATCAAGCTGGATAACTCTCGCCTCGTCTGCGCACCGCTCTTCAAAGGCGCCTTCAAGGGCGAACGCTTCACCTTTGTCACCCCCCCTTATGGTGGCCATGGCAGAATCATTTGGACCGGCATCGTCGCAGACGGCTACATGCGCGGTGTCTACCGCACAGCCTCTGGTCAAAGCGGCACCTTCCTCCTCCGCTGCCGCTAACAACCTGCAGCATCTCCCCTCTTTTCTCAGCGGAAGGTTCACCACCTTCCGCTTTTTTATTCGAAATACTTCTTTTGTGGGAAAATGACGCTGGCACAGCAAAAGACCTACATTCCCTTATCACGAGATAGAAGGCGAGCAACCGAAGAGGGAGGCGTAGGTTTGGAGGGCGAAGGAGTCGGTCATGCCGGAGATGTAATCGACCACGTGGGCGAAGCGGGATGGCTCGGAGAGGGAATCCGCGGGGCTGGCGTGGAGGATGGGACCAATTTTGGCACCAAGGGGGCTAGAGGGGTTGTGCACCCACTCCAAGAAGAGGTCCATGAGGCGACGGACGATGTTGAAGCCGGTGATTTCAACTTTGAGCACGCTTTCGTGGGTGTAGATTTCGTTGAAGGAGAAGCGACGCACCTCATTGTAGGAAGCAGAGAGGCAAGAGGCATCCATGAGACCTAGCTCCATGGTACCCTGCATGATGGCGGAGTAGTGGGAGCGGAGGGAGTCTCGCAAAGCGGCAATGCAGCTACCAACGGCCATAGCGCGGGCCATGCGGATGGCGGCGTGGTGCCCATTGAGTGCGGCCTCCTTGTGAATGGCAGGTTCCTTTTCCTGCATGCCGGCGAGCAAGCAGAGCATCTCGACGGCTTGATGATAGGGGATGATGCGGGAGATGTAGGCATCCTCGATGTCAGCCACGAGGTAGCTGACATCATCCGCCGCTTCCATGAGGAAAGCAAGGGGGTGGCGCGCCCACACGCCGGGTGCGAGCAGAGGCAGCCCGCAGGCCTCTGCCACGCGGGCAAAGGCGGGCAAGTCGTCCTCCGCGACACCGAATTTGCCTTTGGTGCCATAGCGTTTGATGCCCGAGGCTTTGATAGCCGCGGCCGAGCACGGATATTTGGAGAAGGCGCCCAAGGTTGCAAAGGTGAGGTCGAGGCCATGGCCGCGAATGGGATCACAGGTGCGGGTGAGGAGGCGGAAGCCCTGAGCGTTGCCCTCGAAACGGAAGTGTTGCAACCACTGTGGCACGGGGAGACCGCGGCGCTGCATATCAGCAGCGGCCAAAGCCACGGCTTCTTCGATGGCTTTCTCGCCCGAGTGACCAAAGGGAGGGTTGCCAATATCGTGCGCCAAACAGGCAGTGGCCACTATATCGGTCATGTTGAAACCATCTCGCAGAGGCAAGGCATCGCGTTCTTCTGCGAGCAGCGCCATCTCCTGCGCCAAGGTGCGGCCTACGTTGGCTACCTCGAGACTGTGCGTGAGGCGCGTGCGCACGTAGTCATTGCGCCCCAGGGGGAAGACTTGCGTCTTGTCTTGCAAGCGGCGAAAGGCGCTAGAGTAGAGCACGCGGCCGTAGTCTTGATTGAAAGGAGAGCGCGATGCAGAGGCGGAATCACTGAGGCGGGCAGGACAGAGGAGATTTTTCCAGAGCATAGGGGAAATCAGAAGGATGGGGCTCAACCATGAGAGATGCGCACCGTGCGGACGCAGGATTCGCCGAGGGTCGCATTGAGGGCGCGTATGATTTGGGGACGAAGGCGCTGGAGCTCGAAGCGCACCGCAGGATGAGCTGTGCGCACCACGGCTGTTTTTTTATCGACGGAGATGAGCTGGGCTTGGGTGGCAAGGAAGGGACCCACGGCCTTTTGCCAAGCAGAGTTCAGGAGCTCGGGGGCGAACTCGGCTTCGCGGATGTCGAGTTTGGATACGAGCTCGGCCAAGATGCTGTCCATGTCTCGCAGGTTGGCTTTCACGGGCAAGCCCGGGGCTACGCCATAAAAATCCGCCAAGGCTTGGGCGCGCTCGGCATCCTGGCGAGACTCCACGCGCACCGGGCGCATCGATCCATCCGCAAAGCTCTCATTGCGGTAGAGGGGGCGCGCATCTGAGGCAGGGAGCGGAGCCGCAGCTTCTGCGGGCACCACAACCGTGGTCTTGCGTTTTCTGCGAGGAGCGGCAGCCATGAAGAAAAGAGAATGACCCGGAGGTGGTCATGACACACCCCGGGTCAAAAGAGTTGAGTGTTGCCAGCAGCTTTACTCGCCGTCGTCACCGATAGCCTGCACGGGGCAGCCTTCCATGGCTTCCACGCAGCTAGCTACTTCAGCGTCCGTCTCGGGCTGCTTGCAAACATAAGAAACACCCTCATCATCGTCGCGAGCGAAGAAGTCGGGAGCGGAATCGCGGCAAAGGTCGCAGTCGATGCAGTTGCTGTCGACATAGAACTTGCCGGGAACATTCTTTTCAGTTTTTTCGTCGATATCGGCCATATTGTGTATGGGGTTTTGATTGCCCGAGCTTATTTTTTACTTATTTTTGTCAGAATGCAACCCTTTTTTATTGCAACAAGGCATTTTTCGGGTCAAAATAGGGTCATGCAAGCACCCGAAGAGCAAGAAAAGCCCACCAAGAAGCCCAGAATCAAGGTAAGCAACCTCATTTTCGGGGGGATTTTTGGATTCATGCTGCTGGGCTTGGCTGGATTTGGTGTATACACCTACAAGAATGTGCCGGCATCTAAGGGGCGATTCATCAGCGCACGCACACCTTGGGTTGGCACAGGTGTGGTGGTTGACAGCGCGAGCGCCGCGTGGCAAAGTTCTGCGGGCAACGCGCGCATGGAACTGCGCGCCGCCTATTACCCAGTGTTGCAGTTGGAGCTTGGCGGCGGAGATGGCAGCGGGCATCTGCTGGTGCGTTTTGCGGATGCCAGCGGGGCCCAAAAAGGCGAGACGGTAGCTCTGCCCTACGAGAAAGGGCAATTCAGTGCGAGCCGCGATGTCAATGTGCAGTCCGAGGGCAACAAAGCAGCGGTGCACGTGGAATTGGGCTTTGGCACGAAGGATGATTATTTGGTGCACAAGTTCACAGAATCCTCCCCCCTCTGGCGCGTCGTGGTGACCAACCGCCCCAGCGGTAGCTACGAGGAGCAGTACATTGGCTACACCTGCATACGCACCGATGCGCACTAACACGCCCCCTTTTTTTCAAATAAGAGAACTGATATGAGCAAAGAGCACACGGCCGCAGCGGTGGCTGCCCCCCTACCCCCTCACAACAAGAAAGCATTTGCATGGTACTGGCGCGCACTGGTGTGCTTGCTGGGTGGTGCGTTCATGGCATTGGCCTACCCGCCGTTTGATGTGAACGAGCTGGTGTGGATAGGCTTGCTGCCGCTCCTTTGTGTGCTGTGGTCTGGGAAGGTGAGCAAGAAAGCCGCATTTGGCTATGGGTGGCTGTATGGCATGGGCTGGTATTGTGTGAGTTTTTGGTGGATTCACAACGTGGGAGAAGTGTTCAACATACCCCTGCCTGTTTTCTTATTGATAGCTTTTCTGCCGCTCATGGCGGTCTATTCCTGCTTGCCGGGCTTGTGGGCCGTGTTTGCAGCAAGCGTGCTGCGCCCTGCACTGCAAGCAACGCCTGAGACAGATGAGCTCAGCCCCGATGCTCGCAAGAAAGCATGGCACCATTGGTCCGTGTGCGACATGCGCTCCACGGTGCGTAGCGCCGTGGGCTGCGGTGCGCTCTGGGTGTGCATCGAGTGGCTGCGAGCCAACGGTACGCTGGGATTTAGCTGGAATAGCCTTGGCATGGCTTTGTATGATGGGCTCGCCTTTGCCCAATGGGCCGAGTTTACGGGCACAGCAGCGCTGTCATTCATTCCGGTGTTCACCACGGTCATTCTCTGGGGTGCTTTCCGCCGCAGCGTGATACATTTCAAGGGAGCTGGCAGAGCTAACCGCCCGTGGGATTTCTACGGCTGTGTGGTGCTGCTCTTTATCTTGTTTGCGGGCGGCATGGCCTTGTCGACAGCGCATTCGGCCAGCAAGCTTACCCAGAAACCGGGCGTCTACACCCTGCCGGTGATGGGGGTTCAAATCAACATGGACCAAGCGACCCGCATCCAAAACGGCGGTGGCATCTACTTGTATGGCGTGTACCTCCGCGCGACCAAGAGCGCGTTCGACGACATCCAGCAAAAGACAGCTCAGCTAGCCATGAAAAACCCTGATGTGGGTATCACCCAGCGCCTGCCACTCTGGGTCGTATGGCCAGAAAGCGCCATGGGCTGCCCCATTTGGCGAGATACGAGCACAGGCAAGCTTCTCCCCGACATGGCGACGTATGCCGTCTTTTTCAACAAGGAGGGGGGCTTACCCAAGGTGCGCGAGCTAGTGCGCGAAATGGGCGGGCAAGATTTTGTGCTCTTCACGGGTGTGGATGAGTGGCTGCAAGAGCGCAACCCCGAAACACAGCGTTTGGAGTCACGCGGTATGTACAATTCCCTCGCTTGCATACCCGGTGGGTTTGATAGCATCTTCACCGTGGCTAAGCAGCACTTGATGCCCTTTGGAGAATACATCCCCCTGGCGGATAGTGTAGAATGGATTAACCGCAGCTACACAGAAATCACGGGCACCCAAGTGGGAGATGGCATCCGCCCGGGCTCGGGCTCGGAACCCATGGTGGTCCCTGTGCCGGGGACTGATAAGACGGTGAGTGTCATCCCTGCCATTTGCTACGAGGACACCGTGGGCCGTTTGCTCACGAAGTTTGTGCGCAAGGGCCCCCAAGTGATCGTGAACGTGAGCAATGATGGCTGGTTTCTTGATTCGGCTTGTGGTGTGCAGCAGGCTCGCAATGCGGCGTTCCGTTGCATTGAACTGCGCCGTCCCATGGTGCGCGCGGCCAATATGGGTGTGACTTGTTCTATAGCCCCCAATGGCGCCTTTATCGATGCCCTGCTCGCAGCAGACGGCACACCCCACTTGGCGGGTTATAGCTATGCGGAGTTGCCCATCGACCCGAATGCTGGGTTCACCCTCTACGCGCTCTTTGGAGACTGGGCGGTGGCGCTGTGCGCGTTGATTGTGCTGGCCTTGACCCTGCGGGCTCTGCTGCGCCGCCGCAAGATGGCCAAGTAAATAGCCAAGAAGTTTGCATACGCCCAAAGAAAAGGCACCGCAGCGTTTCATCGCATGCGGTGCCTTTTGTTTCAGGTAAATCTGGGGAGAAGTCGAGATTAAATATCGTCCTCGGCGTCGAACTCATCAGATTCGGCATCGAAATCTTCGTCCTCGTACTTCTTGAACTTCTTGACACGCTGGTTGGCAGGAAGCGGGGAAAGCACCATGGTGACGGTGTTGCCAGCAAGCTTGGCAGGCTGATCCACCTGGCCCATCGTCTTCATATCTTCCACCACCTTGGCCATGACCTCCAAACCGAGCTGCTGGTGAGCATTCTCTCGGCCACGGAAGCGGAGTTGGAAACGCACCTTGTGACCATGGTCAAGGAACTGCTCGGTGCGGCTCATCTTGACGTTGTAGTCATTGACATCCGTACCAATGCGGAGCTTGATTTCCTTCATGCGCACGGTCTTAGCCTTGTTGTTCTTCTGCAACTTGGCCTGCATGTACTTGTATTTACCGTAGTCGATGAGTCGGCATACGGGAGGATCGGCATTCGGAGCAACCTCTACGAGGTCGAGACCGATTTCCTTGGCCTTGGCAAGCGCATCGCGTGTAGCCATGACACCGAGCTGGTCGCCTTTGGCTGTGACCACGCGCACACGGGGAGCGCGAATGCGGTCGTTAACGCGGATTTGCGGTGTTTTGCTGGACTGGTCGCGACGATTGTTGCGATTGCCTTGGGGTGTGTTTTTCTGTGGGGCTGGCACTTGAGTGTGTATTGTTGTTTGTCTGGTGTGTTTCTTTTGGTCGTGAGCGGTAGTCTCCTAGGAGAAGGCTACCGCTCAAAGGGGTATCTCATCAGGCCTCTGTCTCTTTTTTCTCGGGGGTAAAGGCAGGGGCAATGAGGCGGTTGTCGATTTCGGCCGTAAGAGCCTCCACGAACTCATCAACCGTCATGGTGCCGACGACATCCAGCTCGCGGTGGCGGATGGAGACCTTGCCTTCCTCAGCCTCGCGCTGGCCTACAACAATCATGTAGGGTACGCGGTCCAAGCGGGCATTGCGAATCTTGGCGCCAATCTTATCGGGAGCGTCATCGAGCTTCACGCGCACAAACTTGGAAGCAAGCTTAGCGCGCACCTGCTCTGCGAAATCTGCCACCTTGTCAGAGATGGGCAGCACGCGCACCTGCTCAGGAACAAGCCACGTGGGGAACTTGCCGGCAAAGTGCTCGATGAGCAAGCCGGTGAAACGCTCCATGGAGCCGAACGGGGCGCGGTGAATCATCACGGGGCGGTGCGGCTTGTTGTCTGCACCGGTGTAGGCGAGGTCGAAGCGCTCTGGCAGGTTGTAGTCTACCTGCACAGTGCCCAGCTGCCAATCGCGGCCAATGACGTCGCGCACGATGAAGTCAATCTTGGGACCATAGAATGCGGCCTCGTTCTCAGCCTCGATGAAGTCGAATCCATTCTCGGTGAGCACCTCGCGCAGAGCCTGCTCGGAGAGTTTCCAGTTCTCAACCGTACCCACATATTTGGGGTCGCTGTAATCCTTATCACGCAGAGAGAGACGCACGCGGTAGTCGTTCATCTGCAGAGTCCCGAGGATGTGCTTTACAATGCCGATGCACTGCTGCACCTCCTGCTTGATTTGGTCGGGGCGGCAGAAGATGTGGGCATCATCCTGAGTAAAACCACGCACGCGGGTCATGCCACCCAGCTCGCCACTCTGCTCCCAGCGGTACACGGTGCCGAACTCAGCCAAACGCACAGGCAAATCGCGGTACGAGTGCGGGTCGTTGGCATAAATGCGGATGTGGTGGGGGCAGTTCATGGGCTTGAGCATGAAACCGCTAATCGTCTTGGTATCCAAGGCGTTGAAAAGGTCTGCACAGCTGGCGTTTTCGTCGCGCAGGCGCTTGAAGTCATCAGGATCAGGGATGGGGGGGAACTGGCTTTCCTTATAGTGTTCCCAGTGACCGCTGGTCATGTAGAGATCCAGCTTGCCGATGTTGGGGGTATAGACCTGAGAGTAGCCGATGCGGTCGAGCTCCTCGGTGATGAAATCCTGCAATTCGCGGCGGATGATAGCGCCCTTGGGTTTCCAGAGGATGAGACCCTGCCCCACCATTTCATCAATGGCAAAGAGACCAAGCTCGCGGCCCAATCGACGGTGGTCGCGCTTCTTGGCTTCTTCCAAACGGGCCAAATGCTCATCCAACTGCGTGCGGTTGGGGAAACAGGTACCGTATATACGCTGCAAGCGGGGGCCGTTGGCATCGCCCATGTAGTAGGCAGAAGCCACGCTCATCACCTTGAATGCCTTGCAGTTGCCAGTGCGACCCACATGCGGGCCTGCGCACAGGTCGGTGAACTCACCGTTGCGGTAGATGGAAATCTCCTCACCCTCGGGGATGCGATTCAGCAAATCAACCTTGAACTTGGAGGGGACGGAGCGAGGGCCACTAGCACCCAGCTCACCGCTCTGAGCCATCTGCATGGCTTCCTCGCGGGTGACGGTGGTGCGCTCAAAAGTCTGGTTTTCCTTGACGATTTTCTTCATCTCAGCCTCAATCTGTTCAAACTCGGCTGTAGAGATGTTGTGGTCAAGTTCAATATCATAGTAGAAGCCATTTTCCACAGCAGGGCCACCAGCAAGCTGGGCTTGGGGCCAAATGCGGCAGATAGCGGCGGCCAGCACGTGCGCGCAGGAGTGACGCAGGCGCTCCAAATCGCTGGCTTGATTTCGTTGTTCTAAAGTCTTGCGTTCTTTTTGTTCAGACATATCGTACTAAGTGAGCCTTTAATATCGCCTTTTCAGGCGGATTTATCAAGCATAATCAATGACACCGAAGGAAATTTCTTGTCAAAAAAGGGGGATTTACTTCTTTTTGCGCTTGCGAGGCCCCGGCAGCCCCCCTCGGCGAGCTCGCATCTGGGTGCGAATGGAATTGCAACGGATTTTGAGACGGCGGAGAGGTTCCGTCAGTTTGCGCCCAAGTGAAGCTTTGCGCGGAGCTTGACGGCAAGCCACAGCCATGCCCGCAGCACCGTTTTGCCCGATGTCGGAGAACTCGTCATCCTGCACACAAATGATGGGGTGCAGCACGTAGACAGAGACGCCGTTCCAGTATGGCACAAAGTCGCGATACAACACATCGACTGCGCGGTATTGAGACAACCATTCCCACACATTTTCTTCCGTGGGCATGTGAGCCAGCAGCACATCATACAGCTCGGCAGATACAATGTAGGCATGCGCGGCAATGACACCATCCGTCTTCCACAACTCGAGCCCATCATGTTCCATGCAGCAGTGGCCATAGGGAGAGGGGCGGTTGTAGCCCAAGTAGAGCATGTAGGGGCCGGTCAATTCAGACAAAGCGCGGTCCAACAACTCCGCTGCGCCAGCGTGAGGTTCGATGACAACATCATCCTCAAACACGAGCACATGGCGCCAATTCTTCTCCTTGGCCCATTCTATAGCCTTGCGGTGTGCCAGTGCGCAGCCACCCGTGCCACCCCAGAAACCCGCGCGCTCACCAGTGCGCTCGGTGAACCACGGAGCTTTGCCAAAGGTAGGCAGCTCGCGCCCCACCACTGCGCTGATGCGCTGAATTTTCTCTTCAGGCAGGTATACGCCGGCTTTTTCCATGAATTGAGCGAAGCGATCTGGGCGGCTATCCATGTTGATAACCGCAATACCGTCTATTTGCTCCAAAATCTTCATAGGGTAGGAAGGTGTGTTATTGGATTCGGCCGTAGTCGTCGGTAAAGCGCTCGATATCTTCTTCGGAAAGGTAATCGCCCATCTGCACTTCAATCAGGGCAAGCGGCTGGTTGCTCTCATTGCTCAGGCGGTGCAAGCTGCGGCAAGGAATGAGTGTAGACTCGCCCACGCGCAAGTGAGTGACAGCCCCCTCGCACAGCACGGTTGCAACACCTTCTGTCACAATCCACCGCTCGGTGCGGTGTTGGTGACGCTGCAATGAAATGCGGCCACCAGGACGCACATAAATTTTTTTCACGACAACGTGAGACTGCAAGTCGAGCACTTGCCATTCACCCCACGGGCGCTCACCTCGATCGCCCACCTTGTAAGTTGTGTATGATTCACTCATTTCTTCAACGTTTCACGTATACTGGTAGTAGAGCGCTGCGGCAGCCCTGCATGCGGGATGCGAGAGCTTGTCACGTAGCGTATTCCTTTTGATTCGACAAAGGCACGTTTTTCATCGCTTGTGCCATCTGCGTTCACAAAAAAGATGTCTGGTTTCACTTCATCAAGCAAAGGGGCAAAATCCAATATCTTGCCTGTATCTGGGCCGATGTATACTTTCTTAACAAATCGTATGGCCTCCAACATGTACTTGCGCTCCTGCTCGTTGTACATCGTCTTGCGGTTTTTGAGCTGCCACACCGTTTCATCTGAGCCCAGAGACACATACACATCCCCGTAGCTGGCCGCCTCCTCCAAAAAGGCTATGTGACCACTATGTAAAACATCAAAACATCCAGATACAAAGACTTTTGCCATAACTTCTCAAATGTTAGAAGAAACAAAATCAACGAATAACGCCACGCTCGCGCAGGCGCGCAACGAAGCGAGTGTCCCATGGCACCTGCTCGTCTTTGCCGAAGGTGCGGCAATAGGGTTCTACGGGATACAAATCGGGGCAGGAATCCAGCGCGGCATTGCGAGCTTCTTCCGTCTCATAAAGATAAACCGCATAGCCACCATGGCCACCACCACAATACTTGTGGGCCAAGGAATCACCAATGCGTTCGAGAGGCAACATACCTTCATCCAGCTGCAACTGGTAGCTCAGCTGCACCGCCACCGCCAACACGGTGATATCTTGCTGCAACACCCCCAAACGCGCAACCCTCGCAGCTTTCGCAATCTTGTCGAAGTTGCGTTCCAAGGCTGCCAGGCCAGGCGTATCGTGCTTAATTTGGGTATCGAACACAGCCATTTTCCCCTTGAGGAACGCACCGGTGTTCTTAAAATCAAGCTCGGGATAGCGACCAGACTTCCACACACACGCACCCGTTTCGGCGATGACGGCGGGGTCTTGCCAGCCTACACCCAGACCTAATTCAGAGCGCACGGGGTCCCACCCATTCAACACGCTCCAGCCACCACTACCACCCAAGCCTGCCCCTTGGCGATAGTTCCATTCCTTGAGGGAAACCGTGGGCGAGATAGAGCAGTTGACCACATATTCTCCCTCGATGGCGTTGGCAGGTACATCCAGCCAGCCACCCGCAAAATCCACACGCAGCGGGACATGAGTCGGCGCTTTGATGCGCTCTACCACCTGGGTGCAGCTCGATTGATGCCCTGTGGGCACCGTCTTTTCCAGCACCACAAACTCTGCGCCCACTTCGGCGCAAAGCTGGCGCTTGGCATCCATGTACAAGTCATCCGTCGTGACGGCTAAGATATCAGGCTTGCACTGCAAGAAAGCTGTTTTGAACGAGAGTTCCTTGTCCTCATCTGTTGAGAGAATGACCTCATCAATCATATCAATGGCATGAAGCAACGCCAATTTATCGCCGTCCTCCAACACCGATTTTTTGTCGTAAAGCCGCCACAGCAAATCGGCCGGCGGGAAAGATACAATCAGATAATCTCCCAGTGCCTTAGCTTCTTTGAAAAACTGAATGTGCCCAGCATGCAACACATTAAAAGCACCGGAAACAAAAACTTTTTTCATGGATAACTGTAGCTAAACCTCCCTCAAACGATAAGCGCACCTGCGTTCAACACGAGCTGCGCTTATTTCTCCAAGCCGACCCAACGGAAAAACAACCTAACCGGATGAAAACGTCGCAATCGCTGCCCCAGCTCACCCTGCAAGGCTTGCTGACGAAGCCACGGCAGCAGCACCATGCTCAAAGCCTGAGCCACGAGATAATGCCCCAAACGCTTGGGTGCCGGACTGGGCGGAACTGGAACGGGAGCAGGCTTTCGACGAAGCAAACTCAACACGCCTACGGTGGCTACACCCGCAGCCGCGATAAGGGAATACCGCACCACCTTGCCAGACAGCGGAACCAATGACGCGCAACGCACCACCCCACGACTAGCTGATTCGGCAGCATTGATAGCCCTGAGGCGCGACACAGAGGAGCGCATCAAGATTTCGTGTTTCCTTTGAGCATTAGTTTGAGACATTGCACATCATCCTTGAGTTCCTGCATGGTGGCAGGAGCAATCGCTCCGGGCTTATTTTTTAGCCCAACAACTATTGCTACTACCCCCAACAGCGCATTGACCAGACATACGACAGCCACTGCCCATGTCCAGCCCAGCCATGTACTGAGCAACACACAAGCAAAGGCACAAAAAACCGCGTAGGCACACAGCAGAAGAAACACCCCCACCACCAGCGCCACCACGCGGCGTACTTGCTTCTCGCCATACTCCCGGAGCTCTAATCGGAACAGCTCCAGCACGGCTTCTATGTGCTCAGACGCTTGCAAAAGCGACTCGCGCGCATCCGAAAGCACCGACCCGCCCTGCTTCTGCAGGGTGGTCAACTTGCTTTCAGAACTGCGAGAAAAGAGAGACATAGCACCAGTGTGATTGAACGGGGGCGAGACTTCGCAAGAAAAAACTTATTAGCGGCGGGAGCCAAGAATAAGGCCAAGGATAATACCCACGCCCAGAGCACCCAGCATGCTGCCAGTGGGATTCTCCTTAACGTATTCTTCACCAGCCTTGTGCATATCGCGAGCGCGGTTGCAGGTCACATCCCAACCTTCGTTGAGGTGCTGGCGCATATCCTCTGTGTAGTGACGCACGTTCTCCATCTGGGCGATGGTAGCGCGACGAATCTTCTCGTACTGATCACGAGCAAAATCCTGTGCAGCGGCCAAGCGCTTCTGAGTGTCGTTGCAGGGGGTTCCCTTGTCGGTCGTAGCTTCGTTTTCCATGGTTTTCTGATTGGTTGTGAGGGTTATATTTCAAGCAGGCGAGACGCGAGCTTGCTCTTATTGAGATAATATAACCACACCCCGACAGAAAATGCAAGCTATCTTAATCAAAATGACGAATTTTCCCACTCTCACGCGCGTTTTTTTTGTGATGAAGCACAAATGCCTTGCATGTCAGCCGCAAAATTGCTAAGATGCCTCGGCTCAAAATCATAATGAAAGCGATTCTTGCATTAGAAGACGGAACAATATTTGAAGGTAGCGCATTTGGCGCATGTGATACTGTAACTGGCGAGGTATGCTTCAATACCGCCGTGATGGGCTACCAAGAAATCATGACCGACCCGTCCTACAACGGGCAAATTTTGGCCATGACTTACCCCCTCATCGGCAACTACGGCATTTGCACGGAAGATAGCGAAAGCGACCGCCCGCAAATCAGCGCACTGGTAGCAGTTGAAATCTCTCGTTTGCACTCCAGCTGGCGTGCCGCAGAGCCCATGGAAGACTGGCTCAAGCGCCACAACGTGACCGGCATCGCAGGAATTGACACCCGCAAACTGGCTACCCACCTGCGCAACAATGGCAGCATGCGAGCTTGTGTGACCACGCAGCTCAGCGCAGAAGAGGCCGTGAATGCAGCCCGTGCAGCGGCTCCCCTCGCAGGGTCTGATATGGTCTCTGCTATTTCTACTTCTGAAACGTACCACTGGGATGGCGATTCTCGCAACTGGAAGCTCCCCAACAAGACCATGGGCGACCTCTCCAACTACTCCGACATTGCCCCCGCCAAGTACAAAGCCGTGGCCTACGACTTCGGCATCAAGCGCAGCGTGCTGCGCGCTTTGCGCCGCGACGGCTTCGATGTGACCGTGGTGAATGCCCACACCCCTGCGGCAGATGTGCTTGCTATGGCTCCGGACGCCGTATTCCTTTCCTCTGGCCCAGGCGATCCTGCAGCACTCAGCAGCATCGCTGCTGAAATCAAGCAACTTCTTGGCAAGGTGCCCGTCTTTGGTCTGAGCTTGGGGCAGCAGATTCTTGGCATGGCCATGGGTGCTACCACTTGCAAGCTTAAGTTTGGGCACCATGGTTGCAACTACCCCGTCAAAGACACGAAGAGCGGCCAAGTGCTCATTACCACGCAAAACGTGGACTTTGCGCTGGTGGCCGACTCCCTGCCCGCTGATGTGGAAATCACCCACACCAACCTCAACGACGGCACGGTGGAAGGCATTTGCTCCAAGAGCGTACCCGCCATGGGTGTGCAGTTCCACCCCGCCCCCGTACCCACTTGTGGCAACGATGAGCCCTGCTTCTTCGGCGCTTTCTTGCAAATGGTGGAAGACTTCAAGTCTAGCCTGGCCGCTCACTAATCCCAATTACCTCTCAATATACTTAACAGCATGAACACACTCGTCATCGGTTCCCAGTGGGGAGATGAAGGAAAGGGCAAAGTCATCGACTTCCTGACAGAAACCGCGGATTTCGTCGTCCGCAGCCAAGGTGGCAGCAATGCCGGTCACACCGTCATCGCCAACGGCAAGAAGTATGTGCTTCACCTCGTGCCCTCTGGTATTCTCTGGCCGGGCAAAGTCAACGTCATTGGCAACGGCGTGGTCATCAACCCCACCTCTCTGGTGGAGGAAATGACCTACCTGCGCGACTTGGGCGTCTCCATCACGCCTGAGAACCTCATCATCTCCGACCGCGCCCATGTGGTGCTTCCCATCCACAAGGAAATTGATGCAGCTCAGGAAGAAGCACTTGGTGAGCACAAGATTGGCACCACCAAGCAGGGTATTGGCCCCACCTACGCTGATAAGGCACGCCGCATTGGCATCCGCATGATTGACTTGGCTGACCCCGAGCGTCTGCGCAAGGTGCTGGAAGCCCGCATCGAGACCGCCAACGATGAATTGGCACGCCTCGGCTGGCCCAAGGCTGCCCCCAAGGTGACGATGGATGCTGTGATGACGGCTGCAGACGTGCTGCGCCCCCATATCACCAACACGATTCCTGCCATCAACCGCGCCATCAAGGCCGGCAAGACCGTGCTCTTTGAGGGTGCTCAGGGAGCTATGCTGGACATCGACTTTGGCACATACCCCTTCGTCACCAGCTCCAACACCAGCGCTGGTGGTTGCTGCACAGGCTCTGGCGTGGCCCCCACCCGCATCGACAAGATTATCGGCGTGTGCAAGGCATACACCACACGCGTGGGCGAAGGCCCCATGGTGACGGAAGACGCCGAGATTGCAGACTACCTGCACGGGCTTGGTCGTGAGTTTGGCGCCACGACAGGTCGTCCCCGTCGCTGTGGCTGGGCAGACGGCGTTGTGCTGCGTTACTCCGCCATGTTCAACGGCTTTGATGAAATGGCCATGACCAACCTCGACGGTTTGGACGAGTGCGAGACCATCAAGATTTGCACAGGCTACCGCTGTGGTGATGAGATTTTGGAGTTCCCCCCTGCTCTCATGGATGACTGGGCCAAGTGCGTCCCCGTGTACGAGTCCGTACCTGGCTGGAAGCAAGACATCTCCAAGTGCACCACATGGGAAGAGCTGCCGGAGGCATGCAAGGCCTATGTGAAGCGCTTTGGCGAAATCATCGGCTGCCCCGTTGGCACCGTTGGTGTGGGTCCCGACCGCGAACAGACCATCGCCGTTCCTCACTAATCCTCTACAAAATTTTATCTATTTCCACGCGCCTTGTTTCCATCTGGAGCAAGGCGCGTTGCTTTTACCCCGACAAAATCAGCAAATTACCCGCATCGACAAAGCGATTTTTCTTGGCAAAGGGAACTTCATGCGGTAGAATGCGAGCGAGTACAAACACATCTGCTTATGTCCAAATCCATTCTCATTGTCATCCCTGCCCGCTATGCCTCCACTCGTCTGCCAGGAAAGCCCTTGGTCAAGATTGCCGGGGTAGAAATGATACAACGCGTGGCCAACATTGCAGCCTCCATTTGCCGCAAAAATGAAAATTGCAGCTATGTGGTAGCCACAGATGATACGCGCATTACAGACTACTGTGCCACCGCGGGGATTCCTGCTGTGATGACGGCTGAGACCTGCCGAAGCGGCACGGAGCGCTGCTGGGATGCCATTGGGCAGCAAAAGGAGGCCCCTGATTTCATTGTGAACCTGCAAGGGGATAACCCGCTGTGCCCGCCATGGGTGATTCAGGAGTTGATTGACGCATGGAAAGAATGCCCGGCAGATGTTTTCACCCCGTTCATTCATCTGGATTGGGCTGAATACGACCGCATGGTAGAATCCAAGAAGACGACCCCCTATAGTGGCACCACGGTGCTGGTGGATAAGGATGGCTACGCTTTGGCATTCTCCAAGAGCACAATTCCCGCTATCCGCAAGCCTGAAAAAGCACGCGCCAGCATGGAAAAGAGCCCTGTACGCCGCCACGTGGGCTTGTATGCCTACACCTATCAAGCCCTCAAGAACTACTTTGAACTGCCCGAATCCGAATACGAGATGGGCTGTGTAGAAGGCTTGGAGCAAATGCGCTACCTGTACAATGGCATGAAGGTACGCATGGTCGAAGTCAACTACCGAGGCCGCAAGACGACAAGCGGCGTGGACTCGCCCGAGGACATTGCCCGAGTGGAGGCTATTTTGGCAGAATACGGTGAATACGAGCTGTAATCTCACCGCCCGCATGGAGTAAGCCCCACAACAGCATGGATACAGACACCAAAGTACCGCAGCACATTGCCATCATCATGGATGGCAATGGCCGCTGGGCTGAGCAGCGCAAGGTAGCCCGCGCCAAAGGACACGAGCAAGGCGGTGCTACTGTACAACGCGTGATTGATTTGTGCATTGAAAAGGGGGTACCGTGGCTCACCCTGTACGCTTTTTCGACGGAGAACTGGGGGCGCTCTAAGATTGAGGTAAGCTACCTCATGAAGATGCTGGAGAAGTTTCTGCGCGAGCGTCTACCAGAAATGCAAGCCAAGAATGTGCGTTTGCACGCGATTGGGGAGCTGGATATGCTGCCACCCAAATGCCGCAAGCAACTGGATGATAGCATTGCCCAAACGGCTGGCAACACGGCTCTCAACGTGGTGCTAGCGCTCTCTTATGGCTCCCGCCAAGAAATCACCGCAGCAGCTCGTCGTGTGGCGGCCATGGTGCAACGTGGGGAATTGAAGGCGGAGGAAATCACGCCAGATGTGCTGGGCAGCCAACTCTACACGGCCGGCATGCCGGATCCGGACTTGATGATTCGCACCTCTGGTGAAATGCGCATTTCCAACTACCTGCTCTGGCAGCTTAGCTACGCGGAGCTGTGGGTCACGGATGTGCTATGGCCAGATTTTGGGCGCGACGACTTTGATGCCGCGCTGGCTGAATATGCCAAACGCAATCGCCGATACGGCAAGCGCTGATGTTTTTTTGGGGGGCAAACACAGCCCCCCTTATTTTTGAGCAGGAGGAGCGGCGTGCTTCTGCATCCACTCTTGGGCACAGCGCCAAAAGAGCTCGTAAGGGCGAGGCGAGCTTCCCCAAGCGCGCTCTGCCAGAGCCAAGGCACGGGGGAATGCCATATACCACAATCTCTGCGGTGTAGCAATATGCTCCGACCACAGGTTGGCCTGCAACCCCACGACCTGCGGATGCTGCGGCACGCTGTAGCGGAACACCATCTCTGTGCTAATGATGTGCCCCCCACCGGGGTGAGGCCAATCTGCGCGGCACTGGGGATAATCAAAATAGAAATGTGAGCACGGGCAGAGAATCACGGGATGCCCAGCGGCAAAAACCTTCTCCGCAGCATCCGGGCGCCACAGCATCACCCACTGACCACTCACACCATTGCAAGCGGCTTCATCCCATGTGATAGGCTGGTAGCCATGCTGCTTCACATAATCCACCAAATCTTGCATGAACGCGCGCTGTGTCTCCATGCTGAGCAGATTCACATCCACTTCATCGCCTCCCAAGTGAATGGGGTTGCCAGCGGGGAAAAGGGCCATGATTTCATCCAACACGGCTTTCACAAACGCAACCGTGCGAGGATGATTCGCCGCCAACACATCCCTGCCCACTTGGCATTCCTTGATAGGGACGCCCGGCGGCAGGAGCGACAACTCAGGATACGCCACCAGCGCAGCATACGCATGGCCAGGCACGTCTATCTCTGGCACGATGACGATGTGGCGTTCGGCAGCATAGGCCACGAGCTCGCGCATTTCCTGCTGGGTGTAGTAGCCGCCATACAGCTCAGGATATTGGCTTCCAATGTCAAAATCTCGCCACTCCCAGTTGCCAGGCCCCAGTTTCTTGCGCCAAGCACCCTCGCTGGTGAGGCGGGGATAGCGTTTGATTTCGATGCGCCAGCCAGGGCCATCCGTCAGGTGCAAGTGCAAGCGGTTGAGCTTGAGCCGAGCCATGGCATCCATCAAATGCCGCAAATCAGCCACCGTAAAAAAGTGGCGAGATACATCCACATGCAAGCCACGCCATGGGTAACGAGGGGCGTCTATCAACGGAGTCGCAGGGACATGGCCCATCTGCTCCAAGGTCTGTTGGGCGTAATAAGCTCCAGCAGCATCGTGAGTGCGCACCACCCCATCAGGCAAAAGCTCGTACGCTCCAGATACAGCTGGCATCTCAGCCAAACGCCGAGGCTCTGGTACGATGGCATGCGCCACTTGGAGCCATGCCACCACCAGCAACAAAATGATGCGTTTCATGAGTTGAGCTCGCTCAGAAGGCGTGTCACAGGCAAACCAACAATGTTATCGTAGTCGCCCTCAATCTGTTCGATGATTAAATCCCCATGCTCTTGAATGGCATAGGCACCTGCTTTGTCCAGCACATGCACCAACTGCATGTAATGCATGATATCCGCAGAAGAGAGTTTACGGAACGTCACATAGCTTTTCTCCGCAAAATCTCGGCGCTCTCCACCGGGCATCATGACGGCCACCGCCGTGCAAACACAATGAGTACGACCTTGCAGCGTTGTCAACATGTCGTGGGCTTCTTCCTCATCTACAGGCTTGCCAAGGGGCTGTCCATCGATGAATACAAGCGTATCGGCCCCAATCACAATATCATCGGGGTAATCACACGCCACAGCGGCGGCCTTGGCGGCGGCATTGCGTGCGCACAATTCCTCGGGCGGGAGAGCGGCATCGTGCTCCTCTTCCACATCCTTGACAACAATGCGGAACTCGACGCCTTCGCGAGCCAACAGCTCACGCCGGCGTGGCGATTGAGAGGCAAGGATTAGCATGATGTTCTGCCAATGGGTGACATCTGGTCCAACACGCGGTGGCGCACCTTATCAGGAAGTTCGTGAATTCCCTGGATGGTCGTCCCGCGCAACTCCTCTGCACGCTTGCGGCAAGCCTCGCGGTCCTCCTTAGAGCTAAACTCCAAGCCCACCATCGCGCGGCCCACGTGCTCACCCGAATACCGGTAGTTGAAGTAGCACAGATTGGCGTACTCACCCATCACGCGCATGAACTCGATGAATGCACCGGGGCGCTCTGGGAACTCGATGACAAAGAAGACGGGGTGACTGAGGTGCACGCGGTCATAGGAAATCATACGGAAGTGCACATCTTCATCTTCCGTCACGTCCTCAGCCTGCATGCCACGGGTGCTAAGACGCTGGCGAATCTCCTCAAACTGCTCCGATGTGCCCAAGACACCAAAGACGGGGTGCTGAATATCCCCCTCGATGCGACCATACTGCACATCCATGAGCTGCACACCCTCGGGGATGTTCTTGAGGTACTTGATAATCTGCCCACGCTTGGTCTCCATGGGGATGCGCAGATAGCGCAGCTCTCGGTTTGTCTCACGCACACCGCCGCGACTGGCCACAACACCCAGTTGCGAAAAATCCATATTGGCACCCGAAAGCACCACCAAGCAACGCTCCCCGGGCTTGACTCGGCCCTTATCCCAATCCTGTAAGAATGCAGCCAAGCCCATCGCGCCTGATGGCTCGGGCACCACGCGCAGAGAATTCCAGATGGAGCGGATAGCTTGGCAGACCTCATCGTTCGTCACGGTCACAAACTCATCCAAGAGCTCGCGGCACAGTTCGAACGTGTGTTCACCAGCCTTGCGCACAGCCGTGCCATCGCAGAACACGTCCACATAGCTCAGCTCCTCGCGGTAACCCTTTTCCACTGCCAATTTCATGGAAGCTTGGTTGACGCCCTCCACACCGATGCATTGGCAATTGGGCCAAAAATGCTTGAACCAGCAGGCGCAGCCAGATGCCAAACCACCACCGCCGATTTGCAAATATACGCGGTCGAAAGGTCCCTGCCCACTCATCACAACCTCATCAGCCAGAGTACCCTGTCCACCCATGGTGTACACATCATCATACGGGTGCACAAAGGTGAGATTATTCTGCTCTGCATACTCATGAGCTGCCGCAGACGCCGCATCGTACGAGTCGCCCACCAGCACAATCTCCACATGGTCGCCACCATGCATTTTGACGGCGTTTTGTTTCACGGCCGGGGTCGAACGCGGCATGAAAATGTGTGCTTGGCAACCCAAACGAGCAGCAGCAAGAGCCACACCTTGGCCATGATTGCCTGCACTGGCTGCCACCACACCACGAGCCCGAGCCTCCGCACTCAACTTTGCCATGCAGTTGTATGCACCTCTCCACTTATAGGCCTTGATGGGCCCCAAATCCTCTCGCTTTGCATACACTACAGCATCTATGCTCGGCAGCTTGATTTGCTGCAAAGGCGTAGGGTCGCCTACTGCATACACTCTCTGCCGTGCCTGCAAAATCTCATCAAACAGTTTGTCTTGAAGCGAACTCATGGTTATGTGCATTTATTTTACATACGTCTTTCTCTCTTGGCAAGTCAGATTCACTCCACACACGCAATAAATCTTGCCAGCAAAAAGAAAATTGAAAAGTTAGAGCGATTGGTAGTTGACTCAATCTCGACATGTGGTATAGTGTGACGTAAGGCTGCAAGAAAACCCAGTCTTGTGATTAAAAGTGGACGACGATATTATTTGCACGGAAAAAATCATTGCTGATCGAAAGACATTCTTCATTGATTTGAAAAGCAATGCTCGAGGACGCGTGGTACGAATCACGGAAAAAGTAAGCTCCAACCGAGACCGCATCATGGTGCCGGCCGAGATTTTGGATGACTTCATTGCAGCGCTCCAAGATATTCGCCAAGCGAACTTGGAAAACTGATAAAAATCAGCAAAACCCCACAGTTCCACTCGGATATGACACAAAGTGCTACACAATAGCGCAACTTGTTCATTTCCTGCACTTATGGCACATCGCCATATAACACACACCAGAGTTTAGGCTGGACAAGAGGCTCGAAAAAGAGTTAAATAAGGCCGACACTACGGCAAGGGTTTGCCAACAATTTTTTTACAAAGGACGAAAGAAATGAGGAAAATCAAAGTTTTAAAATTAGGCTGGGAGTTCCCCCCGTTGATAAACGGCGGGCTTGGGGTAGCGTGCATGGGCATATCCAAAGCATTATCCAAGAAGGTAGACCTGTCCGTCATCGTGCCGAAAGCCAAGCGCGGCTTGGAGTATGATGGGTTCTCGCTGACAGGGTTGAACAACTTAGAGTTCCGCGAAATTGAGACCCAAGAAGAGGGTTACACCTACGAGAGCTTCTCTGTCGTGGGAAAAGCACCCGTCGATTTGGATCCCTATGCCTGTGAAGAAGGCACGCCTGGCAACATCACTTTCACCAAAGAAGGCAAATTACTCTTCTCCAAGGTACACAAAGCTGATTTAGATTTGTTCACCGGCAAGGAAGACTTGTATGCAGGTGATTTGGCACGCAAGGTGATTGAGTTCTCCAAGATTTGCGCCGTGATGGCACGCAGCTACGACTTTGACGTGGTGCACGCACACGACTGGATGACGTATCTGGCGGGCGTCGAGGTGAAGAAAGCCACCGGCAAGCCCTTGGTGGTGCACCTGCATGCCTCTCAGTTCGACCGCGCAGGCGCAGACGCCCGCGGTTGGATTTACGACATTGAAAAATACGGCATGGAGCACGCAGATGCTGTAATTCCCGTATCCAAATACACGGGTACGGTCGCCGCTGGGCACTACGGCATCGACCCCGCCAAGATTTTCCCCGTACACAACGGCGCAGACCCCGTAGAGGTCTTCCACAGCAAGAAGAAGTTCCCAGAAAAGCTCGTTCTTTTCTTGGGCCGACTCACCGCGCAGAAGGGACCGGAGTTCTTCCTGCAAATTGCAGCTAAGGTGCTGGAGCAGACGGACAATGTACGCTTTGTGATGGCAGGCACAGGTGAGAAGCTTCGCCAGCTCATCGAGACTGGGGCTTTCCACGGCGTGGGCGACAAGTTCCACTTCACAGGCTTCCTCAACAAGCAAAAGGTCAATGAATTGCTTTCCATGACAGATGTCTACTGCATGCCTTCTGTGTCGGAACCCTTCGGGCTTTCCGCGCTAGAAGCCGCGCAGTTCAACATTCCTGCCGTCATTTCCAAGCAAAGTGGCGTGGCAGAAGTGATGAAGGGTGCACTCAAGGCCGATTTCTGGGATGTGAACATGATGGCAAGCCAGATTGTGAGCCTGATTACAGACGACGAGCTTTACAAGAAGGTCGTAGCCCAGAGCGCGCAGGATATCAAGAACTCCAACTGGGATACTGCCGCCGACAAGATGATTCGCGTGTACCACCATGTGCTTGGTTGGTAACACAACAGCCCCCCAACGACTCTGAAGATGAATATCACACTCACTTTTTATGCGCACCAGCCCAACCGCTTGATTCCCTATGATTTCTTCAAAATCGGGGAGCATGCGTTCTACGAGGACGACGAGCTGAACGGCCGCGTGCTGAGCGAGGTGGCAGAACGCTGCTACCTGCCTGCCAACCGACTGATGAAGCAACTCATCGAGCTGTCGGAAGGCAAGTTCAAGTTCGCGCTGGCTCTTTCTGGCGTGATTTTGGAGCAAGCCCGCTACCACCGCCCAGATTTGATTGAATCCTTCCGCGAGCTCGCGGAAACAGGTTGTGTGGAGTTCTTGGCCATGCCCTACTACGCCTCGCTGGCGGCTCTGTACTCCACTGGCGAGTTCGCTGAGCAGGTGAATGAACATGTGGACTTGATAGAGGAACTCTTTGGCGAAAGACCCAAAGTGCTCTGGAACACGGGAATGCTCTACTCCAACGCCATTGCTGCTCAAGCCTATGATTTGGGCTTCACGGGTATCATGGCAGATGGCAGCAGCCGCCTGATGTCCAACCGCCACACAAACGACCTGCAATGCGCCCCACTCATTGCTAAGACCAAGACACTTATCCGCAACCGCCACCTGTCCAACGACTTGGCAAACCGACGCACAGATCCCAGCTGGAGCGAATATCCGCTCTCGCCCTACACCTTTGCTGATTGGCTGTCTCAGCAAGAAGGTCAGGTTGTGAATCTTTCTATGGACTACGAAACTCTGGGCGAGCGACAACCCGACTCGACGGGCGTGTTCGAGTTCTGGCGTTCCATGATCATGGCGAGCCTCTTCAACGGCAATACCTTCATGACGCCGAGTGAAGCTGTGGCTAACTTTGACTCCACCGGTACGCTCGATTGTCCCAGTCCTGCAAGCTGCTCCACCTATGGCACAACTACCCAGTGGAATGGCAATGTCATGCAGCAAGAGGCTCTCAAGAAAATCTATGATTTGGAGTCGGCCGTGAAAGCCAGCGAAGATCGCGACATGATTCATGTGTGGCGCAAGCTGCAAAGCGCAGACCACTTCCACTACATGGAGAAGAGCAACGGGTTTACCCCCTACCCCTCGCCCTATGATGCATACATCTACTACATGAATGCATTGGCTGATTTGCAGGTGCGCGTCAAGCGCCAAGCCGAGCTGATTCACAAAGCTCACAAAGCTACGCTCGCCTAATCAATCCATACCCTTTTTTGCACACCCGCCTCGATTCTCATCGAAGCGGGTGTTTTTTTCATACCGCATGCTCGCTACCATCCCCCGCAATCAATCAACTTGTGCAAGCACAAGAATTTGCTGTGAGGACAGTCTAAATGCTGGATTTCCGCACAAAAATTGTGTAGATTATCTTCAATCATGAATCACCGCACCTCAACCGCTCTTATCTTACTCGCAGGTAGCGCTATGCTTACCTATGCTCAGGCTCCAGCCGAAGCACCTGCACGCGAAGCCATCGTGAGCATGGATACCCAAGCCGCGGCCCCTCTGGCGCAAGATGCCATGCTGCGTACAGGCAAGCTGGAAAACGGATTGTCGTATATGATTCGCCCCACATCCGAACCAGCAGGGAGAGCCAGCATTCGCTTGTTTGTCGCGACGGGTTCTCTGGATGAATCTGTGGAAACAAGTGGTGTAGCACATTTCCTGGAGCATTTGGTCTTCAACGGCAGCCGCCATTACAAGCGCGGCGAATTGATACCCCAGATGCAGAAGCTGGGCTTGGGGTTTGGTGGCGATGCCAACGCGTACACATCCCTGCTGCACACGGTGTTCAAGCTGGATTTGCCCAACTTGAATGATGAGACAGTTGATTTTGCGCTGACAATCACACGAGATTTTGCTGATGGTGCCACATTGGAGGATGAAGCCATCGACAAAGAGCGCGGCATTGTCATCAGCGAGCTGAAGGCCCGCGACTCAGAAAAATACCGCGCCATGATTGGCACGCTGCGCCACTTGTCAGAAGGCACACGCGTGGCGGATTTCATGCCCATTGGGTTAGAAAAAGTCATCCGAGACATCAGCTACCAAGAGGTGAGAGACTACTACAAGAGCCACTATGTGCCCGAGCGCATGACCCTTATCATCACGGGTGATGTGAACCCCGACACTGCGGAAGAATGGGTGCGCAAGTATTTTGCCAGCATGGAGAAGCGCGAGCCGCTCCCCCGCCCGTCCGTGGGAACCATCACCGACTCGCCCACACGAGAAGTTCTGATTGCCAACGGCGAACAAGCTAACTGCAACATCGTGGTGTGCATCCCCAACGCATGGCAACACAAGCCCGACACCTTGGAACAACGCATCCAAGACCTGCCGTTGAAGCTGGCTTGCGCCATGTACGAGCGTCGCATCGAGCGCATCATCCGTCGTCCAAATGCTCCCTTCCAGGGTGCAGGCGCAAGCCGTAGTGCACTGTTCCGCGCGGCTGAGCCCTTCTCTCTCTCCACAACCGCAGCCCCCGAAAATTGGGAAAAAGCGCTGACTTCAGCCATGTGCGAATTGCGCAAAGCCATTCAATATGGATTTACCCCGGCAGAATTGCGCGAAATCACCAAAACAATCCTCGGGCGCAAAGAACAAGAAATCAAGACTTGGGGCAGCGTGGCTTCCCATACCATGGCAGACGCCCTCATCGACAGCTTGGATGAGCAACAAACCTTCACCACGCCTGAAGAAGACCTCCGCGTGCTGAAACTGGCGCTCGCCAAGATTGCAGAAGACCCCGACATTTGCCGCCGCGCATTGGAACAAGAGTTCCGCGCAGCTGATGTCAAATTGATGATTTCTGGCACCCTGCCCGATGGGATAGACGCCACCAAGCTGCGCGCAGTTTTCGACCAAGCCATGCAGGCTCCCATCGAACAAGCTCCTCAAGATGCCACGGAGGAAGCCACCTTCGCCTACGATACCATTGGCGAGCCTGGCAGCGTCATCTCCCGCGAAACGCTAGATGATATCGGTGTGACCAAACTCGTGCTCTCCAACGGCATCAAAGTGAACCTGAAGCCCGTTGATTTCATGGAAGGAAGCATGAGCGTGGTTGCTTCTGTGGATGGTGGATTCCTGCAAGCAAAAGATGCCAAGCCCGGTTTGCATACCTTTATCACCCCCGTCGTTGGGCAAGGTGGTTTGGAAGCCCACTCAGCAGATGACTTGGAGAGTCTGCTTGCAGGCAAGCAAGTGGGTACTGCTTTCAGCGCGACCCAAGACCGCTACACCTATAGCGGCGACACCAACGCCCAAGATTTCGAGCTGCAATGCAAGCTGCTCGCCGCGCATATCATGCACCCCGGCTTCCGCCCCGACGGCGAAACCCTGCTGCGCAGCCGCATTGATTCTCTCTACACGCAATTGGAAACCACGCCCGAGGGTGCTTACAACATGCAAATGCCCCGTGCGCTCTTTGGCGAAGATAAGCGCTTCGTGGTCCCCAAACGTGAGGAACTGATGGCCATGAGCACCGATGATGTGAAGGCAGCTATGGAAAAATCCCTGCAAACCGGGGCCATGGAAGTGACCATCGTGGGTGACTTCAAGGTGGACGACCTTATCCCCACCATCACCCGCACCTTTGGTGCCATGCCCCAACGCAACCCCGAGTTTGCCCCAATTGACGACGCTGCACGCAGCGTGAGCTTCAACCCATGGGGGCAGCGCAAGTTCTTGCGCTACAACACGCAGCTGGACAAAACGCTGGTGACTCAAATTCGCCCAGCGGGCAATGGTTTGGACTACAAGCGCAACCGCCGCTTGCAAGTACTCACCTCCATCGTGCGCGAGAAGTTGTTTGACGGTTTGCGCGCAACCTTGGGCGAGAGCTATTCACCGAGCGTACGCTTGGTGCTCAACCCTGATTTTAAGGACGCAGCCTTCATCTCCACCACAAGCGCCGGCGTGAAAGCCAACCGAGAAAAGGTCAGCGCAGCCATGGAGAGCATTTGCAACGGGATAGGCCAAGGCCATATCAGCGATGAAGATGTCGAGCGCGCCCTGCGCCCCATCATCACCGCATCTGAACGAAATCAGCGCACGGCGGCCTATTGGCTCAACAACTTGTCCAAGCTGCAGAGCGACCCGACCAAGCTGCAAATGATTCGCGATTTGCGAGACGATTTGCGCTCCATCACGGCGGACGAGATTCGCGAGCTAGCCAAGGAGGTGTATGGCAAGGACAATGCCAACTTCTTCTACACCGTGCCGCAAGAAACCCAGTCCGAACCAGAAGTGTCCACGGGCATGAAGGGCGAAGAATACACCGTCATCATCACCGAAGAAACCGCCGCGCAGCCCGCATGGAAGAAGGTGGCAGACACACTGGTGGCTAAATATCCTGGCGCAGAGCTGCGCGTGGTGCCAGAGTTCACCATGGAGCACTGCGTCAAAGCCATGCAAGAGACGCAAGCTCGCTACGTGGCCTATGTGGCTCGCCCCGAAGAAACCGGGCGTGTAACAACGAATGTCTTTCACCGAGCAGCGCGCCGCGTGGATGAAGACCCCTGGGGCGACTGCATGTGGGGCGTGGTGACGGGTTACAGCGCAGAAGACGCCCAGCGCATTGCCGACACCCGCGAACCGCTCGTCATCAAGCGCTTGTTGAGCACCACCAATGTGCACTACGCCGCCTTTGAACACAGCTTCTGCATCACAGACTGGACAGGATCTCCTATCTTGGAACAAACGGGCTATCAAGAGCCAAAAAGCCGAATGATTGAGCCCCAATCAGAAGAAGGGAAAGCTGGCATGCAAAGCGTGTTTGGCAAAGAAATGAGCACACAAAAGCCCCAATTTCTTGTGACCTCCAGCCATGCTACCCAATTTAATCTGGAAATGCCTTTTGGCAAGGGGCTCATCTTCCCCTCGGGCAACCGCTTCTACCAGCTGCCGGAGGCCCAGATGCCCTACTTTGGTGGGGTGCTCAATCAAGCGCTAAAGGGGAACACGCAGCCTTTAGCCGCACTAGCTAAGGAGAAAGAACTTACCAGCATCACCCCCGACGGCGCTTCTCGCGTGTGGCTGGCCGCAGGCAACTGCCTGTTTGGCGACACGCATGGCACCAAGGAGAGCATGGCGGTAACAGCTCTTTCGGGCTACACCTGCAATCAAGTCGTGGGCTACACCGTGCCGTCATGGTTTGGCGAGGGCGGCTGGGGCACTCTTTCGATGTTCCTGAGCAACACCACTGGCACAACCTTGGCAGAGGCATGGTTCCTCAACAACCAGTTCATCCTGCAAAAGACGATGGAGATTGACCCAAAGTTGATGAAGGCAGAGTTTAATGATGATAAAATCACCTACAAATTCCAAATCAGCATCAACCGAAGCGGTGCTACTATCCGCCCTGGTAATGCCCGGCAGGCAGTGGGTCTCGTGCACGACCGTGACACAGTTGCTTTCTATGGCGACCCGGCCTGGTCTGCCAGCGCCGATAGCAGCCATGCACCTGCCCCCTACACGGTGGCGTGGAATGATGCCAATAGCCTCACCATCACGGCCAATTCCGACACCAAGAGCCGCTGCGCTATTTGGTTCCCGAACGCAGATATTGCCAAGGGATGCCGCGAATGCGATGTGGAGGGCGCCATCCTGACGGATGATTTCGTGCTCATCCCGCAGTTGGAGATGAAAAAAGGCGAGCAACGCACCGTCACCTTCAAATAAGCGCAAGCGCCAACAGAGGCGCACCTACAGGGTTCCATCATCTCTGCGGTATACCGGAGAAGGTGATGGAACCGCCCTTTTCTCCAGCCCCAGGGCCAAGTTCCACCAGATAATCGGCAGCAGAGAGGATGGATTGGTTGTGCTCGATGCAAAGAACCGTATGCCCAGCATCGCGCAGGCGGAAAAGGGCTTGCAAAAGCAAATCAACCTCAGCAAAATGCAAGCCCGTGCTGGGCTCATCGAGCACAAAAAGAAGTTTTTCTGCTTCGCGCTGCCCGCGTTTGGGCGCAGCCTTGGCCAAATAAGTAGCTATGCGTATGCGCTGGGCCTCGCCGCCCGACAAGGTGGTGACAGCGCGGTCTAAGGGCAAATAGCCAAGCCCCAAGTCTTGCATGGCTCGCAAAATAGCATGCGCCGCAGGGATAGGTGCAAAGAACTCACAGGCCTCATCCACGCTCTGCGCAAGGGCCTGCGCAATAGACTTGCCGCGCCACGTTACTTCCAGCGTCTCGCGGTTGTAGCGAGCCCCATGGCAGGCATCGCACGGGGTAAAGATATCGGCCAAGAAGTTCATATCCACCTGCAACATACCACTTCCCGCGCAGCGCTCGCAACGCCCGCCGCGGCTTGTGAGAGAAAACCGGCTTGCGGTGTAGCCCCTCTGGCGAGCCAATGGTAAGCTAGCATACAGCGGGCGCAGCACGTCCAGCAGCCCCGTGGCGGTGGCTGGAGTCGAGCGAGCCGAAGCCCCCAAAGGAGATTGGTCTAGCACAACGGCGCGCGCCAATTTCTCAGCTCCGCGCAACTGCCCCTTCTTCATAGCAGGCAACAAACACTCGTGCACCAAGGTGCTTTTGCCCGACCCACTGGGACCAGCCAAACATGTAAAAGCGCCCAGCGGGAAGCGCAGCGTCACATTTTTAAGATTGCGAGCCTTGGCGTGGCGCAGCTCTACCCAATCTCCCCCGCTCACATCGCAAGGCGATGCTGAAGAAAACACGCGTTTACCGGAAAGCCACGCACCCGTGGGAGATGACTCACTACTCAAGAATGAGTCATACGTTCCTTCACACAACACCTCGCCCCCTGCAGGTCCGCTGCCAGGCCCCATTTCCACGAGCCAATCTGCGGCAGACAGAAGCTGCGGATCGTGCTCAATGACCAACACCGTATTGCCCTTATCCCTCAGCTTGCACAAGGCGTTAATCAGTTTATCTGTCTCTTGGGGATGAAGGCCTATGGTTGGCTCGTCCAAAATATAGAGCACACCTGAGAGACCACCGCCTATTTGCCCCGCCAAGCGAGCACGCTGGAGCTCACCGCCGGATAATGTGGAGGCAGCACGCGAAAGCGCCAGATAATCCAGCCCCAACTCCAACAGGCAATCCAAGCGTTGATTAAGCTCTGCCAATACGCAAGAAAGAGCGCTGCGGTATACCGCTGGTACCTGCAATTCTCCCAGCAAAGCGCGGTTCTCCGCCACCGTCAAGTTGCAAAACTGGCCCAAATTAAGCGTTTGATTACCAAATGAAAGAGTCACCGCCAAAGCGATGGGATTCAAGCGCATGCCGGCGCACGCGGGGCACAAGGTTTCACCCTTTTTCGATGACACCCAGCCTAGCCCCTCACAGCGAGGGCATGCGCCTTGTGAAGAGTAGTGCGAAAACAAGCGGGGCGATAAGTCTGGCAGGGTGAATCCTGTCGCTTCATTGCGGTAGCAGGTGTGATATGCCTTTTCCTCGGGTTCACCCCCCTTTTGCTGGATAACACAGCGTAATTCTTCCGCATGCAAACGGAGCGCCGCCTGCACAGAGTCTGCGATGCGGGATGCCGCGCCCTCTTTGTTCACGATGCGGTCGACAACCAGCTCACACACGCTATCCGCAGGTGGAGGTGTAGCTTCCAGCTCCTCCAATTCACACATGACACCGTTGACACGCACGCGCAAATAGCCTAATTTGCGCAACTGTAGCACATCGGCCTCGATTTCTCGCCCAAAGTCCGTGGGCAAGGGGGCCAGCAGCGTGATGCGTGTTCCCTCTGCCAACTCCGACAAGCTTTGGGCTATTTCCTCGGGGGATACGCGAGTCAGCGTCTCACCAGTAACAGGATCATGCGGAACACCAATACTGGAATATAGAATGCGCAAGTAATCCAACACCTCGGTGATGGAGCCTAATACCGCGCGACTGTGGGCCGGCGGCAAATGCTGCTCCAAACACAGTGCTGGCGGCAAGCCATCGATGGCATCGACTTGCGGTTTTTCAGGGCTAGCCAACAAACGCCGAGCGCTAGCAGAAAGACAATTCAAAAAACGACGGCGAGACTCAGCAAAAAGAGTATCGTATGCCAAGGTGCTCTTTCCCGAGCCACTCGGGCCCATCAACGCTATCAATTTCCCGGCAGGAAGCGTCAGGTTTATCTTTTTAAGCGTGTTCTGGGCAGCCCCTGTGATGCGGATGTCCATGGCAAAAAACCAATCAACTGGCGCTTTCGGGGCGCGTCCAATTTCCAAGATGAGCGCCCCCCTGCTCCACCTGCACATCGGCAGCAATGCAATCGCCGCAAAGCTCCCCACCACGGAGGATGCGCACCACACCCTCGGCTTCGATGCGCCCAGATACGCGACCAGCAATAGTTGCTTCGTGCACAGTTGCACCCTGGGTGAAGATGAGGTTCACACCTTTATTCACCACCAATGCATGAGCATGCACGCTACCCTCAACCCGCGTGCCGCAGGCTACAATCAGTGCCCCCGTGCAGCGGAATGAACCAGAGGCCCGGCCCTCCAAATTCAAGTTGCGACACACGATGGATAGGTGAGACAGCACGGCATCAGTCGCAACCGTCACGTTGCCCAAGGTACGCACCGTGAGGCGCCGAGTCCCGGGTTTCAGCTCCACATCCGTCATGTTCAGATGCGCATGGCAGTGGATGCAATTGGCGGAGAGAGCCGCAGCGGGCACATGCGAGCGGCGCCCGCATTCATAGCACACAACCTCGCGCAAGGGAACCTGCACTTTTCGTTCCCGAGAATCATACGAAGTGAGCGCAACTCGGCGGTTGCGCTCACTCGCGGGTAACAACCCGGAGACGGACGGCACGATGAACGGCTCTGTCTTATACTCCGGCATACATCATTGAAGTGGAACGAAGGCTCAACCCAGCAGGTTGCCGCTATCGTTCTTAGAAGTAGCTTTGCTAGCCTTCTTGGTCGGCGTAGCGGGAATGGATGCACCAGCACCGGAGGGGTCAACCATACAGTGTCCAACGAAAACGGCACCTTCCTGGATGGAAATCTTGGCGGCGGTCACGTCGCCCAACAACACAGCGGAAGAGGCAAGCTCCACGCGGTCAGACACGACGATGTCACCCGTGACGCGGCCATGGATGATAGCGCTCTTGGTGCGCACGGCAATCTTGTTGTTTTCCCCAGCAGTAATCGTAGCATTGGCGCCCACAGTCAACTCACCATCAGAAGTGATTTCACCTTCCACAGAGCCATCCACGAGCAAATCGTCCGTGAAACGCAGAATACCTACCACGGACACGTCGGAGTTGAGCACGTTGCGGGTAGCCACGGCAGGAGCGGCGGCAGGAGTCTCGAACGGAGCGGGCTCAGCGCCACCAAAGAAACCACCCTGTGCAGCCCCAGAATCAACACCACCCTGCCCAGCAGGCATGGCCCAATCGGAGGGTACATCGGAATCAGCGAAAGGAGAGGAAGGAGCAGGAGCGGGAGCGGGCTTGGAAGCGTTGGGGTACTTGAACATAATATATTGATGGTAAAGGGTTATTTAAAAGCAGTTCTCTTATAGTCTGCAGACGACACTATGTTACCTGTTTGAGGGCACTTTGTCCACCCGAATTTTTGTCAGAAGGAAACTTTTTTCGGGGGAAAAGATAAAGAGAAGAAACTCAGGCCTGAGCAGTGTAGATGGACGCAATTCCAGAGAGAAGCGGAAGCTGTGTGGGCATGGTAAAACCACTGCACTCCAAGAGCTCTAAAAAGGCAGCATCTCTTGGGAAAGACTCGATACTCTCCCCTAAATAGTCATACGCCGCACTATTGCCCGTGATGAAGCCGGCAATGCGCGGCAGCACGTGGTGCAAATACAGGCGATACGGCTGAGCAAGCAGGCCACTCGGCATGCTGAAATCCAGCACCAAGAGGTGGCCTCCCGGTGTCAGAATACGGCGAAACTCCCTCAGAGCTTTTTCATAATCAGCCATGTTGCGCAAGCCGAAAGCTACGGTCGCCACATCGAACGAGGCATCAGGCAAGGGTAAGTCCATGGCGTCGGCCTCCAACACCTGCTCCAAGCCGCGCTTCACGGCAACATCAAGCATGGGACGGCAAAAATCCGTCCCCATGACCTCTGTTTCAGGCAAGGCTCGCTTCACCGCAAGAGCCAAGTCTCCCGTACCAGTAGCGATGTCGAGCAGACGGCGCGGATGCCACTCTGCAATTTTCTCGATAGCGCGCGCACGCCACAGGATATCCGCCCCCATGGAGAGGAGGTGGTTGGCTGTCACATAGCGTGCGGCTATCGATGAGAAAGCCGCATGGACGTATGAGGGATCGGGCATCCTGACACTTACTTCATTTTAGCGACCAAAACATCCGCAAAAGCGCTGGTAGCCAAAGCGGTGCTGCCAGGAATCATCTCGGCCAAGTCAGCCGTCACGGTCTTATCAGCGATAGCCGCTTCGATAGCGGCCACGATGGCGTCAGCCGCTTCCGTCCACCCCATGTAGCGCAGCATCATTTCTGCAGAAAGCAAGAACGAACAAGGATTCACCTTATCCAAATCTGCCAAGGCAGGGGCCGTGCCGTGTGTGGCTTCGAAGACTGCGTGACCTGTGCGGTAGTTGATGTTTGCCCCAGGAGCAATGCCAATACCACCCACTTGGGCAGCCAAAGCATCGGAGCAGTAATCACCATTCAAATTAAGCGTAGCCACCACAGAGTGATCCTGCGGGTGAATCAAAATTTCCTGCAAGAAAGCGTCGCAAATGCAGTCCTTGATGACAATGCCGTTGGGCAAGCGGCACCAAGGGCCCTTGCCAATCACCTCGGCGCCAAACTCTTTCTTGGCCAATTCATAGCCCCAATCACGGAATCCACCTTCGGTGAACTTCATGATATTGCCCTTGTGCACCAAGGTCACACTGGGGCGATTGTTCTCGATGGCGTAGTTGATGGCCGAGCGAATCAGGCGCTCAGAGCCTTCGCTAGAAACAGGTTTTACACCAAAACCAGAAGAATGTGGGAAGCGCACCTTGCCCGCGCGCTCCGGGAACTCCAAGGAAAGCCAGTCAAAGAACTTCTCCGCCTCTGGAGACCCCTGCTGGAACTCGATACCGCAGTAAATATCCTCCGTGTTCTCACGGAAAATAACCATATCCACCTTGGAGGGGTCTTTTACAGGAGTTTCAATGCCTTGGAAGTAGCGCACAGGGCGCACGCAGCAATACAAATCAAGGCCTTGGCGCAACGCCACGTTGAGGGAGCGAATACCACCACCGACAGGCGTCGTCAACGGCCCCTTGATACCCACCAAATAAGTGCGGAAGGCTTCCATCGTGTCCTTGGGAAGCCATGTACCCAGCGTATCAAAAGCTTTTTGCCCGGCAAGCACTTCTTTCCACGCGATGGAGCGGGTATCACCGTATGCAGATGCCACGGCGGCATCAATCACACGCTGGGAGGCACGCCAGATATCGGGGCCAGAGCCATCGCCGATGATATGAGGGATGATAGGATGATTCGGCACGCACAATCCCTGCGGTGTCATTGTAATGGGGGCTGCTTCGCTCATAGTCGTTGTGTTCCTGTTCAAAATTGAAATTTTACTCATTCGCGGCTTCTGCTTCCATCATCTCGATGGCCGCGTCCTCGGAGTCTGACGCTTCCGCTGCTGGCGTGGGTGGCGTGGCTACCATGCAATACACAAAGACGGCCAATACCACCAGCGGTGGTAATATGTAGAAAAGAGGACCTTCCTTCTTCTCTTCCTTCACCGCGGCGGTGGCTACTTTTAACTCGGGTACTTTGAATGCGGATGCTGCCATGGCTCTAAATCGCGCGTATTTTAGCAGTTTTTTCGTGTATTGCAATCAGAAAGAAGACGAAATAGGCTTCAGACGCTTACTTTGCCTCAAAAATCTTGGTCAAAATCTCAGCCGCAGTCTGCACACAGGTCTGGCAAGCGACTTTCTTTTCGCTCTTCAGCTGATTGCACTGCGTCGCACCTGTCACGCCACAAAACGCAGCCTTGATTTCCTCTGCCTTTTCCGGCGCAACCTGCATGGCACCATACAATGCACCGCAAGTTCCCTCGGGGGCTCGCCCGCCACCACATACCTTCATCGCCTCCAGCAAATCTTCCCGGCCAAACGCCGCGCAAACGGTCTGGGCGCAGTTGTACATATAGGGGGGCTGACGAAATGTAGACAATGCCTGTTCAATGCGTTTCATAGCGCCAGCAGTGTATCACATGGACTCCCTTTCGTCAAGATTCCAAACAGCCTGCCCGCCTCCTTGCAACCGAGGGGCAAAAAAACAACTTTTGCTTATTCTTGCGCATTTTTAACTAACCACAAAGTCTTGCGTTCTCAAACATGCCTCGCCTACATGTTGTAGACAGCGTTTTTATTGGGGCTCAATTCGGGGAAAAAGCTTGCCAGATTGAGTTATAAATGCTAGACTGTCGAAAGCGCCACCCGCCCCAAGCAGGTGGAGAGCTACCTATCATCTTAAAAACCTACCCTTTTACACTGACTATGACAAAAGCAATTTTTCGCAGCATTCTGGCCAGCGTAGCACTCATCACAGGCATTCTCCACCACGCTAAGGCGGCTCCGGCCAAGATTAGCAGTGGATTCATCATGCCTGCCGCCCCTTCCCCCAGCGCTCGTCCTGATTCTAAGCTTCCCAACTTGGGCCGCGACAAGCACGGCATGCCTTTCTATCATCCCAAGCAGCTCAACCGCGTTGTCCGCACCACGGCTTACACGCACTCCGAGAGCGACCACTTGGCCTATGGCCCCCGCAACGCTATCGGCACGCGTCTCAAGTACAACGAACAGGTGCGCAGCGCTGCCGCAGACTGGTCTGTCTACCCCCTTGGTACTCGCTTCAAAATCAAAGGCGAGCCCTACATCTATGAGGTGGACGACTATGGTAGCGCCCTTGTCGGCACCGGCACGATTGACATTTACCAGCCCACCCGCGCCCTGATGCGCAAGTGGGGGCGTCGCGTCGTGGAGATTCAAATCATCCAATGGGGCTCGTCCAAGCGCAGCATGGAAACACTGGCAGGTCGCACCCGCTACCGCCATTGCGCGCGCATGATGGCAGCCTTGCAGGAACAAAGCCGCAACAGCGCTAAAAACTGATTCTCTGCTAGCTTTCTCAATCTATGAAACGTAGCCCCGAAACGGGCTACGTTTTCTTTTTCTCCGCAGCCACCGCAAAAACAAGAACAAGGTTCGGCATTCTTCTCGGCGTGTCATATTCGAGAGGAGATGTGCGTTTTTAGGCTCATAGCCTTGCCAACGCGCGCGAAGCATGGTAAAATGGTGGCATGCCGAAGATTGCCCTCATCCAGCAGGAAGCCGTAGCCGACCCTTCAGAAAACAAGCGGCTGCAAATGAAGGCCATCCGCGAGGCCGCTGCCGGCGGAGCCAACATCATCTGCACGCAGGAAATGTGCACAACTCTGTACTTCTGCCGCACGCAGGATTGTGATTTGTTTGATACAGCCGACCCCATTCCCGGTGAGTGGACCAATGAGCTCTGTGAGCTTGCCGCCGAGCTGGGTGTTGTTATCGTGGCGGCTGGTTTTGAAAAGCGCGCCACAGGACTCTATCACAACACGGCATGGGTGATAGATGCAGACGGCGCATTCTTAGGCATTTATCGCAAAATGCACATCCCCCAAGACCCCGGGTTTGAGGAAAAGTTTTATTTCACCCCAGGAGACGAAGGGTACAAATGTTTTGAAACGCGCTATGGGCGCATCGGTGTTCTCATTTGCTGGGACCAGTGGTATCCGGAAGCCGCGCGTCTCACCGCCATGCAAGGCGCCGAAATCATTTTCTACCCCACCGCCATCGGTTGGATTCCGGGGGAAGAAGCATTGTACACCGCTCAGCACTGCGCATGGGAGACCGTGCAGCGAGGGCACGCCGTAGCCAATGGCTGCTATGTGTGCGCCGTCAACCGCTGCGGTGTGGAGGGCGAAACCACCTTCTGGGGGCAATCATTTGTGGCCGACTACTGTGGTCAAATCGTGGCCAAGGCCCCAGTCAAAGAACGCAGCATCCTCTACGCTGACATTGACCTGAAAGCGCTGGAAGCACACCGCCGCATCTGGCCGTTTTTCCGCGATCGCCGCATCGATTCGTATAGCGGCATCACCCGCCGTTGGGGCAAATAATCATGAGCACGGATACACAGACTCCGAACACGACGGCGGCCGAACCGATTCGTGTCATCATCGTGGGGATGGGGGCGCGCGCTTCCATCTACTCTGCTGTCGCGCTCACGAATCCTGAACTTCTGCGCGTGGAAGGCGTGGTTGATGTGAACGCAGAGCGTGTGGAGCAAGCCCGAATCATGTTTGGGTTGGCAGATGAGAACTGCTTTTCCACCATTGATGAGCTCTTGGCTCGGCCAAAGATGGCAGATGCCATCATCAACTGCACCATGGACCGCCTGCATGTGAGCACATCTATCCCCCTGCTGAGGCACGGCTACGATATGCTCTTGGAAAAGCCCTATGCGCTCAACGATGCCGAGGGGCAACTGCTGATTGATTGCGTACGCGAAACGGGACGCAAGGTGATGGTGTGCCACGTCTTGCGCTACACACCGTTCTACAGAGCCCTGCGCCGAGTGATTGCCACGGGCGTCATTGGCGAGGTCATCAACATTCACATGGCCAACCAAGTGGGCTACTTGCACGAGTCCGTATCCTTTGTGCGCGGCAAATACGCCCGCGCAGAGGTGTGTGGCTCTGGCATGTTGCTCACCAAATGCAGCCACGATTTAGACATCATGTCTTGGCTCATGGGGAACAATGTCCCCTGCTCCATCTCTAGTGTGGGCGGGGTATTCCAGTTCAAGGAGGAAAAAGCCCCCGAGGGTGCTGGCACACATTGTCTCAACGATTGCACGCTGGAGCGCGATTGCCCCTTCTCTGCACGCCGCCTCTACATTGAGCACCCCATGCGCTGGGCCAACAATGTGTGGCACGATACAGGCACCACCCCCACGACTGATGAAGAAAAGGAGGAAATCCTGCGCCGCCCAGACAATCCTTTCAGCCGCTGTGTGCACCGCTGCGATATCAGCATTGTGGACCACCAATCCGTGCTCATTCACTACCAAGATGGCGCCATCGGCACGTTTACGATGAACGGCGGTGCAAGTGTGCCGCGCCGACTCATCCATGTGACTGGCACACGAGGCGAAATCTACGGCACTTTTGAGGAAGAATGTTTCTGTGTGCGCCAAATTGACCCCACCGCGCCTGGTGGCTACACGGAGCGTACGCTCGATATGTCTGACTTCCAGCAAGGTGATGCCCATGGTGGTGGAGACCGCAGCATCGTGCTAGACTTTGTGTCGTTGCTGCGCGGCGAGCGCACCTCCCCAGGCTGCCCCACCCTAGAGGATAGCATCACGGGGCATCGCATGGTATTCTTGGCCGAGGAATCGCGTTTACAAGGTGGAGCCATGCTTCCTTGGTAACAAAGAAAAAGCCGACAGACCATGCCGGAGCAAACAAGCCACACCACGCAGGGATTCCGTTATCCTGATTTGCCCATTTCACGGCGGCGTCGCGAAATTGCTGACGCGCTGCGGCAGCACCAAGTCGTGGTGGTGGTGGGCGAAACCGGTAGTGGCAAAACGACCCAGCTCCCCAAAATCGCACTCGAGGTGGCCGGGAATCGGCGCGGGATGCTGGGGTGTACTCAGCCGCGCCGCTTGGCTGCCGTGGCGGTGGCGCGCCGCATCGCAGAAGAAGTAGGATGCGAACCCGGCCAGTATGTGGGCTACCAAGTGCGTTTCGATGACCACACCGGGCCTGAGACCAAACTCAAGCTCATGACGGATGGTATTTTGCTGGCAGAAACGCAGAATGACCGCGATTTACGCCAATACCACACCATCATCATCGATGAGGCTCATGAACGCAGTCTCAATATCGACTTTCTCTTGGGGTACATGAAGCTGTTGCTTTCTCGCCGTCGCGACCTCAAACTCATCATCTCTTCTGCAACCATGGATGCCGCTGCTTTCTCCGATTTTTTCGGGGGCGCACCCGTCATCAACGTCGAAGGCCGCACCTACCATGTGGACATGCACTACATGCCCCCGCGCAACAGTGAGGAGGATTTGTCCGATCACGTCGCGAGAGCCGTTGAATGGCTCTCTGAATACGACGAGCGCGGGGATGTGCTCGTCTTCTTGCCCGGCGAACGCGAAATCCGCGAATGCGCAGAGGTGCTCGAGGCCATGAATCTCCCTCGGACAGATATCTTACCCCTGTTTGCCCGCATGGGGCTGGGTGAGCAGCAGCGTATCTTCCACCCCAACGGCCGCACGCGCCGCATCGTGCTTGCCACCAATGTGGCAGAAACGTCCCTCACCATTCCGGGTATCATCTATGTGATAGACAGCGGGCTAGCACGCATTTCTCGCTACTTGCCCGGACGCCAAATCCAGCGATTGCAAGTAGAGAACATTTCCCAGGCAAGTGCGCGCCAGCGTGCAGGCCGATGCGGTCGTGTGACGGAGGGTGTGTGCATACGCCTCTACCCCGAAAGTGATTTCGAGACGCGCGATGCTTACACGGATCCGGAAATCAAGCGGAGTTCCCTCGCAGGTGTCATTCTCCGCATGGCGGACTTGCGCTTGCCGCCCTTGGGCGAATTCCCCCTGCCAGACCCGCCCAGCAGCCGACTCATCAACGAAGGCTACCGCACCCTGCGCGAGATAGGTGCGATAGACCGCCGCAAGCACCTCACGCCCACAGGGCGCAATCTGGCGCGTCTGCCGCTCGACCCGCGCTTGGGGCGCATGTTGCTCGAGGCCGAAAAAGAACACAGCTTGCCAGAGCTGCTCGTCATCGTGGCAGGTCTCAGCATCATGGACCCACGAGAGCGCCCCGCAGATGCTGCGACCCAAGCAGACCAAGCACACGCCCAGTGGAAGGACGCTGACAGCGATTTCTTATCCATGCTCAAACTGTGGCGAGCCACCTTAGATTTCCGCGATAAAAAGAAACTCAGCCGCAACCAGTTGCGCAAGTGGTGCAGCAAAAACTACGTCAACTTCTTACGCGTCATCGAATGGCATAACCTCGTACAAGATTTGGCCGCCACGCTAGCAGACACGATGAAATGGCGCATCCCCCCGCTAGAAGCGGAGGAAAAGCAAGCCTCGGCGTCCATGATACACCGAGCCATTCTGGCGGGCACCCCCCTGCAATTTGGCGTATGGCGACCAGAGGATAAAATTTACCGTGGTGCGGGCGGCAGAGATTTTGCCATTTTCCCTGGCTCCGGGCTTTTCCGCCGCAACAAACGGGTAGACTGGCTCATGGGCGCAGAATTGGTGGAAACAACCCGCCTGTGGATGCGCCGCTGCGCGGTGCTAGACCCACTCTGGGTCGAACAAATAGCCCCCCAGTTGTGCTCGCACCACGCCTACGATGCGACCTGGGACAAGAGCGCGGGACAAGTCTTTGCCAAAGAGCGAGTCACTTGCGGCGGGCTTACGATTGTAGATGGCCGCCGCATCAGCTATGCCCGGTACAACCCCGCCGGCGCTCGCGACATCATGATTCGAGAGGGTATTTTGGCCATGCAGCTCAAGAGTATGCCTCCTTTTCTCCTGCATTTGGAGGAAATGCGTGAAAAAGTGAGCGAAACGGAGGCCAAATTGCGTCGCCGCGACCTGATTTGGTGCGAGGAGAGCGTCTACCGCTTCTTTGATGCCCTCGTCCCGGCTGATTGTTGCAGCGAAAAAGCCCTACACCGCTGGAGAGAAAAAGCGGAGAGTGTGAATCCCCAAGCGCTCTTCATTCCCTACGGAGAATGCGTCTATCCCGGTGAAGATGATGCACCCACCAGCCTCTACCCGGATGAATGGCATGTTGAGGGAGCTGAATACCCCATTTACTATGCCCACAACCCCGGAGAAGCAGATGATGGTGTGACCCTAGGTGTGCACATCGACCAGCTTGAGTCCTTCCCCGATTGGCTACCCGATTGGGGCGTGCCCGCGCATCTGGCAGAGCGCGCCGAAATCCTGCTGCGCACGCTCCCTAAAGACCTGCGCAACTTCATCATGCCTATCGCCGAGGCAGCTGATCATTTTGCTGATGCCTGGGAGCCCCGCACCCCAGACCGCCCGCTTGCTCAGGCTCTAGCAGAGTATGTGATGCAGCGCAGCGGCAAGTTCTGCAACGCCGGGCAATTTGATTTCTCTCGTCTCCCCGCCGATCTCATCACAAAAATATGGGTTTGCAACGATGCGGGGGATGAACTTGCCACAGGCACAAACGCCCAAGAGCTGCGAGAGCGCTTAGAAGCCTATCGCCTCAAACGATTCCACAAAAAAGCAGCGCGCACCTTCTCATCTACCCCCATGACGCGCTGGGATTGCGGCGACTTGCCAGAAAGCGTCGACATAGGCACAGGCAAAGGCTACCCCGCGCTACAAGATGATGGGACACGGGCGAGCGTACGCGTGTTCCCCAACGCCGCAGAGGCCACGCTGGCACACCGACTGGGTGTGCGCCGGCTCGCGCTCTGCAAACACGGCGACTTTATCAACAGCATCCGCAAAAAAATCCCCATCGCCAGTCTGGATGCCAAGTTGGCCCTCACCACCATTGGGGCTCAACCCACGGTCAACACGCTCGATACAATCTACGCCGCCATGGATGCCACGCTGGCCCCGCTCCCCCGCACAGCTGAGCAATTTGCAGCAGCTTGTCTGCGCATGCGTGAAGGTGTGTACGACGCCATCTCTGGCACATACTCCCGCATCTGGGAGCAATTGGCCGCGGCTCACGCACCCTTGCGCGAGTTCTGTATCACCGCAGGGCAAGACCGCTACGCTGCCCGCATCGCGGAAGATTTGCAGCGTGAATGGTCCTGGCTCACTCGCCCGCTTTTCCTGAGCACCACCCCACCGGAGCGCCACGGAGACATCCTCCGCTTTGCTCGCGGTTTCCTCGAGCGTCTTCGCCGCATCAAGGAGCAACCAGCCATCCGCGAATTGGAGCGTATCGAAACGCTTCTCTCCGCCGTCCACCCCGATTTCTACCCCCAATTTGAGAGCCATGCCCACTCTGCCGCGTGGCTGGAATACGGGCTCATGCTCGCGGAGTTCCGCCTCTCCCTTTTCGCGCCAGCCTTGGCCATCAAGGGGCGTGCATCTGCCAAAAAACTGGAAGCCGTCGCAGAAAGCACCTTCACACCCACCAAATAAAGAAGCACAATACCTACATGTAGCGCATTGTGCTTCTTGAATCAGTTAGCGTTTCTTCTTAAACGAAGGTTCTGCCTCTTCAGCCTTAAAATTATAGAGAGGCTTGAAGATATCCACCACATCAACCGTCGGTCCGATATGTCGCAAGATGGCGTCCATACCCTTGTAGGCCATGGGGGCTTCGTCTAGGGTTCGGGCGTTCACCGACGTGGTGTAGATTCCCTTCATCTGCTCTTGGAACTCCTGCACGGAGAGCTGCTTGAAAGCCTGCGTACGGCTCATGAGTCGGCCCGCGCCGTGGGGTGCAGATTGATTCCAATCATCATTACCCTTGCCTGTACCGAAAATACAACCGTCACGCATGTTGATAGGAATCAACAACTTCTCCCCAGCTCGAGCAGAAATTGCGCCTTTACGCACGATATTGCTTTCATGGTCGATGTAGTTATGCGTCGTATGGAACATATCCTGCACATCCAAGCCCAAGCGCTGCACGATGATTTCTGCCATCACCTCGCGGTTTCGCAATGCAAAGAGCTGGCAAATCTTCATATCATCCAGATAACGCTTTCGCGCCTCGCCCTCCAGATAACACAAATCCTCCGGCACATCTGGCTGCGCAGCATACCACTCTGCACGCAGCGCGCAGATAGAGGACTGAATCTCGCTCAAACGACCCTGCGCTTTTAATTCCGCGATGAGGGCGGCCTCCCGCTCGGCGCGGTTACCACGCCCAGCCCGCTGGTTGATGGCCTCCTGCTGGTAAAGTTCGCACACTTGCTTACCCAAGTTTCGGGAACCAGAGTGAATAATCAGGTAATAGTTACCCTGCGTATCAGCATCCACCTCCACAAAGTGATTACCACCACCAAGTGTTCCCAGCGAACACTCCAAGCGCTTCACCTTCTCCAAGTGCGGCAAACAATGCAAGGCTTGCAGCTCCTCAAATCGCTCAATAGGCTCGCCTCGCACAAACATGCCGCTTGGGATGTTTCGGTGCATGATTTCATCCAACCCTGCAAAATCTGGCTTCTTCTTTCCTAAGTTGACAGTCAACATACCGCAACCAATGTCCACACCCACGATGTTGGGAATCACTTTATCTCCCAAATCGGCGGTGAACCCTATCACACAGCCCTTCCCAGCGTGCACGTCTGGCATGATACGCACCTTCGCATCCGCAAACGCGGGTTGTGCCAGGAGCTTCGAGATTTGCTTCTTTGCTAACTCATCTACCTCATCGGTATAGATTTTAAGATTCATAACGACAGTTCTTTTGTTATTTTTGGTTTATCTACAATCTGTCTCACGACAGAAATCACCATTGAATTGAGCTATTACAACGGGTTGCAACGACTCCCGTTTTGGTAGTTTAATCAAAAATGAGCATGCGGTTTCAATAAGCGCGTGCGACAGGAGTGTAGCACGACTTGTGCCGCTGTCAAGCGCAGATTGAATTTTTATGACAGAACAGTCACAGGCGGCAGCCGAAGACTTCGGAGCTACGGCCACTTTGTTCCAGCGCTTGGCGGCGGGTTGCCGGCAGCACATCGCGAGACAAAGGCGCATAGTGCAAGCGGTCGCGGAAATAAGAGACCGCGCTCTGGGAAATAGCGTACAACCACTCAAAGCCCATATCGCGAGCTTTCTGCTCCACCATGCGGCACATGGCGCGCCCATAGCCATGGCCTTCGTAATTCTTCTTGATAAACAGGCAGCCCAGCTCCGCACAGGAATCCTCCGGGTATGGGTAGATGGCTACGCAGCCCACAATCGTGTCGTCTAGCGTGTAGACGTAGTAGCTGCGCAAATCATCGCGTATGGATTCATAGGTGCGGGGCACCAGTTTTTCATCCACCACGCAGCGCCCAATCATGGAAAGCAACTCGGGGATGTCATCCTCCTGCAGGGGGCGTATATCGCGGTATGAGTCGGTGTGCACCATGGTGCCCACACCCTCCTCAGAAAAAAGCTCATCCAGCAAGACCCCACGGCGCTTGCCATCCAAAATATGGACACGCGCAATCCCCCGGCGGCACGCTGCCGCAGCCGCGTGCAGCACCTCGGCGTGGGAGCAATCTGTGCAGGATGCGACCTCGCTCTCAGGTATGGCAAAGATAGGCTGCCCGCTCCGGCAAGGCACACCATCCACACACAAACAGATATACTTGGAGGCCCCCATGGATACCGCCAGCGAGACACTCGCCTCATCAAAGGCCCCTGCTTCGCCAGATGCCACAATGGCCACCTGGCGGCGCTCCACGATTTCACGCACACGCTCCATGGCAGCAGAGCCAGCATTTAACGGGATTTCCGCTTCAGCAGCGTGCAATTCGCAGGTGCCAGCGCGGCGTACCAAAGCAGCCGTTTCATTCCCCTCTGCCACCAGCACCACGCGCACGCCGATTTCGTGCAGAGCGTCGACATCCAGCAGAGCATCTACCAGCTCATCCGCGGCAAGGAGTTCCTGCGCGATGTGAACAACGAACAGGCGTCCCCGGAAATAGGGAACATACTCCAATGCCGAGCGGACATTCATGGTTTAGCAATAGATCAGCTTCTGAGCAGATTATTTCTCGTCTGATTCAGGGCCATCAAAGAGATTACCCGAATCAATGCTGCCCATGGTCAGGCCATCCCCCTCGGGAGCCAAAGCTTCTTGGGGCAAGGAGACGGGAGCCATCTTCTCACGGCGAGAGGGGTTGAATGTCACCTTCTTGCGCGGAAGAGTCAGCTTCTTTTCGGGCACGATGGGCATATCCGGCACCGCAGCACCGCTCAAGGATTCATTCATGGGCACAGCCTCATCCAAATCGATGGCGGGGACGGCAGGCTCGGTGGCAGGAGCTTGTTGCTGAGCAGCCATTTCCTGCTGGCGGCGCTGCAAGAACTCCATTTGCTCACGCAAAGCAGAGAGCAAATCGCCATTGCCAAGGATATCCGTCACATCAGCGTCTTCATCATCAGCATTGCTGCTGGGGAGAGAGGCCAAGAACTCTTCAAAAGCATCCAAGCTGGTGGTGCTGCGGAAAAGCCCGCTGAGCATCTCCATCTGGATGTTGTGCATGAGAGATTCGAACAGCTCGTATGCCTCGCGTTTGTATTCCACAAGCGGGTCGCGCTGCCCCTGTGCACGCAAGCGCACACCTTCGCGCAGGGCGTCCATGTCGGTGATGTGCTGCTGCCACAGCTTATCAATAGATTGCAGCATGATGGAACGCTCCATCTGGTCCACACGGTCGGCGCGCTCGCCCTCCACCTTCTTCTCATACATTTCACGCACACGGGCGATAATCTTGTCGGCCACGGCATCGGGTGTCATGTTGTCAAAGTCGACATCCTTCTCACCCCAGCCCATCGGGAACGTGGAGTTGACCCACTGCAACAGGTCGGAACGGTGAATGGAGCCCGTGTTGTCTTCGTTGAGGTAGAGGTCGCACTTGAAGCGGGCTCCTTCATCCAGCACTTCGTAAAGCATCTGGCGGGGTTCCTCGCACAGCAAAGCCTCATTGCGCATGCCGTACACGATGGTACGCTGCTGGTTCATCACGTCATCGTAATCCAGCACATGCTTGCGCCACATGTAGTTGCGCTGCTCGACTCGCTTCTGAGCCCCCTCGATGATTTTGTTCATGAGGCGGTTCTCCACAGCCTCACCTTCAGCCATGCCAAAGCGATCCATCATCTTGGTCATGCGCTCGCTACCACCGAAATTGCGCATCAAATCATCTTCAAAGGACAAGAAGAATTGGGATGCGCCAGGGTCACCTTGGCGGGAGCAACGGCCGCGAAGCTGGCGGTCGATACGGCGAGATTCATAGCGCTCTGTGCCCAGCACGAACAAGCCACCCAATTCAGCCACGCCTGCGCCCAACTTAATGTCAGTACCACGGCCTGCCATGTTGGTCGACACCGTTACCGAGCCGCGCTGACCAGCACGGGCGATAATCTCAGCTTCGCGCTGGTGGTTCTTGGCGTTGAGCACCTCGTGGGGGATGCCAGCGCGGCGCAGCATGCTCGAAAGACGCTCAGAGGCGCTCACACTTGCTGTACCCACCAGCACAGGCTGGCCTTTCGCGTGCAATTCCTTAATCTTCAGCGTGACAGCGTTGTACTTCTCACGAGCACTCTTGAAGATGAGGTCGTTGGCGTCCTCGCGGATGCAAGGCTTGTTGGTGGGGATGGGCAGCACATCCAAACGATAAATGTCGTGGAACTCGGCAGCCTCGGTCTCAGCCGTACCCGTCATACCAGCCAAGCGGGTGTACAGACGGAAGTAGTTCTGGATGGTGATGGTGGCGTAGGTCTTGTTCTCGGCCTCAATCTCCACACCTTCCTTGGCTTCCACAGCCTGGTGCAAACCATCGCTCCAGCGGCGGCCCGGCATCTCGCGGCCCGTGTTCTGGTCAATGATGATGACCTTGTTATCCTTGACCACGTATTCCTTATCGCGTTCGTAGATGGTATAAGCCTTGAGCAACTGGCTCGTGGTGTGCAAGCGAGCACCCGTCTCATCCAGCTTGCGCATGAGCATCGTCTTGCGAGCCTCGCGCTCACGCTCGGTCAGCGTTTCATCCTCGTCGATGTTCACAAACTCTGTACCAATGTCGGGCAACACGAAGTCCTCGGGATGCCCAGGGCTGATGAGTTCGCGCCCCTTCTCCATCAAATCGGCGTCGTGAGTCTTCTCATCCAAGCAGAAATACAATTCTTCCTTCAGCTTGAACAACTCGACCTTGCGGGGATCTTGGTACAGGAACAGCTCATATTTCTCCACCATGCGGCGGAACTCGGGATCCTGCTGAGAAAGCATGTAGGCGTGGTTGCGGGGCATGCCCAGCTTCACCTTGTACAAGCAGCGACCAGCGGCTGAAAGCTCGCCCGCTGCAGCATATTCCTTCACCTTCTGCATCAGCTCATCACACAAGGAGGCCTGCTTCTTCACCACCTTCTCAATCAGCGGCTTGAGCTCATCGTACTTCTGCTCGCGCTCCACCACGGCAGGACCAGAGATGATGAGCGGCGTGCGAGCCTCGTCAATCAAGATGGAGTCCACCTCGTCGATGATGGCGAAGTAGTGCCCGCGCTGCACCTGAGCCTCGCGTGTGCCGGCCATACCATTATCGCGCAGATAGTCAAAGCCGAACTCGGCGTTGGTGCCGTATGTGATATCGCACAGATACTGCGTGCGGCGAGAGTCATTGGGCATCATGCTCTGAATGCAACCGACCGTCAGACCCAAGAAGCGGAAGAGAGCTCCCATCCACATGGAGTCACGGCGAGCCAAGTAGTCGTTCACCGTCACCACATGCACACCCAAGCCTGTCAACGCATTCAGGTACACGGGCAAGGTAGCCACAAGGGTCTTGCCTTCACCTGTTGCCATTTCGGCAATGAAACCACGATGCAGAGAAATACCACCCAGCAACTGCACGTCGAAATGCACCATATCCCACTTCACGGGCGTGCCGCATACATCAATCTCGCTGCCGCACATGATGCGAGCTGCGCGCTTCACCACAGCAAAGGCCTCGGGCAATATCGTCTCCAAATACTTGGAGCGCAATTTGTCAAACTTGGGCTCAATCTCTGCAAAGGCCTTCTTACCTTCCTCAATGGATTCGGCCTGTGCCTCCACCTGCGGCAGGCGGGGGAACAAATCTTTCAACTGAGCAAAACGCTCATTGAGCTGCCCTGCATACTTTTCCAAATCCTCCTTGTCTGCCGTGAGAATCACACCACGAGTCGGCAAATCAAGCGGAGTAAAACGGTGCAGATAAGCCTGCCATTCGAGAGTCTTTCCTTTCAAAAAATCCTGGTCTTTATCTTTCCAAGACTCCTCAATATCAAGAATTTTCTTTACGACGGGCTTGAGCTTCTTCACCTCTCGTTGGTTCTTCGACCCGACGATTTTATTGAGTATCCACTTGATCATGATGCAGTTCCTATAAAAAATGACAGTTCAGCGACACGCGCCTGCAGCGCGGTTCGCCATTCTACCACCCACCCATGCCTTTAGCAAGCCAAATGTACCCTACCACCGGGCTTTCAATGACATGATGACACATCTACCAATCCCTAATCAGAACCACGCCAAAAAGCCCCGCCGTTTGGGCGGGGCTTGCGGATAAATAGCATGTAGCAGCATCAGAAGCGGTAGGTCGCGCCGATGTTCGCGTTGTGGGCGTTGGCGCGCGGCTGCAACTCCATGTTGTAGCTTGCGTTCAGGCTCCAGCTCTCGTTGAGGGCGTGCGTGGCGCTTACGCTCAGGTTCATACCCGCGCGACCGGGGTTGGAGCCTCCGCGGCACACGCCGCCGATGTGCGTGGCGGGGTTGTCGCGCACCATGTCGCCGATGAAGCTCACCTCGCCGTAGACAGCGGTCTTAGCTGTGGCCATGTAGGTTGCACCCACACCCACTTCCACGCGCACGTTCTGCATGGAGTCGGC
>JAZTYM010000066.1:0-44363 GCA_045637025.1 Akkermansia sp. | reverse complement strand
CCGCATCCGTGATGTCCAGCGCCCCCTTCACGGTGAGTGTCTGAGCCTTCGGCTTGAGTGAGTCATCCACAAGCGACATGCCCGAATTCTTCAGCGACAAATTGCCCGTCACGCTCATGCTGCCATTGGCGTAGATATCGGAGTTAGTGAACTCGTTGGTGATATTCTTGCCAGAAAGCGTGATGCCCTGAGCCGTGGCAGCCAGCAGAGAGATGGCGGAGTCACCCATCTGCAAAGAGTTGGCGCTCAGTTTGCCATTCAACGAGAGATTGGAACCTGACAGCATGGACATATCACCTTTCACCGTGAGGCCCATGGCCTTCGGCTTAGCGGCAGAACTGACATCATGCAGGGAAATGCTCGAATCCGTCAGCTCCAGCGCGCCCGCTACCGTCATGCTGCCCGTGGCATCTATCGTGGATTCCGTGAGCGTGTTCACAACAACCTGCTTCTGGGTATCCTTGGCCAGCGTGAGCGCAATGCTCTGCGCGGCGGTCGTGTTTTCCAGCGTGATATCAGCTTTATCCAGCGTCAAACGAGCCGCGGAGAGCTTGCCCGTGAGGGTGAGCTCGGTAGCGGCATCCTTGTTCTCATCGGCAATGGTCAGCGCATCCTTCACCGTGAGGCCCATGGCCTTCGGCTTAGCTGCAGTGTCGATATCATGCAAGGAGATGCTCGAATCCGTCAGCGCCAGCGCGCCCGCTACCGTCATGCTGCCCGTGACATCCATCGTGGAGCCCGTGAGCGTGTTGGTGACGACCTGCTTCTGGGTATCCTTGGCCAGCGTGAGCGCAATGCTCTGCGCGGCGGTCGTGTTTTCCAGCTTGATATCAGCGTTCGTAGCCGTCAGGCAGCCTGCCGTGAGCTTGCCGTTGAGGGTGAGCTCGGCATCAGCATCCTTATTTCCCGCTTTGTCAGCGATGGAGAGAGCCCCCTTCACCGTGAGCGTCTGGGCTTTTGGCTTAGTGGCCTCTTCCCAATCATGCAAGGAAAGCGTGCTGTCGCTCAGCGTCAGTCCGCCTGCCACGGTCATGCTGCCCATGATGTCCAGCGCGGAGCTGTTGCGGATGGTATTATCGACATTCTTGTTCTTCAGGTTGATTTTCTGAGCCTTGGGCTGATTTTTGGGCGTGATATCGCTCGCCTCCATCGCCAGCGTGAAGGTAGAATGATCCATTACCACAAAATCCGCAGCAAATGCACCGTAGATGTTCACCGCAGCATTCTCTGACAAATCAGCCACCCCCTTGAACGTGACAGCCATGGGCTTTGCGTTGGATATATTCAACGAACCACCATTCATCGTCAAAGCAACAGCACTCAATGACCCATCTACAGAAAGATGAGACGACGACAACTTAACATCGTTCTTAACAGTGAGCTTACCGCCATTGACCGCCATAGTAGATTCATCTGTTGCATCTAGGGAGACAGCATCCACATTGCCCATTAGAGCAATATTCGCATCTTCCAACACATAATCTGCATTTTTAAAACTGCAACCAGTTCCCAAAGTGAACGTACCATTGGATAATTCTACGGTCAGCTTGTTTTTAGCAGATAAGGCACCCTTACCCAGCATGCACACATCTTCACCTGAAGCATCCCATGTAATCTTAGCATCACCCTTGGGTGAGAGATTCATGGCTTTCTTTATGTACACGTCATTCTCACCCAAGGTATATACCACAGCATTACCTTGCGTGGTATTATCCATTTCGGATATGTTTTGCATCTCCGCATATGACTTGTAAACAATATCATACATCCCTGTCGTCGAATCATAAACAGGCACAAAACACCCATACGTACCACCCTTGATATACCCTTCGATATACCCCGAGCCGTAATAGTACCCGATATCTACAGCGAGGTTCGACAGATTGCCCGAAAATGATTTACAGGATAACAGCACTGTGCCATCCATATCTGACAAGGCCTCCTCAATCTGCTCGGGTGTGGGTTTCAAGTACCTATCCCGGTCATAATCATAATCCCCATCAACCCAATAAACGAAAGATGTTTTGGAAGCAAAATCCACATTCCCCTTAATTTCGAGCCCACCATTAGAGAGATTCAATTCCCCGCCACCATTGAGCTTCACATTTGCCTCAATTTTTTCCACATCGAACAATCCTGGGAGAAGCTTGGTCTGGAGTTCGCAATGACTTTGAATCGTACCTACACTCCACAAATGTGATAGAACCGTAAATTTCGGAGAGTTGATAATCAGCGTTTCAATTCCCCCCAATTCCCACACTTTGTTACCATGATTGAATACAACAGTTGTATCAGAAAAACTTCCACTTATACTTCCCAAATTGGCAACTTTGGGACAGTCAAACTCATAGGTTCCACCTCCTAACCCCCAACTGCCATAACCAGCCGAGATAGAGCCCGAGCCCGTCACCTTGTAATAGCCTCCTGTCGTCCCGTTCCAATTCACGAGTACTTCATTGTATCCACCAAAATTGATGGACTTACTAATCAGTATATCTACAGCACCGATATCATATTGGTAGCTGTGACCATCAATATCAGCCTTATCCTTCGTCAAAACAAAAGGATTTTCCTGAGCACTCAGCACTCCCGCACCAAGCAGCAAAGTCATGAGAGATTGAGTAAGTCGTAATTTCATGGTAATAGGGAAGAATTTAATTGTTACATAACAAACCTGGTAACACTCTTGTCAGCAATCATCATAATATCCCCACTTCACGATAAGTCAAACACAAAATGAATATTTTTCATCCGCTGGCAAAGCAGCTCCTTAGCCTCGATAAGTTTAGCAAAATTGGCATCTTGTCGACAGATTGCAAGCTTGACTTTGTTTCCTCGCGCATGTAGGATGGCTGCATGACCCCATACGAAGAAGCAATTTCCCCCGCCTCGGCACAAGCCATGGCCGCCATGGCCAAGGCCTACCTGAACAAAGTGTACACTTGGATGGCCGTTTCGCTACTCATCACCGCGGGCGTGGCCGTGTATGCCGCCAACTCGTTGGATACCATCCGCTGGGTCATGGAGCACCCCATCCTGCTCTGCGTCGGCTCTATCGGCATCGTGCTCATCATGAGCTTCTGCCGCAACATGCTCACCTCTGGTGCGCTTGCCGTGCTCTTCCTCGTTTTTTCGGCGGCAGAGGGGCTTCTTTTTGGGCCGCTTCTCCTTGCCTACACCAGCCAATCCATCGGTCTGGCCTTTGGTTGCGCAGCCGGCATGTTTGGCGCCATGGCCTTGTATGGTGCTTGCACCAAGCGCAATCTCAGCACCATGGGGCGCACCCTTTTCATGCTTCTCATCGGGCTCATCATCGCGGGCATTGCCAACATGTTCTGGGGCAACAGCACCTTTGATTTGATTGCCTCAGGCATCGGCGTGATTGTCTTTGCGCTCTTCACGGCATACGACACCCAGCGCCTGCTGCAAGAAGGCCTTTTCTGCGAAGATGAAGACCTGCGCCGCAAGGGTGCCATCCTCGGCGCGCTCACCCTGTATCTGGATTTCATCAACCTCTTCCTCTACCTGCTGCGCTTCTTGGGTCGCTCGAACGACTAATTCGGCCTTTCTTACACGCAGCCTCACCCCTTGCACCGCTTTTTCTGCACCATGGACACGCAAGAACGTCTCGTTCCCCTCGCCACTCAGGTTCTCACCAACATCCTCACCCCGCTGGGCTACACCTTCAGCATCGAAGTGTCCGCCCACGAAGATGGACCTATGCTCATGATTGCCAGCCCAGATGCCCGCTTCCTCATCGGGGAGGAAGGCGACCGCTTGGATGACCTGCAATACCTTGTCAACCGCATCATCCAGACCGAGTGGGAAGACGCCCCGCGCGTGCGCATCGACTGCGACAACTACCGCGCCCGCACCGAGGCCAAGCTCCTGCGCCGCGCCCGCGCCAAGGCCGAGCGCGTGCTCGAGACCGGCAAACCGCTGATGATGGAGCGCCTGAATGCCTACCAACGCCGCTTGGTGCACAATGAACTGGCCAAAATGCCTGGCATCGCCACCGAATCGGAAGCCTCCGAATCGCGCTTCAAGCGCATTACCATCAGCCGCGTCGAATGAAGCACCTCCTTACCTGCGCAGCCCTTCTGCTTACCTCTGTGCTGCACGCGGCAGAGAGTCACTACGTCTTCATGGCAGAGGGGATGAATGCGGACCACATCCGCCAGGCTGTGCAAAAGCATCTACCCACCGCACCAGATGCGCCGCCCTGCGAGCTCATCTCCCTGCCAGCAGAGTGCAAAACCGCCGAGCAAGCGCGCACGCAAGCCCGCGCCATGGAGTGCGGCATCACAGCCCTGCCCGCCCTCGTCTTGGCAGATGAGCAAGGTCCCTTTGCCTCCATCCCCCTGCGCAAGCTCACCCCTGAAACCCTGCAAGAAGCCCGAGCCAACAAAGATGCTGCAGGCCGCCGCGAGGAGGCTCAAAAGCACCGTTTCGAGGCCCACCTGTTCTTGCTCTGTGCCCTCGCCACCATCGAGTTTCAGGATGACTCCGCCCTTGCCAGCCGCATCGCAGAGAGCCGCAGCCTGATGGAGCAGGCTCAAGCCACCTTGGCGCACCGCCAATTGATTGGTCTGCGCATCCTCTACCCCCTACTCATGGAGCAATACAAGCGGGCCTACCGCCAAGGCGTGGCACACAACCCCGCCTCCGAGGCCAAGCTGCTCGAGGCCATCGCCGCCCTCGAGGCGGCGCGAGATTTGGACCCCGCCACCGCCTTGGGGCGCCAAGCTTTCGATGAGCGCGAGCGACTCCGCGCCGCCCGCCGCAAAAGCAGGCAATACGAATAATCCCCACGCGACCTCCTATTCTAACACACTCACAAAAAACGGGATAAGCCGTAGCTTATCCCGTTTGTGTATAGAAACCTTGATGTCTGGCGCGCTTACACCAACTGGGCAATCAGCGTCTCGCGGTCACCCGGGCAGAGATCCATGGGCGGAATCTCCGGCAGCGTGTAGCAACCGGCAGCCAAGCGCATACTGGCGCGAGCACCGCACACCATCACCTGAGCCGTCAACGCGGGGTTGTTGATGCGCATCTCAAACTTGAAGATTTGGTTCTGGGTCGCACCAGAGACACCCTTGCGCTCCATGTATACGCCGTGACCCATATCGCGCAGAGAATCAATATCCTCCACCTGCATCACGTGCGTATCATCGTGGCAGAAATAATCATCGGCCTTGATGGCGGCCTCCACATCGGCAAAGGTGGCCCCTTCCTCCAGCTGCACATACACCATGCGGCGGTGCACACCAGAGCCCGTGGGAATCGTCAGCGAGAGCGCATCCTTCACACCAGCCTTGGAGCGTGCCACCACGCTGTGGCCCATGCTCATGCCGGGCCCAAAGTTCGTGTAAGTGATACCCTTGGGAGCCATGGCAAGCATCATCGTACGCATCACGGAGTCCGTACCCGGGTCCCAGCCAGCCGAAATCACCGCCACGGCATTGTTGGCCTTGGCCTGCTCACCCAGAGAACGGCGCAGGGCCACAATACCGCCGTGGATGTCGTAGCTATCCACCGTGTTGATACCCTTGGCCAGCAGCGGCAGCGCCATCTCCTCCACACTGCGGGTCGGCGTGCAGAGCAGAGCCACATCAACCTGCCCCAACTCCTCAATATCCGACACCGTTTTGATTCCGTGCACAGGGGCACTTCCTGCGCGGCGTACAATGCCTACTAACTCCATATCAGGGGCTGCACGCAGCGCATCCACTGCATACTTGCCGATATTACCGTATCCGACGATGGCTACCTTAATCATCTTAGTGATTCTTTCTGGCTTACGTTCTTTATTGTCTCAAGGCAGAGCTCACTCTACCTCGTTGCGCGCGTATTGTATCGAATTCCCCGCACCAACGCAAGCCCAGACTTGAATGTTGCCACACTTTTTTAGAATTATTCTGAAATATATTTCTCACACACCATGCAAAACATCGTGAAAACTCGCAGGCAGAGAGACATTTATCCAACGCCAACGCGGCTCGGAACAACGGCGCAATCTGCGAGGGCACAAACCCAGCAATGCCGCAACCAACGGCCGTCACATAGAAGTGAAGCTCAGGGTGTTGCGCCGCAAAGCGGAGAAAATCCTGCACATAGGGCTCCACCGTTTCCTCGCCACCCTGCATCGTGGGGGTAGCATAGCTCTGCCCCTGCAAGCCCACCCCCTGCCCCCTCACCGCGCCAAAATTCTCCCGAGCCAAGCGCGCCGCACCCCCACCGTGCAAACCTGCCACATTGCAAACACAAATCTCTCTCTCCCTCCACTTTAGCTTTGCGCAAGCCGAGCTCACGAGCAAGCATTGCGCTTGACGACACCTCTCCCATCCCTTATAATTGTTTCATTCATGGCGTACCCTCTCTACCGCAAATATATCAGCGCTCTTTTATCCATCTTTTTGCTTGCACTTCCCGCTGCGGTGGGCGTGGGGTATGGCGTTTACCAATTCTATCCGTTCGACATCGCCTTTTTGGCATTCTTCGTTGCCCTCCTCCTGGCCGTCATATCATTCTTGCTCTATTTCTACAAACTCAAATGTCCCCGTTGCCATTACCATTCAATGGGGCTTCAATGGGAAGCAACCGAAATCATATCCCTCGAGTTCGTCTACCAGCATTTCTTCGTCCATTGCAGAAATTGCCAGTACTCTCAGCATACAGACCTTGCCCTTAAGTCCAACATCCTCATCAAAAAAATTCCCGTTAAGGTAGACGTTGCACCCTCTGATGAACATTAAGTGTGGCTGAAATCCTACGTACTTTGCGATATTCAGCTTGCCAGCGACAAAAACGGCGCGAAACATGTAAATTTTACCCTGCACATGTGCTGTTGCTGTAGGTAGGGGGTAAGAGTTAAAATGTTTTTACTTACGACGATGGCGAGAAGCCAGAGCGGCGAGGGCGTGGCCACAGTGGAGGCAAATCTACCCCGCAGGTAAAGCCAAAAGGACGCCTACGCACACCACGCACGCAATGTTCGAAGGGGATTTAGTCTTGACATTTATAACGCTACACTCATAATGGCTGCCTGTTCGGGAGAAAGTGAATGATGCACATGCGGACTCTTGAACCAAAAATGCCAGTTGATTGGATTTATGTTGCTAGCTATCGTCCTAACCTTCATCTTGTACGCCATATCGTGTCGGCCAACCTTGCATGGCAGCATCAGTAACAACGGCGAATACATGTCGATAGCCAACACAAGGGTTATCAACGCTTTCTTCATCTTGATTGTACTCAGCAGCCACATTTGCCACCACACTCCGCAGTTTTACAGCGAATTGTGCGCTGGTGATTACTTTTACGTGAAACACATTGTCCGCAAAATTGGGCAATTGATGGTTGCTCCCTTTTTCTTCATTTCGGGGTACGGGATTATGTATTCTTTCGTGAACAAAGCAGGCTACGCCGCCTCCATTGTCAAAAGAAGCATCCAGTTGCTCATCTTTTTCAACGTAGCTCTCCTGCTGTACCTCACATTGAATGTGTATATAGGGCATCCGGATTTTGTGCAGTCTTTTTCCACGACACGATACCTCGCCTTGGCCTTGGCGTGGGATTCATGTGGCAACCAAAACTGGTTTATCTTTGCCACGTTGATGATGTATGTAGCTTGTGTCATCGTGTTTAACCTCACAGCCCCGAACAAGCAAGGCCGAGTCCTACTCTGTATGCTTGTGCTCAGTGTATTGTATATTGGCATTGTGGGGGCACTGAAGGAATATTTCTGGGTGGACACGGTCATGTGTTTCCCGCTTGGCATGGCATTTTTCTGCTATCGCACGAGGATAGAGGAACTGGTACGGAAGCTAAAGATACCGATTTGGGTGTGTGGTATTGCTCTTGTATTGAGCGCTCAATTATCGCGATACTTCATGTTATCCTGTATTGTGCATCAACAACTTGAGCTATTGCCAGCTGTGGTATTAAACCTCATTTCCGCCGTGTTTGCGCTGGGAATCATCTTGATTTTTTCGTGCGTATCATGGACACGCCAACCACGCATTCTCCAGTGGATGGGCGGGCCAGGATTATTCCCCATTTACATTTTTCACTCCTTTTTCATCCTGCTTCTCAGCTGGCACGGCTTGCATACCATAGAGCCCAATCTTTACATCTTACTTGTAATCCTTGGAACGGGGGGGCTTGCCGTTATATTCTCCCTCGTCTTCAAACAGATTGGCTCCTATATCTATAAACGCCCAGTCAAACCGTGAGTCCCCTACTGCAAAAGATGGCAAAGCCCCCCCAAAAAAACAGCAAAGCATAGGGAATCCACAAACACCCCATCCTGTTGTGGTATCTTGGGCTCCTGCGGAAACTTTGAGAGGCGCATTTTATTTGCTTTTGCCCATCGGAGAACTTGGATCCCAACTTTCTCTTGACAAACAATCATTCCATCTGTATAACCTCGCATCCATTTTGTTGTGAGGCGTTGAATGTGTACAGACAAGGCGCGCAGGCAGCGAAGTGGCCCATCCCATCATATGAAATCAGAAAAAAAGGAACGGGTCGAATCTCTCTATCTTCTCAAGGCATTCAGCTGCTTTTTTGTCGTGGCCGTTCACTCATCTGTCTATGGTGAGCCCATCTTCTCGGCTTTATTTAGCGTAGGCACCTTGTGCTTTTTGACCATTACAGGCTACCTTCTGTATTCCGGCGGCACGCCGAAAGAGCTCACAAAGTGCACCAAATGGGCTCGCAAATTATTTCATTTATCGCTCATCGTCACCGCCGTGTACATGGTCGAACTGCTCATATTGCTAGCCCTATTCCCCTGCCGAGAAGCAGGCTTGGCCTATTACTCGGCATTTATCAAGGATTGGCATGCAGTCACAGATGCACACGGCGCTTGGTGGGAATATGGCCTTGTATGGCTCAAAAGTCTAGCTCATTCTTTTGTCCTTGGCACAGCGGTTTGCAACACGCTGTGGTACCTGACAGCCGTGTGGGAAGCCTTGTTGATTCTCTACGTCGTGCTGCGTTATTGCCCCAAACTGGTTTATAGCTTCCCCCTCCTGTTTATTTTCATCTATTTCCTGCGCTCACACCCCGATTTTCTGTTTCCAGCAAACACACAACTCGCCCTGCATGTGAGGTTATCGATCCTCACAGCTCTGCCCTTTTTGAGCACGGGCTATTTAATACACAAACATGAAGCAGCCCTCCACCGCATCTGCAACGCAAAGATTTGGTTGCCTATCGTTTTGGTTCTCATGTTGATAGAAACTCAAATACGAGCTCACGTTTTTGAGACCTACGATCGCTACGTTTTTTGCACCTATCCGTTAGTCGTATTGCTTATCATGGCCTGCAAACAGTATAGCCAATTTTCATTGCCCTTTTTGAATACCATTGGCGAGAAGCACTCGGCCAACATCTACTACTTCCACATGCTCATCTTATTCATTCTGATGGCATGCCAAATACACATTCCATTCGTAGAGGCCGTGGTGGTGTGGCTGCTGTGTATTCCGCTGTCCATCATCTTCAACAAAGTGCAAGCATGGTGCCAGCAGCGGCTCACGGCTCACAAGCTTGCTGCGCATGAAGTCACCACCCCCCAAAACAGCCAAGCCTAGGGGATACACTCATACCCCCCAGGCTTGCCATTCAAACAAGAAATGATAGCGTATTAGTTGCCGCGCACCGTGGTGGTGTAGGTGGTGATGATACCGAGAATGCTGTTCACCTTCTCATCCACGCAAGAGACGGTGGAAATGCCGCCGTTCTTCTTAGCGGTGGCGATGGAAGCGTCGCCCATAGCCACAAGGCCCAAGTAGGTGGTAGAGGTAGCGGTGCCCACCTTGTTACCGCTGGCGTTGGTGGCGGTCAGGGGCATGGAGATGTCGGTGTAAACAGCGCCGATGCGGGGAGCACCACAGCTGCTGAGAACAAGGGCGGAAGCGATAAGAGCAGCAGAAACGATTGCTTTTTTCATATATGGGTCTGATTGTGTTATTGTATTTTTTGTGCTGGGATGAATACCCATCTGCACCCATAGAGCCAGCAACTCGCTGTCTACCATATTTTACCCCCAGCCGCAAGCAAAAAGCCGCTGTTTCGGCAAGAAGAAACAGCGGCAGATAAATGGGTGTCGACTTCGCGGCCTTAGAATTGCATCTTGTAGCCCAAGGTGGCGTTCAAGTTCGTATAGTCGCTACGCAGCTCCACCGAGCCATCTGTGAAGATGCACCCCGGGCCCACCGGCACAGCAATGCCTGTGCCCACTTCCAGCCCTAGGGTAAGCTGCGGGTTCGCCAGCATCCCAGCACCCACCGTGCCGCCGCAACGGCGAGACATCCGAGGGTAAGGCTCGCCCTTTCGCCAACACCACCATCGAAACACGCGCTAACTACTTCATTCTCCTCAGCTTCCCGACCGTGCGTGCCACGGGTGACTTGGTTGAATTCACGGGCAAGGGCGACAGCAATGGACACCGCACCCCAACAGCAGAACATCAACGTCAACGTGAACAACAACAACCTGAACAACAACAACAACTAAACCTTTCTTCCTGAGCGGTGCAGTCTTGAAAACAGACTGCACCGTTTTTTTAGCCATGCTCGTCGCACAGCGTGCGGGTTGCACACACACATAGGGCTTGAAATTCAGGCTCATCGCATGTAAGCTGCACAGCGACTAACATTTGCGCGTATGATGCTCGGATTTATCATCTATATCGTCTTCTCCTTGCTGATGGTGGCAGGGTATCTGTGGTACGGGCGGCTGGCGGAGAGGGTGTTCGGGGTGGATATGAAGATGACCATGCCCTGCGAGAGCAAGGCCGATGGCGTGGACTTTGTTCCCCTGCCCATGTGGAAGATTTTCCTGATTCAGCTCCTGAACATCGCGGGGCTCGGCCCTGTGGTGGGTGCCATTTCGGGCTGCCTGTTCGGCCCCGTGGCCCTGCTGTGGATTGTGCTGGGCTGCATCGTTGCTGGCGCCATGCATGATTTTCTTTCGGCGGCCATGTCGGCCAAGCGCGGGGGCGAAAACCTGCCTGAAATCGTGGGGGAAGAGCTCGGCACCACCGCTCGCCATGCCATGCGCTTGGTGTGCATCTTCCTGCTGCTCATGGTGGGTGTGGTATTCACCCTGCTGCCAGCGGGCATGGTGAGCAAGCTCTTCGGCCTCATGTCGCCCATGGGGTGGAGCGTGGTCATCTTGGCCTACTACTTCTTGGCTACCGTGCTGCCGATCAATGCCATCATTGGCCGCATCTACCCGTTTTTCGGCGCCATTTTCCTGTTCATGGCCGTGGGCATGGCGGTGATGCTGCCTGCGGGCGGCTACGAGGTACTGCCCAACTTAGATTTCCTGAGCAACCAACACCCCAGCGGCATTTCCATCTGGCCCATGCTCTTTGTGACCATCGCCTGCGGTGCCATTTCAGGCTTCCACGCCACCCAGAGCCCCATGATGGTGCGCTGCCTCCGCAAACCCAGCGATTTGCGCCGCGTCTTCTACGGCGCCATGGTTGCAGAGGGGCTTGTGGCCCTCGTTTGGTGCGTGGTAGGCCTCAGCCTGCGAGACGTCATCGTCAATGGCCACGATACCATGGCCCACCTCATCGTCCAGAACCCCTCCTCGGCCGTGCACGCCGCCTCCACCCTGCTGCTGGGTCCCACAGGGGGCATGATTGCGGTGCTAGGCGTGGTGGTGCTGGCCGTGACCAGTGGTGATACCGCCATGCGCAGCTGCCGACTCATGCTGGCAGATGTGCTGCATGTGAAGCAGGCCCGCATCTTGCCCCGCTTGGGGCTGGCTGTGCCGCTGTTTGCCGTGGTGATTCTGATTTCGCAGCTCGATTTTTCCGTCATCTGGCGCTACTTTGGCTGGGGCAACCAGACCCTGGCCTGCTTCACGCTGTGGAGCATAGCCGTCTGTCTGCGCCGCCGCGGGCGCAACTGCCTCATGGCACTCTTCCCGGCGCTATTCATGACCTGCATGTGCACCACCTTCCTGCTACATGCGCCAGAGTGCGCCATCAACCTGCCCCTGCTGGTAGCCACCCTCATCGGCTGCGGGGTGGCAGCCACCTGCCTCTTCGCCTTCTACCGCGGCGTGCACCCCAAGGCCCAATAAGCCCCAGCGCGCCGTGCCCCCAGCCATTTGATAGCCGTCAACCCCGCGCGGGCGATGCCGCTTAGCCTCTGCGTCTTGAGCCACGCAGCAGCCTGCCACGCGAAAGCCCCGAGCAACAATTCCGCGATGCTGGGCATAAAACTCTTACAAATTCTAAACAACTACCCAGAACGAATAATGAAAATCGCTGCACCCATGGCATGAGCTGATGATACCTACGCATGTTTTCTGCCTCGGTCTCGATGGCGCGCTTTCGGGCATGGGCGAAAAAGTCAATGTATTGGTGAAAGTGTGCTGAGTTGATATAGATATGGCAGCTATGGTGAAATAGGGCATGAAGTCTCTCGGCAAGATAGTCAACAACATCGAATTGTAGCTCCTTCTCTCGGTCGATAGGATCTGCAATCTGATTGGATATGGACTTTTTCTCATCGAGGCGCAGTATAGGAGATAGATCTTGGCGGCAATCTATCTTAAACTTGATGGCTTTGGCTTGGTTGGCAGTAAGACCGTAGCTGTTTGCTAATGGATAATGATCATTCATGCAGGCATCATGCCACGAGAGGCAGGAGTCTGCAAGTGTTGTTAGATAGACATTAGATTGTCACACGCCCTGCTCCGTCTGGCGAAGCCACGCGGGCGGGTCTCTTTTTTGGCCTTGGGGCGAGGTAGCGGCGCATCACCAGCAGTCTAAATCATCGGCGATGTCGGGCATGCGGTCTTTGGTGAAGACGGGTTCGGCGATGCCTTGGCGTTTTTGGGCGCGATAGTCATCCAGCAGGCGGAAGGCGTATTTGCCGAGCAGGATGATGGCGATGAGGTTGCAGATGGTCATGAGACCCATGAAGAGGTCTGCCAGATTCCAGACGAGGTTGAGGCTGGCGACGGAGCCGAAGAAGACCATGAGGGCGACGAGGAGACGGTAGGCGGTGAGCGCCCAGGGCTTGGGGGTGAGGTATTGGACGTTGGCTTCGCCGTAGTAGTAGTTGCCCAGGACGCTGCTGTAGGCAAAGAAGAAGATGGCGATGGCGACGGCGATGTTGCCGCAGGGGCCAATTTGCTGGCTGAGTGCCATTTGGGTGACTTTGATGCCGTTGGCCCCTGCCCCAGTGGGCACGCCGCCCAGCAGGATGATGAAGGCGGTGCAGGAGCAGATGACGAGGGTATCGCTGAAGACGCTGATGGCTTGCACTTTGCCCTGATTGACGGGGTGGGAGACATCTGCCGTGGCGGCCACATTGGGGGCAGAGCCCATGCCGGCTTCGTTGCTGTAGAGGCCGCGGCGGATGCCTTGCTGGATGGCGGCGCCAAGCCCACCGGCAAGCCCCTGCTCCCAACCGAAGGCGTGGGAGATGATGAGGGAGAAGACGGCGGGGATGGAGGTGATGTGCATGGCGATGATGACGAGGGCAAGCGCCATGTAGCCCAGCGCCATGATGGGCACGATGATGCTGCTGACGCGGGCGATGCTCTGGATGCCGCCAAAGATGATGACGAGGGTGCCGAGGGTGAGCGCGATGCCCATGTAGACCGGCGGGATGGCAAAAGCTTCTTCAAAGGCTTGGCAGATGGTGTTGCTCTGCACCGAGTTGAAGGCAAAGCCAAAGGTGAAGATGAGGAGGAGGGAGAAGATGGCGCCCATCCACGGTTTTTTGAGCCCCTTGCTCATGTAGTAGGCGGGACCACCAATGAAGGAGGATTTGCCCCTGACTTTGTATAGCTGGGCTAGGGTGGATTCTACAAAGGCGCTGCTGGCCCCCAGCAGGGCGATGAGCCACATCCAAAACACGGCGCCCGGACCGCCCAAAACGATGGCGACGGCGACGCCCGCGAGGTTGCCAGTGCCCACGCGACTGGCGATGGAGATGGCAAAGGCTTGGAAGGAGGAGATGCGCGCGGTGTTCGCGTCTCCCGCTTGGCTGGCGCGGCTGCGGAACAGGACGGGCAGATGGCGCAGCATGCGTATCTGCACGAATTTGCAGCGAATGGTGAACCAGAGCGCGCAGCCAATGAGCATGGCCACGAGCAGGTAGGTCCACAAGATGCCGTTGAGAAAATCGATGGTGTTGTTCAATAAATCCATGGTAATCAATCGGAAAGCCGCATCACAGTATAGCAGAATCCACCCAAAAAATCAAGTCCATTGTAGCTTCTCCCCCCCAGCCGCCCCCATGCGTGGCCCAAAGATGGGGGACACGTGTGGGCTCTACGCAGCCGCCGCATCATGCAGATTGACACAAGGCTGCTTTTGTGGTAAGTTGCTCGCGCTCCCGCGATTATACTGAAACCGAGATAAGAGAATACAATGAAGAAACTCCTCCTCCTGCTTGTGCTTGTGGTTGCTATGCTGGTCATGCAAAGTTATGGTGCCACCGAGCTGCCCGGGGCTGTGGAGGCAGCCGCGGCGGCAAAATCGCCCCTTTGCGGCACCATGTGGTCTCTGGCACCGGCGGTGCTGGCTATTGTGCTGGCGCTTATCTTCAAGGAAGTGTATTCGGCGCTGTTTGCGGGTGTGGTGCTGGGAGCCTGTTTTGTGACCCAATTCTCGCCGCTGAAAACGGTGGATTTTGTGGTGAACACGGGGCTCATCGAGGGCATGAAGGCCACCACGGGCATCTTCATCTTTCTGGTCATTCTCGGCGCATTTGTCTGCATGATTAACCAAACGGGTGCCGCCCTGGCCTTCGGGCGTTGGGCGCAGGCGCACATCAAATCCCGCATCGGCAGCCAGCTGGCCACTTTCTTCTTGGGGGTGCTCATTTTTATCGATGATTACTTCAACTGCATTGCTGTAGGCAGTGTGATGCGCCCAGTGACTGATGCCAAGCGTGTTTCCCGCGCCAAGTTGGCCTTCATCATAGATGCTACAGCTGCGCCCGTGTGCATGATAGCCCCCATTTCGAGCTGGGCGGCGGCAGTTTCCCAGTACTCCGCCGGCACGGGCTACAATGGGCTGGAGCTGTTCATTCAGGCGATACCGTACAACTTCTACTCCCTGCTGGCGCTCTGTTTTGTGGTCATGCTGGTGCTCATGCGCTTCGACTACGGCCCCATGGTGCGCTATGAGCGCAATGCCATCTTACACGGCGATGTGCACACCGTGCTGCCCGAGCAATCTATGCAGGAACAGGCGCACAAAGACACCCGCTGTGGCAAACTGGTCGACCTCATCATCCCGGTGCTGATGCTCCTTGGGCTGGAGACCTTTGCGCTGGTGTATGTGGGCGGCATCCTCGAGGGCAAGTCCTTTGCCGCGGCCCTGAGCGCCACAGATGCCACCGTGGGTCTGCCTTGGGGGGCCATCATCGCGCTGGTGGTGGCTGTGGTGTTCTACCGCATCCGGGGTGTGCTGAGCTTCCGGGCGGCCATGCGCTGCATCCCCAAGGGCTTTGTCACCATGGTCCCCGCCATCCTCATCCTGACTCTGGCAACCGCGCTCAAAAACGTGACGACCGCGCTTGAGGCGCGTGAGTTCATCGCCTTCCACATGGAGCACTCTGCCGCAGGGTTTGTGAACTTCTTGCCCGCCGTCATTTTTGTGGTGGCAGCCATTTTGGCATTCTCCACAGGCACCTCTTGGGCCACCTTCGGCATCCTCATCCCCATCGTCGTGAGCACCTTCGACCCCACCAGCCCGCTCATGTTCATCGGCATGTCCGCCTGCCTTGCCGGTGCCGTGGCTGGCGACCACTGCTCCCCCATTTCAGACACCACCATCATGTCCAGCGCCGGCGCACAGTGCGACCACCTGAGCCATGTATCAACCCAGCTTCCATACGTACTCACCGTCTCCGCCGTCTCCTTTGCCGCGTTCCTGCTAGCCGGCTTTGTGCACAACTGGTTCATCGTATTCCCGCTCGCGCTGATCTCTCTCTTCATCACCCTGCTGGTGCTCAAAAAGCGCAGCGCCAGCCGCCAAGCCACCAATCACTAAGCCCCTGCCCCAAGGGCCATCGCCCCAAAGCGCGCGCGCAGTCGCCCCGCAGGGCCAGCACAAAATGAGGCGTAGAAGCTGTGGGCGTTTTATTTGCCCAGGCGGCGCAAGATGCGCTTCACCAAGCGCGCCGAGTAGATGCGCAAGCGGATGAAAAACTTGGTGAGGGGGCTCAGGTGCGCGAGCTCTTGGGCGTTTTGTTTTTCGTGCAGCCTCAGAGATGCCACGTGTTCTGGGTTGTGGCAGCATTCCTGCATCCACAGGGACAAGTAGAGCAAGTGCTTGATGAGGTGGATGCTCCAGCGGCGTATGTGAGCAGCGTCTGTGGAGTGCTCGCACAGGTGCTTGTAGACGAGGATGGGAACATCGAGGGTGCGTTCGTAGGCCGTGTAGGGCAATTTACCCTCTCCTAAGCGGCGCAGGACGGAGGTGTCGGATTGCAAATAGTTGTACAAGGGCTCGCCTACCATGGCAAAATGCGTGATGTGAGACCAGTAGGACAAGACAAAGGTGTCGTCCTCGCAGATGGCTACGCCGACGGGGAAGCGTATGTTGTAGCGCTCGATGATATCTCTTCTGTATATTTTTGCCGCGGGGGAGCGCATGTAGAAGGCGTAGATATTGGCGGGGGTGGCAGGGTGCTTGCCCGTAGCAAAGGGGGATTTTTCGTCCTCGTGCGCCCCATTGGAGAAGATTTTTCGCATGCAGCAGCATGCCATGCCACAGTCGTGCTGAGTGATGGAATCATACAGCTTTTGAAATGTAGATGGGGCAATGAAGTCATCTGCATCCAACATGACGACAAACGGAGCCGTAGCCGCGTCCAGACCAGCATTGCGTGCGGTAGAAACACCGCCATTGGGCTTGTGTATGACTTTGACGCGGGCATCTTGGGCGGCAAACGCATCCAATGTCTTGCCTGAGAGGTCTGTGGAGCCATCATCGACGAAAATGGCCTCCCACTGCGTCAGGGTTTGGGCGGCTATGGATTGCATGCACGCTGTGAGGTATTTCTCGACATTGTACACGGGAATGATGGCTGAAATAAGGCACGCAGAGGGGCTGGTATGATCATTGTCCATGCTCGAGAAAGGCGGGAAAGGGTGCAGTGGAAGCGGTGAGAAAGAAAAATTGATAGTGCGGAAATCATAGGAGGATGTTCCGCACTATCAATGGTAAGATGGAGCATAGGGGATTCGAACCCCTGACCTGTTGCGTGCGATGCAACCGCTCTACCAACTGAGCTAATGCCCCGGTGGGGATGTAGATTGTGGAGGGATTGTAGCGTGTTTGGTGTGGGTGTGCAAGCACAATGTGCGGCTGCGCAGAGATTTTTCTTGCAAGGGGGCGGGAGCATTGGGTAGACTGTGGCCGCGATGGGAAGGATGCTGCACAGGGTGATGCTTGGGATGCTGTTAGCGCTGGGGCTTGGCGCTGGGGTAGCTGGAGCAGCCACGCCGCGTCAACTGGAGCGGGCGCGCGGCTTGAAAACGCGGCAGAGTGCGGGGCAGACGGCGCGGCAGCAGGTGTATAGCAGTTGGTGGCACGCGCTGCAGGCCGCTATTGTGGAGATTCACAAGGGGGGCGCGGGCGGCTATAGCACGCAGGATGCGGCGCATGATGCGCTGGCGGCAGCTTTTGCGTGGAATGAGCGCTTGCGACAGCCGGTGTTTGATGCACGGGGTGCACGGCCATCGTTTTGCTCGGGTGCGGTGTATGCTGCGGTGGTGTCGGGGCTCATCCGGTGGGATGCCAAGAATGGGCGACGGCTCATTGGCAAGGAGGCATGGCAGGCGCTGCTGCCCCAGCGCGTGGCGGATGGTGTGGGCCCATGGGGCTGTGCCAATGCCAATGGCCCCGGCTTTGCGGTGCTGGTACACCGCTTGGGCGCGGGTGTGAATTTCACGGATTGGGCCAAGGCTCGACCCGCGGACGTGATGAAGATTTGGTGGACGGATAAGATTGGGCGCAGCGAGCGCGGGCACTTGGTGATTTTGGTGCGCGACGAAGGGGATTGCGTGCGGGTGTGGTCGTCCAACATGGCGGGGGATGGCTCCCCGGGTGGTTTTGGCTTCAAGACGGTGGCGAAGAAGGATATCAAGCGTGTGATGTTCACGCGCATCACGAATCCTGCCGCATTTAACAATGCCCCCAAGATTGGGGTGGATGAGTGGCTGGGCGCGCTGCTAGAGCGCGATGTGAGCTGGGCGGAATGCCAGCGGCGATGCGGCATTGTGCCGGCGCAGCGCTAACCCCACGGGGAGCGGTGTTCCTCTCTTGGGCGGTCTGGGGCGCGATGAGGTGGGGTGGCCCCTGCTCTGGCTCAGTTGTCTTCTGCAGGTGGTGGCACAGGAGCCACGCGGGCAGATGCCATGCCGGCGGCTTGGGCGGCACGGAGGCCGGGTTCGGCGTCTTCAAAGACGATGCAGTCGGCGGGGGCTACGCCCATGCGCTGGGCGGCGAGCAGGAAAATATCTGGCTGGGGTTTACCGCGGCCGGGGGGCACGTCGTCCGGGGTGATGATGATGTCGAACAGATGGGAGATGCCCGCAGACTCGAGGGTGGCGAGGGCACCCGGGAGGGCGCTGCCGGTGCCAATGGCGCAGGGGATGCCGCGGCTGCGCAGGCTGCGCACAAGCTCCACGGTCTCGGCTATCACGGGGAGTGTGGTGGTGTGCAACAGGTGGGCGTAGTTGGCGCGTTTTTCATCAGCCACGACGTGGTGCGGCATGCTGAGCCCGTATTGGCGGTTGAGATCGGCTACGATGTCGTGTGCAGCCATGCCACCGTGGGCGTTGAACTCATCCCAGCGGAAGATATGCGGCGGGCAACCATGATTGGCCAGCGCCATGCGCCAAGCGCGGTAGTGGGTGGGCATGCTGTCCACGAGGGTGCCATCGAGGTCGAAGATGTAGCCGCCGTATGTGTGGGTGGGGATTTGGACGCGAGGAGTCATGGGTGCGGGTGGGAGATGAGGATGCGCAGCGCGGTTTTAGAGGCCAAAGTGGTCTACAAAGCTCTGAAGGTCGGTGTCTTTGCCGAAGAGGACGAGGACGTCGCCCTCCAAGAACTCCATGGAGGGCTCGGGGGTGTCGATGACGGGTTGCTCGGGCTGGGCGAGCACATCTTCGCCAGAATCTTCGCGGGCTTTGCCGCGGCGCACGGTGAGGAGGTTGAGGTGGTAGCGCTTGCGGAGGTCGACCTCCATGAGGGTGGAGCCCACCCATTCGGCAGGCAGGCGCACATCTGCTAGGGAGTGGGTGGCGTCTATTCTGCGGGAACGCATGAGGCCCTCGTTCACGAAGTGGGAGGCAAGCTGCTTGGCTGCCACGTCTTCTACGCGGAAGAGCTCGGTGATGCCGAGGAGTTTGAGGACGTTGGCGTGGATTTCGTTGACGCTACGCACATAGAGGTTTTTCACCCCCATCTGGCGGAGCTGGGCTGTGATGAGAATGCTGCGCTCGAAGACCTCGCCCACGGCCACGATGACGTAGGTGTCGTCGCCCTCGAGGTCGAGCTGGCGCAGCACGCGGATATCGGTAGCATCGCCAATCATGGCGTAGGCTACGCTGTCCTTGAGCTCGGTGATGATGGATTCTTTGGCATCGATGATGGTGACTTCGTAGCCACTCTGGGTGAGATACAGAGCCAAAGCTCGGCCGAATTGCCCGGCGCCGATGATGACGAATTTCATGGTAAGAATAGGTGGTGTGTGTGAGGTTTAGTTGAGGGGGAGGCGCGTCTCGGGGTAGCGGATGGGGGACGGATCGCGCTGGCTGATGAAGATGAGCATGAAGGTGAACATGCCGACACGGCCAAAGAGCATGTTGAGCACCACGAGCATCTTGGACCAGTCGGAGAGCTCGGCGGGGTCGCACAGGGAGAAGCCAGTGGTGGTGTAGGCGCTCACCTCTAAGAAGAGGATTTTGACGATGCCGTTTTCGCTGTCGGCCAAGGTGGGCTCGAGCAGCAGCAACAGCATGGTGGTGAGCACAATCCAGCATGTGGAAAGCACCACGGTGGCCATGGCGCGCTCTACGGTGTTGCGGGCAATGCGGCGGCTGTGAAGCTCTACATCTTGCTGGCCGCGCAGCACGCGCAATACCTCCAGCACACACAGGGCGAACACGGGCGCATACACGCCGCCGCCTGTACCGGTGGGGTTGCCGCCAATGAACATGAGTACGCAGAGGAAGATGTGGTAGACGGGGCCGTAGTCCCCGATATCAGTAATATTGAAGCCAGCCGAGCGGCCGATGGCGTTCCACGCGCCTTCCCACAGGTTGTAATCTGCGCTGCGGGCATGGGTGGAGGGCTCAAACGCGCCCAGCAAGGCCAGACCAATGGAGCCAATGAGCAGCACGAGGAAGGTGACACGGATGACCAGCCATGTGTGGGTGCTCCAGCGGTGAGCGGTGCGTTTTTTGGAGAAAAGTTGGCGCAAGCGGGTGATGCCCTCCAAGTAGACACCAAAGCCAAGTGTGCCAGCGAGAATCAGCAGCATCATGACGCTCTGCACGGCGTAGGAATGCGCCACGCATTCTTGCGCCATGTTATCCGGGAAGAGGGTGATGCCGGCATTGCAGAAGGCAGACACGGAGTGGAAGAGCGCGAAGAACCAGAGGTTGCCCTGCGGCACACCGGGATGCCCCAGCCACAGGAAATAAAGCGCGACGGCCCCCAGCAGCTCGAGCAGGATGGTGACAAAGAAGACGGCTTTGAGCAGCGAGGGGATGATATTGACCCCCACTTGGTCCAGCAGGGTGGACATGGTGGAGCTATCCCGCACGTTGAGCTTCTTGCCCACCATCAGCAACACAAAATAGGAGAACGACATCACCCCCATGGCGCCCACCTGAATATCAAACAAGAGCACCAGCTTGCCCAGCGGTGCTAAGGCTTGTGATACATCAATACAGGTGAGTCCAGTGATGGATATGGCGCTAGCACAGGTGAAGAGCGCATCTGTGTATGATATGGGGATGCGAGCCGCGCCCGGGGTCATGAGGATGAGCGCGCTGACGACCACAAGGGCGACCATGCTGGTGAAGAAGACCACCGCGGGCGACCACGCCCCCTGCCCGCGCACTGGCGAGCGGCGGCGAGCACGCCGATAGGCAAGGATATTGACGAAGGAGAACGCCCCCAACACCAAGCTCAGGAGCAAGCTCACCCAATAGGCCTGCGTGGGGAGGAAGCTCCACACCCCACCCGAGAAGACGAAGGACGCCACGCCACCCACGATGAGTTGCCACCATAGAAAACGCCCGGGCCAACGCTTGTGCACCAGCTGGGTCAGAAAATGCAGAAAAACGGCTGCCGTATTGAACCAAACAAGGCCACAAAGTGCTAGGTGTGTGCCCTTTACAAAGACATCTCGCTCAATCCGGCCAGTAGCCATGGGCTCGAAGCAGGCCTCCCACAACACGACAAAAAGCACCAGCATGCCGGAGATGATTTCCGGCAGCTCCAATGCTCGGTACTGGCCTTCGCGTATGCTTCTCATGCTTGGCGACGCGGCACATGATAACACACTTGGGGCTCAAATTCAAGCTTTACCCGCCTGAGCCCCCTTGGAGACAAGTGCACGAAACGCGCAAAGAGGTTGACGCCACGGGGGATGAATGGTATTGTGTAGGAGAACCCGCGCGATGAGGTGGCCAGAGTGGCTGGCCTAGGAGAAGCGCGGGAGCATCTACGCTTATCGGCAGTCATGAACACGGTCCAGGGAGAGAGCGCACCGTTGGTGTCCATCGTCATACCCGTCTTCAAGGTAGAAGAGTATATCCAGCCATGCACGGAGTCTGTGGTGGCCCAGAGCTACCCGCATCTTGAGGTTATTTTGGTGGATGATTGCGGAGAGGACAACAGCATCGCGCTTGCGGAAGAAGTGTTGACGCACAGCACCTTGCCGTGGAAAGTGCTGCGCCACAAGCGAAACAGGGGGCTTTCTGCCGCCCGCAACACGGGGACCGCAGTGGCAAAAGGTGCCTATCTCTTCTTTTTGGACAGTGATGACTACTTGAGCCCCAAAGCCATCGAGCTCATGGTGAACAAGGCGCTATCCAGCCAGGCTGATATGGTGTATGGCCACATCATGTACGACACGGAGGGCAGCATCGCAAAGGGATTTTGGGCCTTGCGTTGCCCCGATTCGCCCCAACAGTCCGAGCCCCTGCAGCTGCACTGCAAGCGCGCCATCTACCCGATGGCCTGGAACCGCCTCATCGACACCCGCTTTTACAAAGCCTGTCAAGTGAGCTTTATTGAAGGGATTTTTCATGAAGATGAGCCCTGGGCCTTTGCCCTTGTGGTGCGCAAACCCAAAATTGCCTGTGTGCAGGAGGTGACATATTACTACCGGCAAAGGAGCGGCGCCATCACCGCCAGCGAACGCAGCAATTTTCCCAAATTGGAGAGCATGCTTGTGGGGTTCAAGGCCATTGCGGAAGAGGCTACAGCCCACGGCGCAGACACAAACGCGCATTTCTGCACGTGGTTCCGCACGAATATTCACAACTACCTCGAACGCATCACGGACGGGGACGCGACACCCAAGCAAAAGAATGAATTGTTGCGAAAACTCTTCAGCGAGGTCCCGTTGGCGTGGGCTATGCTGAAAAAAAGCGCTCTATTCCGGCTCATGCGGCCCTTATTGTGCATTTTGCCGCAGAGATGCTGGGTCGGCCTTTATTTGCGGCTGCGAGAAGCGAAAGCCAAGCGCAACTAAGGGGCGGCAGCGCATGTCATCCTGTGTTTGCATAGCGGATTAAGCTTGAAAAAAGCGTAAGTTGGGTGTATAAGGCGCGCATGTCTACGACTGTACGCACCCGATTTGCTCCTTCCCCGACAGGATATCTGCACATAGGCGGCGCCCGCACGGCGCTGTTCAACTACTTGTTCACGCGCAAGATGGGCGGCACCTTTGTGCTGCGCATCGAAGACACCGACCAAGAACGCCATGTGGAAGATGCCATGAAGGCCATTTTCACCGGCATGAGCTGGCTGGGCTTGGATTGGGATGAGGGCGAAGGCAAAGGTGGTGCCTACGAGCCGTACTTCCAGAGCCAGCGCAAGGACATATACGACCGCTATTTCCAGAAATTGGTGGAGATGGGGCGCGTGTATGAGTGCCCTGCCCCCAACAAGCGCGACAAGAACGGCGATGAAATTCCCGGCACGAGCGAAGGCACCGTGTGGCGCTTCCGCTTCAAGCGCGAGGGCGTGATGACCCTGCACGATATGGTGTGCGGCGATATTTCTGTGGACTACAACAACGTGGACAACACCCCCGACATGGTGGTGAAGCGCACGGACGGCTCCTACATCTTCCACTTGGTGAATGTGGTGGACGACATCGAGATGAAAATCACCCATGTCATCCGCGGTGAAGACCACATCATGAACCCCTTCATGCACCTGCAGCTTTTCGACGCCTTTGGCGTGGAGCCCCCCGTGTATGCCCACATCCCCCTCATCCAAAACCCCGATGGCTCCAAGATGAGCAAGCGCGACGTAGGCGCCCAGCTGGGCAACTACCCCGAAGAAGGCTTCCTGCCAGATGCCGTGGTCAACTTCATCGCCCTGCTGGGCTGGAGCCCCAAGAGCGACGATGAGATTTTCACCAAGGAGGAACTCATCAACCTCTTCTCTCTGGAGAACGTGAACCGTGCCGCCGCCAAGTTCGACATCACCAAGTGCAAGTGGATGAACCAGCAGCACATCATGCGCTTGGCTCCCGAGACCTTTGTAGAGCTGGCCATGCCCTTCTGCACCGCTGCAGGTTTGCAGGATACCCCCCAACTGCGTGAGGTGCTGCCCTCTGTGCAGACCAAGGTACAGCTGCTGAGCGAGGTACCCGCATGGGTCAAGTGGGTGCAAGTGCTTGAATACGAGGAGGAATCCATGGCTAAGCTACAAGAAAATGCGCGAGAGATGCTCAACCTCTTTGTTGAAGCTGCGCAGGAGCTTGGCGAATGGAGTGGCGAGGCTGCCTTCCAAATCGTGAAGCCGCTTACCAAGGCGCATGGCGTGAAAGTGGGAGCCATGATGTTCCCGCTGCGCATGGCGTTGACCGGCTGCCACGCAGGCCCGGGCATCGATGTCATCATGCAGACATTGGGGCGCGATGAAGTGCTGCGCCGCATTGCCATTTTCCCCTGCTAACCCACCGAGAACTCCGTGCGTACAGCTGATTTCGACTACCACCTGCCCGAAGAGCTCATCGCGGATAGGCCCTTGCCTGACCGCGCCGCATCCCGCATGCTGGTAGTGCACCGCGACACAGGGCTGATTGAGCACCGCCACTTCAGCGACATCACCGACTACGTGATGCCGGGAGACCACCTTGTGCTCAACAACACCAAAGTCATCCCTGCGCGCTATTTCAGCAACGACGGGGGAATTGAACTGGTGCGCGCTGGCTTGGCTCAAGAACTGGTGTGGAAATGCCTCGTCCGCCCCGGCAAAAAAATGAAAGTCGGGCGCACCGTGCACATCGGAGACGCCACAGGGACGGTCGAATCCATCGACGATGAAGGGTATCGCTACATTCGCTGGGACAAGCTAGTCGACGAGGAGACCTATGGCCGACTCGCGCTGCCCCACTACATGAACCGCGAAAGCGAGCCTGCCGATAAGGAGCGCTACCAAACCATTTACGCTCAACACGAAGGCGCTATCGCAGCACCCACCGCAGGGCTGCATTTTACCCCAGATATTTTGGCCAAGATTCCGCATAGCTTTGTGACTCTGCATGTGGGGGTGGGTACTTTCCGCCCCGTGAAAGCCGAGTATGTGGCAGACCACCACATGCACCGTGAGAGCTTCGTGATGCCAGAGGAAACAAGCCGCGCGATTGAGGACGCCAAGCGAGTCATCGCCGTGGGCACGACGAGTGTGCGTGTGCTAGAAACGCTTGCCACACGCCACGGGCGCCCCCTGCCCCCTGGTGCTGGTGAGACCGATATATTCATCTACCCTGGCTACGAATACAAGGTGGTGGATGCTTTGCTCACCAATTTCCACTTGCCGCAGAGCACGCTCATCATGCTTGTATCTGCCTTTGCGGGCAAAGAATTAATCATGGAAGCCTACCGCCAAGCCGTAGAGCAACGCTACCGCTTCTTCTCGTATGGCGACTGCATGCTCATTCTCTGAAGCAACGCCACGCACCCCCTCATCATTTCTCCGCCGGGACGCCCACGCGTCCCGGCTTTTTTGTGCCATTTGTGGGGCGCTGACAAAGCTTTTAGCTTGCGTGCGCACGGGGGTGATGCTAGAATAAGCGTCAGCATGAAAGTTATCACTATCTATGGCAGCAAGAGCGATCTCCCCTTCATGGAGCCCGCACGTACATATTTCGCAGAAAACGGTGTTGAGCACGAGGAAGTTATCTACTCTGCCCACCGTGATTTGCCCGCCCTCATCGAATACTTGGCCGGGCTCGAAAAAGCAGGCACCAAGGCCGTATTGCTTTGCGTGGCAGGGCTTTCCGCAGCGCTGCCCGGTGTGGTGGTCATGAACACAGAGTTGCCCGTCATCGGCGTGCCTGTTCCCTGTGGCCCGCTCAACGGCGTGGATGCGCTGCTGGCCATCTCTCAGCTGCCCGGCGGAGTACCCGCTACCACCGTGGGGCTGCACAAGAAGACCCCCATCAACGCAGCGATGGCCGCACACCGCATCATCAAGCTCGCACAATAATCGCACACCATGCCCACCATCAGCAAAGATGCTATCCAAAGTGCCCTCCGCGACTGGGCGGAGCGCATCGTCGCCAGCACCACCGCCACTGAAAAATTGGCGGTGGTAGGCCTCATCAGCCATGGAGACATATTGGCCCAGCGGCTCGTATCTTTGCTCCAGGAGGCTGGCGTACAAGCGCTCTACGGAGCGCTTGACATCTCCCTGTACCGAGATGACTTTGACATGCTGAGCCACAAGCCAGCCTTGCGCGCCTCCTATCTCCCCTTTTCCACCGATGGCATGCGAGTGATTCTGGTGGACGACGTGATTGACACGGGGCGCACGGTGCGAGCCGCACTCAATGCCCTGTTTGAATATGGACGCCCCGCCCGTGTGCAGTTGTACGCATTGGTAGACCGCGGCGGGAGAGAGCTCCCCATTCACCCCGATACCGCTGCCTTTGCCACCCCCGTGGAGGCATGCGTCAAGGTGCACCTGCAAGAAATTGACGGCAAAGAAGATATTACATACTGATTTTCATCACCATGAAACCAAGAAAAGATTTGCTCACCATTGGCGATTTGAGCAACGAGGACATCAACACCATCCTCGACAGCGCAACCGCCATGAAAGACATCTTCACCAAAAGTGTCAAAAAGGTACCCGCTCTCAAAGGCAAATCGGTGCTGACCCTCTTCTACGAACCGAGCACACGCACGCGCTCCTCGTTCGAAGTAGCCGCTCACCGACTCTCGGCAGATGTGACCACCTTCACCGTCTCCACCTCATCCGTGGTGAAGGGCGAGAGCGTGCACGACACGATTGATACGCTCATGAGCATGAAGATGGACTACATCATCGTGCGCCACAAAAACAGCGGCATCCCCGCTGTGATTGCCCGCCATTGCAAAGCTGCCGTCATCAACGCGGGCGATGGCTCCCACGCCCACCCCAGCCAAGCCTTTCTCGATGCCTTCACCATCCGCGAAAAATACGGCACGGTGGCAGGCAAGCGAGTCGTCATCATTGGGGATATTTTGCACAGCCGAGTAGCACGCTCCACCAGCACCATTCTCAAGCGCTTGGGGGCGGAGGTAGCCTACATGGGGCCTGGCCCCTTGGTACCCCCGCAAAGCTACACTGGCATCCCGCGCTTCACCAACTGGGACGACGTCTTTGAATGGAAGCCCGATGTCATCTACCTGCTGCGCGTGCAAAACGAACGCATCGACACCCCCTTCTTCCCCGCCAAGGACTACCACCAAGCTTTCGGCGTGACGGATGAGCGCCTGCGCCGCATCGATGATCTCGACCTCTCTATCATGCACCCGGGGCCGGTCAACCGCGGCGTAGAACTGTGTGATGCCGCCATGGATTACCGCAACTGCCTCGTGTGCAATCAAGTTGAAAACGGCATTGCAGCCCGCATGAGCATCCTCTACCACCTTACCCCCCAGACTCAAAACAATGACTAACACATACATCCGCAACGCCATTTGGGTTCTTGATGGCAAACCGTACGATTTCTGTCTGGGCCAAGAGTCTGACACATGCTGCGAGCTGAGCGGCATCTGCCTGCCTGGCATCGAGCGCATCGCCCCGGCCGGGGAATTGGATATCCCCGCCGATGCACCGCGAGTACACGATGCCACGGGCAAAATCCTCATGCCCGCGCTTTTCGACATGCACGCAAGCATCGAAATTGATGGGCGCAGCAAGCGCGAATGTGTGAGCCGAGCGGGGCAAGCCGCCATTTCTGGTGGTGTATGGGGCATGCTGGTGATGCCCTCGCCGGGTTTTTGCTTCGACAACGCCGCCACGCTGGATAGCTTCCACGATGCCGTCACCCAACGCTCTGCGGCAGAAATGCTGACGGCAGGTTGCATCTCCCAAGGCATGCAGGGTGAGCAGCAAGCGCTCTACAACACACTGGCAGCCCGTGGCGTGAGCATCCTGAGTGATGGGGAGAAAGCCCCCAGCAGCCTCTTGATGCTGCACAGAGCCATGAAATATGCCTCGGAGATTGGTCTTACCTTTGCCCTGCGCGGGGATGTGCCCGCCCTGACGGCCAACACCTGCATCCAACCCGGTACCACTTCCTACAATCTCGGCCTGCACGGCACACCGCCTTGCGCAGAAGAAATCGGCATCGACACAGCCTTGCGCTTGGCCGCAGATGCAGGTGCCAAGGTGCACGTGCAAACAGTCAGTACAGCCGGCGGGGTCGATATCATCCGCAGAGCCAAGGCTCAGGGACAGCAAGTCACCGCAGAAGTCGCCCTGCACCACCTTCTCTTCACCCACGAAAACGTGGGCGACTACGACACGACGTACAAAACACTCCCGCCCCTGCGCGACGCCGCAGATTGCGAGGCGCTGCTGGAAGGCCTGCGCGATGGTACCATCGACTGTATTGTCTCCAACCACACCCCCTGCACACCCTTCGCGAAGAAGCAAGATTTTACCTCTGCACCGCAGGGCATGATAGCTCTTGACACTTTCTTGCAAGCTATTTACACGCACCTGATCAAGCCTGGCAAATTGAGCTGGGCAGATGTGGTACGCACATGCTGCATCAACCCCGTCAGTATCGCCAACCCCATTGATTTGGAAGAAGACGTACCGACGGCCGCGCCGCTCTTACTCTTCGACCCCGAAAGCAGTTTCACCGTGGGAGCCGATTCCCTGCCGAGCGGCACCTTGAACACACCCTTCCTCGGGGCGCAGCTTCAAGGGCGCATCACGCTTCCTCTTCAATAAATTTCACCGCCCAAGACATCCTGCATGATTATCTATATTGTAAGCGATGGTAAACGAGGCCATCTTTCACAAACTCAAGGCTTAGCCAAGGCTTTGCTCGAGCGTGCGCGAGCTCAAAAGCCCGAGCAAGAGCATGATTACTACATGGTGGACATCACCAACAAGAGCTGGTTAGGCAAATTCTTTTACAAAGGCAAGGATTTGGACTACCCGCAGCCAGATTTGGTGCTTTGCGCTGGCCACAGCACACATTTTGCGGCGCTCAGCCTCGCGAGCCACAAAAAATGCCTGTGCATGGTCTGCATGAAACCTAGTCTCCCCCTCAGTTCGTTTGATTTGTGCATCATCCCCCGCCATGACTTACCCAACGGCGATAACACCAAGGGGCACATTTTCCAAACGGTGGGTGCCATCAACTCCATTCGCCCCGTCGAGGGGGTGGAAAAGAAAGAAACCCTCATCCTCGTTGGTGGCCCCAGCAAGGAGTTTATCTGGGATTCTGAGTTTGTGCTCACCCAGCTGACAACACTTGCCCGACGCACAACAAACCCCATGGTGCTGACAACCTCTCGCCGCACGCCGCAGGATTTTGCGGCTGATGTAGCAAATGCCTGTCCCAGCATGAAAGTAGAACCCGTTGAAACGACAGGGCCCAACTGGGTAGCAGACCACTTGGCCACAGCCAAAGAAGTGTGGGTCACGCAGGACAGCGTCTCCATGGTCTACGAAGCCCTCTCTAGCGGAGCTCCCGTGGGCATTCTGGAACTCCCGCGCAAGAACCGCGATGCGCAGAAATGCTCGCGTGTTGTGCGCGGGCTCAGCATGCTCATCGAAGATGGCAGCGCCTGCACCTTCACCGAGTGGGCAAAAGAAGGCATCATTCCTCGTTCTAAGAGCATCCTCAACGAAGCTGGTCGTGCCGCCGACTACATTCTCCAAAAATTCCCCGAACTTCTGTCATGAAAATCATGCATCTCCTTCCCTCGCTCTCGTCTGGCGGGGTTGAACAAGTCGTTCTCGAACTCTGCCAAGGGCTTTGCGCCCGAGGGGAGGAATGTGTAGTCGTGTCAGCAGGCGGTGGAATGGTAGAAGCCGTTGAGAAAACGGGCGCACGCCACATCACCCTCCCCATTGGCAAAAAAAGCCTGCACACCTTCCTCATGGTCGGCAAAATGGCGCGACTGATTAAACACGAGCGCCCGCAGATTTTGCATCTGCACTCCCGCGTGCCGGCATGGGTGGGGCATTTGGCATGCAAGCGGCTGTCGCCCAAGTACCGCCCCGCCGTGGTCACCACCTTCCACGGATTTCACTCCGTCAATTTCTACTCGGCCATCATGGCCAAGGGCGACAAGGTTGTAGCTGTCTCCAACTGCATGCGCGATCACATCTTGCAACACTACCCTCGCACAAATGCGGCGAGCATCAGCATCATCCCCAACTCTGTGGATACAGAGCAAAACTTCTATGGCTATGCGCCATCGGAAGAGTGGATGAACGAGTGGCGCAGCGCATACCCAGAACTTGAGGGTAAGTACACTTTGTGCCTCCCCGGGCGCATCACCCGCATCAAGGGTGCCCAGCATCTTGTCCCCATTTTATCTGGATTGCAGGCCAAAGGCATCCCCGCCCACGCCGTCATTGTGGGTGAAACGAAAAAGGGGAAAGAAGCCCTGCGCCGCGAACTCGAAGAGGCCTTTGAAGCAGCAGGGCTTACGGCAAGTGTCACATGGACGGGGCACCGCCAAGACCTGCGAGACGTGCTCTGCGCCTGCGATGTGACGCTGTCACTCACCTTGCAGCCAGAATCCTTTGGCAAGACCACCTTGGAAGCCCTGGCCCTCGGGCGCCCCGTAGCAGGATATGAGCACGGCGGCGTGGGCGAGCAGCTCGAGGTATTCCTACCCGCAGGCAAATGCCCCACCAAAGACACCGCTGCGATGGTCGACATCCTTGCAAATTGGTACACCCAACGCCCCATACCCAAGCACCCATTGCCCTCTCCCTACAAGCGCGAGGACATGATTAATGCCCACATCGAGTTGTACCAATCACTCTGTCCGCCCAAGGCATGAAAATCCTTCATTTTTCGCCCCAACTGAAATCCGCTGGTTTGAGCCGGCTAGCGGCAGACTTGGCGTGTGCGCTGCAAGAACGCGGCACCCAAAACCTCGTGCTGGCGCCCCCCTGCGAGTTGGTGAGTCGCATGCAAGAATGCGGCATACAACACGCACGCTGTAACAAGCCCAACATCCTTACCGCCATTCGCGGCAAGAGTAAGCTCAAATCGCTCATCCGTGAGTTTGAACCTGACATTCTCCAAGTTTATTCCCGAGAAGCAGCGTGGATAGCAGGTATCACCTGCCGAAAACTGAAGAAAAAGCCCCCCATCGTGGGAGTCATGACCGGATACCCCCTCGCAGGATTTGCCAATATGGGTTTGAATTACTGCAACTGCTTCACCACAGTCTCCAAGCACTTACGCAGCGTACTGGGGGAGCATAGCGAGCTTTTCCGCAAGCAAAAACAGCCTTGGGTCATCCCCTACGGGGTCAACCAACACCTGTGTTTTCCTAATTACAAGCCCTCCCAAAACTGGAGCGAACAATGGGAGCGCGCCCACCCCGGAAAAAAAGAGGCATTCACCCTGTGCATACCAGGGGCTCTCTCCCCCGTGCATGGTTTGGATGATTTGGTGCCCATCCTCCAACAGCTGCTTAAAAATGGAGTGCCAGCTCACGCCTACATTGCAGGCGATGTGCGTCTCTCGACTCCGGGCTACGTGGAGCACCTGCGCAACCTTTTTTCTCAAGCTCAAATTGAGAATCGCATCACCTGGATTGGGGCCCGCACCGACATGCGAGATGTGATGGCCACTTGCAATGTCACCCTCTCTCTGGCACACGAGCCCTCCACACACGACCACACGATTCTGGAGGCCTTGGCGCTAGGCCGGCCAGTGGCAGGCTATGATCATGGCTCTGTAGGCGAGCTTCTTTCATCTTTCCTCCCTGAGGGCAGAATCCCCCCATCAGACCCTGCGGCCATGGCAGACGTGCTGACTCAGTGGTACACCTACCCACCCGTCACCCCCTGCGATATCCCCTACCCCTACCGCATCACCGATACCGCGCACAGTTACACTGAGCTGTACCAGTACATCCTGCAACAGACCGTCCAATTCGATGAACGCAGACCATCCTGACTTGGAAAAATCAGGCATGCCCTTCTTTGCCGAAGAAGTGGCAGCGGGCTTCCCCTCACCCGCAGCGGGCGAGCTTAATGGCAATTTGGACCTCAACGACTTGTGCATACGCCACCCCGCAGCCACCTACTTCATTCGCGCGCGGGGCGAAAGCATGGTCGACGCCGGCATAGCTGATGGCGATGTCCTCGTGGTAGACCGCAGCCTTTCCCCGCGCAACGGCGACATCATCATCGCGGAACTCGAGGGGGCTTTCACCGTCAAATACTACGAAAAAAACGCTGATGGTATACGCCTCGTCCCAGCTAATCCTCAATTTGCCCCCATCCATATCACACCCACAACGCAGGCTTCGTTCTTCGGTGTTGTCACATGGGTGCTCAAAGCGACGCGCTGATTTGTTCTCTCAAGCTTGACAAAGCTACCGCAGCATGATAGAGTCGGCTCTATGGAGGACTTTACCCTTAAGCACAAGATTACCAGCTACGAATGCAACGACAGCTTACGACTTAAGCCTGAGTGTTTCTTGCACTTGTGTCAAGAGATGGCAGAGAGCCACGCCAGCACACTTGATTTTGGCTACGACTGGGCGATTCGCAGTGGCATCATCTGGGTGGAGCTGAGCGGCGATTTTGAGTTCATCCGCCTCCCGCGGTGGAAAGAAACCGTCACCCTGCGCACCAACACAGGCAAAGCCTCCCCCCTGCAGGCCCACCGATTTGTTGAAATGACAGACGCCGAGGGGCAAGTCCTGGCCAAGGCTGATTTGTACTGGGCGCTCATTGATATCAACACACGCCGTTTGGTCCCGCTCAAGCGCACCAGCCTCAACCTAGACGTCCCGAGCGAGGCCATCATCGCTGGCAGCATGCCCGATATGCCCGCGGATGCCCCCGAGCAAACCTGCGAAGCATCATTGCTCTCGTCCCGCCGAGATATTGACTTCAACGGGCACATCAATAATAGCGCCTACCTCATTTGGGCCCTCGATACCCTCCCGAGTGACCTCACCCCCTCTGGCGAACCTGTGCGCATGCGCATCGCCTTCAAGCACGAAAGCCACGCCAACCAGCAGATTACCATTACTCACACCGTGAAAGGCAACCGCTCTTCCCACAATCTTTCCTGTGGAGATGAAACGCGAGCCCTGATTGATATTCTCTGGGCATAAAACAAAACTCCTATCTTCCCTCAAAAAGCATCCCGCGACCACCATCGCGGGATGCTTTTTGCATGTGGCGCCCCGCTCCCCACACTGGCACGAAATTTGAAGCGAATTTATTTAAGATAATTTGATTTCTTATTTGCAAAAGGCGGGAGTATATGCTAGAATACCGCTGTATAGCCCCAAGTGGGGAGTTGACTCTTCATGAAAACGATTGACCGATACATCTTGCGACAGTTGATAAGCGTCACCTTTTTGGGCGTGTTATCGTTGACCTTATTGATGTTGTTGGGTCAATTATTCAAAGAGTTACACGCACTTTTGGTTGAGAGTGGTGCGCCGCCCAGCATTGTTATTGATTTCATCCTGCAAGTCATTCCTTTCTCGCTTACATTCTCCGTACCGTGGGGCTTTCTCACCGCGGTTTTGCTGGTGTATGGCAGATTAGCCGCCGACAACGAGCTCACCTCCATGCGCATGGCGGGTCTTAGCTTGTGGCGACTGAGTGCTCCGGCCATTGGCATGGGGATTGTGCTCTCTGGGCTTTGCTACTACATCAATATCGAAGTAGCACCTCATGGCAAGCAAGCCATGACGGAGCTTGTGCTCAAAGCCGCCATGGACAACCCGCGCAATTTGCTTAGCTCGGGGCAAGGAGCTACAAAACTGGACAAAATCCAGCTGTACACAGAAGGAAAATCTGGTGATATCATCTACGGCGTTCACATGTACCCCCTGAATGATGAAAAAAGCATGGGGGTGGCCGATTTTCACGCCATTCACGCCCAATCTGCCACGATTGGTGAGTTCGATTTGAAGACGCGTATGCTGCAGCTCACGCTGCATAAGGCAACAATTGAACACGCCGGAGATGGCAACATCACCGATTTGCCCACGATTGAAGAATTGCCCCTGCGCATCCATATCCCCATTCGCACGCGCCGCAAGTTCAAGCCGAACCGATTCACCAACTCCGAAATAGCAGCGGAGCTTGAACACTTGGAAGTGACCAAACTTGTCAACATCAAGAGCATGGAGAAGCACAAGGAGGTTGCGGCGCTTGATCCCACCTTCCCCTGCGCTGATTTGCTTTGGGAAGCGGCGTATACAGACGCCCGCCGCTACACCAAAGAAATGAACAAGAAAAATGAGCGAGCCTTCCGGACAGAAGGTGTACAAAGAGCCTCATTTGCCTGCGCATGCATTGTGTTCTCCCTCATTGGTGTACCGCTGGCCATTACAGCTCGCCGCAAGGATACATCTACAGGCTTTGCCCTGGGTATCATCGTTGCAGCAGTTTACTTTGTAGCCCTCGTCTTCTGCGAACTCTCACGCAAGGCGGGTGGCATCACTCCCTACATTGTGCTCTGGATACCCAATATCCTGTGCGCAGCGTACGCTATTTGGCAGCACCAAAAGGCCAAATACCGCGGTTAATCGGCCAAGATACGTAGGAACGCATCTTCCCCGGCCCATTGTCGATGCGTTTCCTTGAGAAGCTCGGCATGGGGAATGCCTAGTTGCTGTTTCAAGCGTGCCCAGCGTCTACGCCATCCATGCGGGAGGATTGCAGCATCTGGCACACCCAAGTACCCCGTCCGTTTCATCCATTGTCTCGCAGGCTCGGGTAAACACACCGCTTGAGAGAGGTGTGTCGTCTCGAGCACATCTCGCCACCGCCACTGCTTTAATTCATTAAAATTCACCCCGCCCCAAAGCATTAAAACAACTGCCGCCGCGCACGAGGCGTTGTCATGGGTCTTCAGCGCATTCATCAGTTGCCGCACCTGAGACAATGTTAAATAAGCTGGGTGAGTATCTACATCGGGTTTACATGATGGTGTTTCCATACTCGCCATCTTACTGCACAAAACACTCCACGTCATCAAGCCCCCTTTTTGGGTTTTATAATCTATTGATAATTCGTAATTTTTACAAATTCATCCTTTTGTTATTAGTGAATTTAAAATCTATTTTACCCGCAACGGGGGGTAAAAATCACAAAATTCGGCATTTGCAGCTTGCAAAAAGTGAGATAACCTGCTATATAGAGAGTCAGCTACACCGCACTAATTCGCATGAAATTATCTCCATTCAAGAAAAACAGGAAGGGTGGTTTCACCCTTATCGAATTGATGGTCGTGATTGCCATTCTCGCCACATTGGCAGCAGTAGGTTATGGTCCCATCATGGATCACATGAACGATGGTGATCGCCAGATGGCAAGCTCCAACCTGAAGACGCTTTCGACCATCATGCAGCAGTTCAAGACCGACAACGGCAGCTATCCCTGCGATGCTACTGCTGAGAAGCTGTTGGAATCTCAGCCCGACTACAACTTTGGTGAATTGAAGGGCGACTACTCCAACGCCTATTTCCGCCAGATTTACTACACTCGCTCCAACACCACGGAGAAGAACTTCTACGCCAAGGTAAACTGCGCTGGCAAGATGACCAAGGAAGCTGACGACAAGTTGGCTAATGGTCGCGCCCTTGAGCGTGGCGAAAATGGTCTTTCCTATGTGATGAAGAAGGACTCCAGCGACGAAACCATCAAAGCCAGCGTAACCGCTAGCAACGCTCCGCTCGCAATCAGCTCCGTATACCCCGCCGACAAGCCCTACTCTGGCGAGAAGGTGGTGTATGACCTCAACTCCTTTGGTGGCCACGTGTTCGTGCTGAAGTGCGATGGCTCCGTCTCCGACATGAAGGATGACGACATCACCGAAGACGAAAATGATGATGAAAAGGGCACCATGGCCAAGGAGATTTTCCCCGAGACCAAGCGTGGCCGCGCCACCGCGGGTCAGTACATGGTTCTCTCTCCTGAACTCTAATAAAGCTTCCAACAGCAAAACAAAAACCGCGTCGATTTTTTCATCGACGCGGTTTTTTCATTGAATAAAAAGAAGCGCTTAGCCCTGGCGCAGCGAAAGGATGCGAGAAATGACCTGCTCAATCACATTGTCCGGGCAAGATGCGCCCGCCGTGATGCCAATGTGGCACTGCATCGCAGGATGCATCAACGCAGGCGGGAGCTGGCATATCTGCTCGCTTTTAGATTGCAGGTCATAGCACTTGATTTGCTCTTTATCAAGCAAGCAATCCGCTGATTTGATAAAGAAGGTAGGCAAGTGAAGCGAAGCAATGTGGGCCAAGTGTGTCGTGTTGGAGCTATTGTAGCCGCCGACAATAAACATGGCATCAAGCGGTCGTTCCAGCAATTCATAAAGCGCGTTTTGACGATCTTGCGTAGCGCCACAAATGGTGTCGAACAGATGGCAGCGTTCAGCGTTGCCATCTCGCTTCTCAACGGCTCGGCGTATCATTTGCTGAATACGAGCCGTCTCATCCTTAAGCATGGTGGTCTGGTTAGCAACGCCGACCTCAAGCAAGTGCATGTCAGGGTCAAAATCAGGCGAGGTGCTGTGGCGGAACCGCGCCATGAACTCCTCTCGTTGACCGCGCCCCTCAATGTAATCAGCTACGCAGCGAGCGTCATCCTCGCTAAAGACGACGATGAAATGGCCTTTGCCATCATCTCCGCGCGAATGAGATGCCGTGGCGATGCTTTCTTCGTGGCGGACTTTTCCGTGGATGATGCTGGTGATACCCTTGCGGGCATAAGTGCGAACACGCTGCCACACTTTGACCACATTGCCACAGGTAGAGTCCACCAACTGCACCCCCTTAGCGTCTAAGAAGGCACGCATCTGCACAGACACGCCGAACGCGGGCATGATGACCACGTCATTCGACGTGAGGGAGGCGTAGCGCTCATCGCTGAGATTCCAAGGCAGGTGCAGAAGCCCCATGGCATCCAAGCGGGCATTGACTTCGGGGTTGTGGATAATCTCCCCGATGAGCCAAATGCGCTTATCTGGGAACAAGTGACAAGTGGCGTAAGCTATTTCAATGGCGCGTTTCACGCCATCGCAGAAACCGAATGCGGATGCCAAGCTGATTTTGAAATTGCCATGCGTGTATTCATTGCCAGAGGCAATGATAGACTCTACCAGCGTGCTGCGGTACTGAGCCACGTCGGCCTGTACCTTTTCCATCACCTCTGGGCGGCGAACATTGATGGGCTTGTTGGCGTTCTTCATGCGCGAAAGTATGCCACAAAAACGCCCGGGAAGCAAGGAAAACTACCCGGGCGCCCATGAGTTAACTGATGGGATAGATTAATTGCGATCCAAGCCCAAAGCTTCATTAGCAAGGATTTGGCAACCGCGTAAATCCATCTTACCGGTCGGCAGCACCGGGATGGCTTCCACTGGGATGATGTCTCGCGGACTCCACAAACGAGGTATGCCCTGCTCAACCAAGTGTGTGCGAATCTCATCCAGAGCCTGTGTCAAGTGAGATTGGTGCACGCACGACAGCATCACCAGAGCTTCACCTCGCTGGGCATCAGGCACGCCGACAATCGCAATGGCTCGCCCAGTGAACCCCTCGGGCACCTGCACAAAGGCATCGATGGCATTCTCCACCACCTCGTGGGGCACCATCTCACCACCTACCTTGGAGAAGCGGGAGCGGCGGCCACCCAGTGTCAGGAAGCCATTGAGGTCAACCGTACCCAAATCGCCCGTCTTGAACCAACCATCACGGAAAACCGTGGAGTTGAGGTCATCTCGGCCGATGTAGCCGCGGAACACATTTGCACCGCGCAGCCAAATCATACCTTGCTCGGAGAGAGGAAGCGCCTTATCATCGTCATCCGGATCGGTCAGTTTCACAGCCACACCGGGCAAAATCTGCCCCACCGTGCCGAACTTGCAACCAGGCACAAAGTAAGGCTGCTCGGGGGTGGACTCCACGCGGTCAAGGTTCACAGCACACACAGGTGCCGTCTCGGTAAGACCATAGCCTTCCAAAATCTCCATGTTGCACTTCGATGCAAACTCATCGGCCACAGCCTTCTGTAGCTTCTCGGCGCCCACCACAAAGTACAGCACCGATTTGTAGGTATCAGCATGGGCGCGGCGCAGCATGCTGCGGGCAAATGTCGGAGTCGAAACGACGAGTCCGCACTTGTACTCCTCAATCAATTCATTGAGTTTCTTGGCATCCAGCGGGGACGGATAGGAAACCATGGAGAATCCATAGAGGGGCGGTAGCATCGTGGTGACGGTAAGGCCGAAGCTGTGGAAGATGGGCAAGCTGCACAAGAAGCGGCAGCCCACCGGCACGCTGACGCGGCTGAGCAGCTGCGTCACGTTGGCCAATATCATGCGGTGGGTGAGCACCACACCCTTGGGTTCACCAGACGAACCCGAGGTGAACAGCAACACTGCCTCATCATCGCCGTGGCGAGCATCCAACTTGAACGTGCGAGAAATAACCGCCATGGGCGCAAACTTGGAAAATGCAACCCACGAGGCAATCTTAGCCATGCCAATGCCCTTGAGAATCTTGTCGATGTGCAAGATGGCCTCGCCCTTGGGCCAAGGGAACTGTGGCAGCTTGGACATGAACGCGCGAGCGGTGATGAAATGGCGGATACCACTCTGGCGGATAATGCTCTCGAAGGCAGCCTCAGACGAAGTGTAATTCACATTCACTGGCACAATACCGGCCAAAACGCAGGCGTAGTTGGCAATGACACCGGCTTTACCAGGGGGCAAAATAATGCCCAGTCGTTCTTCCTTCACGTTGTCTTTCAGGTAACGAGCCAAGGCCATCGCCACACCAAGCATCTTGCCATAGGGCAAGGAGGAACCATCCATCCCGTCAATCAGCTCCGATTTGCTATGGCGGCGCATCCCCTCAACGAGAAGTCGGGCAAGCGATTTATCCAAAATGGGGTTGCGGTCGTAGGCGTCGGCAGAGGCTTCCAACCAAGATTCCATCACACGCTCGCCTGTGAGGGGGCCGGGAGCCAACTTGGGTTGGATGTTGATGCTGATGTAATCATACGGGGCGCTGGAGGCAAAGGCGCGGAGAAGGTCGTCTCGGTAGAAGCCCACATACACAGGAACGGGAGAGACGTGCAGCGCAGCCAACTGCATCATGAAGGGCATGGGCACATCCGAAATGTTGCCGATGATGCTATTGGGGCGACCGGGCACGAAGATGACATCCATGCCATCTTGCATGATGGCAAGCAACTTCTCACGCAAGGTCTTACTATTACTGTTGCGGAAGTTGAACTTGAGTACGCGGCGGTTCTCAAGTTTTTTCATGATTGCTGGAGCTGGTAGCAAAACTTCTTCTACCATGTAGGCTACATTCTCAGAGCCACCCAACAGCTTTTCCAATTCCGTCAGCGTCTCCACATCCACCCTATTGGGCAGATAAAGAGACGGTTGCGTGGTAATGTTTTCCTTGCCAAAAACGTGCACTTTTGCCATAACAGTGTCATTATACAGCTTTCCTAGAGTTATGTCAACCTTCCTTTCATTTTATCAAAAAATTGACGCTACAAAGAGGGGGAAAAGCCCAAGAATACGCCATTGGACGAGCAAACTGAGGCTCGAGCCAAACAAAGAGAGGTATATCCAACCTCCTTAGAAAGCCACGTTGGTCGTCAACGTAGGGAAGTCAGAGTCCATCCCAAGAGGGAGCCCCATATTGACAGGACGAGAAGATGATACGTAAATCACGTCGCCCTCATCCTTCTTCAGGGAAGCAAAGGCTGAGTTGTTGCGGCTCACGGATAGGCGGTTCCCGCCAAAGGACTTATCTTCAGACTCGGCAACGGAGATGGCATCAAAGCCCTGTTCTCCACTGTATTTTAAATCCTCCAGCGCATCCTCCATTTGATTAATGAGAACAGAGCCACGCGCGGTGGCTACTTTGTGAGCCGCAGAATCAGAATCATCTTGCAAAGAGTATAGACCCAAAGCTAACACACCAGCCCCAAGAGTCGATGCGCTGTAGGCCAGTTTGCGTCTACCCAAGTTGGAAAGGAATTGGCGTATGTGCTCCCACAAAAGTGTGCGCGCAGGGCGGCAAACAGCTTCTCGGGCAACACGCTCATGAAAATCATACAAAAAACGCTCCTCAAAATTAGCTTCAGGCGTGGCTTCCTTTCGCAAAGTGGCCAATAGGGCAACTAAATCATTCTCACTCAACGAAGTGCCAGAGGTTTTGCCTGTGTGATGATCTTCCATACAGCGGGGTGGTGATTAGTTTCGAGAAACGTAGCCTCTATGTGTAGACACAGATTAACATCTTTTGTTCAAAAAAAACACAAAAAAATCATTTTTTTTGAAAGAATTTACAAATGTGCCTTTTGAGCTTGGGCAGGAGGCTCCGCTAAATCGGCGGCGTTTTCTGCCACCCACAAGTTGATAATTTCCTCGCACTGAGTCATTTCCGCCATTCTTGTGCGGCGGGTTTCATCTGCCATGCACTCCATATCGTCGATATCATACAAATGAACATGTGGTAAGGTGGCGCATTGGGGGTCAACATTGCGCGGCACAGACAAATCGATGAGGAAGAGCGGGCGCCCTGCACGCCCCTGCATGGCCTGCTGCAAGACGGGGGGAGAAACCACGTAGACAGGAGACGCGGTCGATACGATGACGATGTCGATTTGTTCCAAATACGGAATCCATTCCGAGAAGCGAATGACCTCGCCCCCCACGTTGGTGGCAAGCTCCACAGCTCTATCATACGAACGGTTAGCCACAAAGATGTTCTGCGCGCCGCGCGAGCGCAAACTCTGCGCTGTGCTACGAGCCACATCCCCTGCCCCCACGACAAGAACGCGCGTGCCTTCCAGCCCGCCGAGAGCATCACCGGCCAATTGCACAGCCGCGGCACCTACCGATGTAGGACCCGAGGTAATGTGCGTTGAGCTGCGCACCTTTTTCCCCAAGGTGAATATTCTCTGAAATGTTCTGTTGGAAAGCTTGCCTGTGGTACCTGCTTCCAACGCGGCGAAATAAGCATCTTTTAACTGCCCAAAAATCTCCGTTTCGCCGATGACCATGGAATCCAGACCAGAAGCGACACGGGCCATGTGCGAGAGGGCTTCGGTTCCCTCGTATCGGTAGAAACAAGCATCGGGTATCTCGCCATGCCCCAAGAACGACTGCAGCACACTCTGGGCCGCTGCATCCACACAGGCCGACCAAAAATACACCTCGGTTCGGTTGCAGGTGGAAAGCAGGACACACTCCTCCACATGTGGCAGCGCATACAAATCCAGCACGCGCTCGCGCAGCTTGCCTTTGCTCACCGAAAAGCGCTCACGCACTTCGACTGAGGCCGTCTTGTGATTGAGGCCCAAGCACACCATCATCACGCCTGTACTCTCAGTACTCATAGCATTATCCCTTGCGGCACAAATCGGCAACAGTTTCCACAAGACTGGGGATATTGTGGAGAGGCGACTCCGCAGCAGGGGTGATACCGTACTCTCGAAGGGTCGCAGTGGTCACAGGGCCAATACTGACAACCTTGCAGGATTCAGGCAGGGTAATCCCCATCGCCATGAAGTGGTGCACGGTGCTGGAGCTGGTGAAGGTGATGAAATCGGCCCCCTCCTCCACCAAGCGGGCGCGAGCGCCTGTCGGGTCTTCAGTCTCGGGGACGGTATTGTAGGCGATGCATTCATCCACAATGGCTTGTCGTTTCATCAACTCCTTGTAGATGACATCGCGTCCCTGCTCGCCGTGAATCCAAAGCATGGTTACATTGGCCACGCCACCAAACTCATCGCCCTTGCGGTCAAACTCTGCAATGAGTTCTTCTGCCACGGCCTTCTGAGGCATGACATCCACCATCAAGCCATGTTTCTTCAATTCAGCAGCGGTGCCAGGCCCCACAGCGGCAATGCGTGCGCCACCCAGTTCGCGGATGTCTTCATACACGGAATAAAAGGCCTCAAAGAAGCGTTTCACGCCATTGGGACTAGAGAAGATGAGCCAATCGTAATGAGGACTATCTACCACAGCTGCCGCAAAGTCTTTACGGTCCGAGGGGGGCACAATGCGAATGGTCGGGAGCTCCATCACATCTGCACCAAGGGATTCCAACGAGGCAGAAAGGGCACCTGCTTGCTCGCGCGTACGAGTCACCACGACGCGACGCCCTGCCAAGGGCATGCGGCCGTACCAATCCAACTTTTCAGCCTCCTGTACCACAGAACCGATGACAACAACGGCAGGTGCGCCCAAGCCAGCCTCTTGCACGGCTTCAGCAAGAGTTGCCACCGTCGCCACAACCTTGCGCTGGCGCCCAGTGGCTGCCCATTGGATAGCTGCGGCGGGTTCATCGGCATCCTGTCCTGCTTGGATGAGAGCTTGCATCGTCTCGCTCAAGCGGCTCATCCCCATCAGCATCACCTTGGTGCCACGAGCTTGGGCAATACCCAGGATGTCGAGAGCGGATTCGGCGCGGTTGGCATCCTCATGCCCAGTAAAAACGGTAAATTGCGTGTTGTGAGCCCGGTGAGTCACAGGAATACCAGCATAGGCTGGACCAGCAATCGCAGAGCTGATGCCCGGCACAACCTGAAAAGGCACGCCCGCATCGTACAGAGCAGCAGCCTCCTCACCACCACGGCCGAAGACATAGGGATCGCCCCCCTTCAATCTCACCGTAATACCGTATTTGGTGCTGCACTGCACCAACAAGCGGTTAATATCCTGCTGGGGCATGGCATGATTCCCCGCCCGTTTGCCTACATAAATGGTCTCACATCCTGGCTTGGCCCACGCCAGCATCGTGTTTGATGCCAAGGCATCATACACCAAGCAATCAGCCTGCTCGATGAGCGAGCGGCCTTTGAGCGTCATCAGCTGAGGGTCACCAGGCCCTGCACCGACTAAGTAAACTGTACCTTGCTTCTTCTTCATGCTGTAGGAAAGATTTTATTGATTTGAACCACCAGAGATCGAGGCAGCACCTGCGCCATCGGCCGCAGGAAGAGTATTGGCAGCGGGAGCTTCTTGCGTAGGCATGGTGCCCACTTGCTCTGCAGTTGCTGCGGCGGGAGCGGGGGCAGCAGGCTGAGCCTCCGCAGGTGCGGATTCAGCAGCGGGTTGGGCTGCTGGTTCCGCAACCGGAGTAGCTGCGGCTGCTTCTACAGGCTGGGCTGAGGCTTGGGCGGCAGCCTTGTGGACAGCATAACTATTCAAAGCCAAGAGCTGAGATACCGTGACAAGACGGAATCCGCGAGCTTGCAGCCCACTCACAATCCCTTCCACCGCTTGCAGGGTGGAAGCGTGAATATCATGCAACAAAATAATGGAACCAGGCTTGGCCATCCCCACGGCTCGGTTCGTCACGACAGACACCCCCGGATGCTGCCAATCGCGTGTATCCACATCCCACATGATGGTGGACATGCCATAGCGGCTCTTCATCAGGCTGACGATATTGGCATTGACCGCGCCGTACGGCGGGCGCATCACTCTAGGCGCAATGCCCGTGGCATTTTTAATGGCAGCATTTGTGCGATCCATCTCGCTGATGATGCGCTCGGAGCTGCTGGCAGACATTTTGATATGGCTCCACGTATGCGCCCCGATTTCGTGCCCCTCGGCCACGGCGCGGGCGAGAATATTTTTGGCGTTGCCCACGCTGCGTCCCACCACAAAGAAGGTGGCCTTGGCATCATAGCGCTTCAGGATGTCTAACACGCGAGGTGTGAGCGAATGGCTGGGGCCATCGTCAAAGGTGAGCGCCACATAGTTGCCCGGCACACTCACTCGGGAAACCTTCAATCCGGGCATGCGCGGGCCACTATACGTATAAGAAGACGTGGCAGCCGTTTTGTTACGTGGCTTGGTTTTGGGCTTAGGAGTAGTGACAGTTGAAGATTCTGCTACAGGCTTCGACACCACGGAGGTTGCTGATTCTTGTTGCGAGCAAGAAACGAACACCATGGCAAGCCCCATCATCATCAATTGTATTGTCTTTCTCATATCCAGCAGCATGTGCAGGTATATTACCCCGCCCCTCGGCGATTGGCAACCCCTTTTGAAGTCATCTATCCTTTTTGACGGCGATTCTGGAATAAAAAATCCACCGTCTCCCAGCCTAAGCTGAGAGACGGTGGGTATAGTTGATTTATCTCAACAGACGGTTGCTTTAGTTGAACTTAGCAAGCATGGCCTGACGCTGGGTTTCCAGCTCGGCGGGCAGCTTGTCGCCAACCATGCTGAACAACTCGGTCTGAGATTCGAGCTCGGCCTTCCACTCGGAAGCGGAGATGGTCATGTTGGTGTCGAATGCAGCCTTGTCGTAGCCTTCGAGACCTTCAGTGTCAAGTTCCACGAAGCTGGGGGAGATACCCAGAGCGGTCTCCACACCGTCCACCTCACCGCGGCAGCGGCGAAGCACCCAGTCGAGCACGCGCATGTTGTCACCGAAGCCGGGCCATACGAAGTTGCCCTCGGCGTCCTTACGGAACCAGTTCACGTTGAAGATCTTGGGCAGCTTGCTAGCGCAAGTCTTGGTGCCCATATCCAGCCAGTGCTGCCAGTAGTCACCCACATTGTAGCCAATGATGGGCTTCATAGCCATCGGGTCGCGGCGAACCTGAC
>JAZTYM010000065.1:0-12756 GCA_045637025.1 Akkermansia sp. | reverse complement strand
AGCCAGCGTGAGCGCAATGCTCTGCGCGGCGGTCGTGTTTTCCAGCTTGATATCAGCCCCCGAGGCTGCCAAGCTAGCCGCCGTCAGCTTGCCGTTGAGGGAAAGCTCTGAATCGCTGACCTCCAACGCTCCCTTCACCGTGAGTGTCTGGGCTTTTGGCTTCTGCGCTTCATCCCAATCATGCAGTGAGAGCGAGCTGTCGCTCAGTTTCAACCCACCAGCCACGCTCATGCTGCCCATGACATCCAGCGTGGAGCCGTTGGTGAGCTCGCTCGTGGCCTTCTTGTCCTTGAGCGTGATATTTTGCATTTTGGGCAGGCTCTTGGTCGTGATGTAGCCATCATCCATCGCCAGCGTGAAGGTGACGCCGTTCATGTCCAAATCAGCGGCGGTGAACGCTCCGTAGAGGTCCACCCTAGCCCCCTCAGACAAATCCGCCACACCCGTCAGCGTCACCGCCATGGGTTTAGCGTTGGATACATCCAGCTTGCCACCTTCACCTTCCATCGTGAGCGAGGCGGCGCTCAGCTTACCCTCCGATGCCAGCGCGCCGCCAGAAATCGAGATAGCCGAGCTCTTGGCATTCATGGTGAGTCCCTTGGAGCCCACGTTCAATGTCCCCGTAATATTCAGCCCATTGGTCGTCAGCTTGGCCGCATCGCCCAGCTGCACGTCTCCCGTCACCTTGACTGAACCCATGCCCGAGAGCGAGCCATTCATCACGCCGCCCTCCAAGGTGGCGGTATCAGCCACATTGAGCACAGAGCCCTTCTGCAGCTCACCATAGCTCAAGGTGAACACCCCCTTATACTTGGCCCCCCCCCTGATAGAGACATAACCATTGAGGTAAATGTCATTAGCCACGGCTTTGCTTGCCAAATCTAGCGTGCATCCAAGGCAAAGCGTTATATCACCCACACCAAAGGACATGGCGCCACTCGCCTTAACTGTGCCACCTTCTATGATAGAACCACCGCTGTATGTATTGCCATCGTTCAAGGTCAGAGTTCCCCAGCTGCGCTTCACAAGACATGTATCGCCGACAATGGCACCACTATAGGAATCTGTCTTTTTGGTGTAGGTGGTTTTGAAGGACAGGTTTTGACTATTGTTGACCAACACATAGCTGGGTTCAACGATTCCTTCAATGGGCACCGTCCCTGATGTATTGAACTCAACACGGTGTCCATCTACATATGTATCACCCCCACACCAACCTGTATTTGATTCATTTTTCCATACTGCGGCTTTGCCTCCTTCCCATGTATTTTTCTCTGGGAGGATGAGGGCGAGGACCTGGCGATTGTCATCATAATATAGCGAGCCTTTTCCTTTATACTCGAAAGAAGAATGACTCACGCCCGTCACATCACTATAGAATAACGCCAAGTCGATACGGTCTGCATCCGACATAATCAGACGACTGGAGGTATGAACAAGAACCGGGCTCTTGCCTATGACATTCCCATTTACCACCATGGGGTCTTCATCTAAATGAAGTTCACCGCCATTCAGTATCAGGTCGCCTTGAATGGTCATGCCCCACGTGCCAACTGTCAGTTTATGCCCAGAAGTCAGCTCGTAGTTTGCATCCAGAAAGCCGCCTTGATCTACCGTGAGACTATTACGCAGCGGCTCCTTCCCTTTGCAATGAAGAACACCATTGTTGATAGTAATTTCTCCAGAGCCCAAGGTGGCTCCAGCCTCTAGCGAGAGATACCCATAAATGGTTGTACCACCAGTGTAATCATTGGCGCTATTGGTAATACGAGCACTACCTTCATTGATTGTCAGTGTGCTATTGCCTGTAATTTTAGATAAAATGGAAGTATCCTTCTCATCGGGATTCACTATGATATTGGTATCAGCAATATCGCTACCGCTAATCGTACAAAATCCCACCACCATGCCGCCGCCAGCCATTGTTGTACCACTCAGTACCAAATCATCTTTCACCGTTAGGCATCCCATGTATGCACTCGCGCCTGCCAAGATACCACCATTGGCTTCGATGTCATTGGAAATACCATACCCGTTTAGATTCAAGGTACCATCTTTAAGTATCACGATTCCCCGCCCGAATGCAGTATCACTACCAGCTATGAGCTCACCACCTTCCACCTTGGTAAATCCGCTATAGTCATTGTGCGTATTGATGGTCAATTTGCCATTTCCCTGCTTGGTCAGGCTCATCGTTCCTGTCAATTTGCCTCCTTGAACAGCATCTGCATTCCACGTGTAGTTTTCTTCGCTATTCACCAGTACTTTTGCGGGCGATATGGTTCCTTTAATCGTCAGGGCCCCAGCGCCCACATCCCCAAATACAACGAGATTCCCTTTATTGAATGCGCTAGGGACCTCATCAAGAATCCAGTTGGATGATAGGGAATCCCAATGGCCGTTCATCTCGGTATTGGTCCATGTGAGACATACTTGTGGAGATGGCTCATAATACAACCACAGGGTATCACCCACCCAGCTCAAATGCTCAAAGGTGAAATCTTTGTCGAATGTACCGTTGGTGAGGCAAATGGTTTCATTCGACCAATTCGACGGTTGTTCCACACCCGCTATGAGCGCATAGGATTCCCAAGCCTCGAGCTCATCCATCGCAGTGATATGAAGCGTAATGCTGCCGTTTTCAGGCAAGAGTAGAGAACTGGAACTCAATGTAAGAACAGCTGCTGACTTCTTATCATTAAATGAAGAAACATTCAATGCGAGGGTGCTGTTGGACTGCATGTCGATGGTGCCAGAAATCGCAGAGCGGCCCTCAACCTCCAATTGACAGCCTTTAGCGAAGGTTAAAGTATACCCACAATGGTCGAGCGTGGCATCTTTGACCCGGACCGTAGCCTTGCTATTCTGTGTCGTCTTGATACCCTGCCCATTGAAGATGGCACCATCTTCCACACGCAAACGGCCACCGTGGAGATTGGTTAGAGCCTGAATCTCGCTCGTGCAAGAGTTGAGAATCTCCTCTGCAGTACCCGCCACATTTCCCTTGATTTCATACAAATCATCCTTAACATAAGCCCCGGTAAAGATAATGTCACCGCGTTGCTTAATCTCCTCATCAGATTCATCGTCATAAGTCTGATTAAAGTCAACCGAATTCCCAGACGCGATGTATATGCTGTCACGGAACTCAATACTTTTATCTTTCGCGGCAGACAACACCACACTGCCTCGGCCACTACCGACATAGATGCTGCGCAAACGGTAATCTTCTTTTAAAACTTCTGCATTTTTTTCGAAGAGCACAGAATCATTGTTTCTTATGTACAAGCCATTCCATGCGTAAATAGCTGCTCCGTATGAGCTATAGGGAGAGCACGAGATATTCCCACGGAAGCTTACAGAATCATTCTCATCGAGCAATACATTGTTACCATAAATCGCACCACCTCCAGCACTTCCTTTACTATAAGATTTATTTCCACTAACGTATATCTCCCCATTCCGACGCATCGAAACAGTGCTCGTATAAATAGCTCCACCCCTCGTGTACGCGCCAGATGCACTCTCTGCTACGTTCTCGCTGAAGATGATTCGGGCATTGTCGTTCATCGTAAGCCTACTGACCTCGCCCCCGCAAATAGCACCGCCGTTAGCATTGCTTGCGGAGAGATTGGTAGATAAAGCCTTATTCCCATTAAAAATCACAACACCGTTATCACTCAAAAGAATATCAGTACCATATATAGCACCGCCATAAGTATCTTTAAAAGTAGAGGTTGTCGTATTAAGGCTGAAACGCACCGTATCATTCTCACTCAGCGTGACGCTCCTTCCATAGACTGCTCCTCCGTAAGTCGCGAAGGGAGCTAAAACAGAGTTTTCGCAGAATATTACACCTCCATTGCCATTGAGTACAACCTCTCCGCTACTTAAATTCCGGCTAACAATTGCTCCGCCATAAGCTGTGCCATATGACGTGATGCTCGTTTCTGCGGTAATCGAGTTCGAGGAAAAGGTGACGTTATCATTGCCATTAATGGTAATAATGTTACCATCGATCGCGCCACCCTGAACACCAGATGTATGGGAATTACCCGTTCCCGCCTTGTTCCCTTTAAAGCTTACATCTCCATTTCCGTTCAAGGAGATATCATTACCATAAATCGCACCACCGTTAGCGTATACAAAGTCGAGAGAAGAAGCTGAATTATCAATGAAAGACACCGACTCATTGCCACTCAACACAATAGAACTGCCGCTGAACACACTTCCCTTGGCTATCAGGTATGAAATATCTGTCCCCAATGTCGTATTACCCAGAAACACGATGGTCTTAAGATTACTAAATTGCAGCGTTTCGCCATAGGTACAATAGAACAACAAATCGCTGGCGTTGGTGAAGGTAAGCGAGGCTAACGGATAGGCAGTCAGGCTTGTGAAGTACCATGAAGATTCCGTGCCAAACGAGAAGGTTGAAGAACACCTATCTATGGTGAGTGTTCTGTCAGGCAAGGCGGAAGCATCCAAGTGAAAGGCTACATCGCGCACAGTTGCACCATATAATCTGATATCATCGGCGGAGGCCACGGTCACCGCGATGTGTCCGCTCGGAGGAGAGATGAAGGTGGGTGCAGTATACTCAGCATGAAGTGCAGCAGGCACTGCCAGCATGAGAGCTATCATCGAACGAAAAAGGCGGACGGGAAGGTGGAGTTTCATAGCAAACAGAACAATAAAATGCTATATCATCTGACAAGCAATCTAGCATGTATTGCTGGACAAAACAAGCAAAAAGGGCGCAAAGCAGAGGTGCCCGAGCAGCAGGGAACAATACTGCGCACGGGAGAGGCGGTATCAAAAGACGCCCATGTGGGAGTAATCCGTGACGACGGCTTTGAAGAACTCCACAAAAAGGCGGTAGGTGTCTTCCCGCAAGCGGTTGAGGCGCGGATGGTGGCTCATGATGGAGTCGATTTCCGCTAAGCGGTCATCGGGGAGTGCTTTTTCCACCGCGACACAGGCGCGGGACTTGGAAGCGAAGTAATCTTTGGCCTGTTTGCTAGCCACGGAGGCCATATCTTTGTGGAAATACGGCTGCACAGCCCGCATGCGAGTCTGCACCGCCTGCAGGGCAGACTTGGAGGAATGCACATTGGTCTGGCGCAAATGCTGGAGCACATCTGTGTATTGAGCATAGGCATCTGCCACGGTTTTGTAGACGGCATCAGCCGTTTGCTGCGACACGCGCTCCGTGCCATGCGGCACGTAGTAGTGCGTTTTGCGGGGAGAGGCTTCCAGCACGCCCACCAACGCACACAAGCAAAGCAATGGGAGCAAGCGGTGCATCATGAGCGGGTGGCGCGAGTAGAGTATTTCTGCACCCACACGAGGAGGAGCGCCACGTCTGCCGGGGTGATACCAGGGATGCGGGATGCCTGGCCAATGGTGGTGGGGCGCACGCGGGAAAGCCGCTGGCGCGCCTCGGTTTTCATGGCAGGAATGGCTTCGTAATCAATATCTGCGGGTATTTTCTTATCTTCTTGGCGCTGGAGACGAGCGGCACTCACGCGCATGCGGTCGATATGGCCAGCATAGGCAATTTCAGTGGCGATGGGCTCCCAGAGTTCATCGGGGAAGATGGAGCGGACCGGCTCGGGGAGGTTTTTCCAATCATTTTCAGGGCGGCGGAGCCAGCGGTCGAGCGCCAAGCCATCCACGCGCTCGGAGCTGGCGCGGGCGATGCCATTTTCAATATCTTGCAGGCGTTTGTGGGCAGCAGCGCCTTGGGCATCATCTACCAAGCCCAAGGAGGCCGCCATGGGAGTGAGACGCAAATCCGCATTGTCTTGGCGGAGCAGCAAGCGCATTTCCGCGCGGCTGGTGAACATGCGGTAGGGTTCATCCGTGCCGCGCGTCACCAAATCGTCCACCATCACGCCGAGGTAGGCCTGATCGCGGCGGAGAATGAGCGGGGCTTCCCCGCGCAGTGCCAGCATGGCGTTGGCGCCAGCCAGCAAGCCCTGCCCTGCAGCTTCCTCATAGCCAGACGTGCCATTGATTTGGCCGGCAAAGTACAGGCCGCGCACGCGCTTGGTTTCCAGCGTGGGCTGCAGCTCGGTGGGGGGCACAAAATCGTATTCCACCGCGTAGCCGGGGCGGATAAGCTGGGCATGTTCCAACCCCGGGATGCTGTGCACGATGTCCAACTGCACAAAGAAAGGCAGGCTGGAGGAGAGGCCATTGAGGTAGAATTCATCTGTGCTGCGCCCCTCTGGTTCGATGAAGATTTGGTGGCGGTCCTTATCCGCAAAGCGCACCACCTTGTCCTCGATGCTGGGGCAATAGCGGGGGCCTGTGCCCTCAATCACTCCGCCGAAGAGGGGACTGTGCTCCAGGTTGGCGCGGATGATATCGTGCGTCTGCGTGTTGGTGTAGGTGATACCGCAGGGTAGTTGCTCTAGGGTGAAATCAGCATCAGCCCAGCAGTTGAGGGTGCAATGCGGCTCTGTGCCGCGGTGCAGGAGCTCGCGCGAGCGATTGCTGAAGAGCTGCGGGGGCTCATCGCCCGGCTGCATTGCGAGGGAGGAAAAATCAATGGTGCTACCCTTGATGCGGGGGCTGGTGCCGGTCTTAAAACGCTCCAGCGGGAAACCGATGCGGGCCAGCGAGGCCGAGATGCCGCTGGGTGGGCCGCCTAGGCGCCCACCGGGCAAGTTTTCCATCCCCACATGCAGCAGACCGCGCATGAAAGTACCGCTGCACAGCACCACGGTGCGGGCGGCAAAACGCTGACCCCATGTCGTGGTGGCTCCCACCACCTTGCCATCCTCGACCACGATTTCATCGACATCTCCTTGGAAGAGTTGCACGTTCTCGGCCGTCTCCATCACCCACTTCATGCGGGCACGGTAGGCCAATTTATCGCACTGGGCACGGGGGGCACGCACGCTGGGGCCTTTGGAAGCGTTGAGCATGCGGAATTGGATGGCTGTGGCGTCCGTATTGATACCCATGGCACCGCCCAGCGCATCAATTTCGCGCACAATGTGGCCTTTGGCCAAGCCGCCGATGGCGGGGTTGCAGCTCATCTGCCCAATCATGTCTAAATCATGCGTGAGCATGGCCACCTGCCCACCCATGCGGGCAGCCGCCAGCGCCGCCTCGATGCCGGCATGACCGCCACCAATGACCAGCACATCAAAAACTGTAGGAATGAGAGTAGACATGGCAGCAAGTATCAGGCAGTCAGCGCAACCACCAATTTGTGGAGAATATCGCGCGTATCCAAGCGGGAGGACACGAGTTGCTTATCGGCCAGCGCACAGGCCTGCAAGTCTTGGCGTGCTTTGCGCAGGCTCAACTTAGTGACGGTGCGCGCCGCATTGAAAATACCATAGCAGGAGGGTGTGCCGTCCTTTTTGAGTGGCAAAAGCTTTTTACCCTCAACCGGCAAGCGATTGAGCGCCGATTCAAAAGCGCGGTAGTTGGAGACATCGGGCTTATATGTATCGAGCAGCAAGCGAGCGCAGAAACGATTGCGCACCGTGGGCACAATGGCCGCACGCATGATGGTGACCCCCTGCTCCCCGTGGTCCAACTGCTCGTTGATGAGCCGCACCGCCAAGCGGCAGTTGCCGTTCTCTATCGCGCGCGAAATTTCGAAAATGATGCCATTGCGGGAGACCGCCACCATGAGCTCCACGTCCTCCACCGTCACGCGGCGGCGGTCGGGGCCGAGGTAGACGTCCATCTTGCCCAGCTCATTGGCAATCTGGCGCGTGCTTTCATTCACACGGTGGATGAACAAATCCAAGGCTGCGTTATCAAAGGTGATGCCCAGCGGCTTGGCCTGTCGCAACACCAGCGCCGAGAGCTCAGACTCCCACCCAGCTTTGGAAATATCAATCTTGGAGAACTCCTTCATCTCCGCCACTTCGCCAAACTTCTTGAAGAAGGTGCGGCGCTTGTCCATCTCGGTGGCGGTGAGCACAAAAAAAGTATCGGCGGGGAGGTTGCCGAGCGCCTCAGCCAAATCCGCCAGTGCCTCCTGCACCGTTTCGCTGCGGGCGCCCTGCGGGGTATCGCCCATGAAGGTGGCCCCCTTGAGCCAGATGACCTTGCGCCCGCCAAACATGTTCATCATCTGCAAGCCAGAGATAACACGGCGGATAATCGCCTCTGCCTCATCCACTGTCGCGGCGGCTCCGTCTATCATCTCATCGCCCCAGCCATCGCCACCAGCCGTGAGGCGGGCGTACACCTTGGTCGCTTCGGACGCCGCAGCGCCTTCATCGCTCCCATAAAACACATAACTGGTCGGCTCGGCCGGCATGGCCGTATTACAGCAAAAATCACGCGAAAAGTCAAACGGCAAATTGTTGAAGGGCAAGTTGCGAATGCTGGCATACAACGGAACAAGAGCGAAGGGTACCCGCATTCGAGCCTCAAGAAATTGACTCTTGACGAGCCGTTCTCCCGCATGTATATTGTACCTAGAAACTATACCACACTTACTATGTATCAGCTCTCTCGAAAAATCGCATCAGCCTTGATGATGCTCGTCATGGCATTTGCAGTCTTGGGTCTAAACTCATGCAAAGATTCCCCCTGCCAAGTGGCGGCTTCGCACAAGGCTCGTCTCGAAGCAGCCTCTCATGATGTTAAGAATCTCGATATCGGCGACTACCTTCTCCTAGGCTTGGGCTCATCCAAAGTCAAAAAAACCATGACGGCCCTCCGAAGCGAAGCGGTGGCCTATCGCGACCATCTCTCCACCTGCACCAACTCAAATTGTGAGGAATTGGCAAAGACCGAGGTGGCCGAATTGGACAAAATCATCAAGACCCTAGATTCTGATATGGAGATGCAGGAGCTCTTCATCGAAATCGGCAAGCTCTTGGGCACACTCCTCGTCCTGTAATCCCCGAGCCACCTGACATCGAAAAACGCAACACAGGCGCAGTCCCCCATTGCGGGCGCTGCGCCTATACATTTGCACTCAGGAGCCCCCGCCCTGAACCGAGTGCCTGATTTGTGGCTTGACGCTGAGATGGGGCGGGTGTACGATGAGGTCGAGCTATGGCAAAGAATGAAAAGCTGGTAGAATTGGAGACACGGTCAGTCTGGTCACTTCTGGTCAGCTACTCCCTGCCCGCCATTGTGGGCATGGCAGCCATGTCCGTCTTCAACATCGTGGACTCCATCTATGTGGGACAATGGTGCGGTGCATTCGCCATCACCGCCATGGCTCTGGTCTTCCCGCTCATGAACCTGCAAGCGGCTGTGGGCAGCTTGGTGGGCTTGGGTTGCGCCTCCACCGCCTCCATTACGCTAGGACAGGGGGATTTTCACCGAGCGTTTCGCGTGGTGGGGCACTGCGTGATGCTCAGCCTCATCACGGGTCTCGTGGCAGGGCTGCTGCCGATACCGTGGCTCAAATCGATTTTAGTTACCTTTGGCGCAGAGGGCGAGGCCCTGCAACCGGCGTACGACTTCATGCTGGTGATGATGCTGGCTTTCCCCATCACCTGCGCCTTCATGAACCTGAACCACCTGATGCGCGCGAGCGGCTACCCGGTCAAGGCCATGGTGAGCCTCCTCATTTCCATGGTGGTCAACATCGCCTCCGCCCCGCTGTACATCTATGTGCTTGATTGGGGGGTCCGCGGCGCGGCTTTGGCCACCGCCACGGCTCAAATCGTGGGCTTGGTGTGGATTTTGCATCATTTTTTCCAAAAAAGCAGCGTCTTGCACTTTCGGCGTGGCATCTACAAGCTCAACGGCGTCATCGTGCGCCGCGTGCTGGCCATTGGCATGCCGCCCTGCATGCTCAATGTGGGGGCCTGCGTTATCGTCGTGGTATTCAACCAACTGTTCTTGGCCTATGATGGGCCGATGGGCGTGGGCGCATACGGCGTTGTGAACCGCGTGCTCTTCTTCTTTGTGATGATTGTGTTGGGAATCACCCAAGGCATGCAACCCATAGCGGGGTACAACTTGGGGATTGGCAACTACTGCCGCGTGCGCCGCGTGTTGTTTTGCGCCATGCTGGCTGGCACGGGTATCACCTGCTTTGGCACGCTGATGGTGGAGCTCTTCCCGCGAGAAATTGTGAGTGTGTTTGTGAAAGAAGCAGACGCCAACGCGAGCCAGCTCATCGAGATTGCCGCCAACGGCATCTGCCTCATGGCGATTTGCTTCCCCTTGGTGGGCTCTCAAATCGTGATTAGCAACTTCTTCCAAGCGATTGGGCGCCCCGTGATGAGTATCTTCCTCAACCTGACCCGCCAGATTCTGTTCCTGCTGCCCTGCTTGGCGCTGCTCCCCCTGTGGGTGGGCGAACCCGGCATCTGGTTGTCGCAAGCCACGGCAGATGGCATCGCTGCCGCTCTGGGCTTTACCGTGCTTTACCTTTTCTTCCGGCGTTCTTTCCACTGCAAGGATATTGCCTACCCCGATTCACAAACCACCGCATCCACCATGAAGCAACACACCATCATTCTGGCCACCCGCAACGCCCACAAGGCGCAGGAAATTGCAGCCATGCTCCCCTCCCGATTCACGGTCAAGACACTGGCTGACTTCCCAGATGCGCCCGATGTGCCGGAAACTGGCACCACCTTTGCCGCCAATGCCGCCCAAAAGGCCGAGGGCATCTCCGCTGTTTTACCTGGGTTAGTGCTAGCAGATGATTCGGGGCTGTGTGTCGATGCGCTCAACGGCTCCCCGGGCGTGCTCTCTGCCCGCTATGCAGGCGAACACGGCAACGATGCCGCCAACAACCGCAAGCTGCTCACGGAGCTGCAAGCCATGCTGGGCCAAGCCCCCTTCCACGCCCGCTTTGTGTGCGCCATGAGCTTGGCTCGCGGTGGAAAACAAGTAGCCGCTTTCGAGGGCAAGGTCGAGGGCACCATCTCGCTCTCCCCCCGCGGCACCACGGGCTTCGGCTACGACCCCCTCTTTGTGCCGACAGGCTACAGCTCCACCTTTGCCGAAATCGCCCCCTCGGAGAAGAATGCCATCTCCCACCGTGCGCGTGCTCTGGCTCAGTTCATCGAGTACTTGGAGTCATTTGAATAATGGTTAATCTGTCATCTCCGACTCCCGCATTGACAAGGCAAAGCCCAGCTATTACACTAAACGCATGATTCCCTCAACCACAGTTTCTCCCCGCTCCCGCACGGTGACACTCATCCTCGCAGGCCTCATCTTCTTCTCGGCCGTGGGTGGTTTGCACCGCATTTATACCGGGCGCATCATCAGCGGTGTGTTGCAGATGCTCACAGGCGGTGGCTTCCTCATTTGGCAAATCATTGACATCATCCGCATTCTTCTTGGCACCTACGAAGATGCCCAAGGGCGAGATGTCTGCGAGTGGTAAGCCTAGCGCCCAGTCGCATTTTTCACCCAAAGCCCGCTTGCATGCGGGCTTTATTTTTGCCATCACATGAGCTCTCTGGCGCGCGTGGCAAGGGCATCGGGGGTGTTGGCAAGAGCGTCGTCCTGCACCTCCTCGAGCAAGGTCGAGAGAATGCTGCGGATGCTCGGGCCTTGGGGCACACCCATCGACATCAAATCCCGTCCATTGATTTGCAAATCCTTAATCGTGAAGAGAGAGCCCTCTTCCAGCGTATCATCCAGCAGCAACGCCGCTTCTCGCAAAGCAGCTCTTTTTTCATCCCTTTCGTGGGTAGACTGCGCCGCCATATCTGCCTTTTTGATGGCAAAGAGGCTGCGAATCGTGGCTTCTCCGAGCCGGCCGATGAGACGGCGCATACCCGGGATGGTGGTGGGGAAAGCTCTATCATGCTCCGTGACTATGGTCACGACTGCGTTGAGGGTAGCATTATCGCAACGGAGGCGGGTCAAGATATCACGCGCCATACCGGCACCGAGCTTGGGGTGGTCGTAGAAATGGCCCTTGCCGCTCTCATCTGAGCTGAAGCAAGTGGGCTTGGCGATATCGTGCAAGAGCATGGCCAGGCGCAGGGTCTCATCTGGCGGAGTCGCCTGCACCGCGTGGGCCGTGTGCGTCCACACATCGTAGCAGTGGTGGGGGTTGCGCTGGTCAAAACCAAGAGAAGGAGCCAACTCTGGGATGATGATGGTGAACACATCGGGGAAAGCAAGCATCATCCCCAGCACTCCATCGCCCACCAATATCCCCTTGAGCTCCGAAAAAATGCGCTCGGCGCTCACGTTCTCCAGCAAGTGGCGGTTGCGGTGAATGGAGTAGGCCGTCTCGCGCTCAATATCAAAATTGTAGCGCGCAGCAAAGCGCAGCGCCCGCATCAGTCGCAAGCCATCTTCGTTGAAACGCTCGTCTGGCTCGCCCACGCAGCGAATCTGCTTTGCCGCCAAATCTTCCTGCCCGCCAAAGGCATCCACCAAGCCGCGTGTCGGGCTATAGGCCATGGCGTTGATGGTGAAATCACGCCGGGCAAGGTCGGCCTCGATTTCCGAGACAAATTGCACGGCATCAGGGTGGCGGTTGTCCGTATACTCACCATCAATGCGGTAGGTGGTCACTTCTACCGGCTCGTGGTTCACCATCACGGTGACGGTGCCGTGTTTGAGGCCGGTCTTAATCACATGAAAACGGCGAAACACACGCAGAACCTCATCCGGCAGCGCGTTGGTGCACACATCCCAATCCTTGGGGGTGCGCCCCAGCAATGAATCGCGCACACAGCCCCCCACCACATAGGCCTCGTAGCCATAGCGTTCTAAGCGGTCTACTACAATCTGAGCGTGGGCGGGGATGGAAAACATGTTCTCGTGAGCGGTGAATGGTCG
>JAZTYM010000064.1:0-32652 GCA_045637025.1 Akkermansia sp. | reverse complement strand
ATGGCCGTCCCTTCCTTGGTGTCCGTGTGGCGCTCCGCCAACTGGCTGGAACGCGAGCAATATGACCTGATGGGCATCGAATTCGTGGGCCACCCTGATTTGCGCCGCATCATGATGTGGGATGGCTACCCCTACCACCCTCTGCGCAAGGATTTCCCCGTGGCAGGCAAGGAAACAGAGCTTCCCGGTGTGGCTTTCACCGAAAAAGCTCCCACCGCAGGTGGTCCTTTCACCACGCGTCCGGGCATCATGACCGCAGGCGAGCGCGAACCCCGCTCCCGCGGCTAATCGCATCCCTCCTCCCTCTTTCCCCACGGGCAGCATCTCGAGCTGCCCGTTTTTCTATCCTCCCATCCACTACACACACATGGCCACACTCCCCCCAGATCTCGATCCCGTCGTACGCGCCCAAGCTTGGGTTGGCGATGCTATACTGGCTCTCTACGTCCGCGAGTGGATTCTCTCGTTCAAGGGGCAGATTGACGGCAAACTCTTCATCGAGTTCACCAGCAACAACTTCCTGCGCCTCACCGGTAACGCCACAGCGGTAGAGGCCCAAATTGGCCGCATTTTTAAAAGCGATGGGTTGGAAGCCGCCTATGCGTGGATTGAACACACCCTACGCCCCCGCATGGAGCAGCGCTTGAGCATCCTGCGCCGGAAGCACGAAACGCACTAAAAACCGCCCTGCGCCAAACGCTTGGGCGGCGTTTTTTCCAACGAGAAGCCCCCTCTGTCACGCTGCATGCTTGCCAGCGCGCACGAAATATGCTAGGCTGCTGGCTCATCGTCACGAGCAACCGCACAATCTCATGTACAGAGCTATAGTATTCGACATGGATGGGACCCTGGGAGATACGCTTCCGCTTTGCGTGGAATCGTATCGGCGTTGCGTAGCCGAATGCACCGGCAAATCCCCCACGGATGCCGATATCGTGCAATACTTTGGCAAGAGTGACCGCGGCGTGCTGGGGGCCCTGCTGGGCATACACCCCGACGCCAAAGAACTACCCATCGACCGTTTTTCTGAAATCTACACAGCCTTGCACCCCACATGGGCACCCGCGCCCTTTGCTGGTGCAATTGAGCTGCTGCACCACCTGCGTGAGCGAGGGCTTCGCCTTGCCCTCATCACCGGTAAGGAGCACTACACCGCCACGCCCACCCTGCGCCTATTCGGCATGGAGGGGCTCTTTGATTGGATAGGCTACGGCACCCCCACCCACAACTGCAAAGATGAGCGCCTGCTTGAGCTGATGCGAGAGTGGCAACTCTCAGCGCAGGATATTCTCTACGTGGGAGACGCACCCTCTGACATTGAGCTCTGCCACAAAGTGGGTGTACCCATCATCAACGCGGCATGGGGTACCACCCCAGCCGATGACACCGCTCGATGCCTTGCTCTCGCACCCGAATACAGGCTCACCCACTTCAGCGAGCTTGCCCCCCTTATAAAACAACTGACAACATGACATATACCACACCACTGGCAACTATCGCCTTGGCCTTGGCCACCCTCCCCATGCTTCAGGCTGCCCCCATTTACCCCACGCCGCAAAAATGCACCTTGAGCGATACCGCCACGCGCGTCGAAATCGTGCAAGTGCAGCTCCGCATCCATGGCGATGGTCACGACATCTGGCGCCAAATCCCCGCTGAAAAAGAGGGCGCCTATGCCATCAGCATCGAAGGAAACACCCTGACCGTGCGCGCCAATGACGAGGTGGGCCTCTTCTACGCCAAACAAACACTCTCGCAAATGCTGCAAGATGTGCCGGGCTCTACCACCGCCCAACAAGACCCCTTCCCCGGCAAAAGCATAGAAGAAGTAGCCCGCATGGGCAGCTTGCCACAAGGCACGGTTGTTGACTGGCCCGACCTGCCCTTCCGCGGCGCGGTGGAAGGCTACTACGGCATGCCGTGGAGCTTTGCCGCACGCAAAGCTCAGTTCGCTTTCTATGGGCGCAACAAGATGAACATGTACATCTATGCCCCCAAGGATGACCCCTACCACCACGGCGATGGTTGCTACCTGCCCTATCCTGACGACAAGGCCGCAGAAATCCGCAATCTGGTGCAAGCCGCCAAAGAAAACCATGTGCGCTTCGTGTGGGCCATTCACCCCGACAACACTGTCAACTGGAAAGAGAACGAAGGCCGCGCCCAGCTGGATGGGCTCTGCCAGAAGCTCAAGATGATGTATGATCTGGGCGTACGCAACTTTGGCGTGTTTGTAGACGACTCTTTTGGCGAAATCGGCAAACCTGAGCGCCAGGTGCAGCTTGCCAACTACCTCATGGAGCATTTTATCCGCAAGCACCCCGATGTGAACCAGACTCTCATCATGTGCCCCACGGGTTACAACAAGAGCTGGACCAACACCAAATACCTCAACACCATGGGCGAGGGCCTGGATAAGAATATCCCCATCATGTGGACGGGCAACACCGTGGTGCATGACATCACCCTCGAAGGCCAGCGCTGGGTCAACACCCGCGTACACCGCCCCACCTTCATCTGGTGGAACTGGCCGTGCAACGACTTCAAGCGAGGCCGACTCTCCATGGGCCGCACGTATGGATTGGACACCGCCCCCGAAATGCGCCAAGAAATGAGCGGCTTTGTGGCCAACCCCATGGAAAACGCAGAAGCCAGCAAGGTGGGCATGTTCGGAGTGGCTGATTACACCTGGAACATCACAGGCTTTGAATCGCAGCAGACTTGGCAAGAAGGCATCGCTCGCTTGTACCCCAGCAGCAAAGAAGCCATGCAGATTTTCTGCAACCACAATGCCTATCTTCTGCCCAATTCGCATGGTTATTTCCGAGAAGAATCCACCGAAATTCTCCCCCATGCCAAAAAACTGATTCAAAGCATTGAGCAGGGTGCACCTGATTTGGAGGCTGCCAAGCACATGCGCGCCGAATACGCCCGCATGCAAGCCGCTGGCAACACCCTCACCCAAGCGGGCGATGTGGCCACACTCCGCGCTGAAATCTCCCCTTGGCTGCGCGCCTTCACCCTCACCGGCCAAGCCGGCATCGCTGCTATGGATGCCCTGCAAGCAACGCAGCGCCAAACGGCTCAATTCTTCCAAGCGGTCGATTATGTGGGTGAAATGAAATCCCTGACCCGCCCTGATTGGAACGGCGAGACCACCCGCGAGGTGAATGATGTGGAAATCGGCATGCTGGCCATCACGCCTGCTCTGGATGCAGCCTTGGCTCACACCAACGCCCGCATCTACGCCACCTTGGCAGGCCGCCCTGCCCCCCTGCCTACCTTCCAGAGCAACTGCGGAGATGCCGCTCAGGGCTACATGGCCATCTTCGACAAAAATCCCCGCACCTTCTGGTCCACCAACTCCAACCAGCAGAAGGGCTCTTGGTTCTGCCTCGACTACGGCTCTCCCATCGTCATCCACAACGCCACTCTCCTCATGGGTGGCAAGCGCGCCGATGACTTTGTGAAGCTGGGCCAGTTCGAAATCTCGAACGATGGCCAAACATGGACTCCCGTGGGCACATTCAAGAGCGGTCCGGCCGCCATTCTCAACCTGACACACAACCCCGTGCGCGCCCGCATGCTGCGCTACCGCGTGCTGGATACCCGCCCCAACTGGGTGTCCATTTGGGAGTTCTCCGTCAACAAGCCGCTACCTCCCTTCGTCTCCACCAACATGGAATCGGGGCGCACGTTCACAGCGCACCGCGCCGGCAATATCGTGGGCATCAACCGCGTGATGGAGGTCTTCCCCCTGCAGCCCAACGAGTTCATCGACTTGGAAATCCCCCACCCCGTGTGCGCCGAGTGGATTGAAATCAACCTGGACAGCCCCGACATCTCCGACTGGGCCACCGTTGAAATCACCTTGGATGATGGCACCAAGACCCAATCTTTCGTGCGTGCCAAAAAATCTCGCATTTTCATCGCCGAAGAAAACGCGCCCACCCGTCCCGTCAAGGCCATCCGTGTCACCAACTCCAGCAACCAAGCACAGGATATCAAGCTCACGCTCTTCCGCCTTGGCATGCCAGAGAACTCCACGGATCTGGAGCAGCTCGTCCTCACCGATTCCAACATCGCCACCGCTTTCGATTGCGGTAAAAAAGATCTGACTGCCACCATCTGCATCCCCGCTGGCACCCGCGAAATCATCGTCGCCGGCACAGCCGAATGCCAGATTGATGGCTGTGCCGCCCAGCAGCTCGACTCGCACCTGCGCATCTTCCTCCTGCAGCCGGATATGCGCTCCATCACCCTGCGAGCCCGCAAGCAACCAGGCAAGCGCATCAACGAGGTCATCTTCCGCTAACCGCGCATACTCACCCTTGAGCAATCGGCAGTCTCTCCCCCATAGAGGCTGCCGATTCTTTTTCCTACAAAAAAGAGAGCCACCCGATGCCTCTAGCACCGGGTGGCTCATCCAATAAATGACTGGGTGGGGCTTACATGGTCATACCACCATCGCACACCAGCACCTGGCCAGTGATGTAGCGAGCCTCATCAGAGGCAAGGAAAAGAGCGCAGTTGGCGATATCCTCGGGCTTGCCCATATCAGCCAAGGGGATGCGGGCAAGCAGAGCCTCGCGTGCCTTTTCGGGGATAGCATCTGTCATCTCCGTGGCAATGAAGCCAGGTGCAATCGCATTGCATGTCACCTTGCGGCTAGCAAGCTCTTGGGCCATCGACTTGGTGAAACCAATGACACCGGCCTTGGAGGCAGAGTAGTTGGACTGGCCCAGATTGCCCGTGATACCCACAATGGAGCTCATGTTGATAATGCGGCCGGCAGGGCTCTTCATGAGCGTGCGCTGGAGAGCCTTCACAAAGAGGAACACGCTCTTGAGGTTGGTGTCCATCACGGCATCCCAATCACTCTCCTTCATGCGCATCAGCAAGCCATCCTTCGTGATACCGGCGTTGTTCACCAAGATATCCACCGTCGGGTATTCGGCCAAAATCTCTTTCACGCAAGCTTCCACGGCGGCGGCATCTGCCACATCGCAGGGGAATGCCTTGCAGCTATCAGGAAATTCGGCGTTGATGGCATCTGCTGCACCCCCACACGAAGCAGGGTTGCGCGAAATGAGTACAACCTTGGCACCCTCCTCCGCGAAGCGGCGAGCTACCGCATTGCCGATACCGCGACCGGCACCCGTTACTATGGCTGTCTTGCCTGCAAGTCTGTTCATACAAGTCAGATTCTAGCGGATGCACCCCATCAACGCAAGCAAAAAACAAGCAAAAGTGAACTTCACTCTACCTTTTGCGCAAAACAAAGCAAAAAGTTAGACCTTTCAGAGCTCAACACATCTTTTCGTGCTTGATTTAAATACGCCTCAACACTATAATGGACGCGTGAACGGAATGGACATGCAGACAGCCGCCCGGAAGGCCTACCGAGCCATGGTCATGGCTCGTGCTTTTGACACCAAACTTTCAGCCTTGTACAAAGCCGGCAAGATATTTGGTGGCGTGTTCTTGGGGCGCGGGCACGAAGCAGTCGGTGCATGCGAAGCCGTCTTTTTGGAACGGGGCAAGGACGTGTACAACCCCTTCATCCGCGAACAGGCAGGGAGATGCGCTTGGGGCTCGCCCGTTTTGGAAAGCGCCCGTTGCTATTTTGGCAGCCGCGCCGGCATCATGCGCGGGCGCGACGGCAATGTGCACTGGGGCGTCCCGCAAGAGGGGGTACCGGCCCCCATTTCTCACTTGGGCGCCATGGTATCCGTCGTGGCGGGCATGATGCTGGCTAAGCGCATGCAAGGCATCACCGACTGTGTAGGTGTGGCCTGCATCGGCGATGGCACGACCTCGGTGGGTGCCACCCACGAAGCCTGCAACATGATTGCGGTGGAAAAACTCCCCATCGTCATCGTCGTCACCAACAACCAATTTGCGTACTCCACCCCCAACGCCCAAGAATTTGCATGCAGCAGCCTCACCGAGCGCGGCAAAGGCTATGGCATGACCACCCACGAATGCGACGGCACCGATTTCTTGCAAACACTAGCCACCATGCAGCAAGCAGTAGCTGCCGCCCGCCGTGGCGACGGCCCCCAGTGGGTAGTGGCCAACACCCTGCGCATGTGCGGCCACGGCGAGCACGACGATGCCGCCTACATCCCCCAAGCGCTCAAAGAGGCCTATGCCGACCGCGACCCCCTCGCCGTTGCACGCCAGCAAATGCTCCAACAGGGCTGGCTCACAGAGGATGAGGCCACCGCTATCGACAACGAATGCGCCGATGAAGTGCAGCGCAGCGTAGCCCAAGCCCAGCGCGAACCCACCCCCGACCCCGCCACCGAAGACTGGAGCGCCACCTCGTGGAAACCCAGCCGCTAACCCCCGCACACACCCTTTTAGAATCATGAGCGTGACCTACATAGACGCCATTCACCAAGCGATGGCCGAGCTTCTGGCAGAGGACCCTGCCGTCTTCCTCTACGGCGAAGACATAGCTGGCACATTCGGCGGGGCATTCAAGGCAACCAAAGGCTTGGCCGAGCAATTCCCCGGGCGAGTTCTCAATGCTCCCATTGCAGAAGATGCCATCATGGGCACAGCCATCGGCGCCGCCCTCGCAGGCATGAAACCCATCGTGGAAATGCAATTCGCTGATTTTGGCACCCTAGCCCAAAACCAACTGGCCAACAACGCCGCAGCTCACTACTTCCGCACAGGCATCCCCGTGAACGTGACCCTGCGCATGCCCTGCGGTGGTACCCCTGGCGGTGGCCCCTACCACAGCCAAAGCGTCGAAGCGCTCTTTGCCCACTACCCAGGTGTCCATGTGCTGACTCCCGCCACAGTGGCAGACGCCTACTACATGCTCAAGCAAGCCGTGCAGATTCCGGACCCCGTCGTCTTCATGGAGCACAAGTTCCTCTACCGCTGGCTCAAAGCCGACACTTGGGTAGAGGCCGATCCCCTGCCCATCGGCAAGGCTCGCATTGCACGCCCCGGCGAGCACGCCAGCGTTGTCACCTTCTCCGCCATGGTGCCCGAGGTGCTCAAAGCAGCAGATGAGCTTGCCGCTACCTCTGGCTACAATATTGAAGTGGTTGATTTGCGCAGCGTCAAACCGCTCGATACTAGCACCATCTTGGCCTCCGTAGCCCGCACCGGGCGCCTGCTCGTGGTGAGTGAGGATTTCCCCTGGGGCGGCGTAGCGGCCGAGGTCATCGCCCGTGTAGCCTCCGAGGGCCTGCACCTGCTGGATGCCCCGCCCCTGCGCCTCACCTCCAAAGACACCCCCATTCCCTACCACCCCGACCTCTGGCGCGCGCACCGTCCTAGCGCCGCCACCATCATCCAGGCCGTGCGCTACCTCTGCTCCCTCTAACCTCTCCTTTCTTCCTCCCACCATGCCACAAGTACCTTTGCTGATGCCCCAACTGGGCGAATCCATAGCCGAAGCCACCATCATGCGCCTTCTGGTGCAGCCTGGCGACACCGTCACGGCAGACCAAGAAGTCGTGGAGGTTGAAACAAACAAGGCCGTGATGGGGGTCACTACCTCCTGCGGTGGCAAAGTGGTCTCCCTCTCCGTATCGGAAGGTGAAACCGTAGCCGTCGGCTGCGTCATGGGCATCATCGAAGCCACGGACGAGGAGGTCGAACGCTCCGGCGCCACCCCGTTGGCCGAGGGCGAAGTCCCCGCCCCACCCACCTCTGTGTCTGCCACCCCCACGGGGGATGATGGCGCACACTTCCGCACCGAAGGCGAATACCGCGAAGGCACCACACCCCTTGCCACCAAGAGCGACCGCGGCTTGCCCGTGCCCATGGGCGTGCGTGGCGCTCACTACCTCTCTCCCCGCATCCGCGCCCGCATGGATGAACTGGGCATCACCGAGGCTGATTTGGCCTACATCACCGGCACGGGCGCTGGCGGCCGCATCACGATTGATGACTTTGAAAGCTTCCTGAATTATGTGGATGGCTGGCCCTCCCGCCAGGCATCTCCCATGCGCCGCAGCGTGGCCAGCAGCATGCAGCGCACATGGCGCCGACCCATCGCCAGCGCTGGGCGTCCCATCTTCATGGCCCCCATCATCTTGCACCGCAAGCGCCACCCGCGCAAACCGGGCTACACCCTCTACTTTGCCCGCGCTCTGGCGCTGGCACTGGCAGAAGCCCCCGAGTGCGCAGGCTACATGGTGGGCGGGCGTATCCTGACCCCCAAACGCATCGACCTGGGCATCGCCGTGCAAGTGGCAGATGGTGTGTTGGTCCCCGTCATGCGCAATGTAGACGAATACACGCTCGACGAGCTGATTGATGAGTACAACAAGATTGTATCCCAAGCACGCGAACGCAAGCTAGACAAAGCGTACATGGGGGGCGGTATCGCCACCGTCACCAACTTCGGCGGTTTTGGGCTCACCTTCGGCACCCCCATGCCCCTGCCCAGCGAGAGTATCATCTTGGGCGTAGGCTCTGTGCAAAAAGTTCCCGTGTGGAGCGATGAGGTAGAATGCTTCATCCCCGTAGAGCAAGCCAACATCACCGCCGCGTTCGACCACCGCGTGGTCGATGGTGGCGATATCGGCCGCCTGATGCAGCGCATCGCCTACTTCTTGGAACACCCCGAGCTCCTCTAATCTCCCTCTTCTCTCCCCTCATGCTCGGCGTAGACCCAAGCAAGCATGTACTGGGCATCGTTGCAGGTGCTGGCGAGTACCCGCGTCTCATGATTGAAGGCGCCAAGCGCGCGGGCATGCGAGTCATCTGCGCGGGCATGCGCGGCGCCGTCGGGGCAGACATCCCCCCACTCTGCGATGCTTTTCGCAAGTTTCGCGTGGGTGCCATCGAGGCTCCACTCGCCTTTTTTAAAGAACACGGAGTGACCCACATCGTGCTCACGGGGCAAATCAAGCCCGCCTGCATCTACACCATGTGGCCAGATGCCACGGCGCGCCAGCATCTAGCAAAGCTCGACCGCCGCAACGCCCACACCATCTTTGGTGCCGCCTGCGACTTGCTCCAACAACACGGCATGCAGGTACTCCCCTCCACCGCGTTCATGGAAGAAGTGCTCCCCCAAGCTGGCCACTTGGCTGGCCCGCCACCCACTCCAAAGCAGCTAGAGGAGGCCGCCCACGGCATGCAACTCGCCCGGGAAATCGCTCGCCTCGACATCGGCCAAAGCCTCATTGTCCGCGGCCACCGTGTCACCTGCGTAGAGGCCTACAAAGGCACCAACGAATGCATCAAAAACGGTGAAGGCAGCGCAGAAAACCCCGTCACGCTCTGCAAAGTGACCAAACCTGGGCACGACATGCGCTTCGACGTCCCCTGCATCGGCGTGCGAACCATCGAACACTGCGCTCGCTGCGGGGTCTCCCACATTGTCTTTGAAGCGGGCCGCACCATCCTCTTCCAGCAGCAAAAAGTCATCGACCTGTGCAACCAACACGGCATCACCCTGCATGCCATGGACATACCGCAAGGTGGCACCACTGTGGAGGATTTGGGCGCCACGGCAGATGACGCTGCCCACGCTACCGCTCTCGCCAACGCCCTGGAAAAATTGGGCATTGGGCACTCTGCCGTTGTGTGCGAAGGAGTCATCATTGCGGTTGAAGACCCCCACGGGCCCCTCAAATGTATCCGCCGCGCAGCCGTGTATATGAAACGCATACGCTTTATGCGCTTCACCAACTGGCTCATCCGCATCTTGCTGGGCAAAAACAGCACCCCCCCGGCACCTATGGTCATGCGGGGGAGTGCATCATTCAAGTCTACACCTGAAGTGCAGCGTGCTGCTAAAAAAGCTGGCATCCAGCTTAGCTAAGCGCGCCCCACTCTTCCTCGGGCTCAAGCAGAGGCTCCATGATACCCGTGGGCAGGAAAGGAGTGGGCGCAGGTGCATCCCAGTCCAGCGCAGCGGGGGCAAAAGCCGTGTTGTTTGTCAGCAATTCGCTGAGCTTGCGCGTACCGCATGCGGAGATATTGCCATTTTTGTCTTTCACCACATAACCAAGGCAAGCTTCACCGCCTTCATATGTCGTCGCCAAAGGACTGCCCGCACCAATGAGGTATAAATAGGTGAACAAGCTCGCTGAGTTGGCGCCTGCGCCATCATTCGCTGCCACTAAAACAGACCCTGCGTCTGCATTCTTGGCCTTGTAGCCCAACGCCGCGGAATTCACAGCAGACGCCTGGGCCGAATCCCCCAGCGCCACGGCAGATGAACCAGCCTTATTGTCGCACCCGATGGATACTCCACGTTTAGTGGCTTGCACATTGAAGCCAATGCCTACTCCCTTCGTGTCGGCCAACACGCTCACGGTGTACCCCATCGCTACGCGCGTGGACGTGTTGTAAATACCGAGCGCGGAAAAAGCCGATGAGACAGCTTTGCCCGATGCGGGGTTCTCCGATGACTGCTTGTAGGTATGGTCAACCGTGAAACTCACGCCCCCGCCTTGCACAGCCGCGGGGGCAGCATTAAAATCCTCACACGGTGTAACAATTGCCCCCGCATCTGATATATGCACCTCATGCCCTGGAGCCACAAAATAAGCTTGGACTCCTGCCGGAGCCTCACAAAGTACCATGCCATTTTCTGCTGTCACTGTGCACCCACTCGCGGAGCTCACAGCATACATCCTCCCTTTTTGCGTTTTTATCTTCATTTTCTTTATTGAGTTAAGTGTTACTCCACCCAAATGCCACATAAACACCCAGATGGTAGCTCACTTATCCCCCAAAAAAGCACCGCCGTCAACCTCCACCGACCCGCCGCTCGTGCCGCACCCCCTCAGCCCTAACTCCTCCCCAAAAATTTTCCCCATTTTCCCCATGGTGGACATAATGCAACGCATTCAGCCACAAGCGCGGGAGGCCGTGTAGCTTCGCCTAGGCAAAGCTACACCGGCACAAAAAAGCAAAAAAGCTTAAAAAACAAAGAGTGAAGCACCTTTCGGTACTTCACCCTTCAGCGGAGCGGGGGGGATTCGAACCCCCGGTACTGTTTAACGCAGTACGTCCATTTAGCAAACGGGTGCTTTCAGCCTCTCAGCCACCGCTCCTTTGTCTGTGTGCGGGAGAGTATATCCGCAGAAATGCATTTCGTCAACACCAAAAATGCATACCTGACAAAAAAAAGCATGGCATGCAGCATGGCATGCATAATTCAGGATTGACTTTAGCAAGCACTCAGGCATAATAAACGGCGTTATGAAGACCCCTGTAACTGTAACTGTGACCGGTGCCGCTGGCAACATCGCATACTCCCTTCTGTTCCGCATCGCCGCTGGCGAAATGCTGGGTGCAGATCAGCCCGTCATCCTCAAGCTTCTCGAAATCACCCCCTGCTTGGACAAGCTGAAGGGTGTGGTGATGGAGCTGGAAGACTGCGCATTCCCCTTGGTGAAGGAAATCGTCGCTACCGATGACCCCGCTGTTGCATTCAAGAATGCCGACTGGTGCATGCTGGTGGGTTCCGTGCCCCGCAAGGCAGGTATGGAGCGCAAGGATCTTCTCTCCATCAACGGCAAGGTATTCATTGGCCAGGGCAAGGCTATCGCCGAGAACGCAGCTCCTGGCTGCCGTGTATTCGTGGTGGGCAACCCCTGCAACACCAACTGCCTCATCGCTCTGCACAACGCCACCGGCATGGACAAGAAGAACTTCTTCGCTATGACCATGCTCGATGAATATCGCGCTAAGGCTCAGCTTGCTGCTAAGGCTGGTGTGGCCGTGTCCGACGTGACCAACATGACCATCTGGGGCAACCACTCCGCTACCCAGTACCCCGACTTCACCAACGCCAAGATTTGCGGCAAGCCCGTCACCGAGGTCATCTCCGACACCGAGTGGCTCACCACCGACTTCATCAAGACCGTGCAGCAGCGCGGCGCTGCCATCATCCAAGCTCGTGGTCTTTCCTCCGCAGCTTCTGCAGCCAACGCTGCCCTCATGACCGTGAAGAACCTGGTCACCCCCACCGCCGAAGGCGATTGGTACTCCGTGGCCTCCTTCACCGATGGCACCAAGTACGGTCTGCCCGCTGGCATCATCTGCTCCCAGCCCACCCGCACCAACGCCGATGGCACCTACTCCATCGTGGAAGGCCTTCCCATCGACGAGTTCTCCCGTGCTAAGATTGACGCTTCCTGCAAGGAGCTGCTTGAAGAGCGCGCCGAGGTGCTCGGCTAATACAAAAGCCCTTTTCTCATTCGCTCCCTTCCCGGTGCATGCCGGGGAGGGAGTTTTTTATTTTCTAATCAACGCTTACGCCAACGGGCGTTTCTTTTCGCGCAAAGGAACGAGCTTGTGTCATAGCAGCCTATCATCGTGTCTTGCACCCTTGACGCACGCATAGGCATGTGCTAGAGTGCCACATAAGCACAAATTATGGGTAAGACATTATACCAAAAAGTATGGGAAGCTCACACCGTCGGCATCTTGCCTGACGGGCGCACGCAGCTCTTCATCGCCACGCATTTCATCCACGAGGTAACCTCTCCGCAGGCATTTGCCATGCTGCGAGAGCTCGGGCTACCCGTTCTGCACCCCGAGCGCACCTTTGCCACAGTAGACCACATCATCCCCACGGACAATCAGGCCGAGCCGCTGGCCGACCCCCGTGCCCAAACGATGCTCACCGCGCTGCGCTCCAACTGCCAAGCCAACGGCATCCGCCTTTTCGACCTCCCCTCTGGCAACCAAGGTATTGTCCACTCCATCGGGCCCGAGCTCGGCATCACCCAGCCAGGCATGACCATCGTCTGCGGTGATTCGCACACCGCCACACACGGCGCGGTAGGCAGCATCGCCATGGGCATTGGCACCACCCAGGTGCGAGACGTGCTGGCCACCCAAACCCTGGCCATGAGCCCGCTCAAGGTGCGCAACATCCGCGTCGAAGGCGCCCTGCGCCCCGGCGTGACGGCCAAGGACGTCGCCCTGCACATCATCGGCAAGCTGGGCGCTGACGGCGGCCTGGGCTACGCCTATGAATTTGGTGGCTCCGCTATCCGCAACATGGATATGGATGGCCGCCTGACCCTCTGCAACTTGGCCATTGAAGGCGCAGCGCGCTGTGGCTACATCAACCCCGACGAAACCACATTCGCCTACCTCAAAGACCGCCCCTATGCCCCCAAAGGCGCCGCCTGGGATGCGGCCGTCGCGCGCTGGAAGAGCTTTGCCAGCGATGCAGATGCTGTGTATGACGATGTGGTCATCATCCCCGCCGAAGAAATCGAACCCACCGTCACATGGGGTATCTCCCCCGACATGAACATCGGCATCTCCGGCACAATCCCGACTCCCGAGCAGGCCAAAGACGAGGAAACGCGCAAGGCATATACCACCGCACTCGAGTACATGAAGCTCACCCCCGGCACCCCCCTCAAGGGCATGCCCGTCCATGTCGTTTTCATTGGTTCCTGCACCAATGGGCGCATCTCAGACTTCCGCGCCGTGGCTCCCTTGCTTCAGGGCAAAAAGATTGCGCCTGGCATCAAGGCCTTGGCTGTCCCCGGCTCGCAGATGACGGCCATTCAGTGCGAAAAAGAAGGGATAGCTGACATTTTCCGCGCTGCGGGCTTCGAGTGGCGCTTGGCGGGCTGCTCCATGTGCCTTGCCATGAACCCCGACAAGCTGGAGGGCGATCAAATCTGCGCCAGCACCAGCAACCGTAACTTCAAAGGCCGCCAAGGCAGCCCCACAGGGCGCACCCTGCTCATGAGTCCCCTCATGGCAGCAGCCGCAGCTGTCACCGGCACCGTCGCAGACCCCCGCGAGGTATTCGACATTCACTAACACTCTCTTTTCCAACACCATGCCTCTCAACAAAATCATCTCCATCACCGGCAAGGCTGTCCCTGTGCCCGGGGCCGATATGGATACAGACCGCATCATCCCCGCTCGCTTCCTCAAATGTGTCACCTTTGACGAGTTGGCGGGCACCATGTTCCATGATGAGCGATTCAACGCCGACGGCAGCTCCAAAGGCCACCCCATCGATGCCCCGCAACACGCGGGCGCCAGCATCATCATCGGCGGCGAAAACTTTGGCTGCGGCTCCTCCCGCGAGCATGCTCCCCAAGCTATCAAACGCTCGGGCATCCGCGCCGTCGTGGCTGAATCATTCGCTGAAATCTTCTTCGGCAACAGCTCCGGCATTGGCCTCCCCTGCGTCTGCGCCTCGCAAGCAGATTTGGCCACCCTCACCGCCATCACTTCCGAACAGCCCGACACAGAATGGACGCTTGATTTGGAGACCATGACCATCTCCTCCCCCGCTTGCACCATCTCCGTGCGCATGCCGGCAGAGCCCCGCGAAGCTCTCATGCTGGGTCGCTGGGATGCTGTGGTGGAGCTCATGAACGCCCCCGAGGCCGTGGCCGCGCTCGCCGCTTCGCTCCCCGCCCCCACCTATAGCCCGTCCCTCTAATCGTATCCCCCCATGCTCGCCACTATTTCACCCTTGATTGCCCGCGGTGTTATCGACAACACCCGCTACGGCATCACGACCCTGCACCTCTGGTGTGTCGATGGGGGCGAGCCTGTGGAATACGAATTGGAAGGCAACTGCCGCCGCGACATCGCCGGCTGCCGCATCGAGTTCACCAACCACGCTGCAGCAGATGCCATGGGGAGCGAGCCCGATATCCTGCGCGATATGCGCCGCCCGGGGCTCACCATGACGATGGGGGATATCACCCTCTCCCGCCGTTGTCGCGACACAGACAACCGCAGGTCACTCAACAACCAGCTTTATATCGAGTTTTTCGCGGGGGGAGACATCCGCTTCCTCATCGAGAGCACCCACTTCAGCTTCACCACCACCCTCCCCCAATGGGATGCCACGTGGGAAGACGACAACACCCAGCACATGTTCAATCTGGAGGCTTTCCGCCACCACATTGTCACCAATGTGAGCAAGTTCCGCGGGCCAGCCATCTCTGGGCTGGGGGAGGATTTCCCCGCCTGCGCATGGGATACCTGCCTCAACGAAGCAGAGGCCTACATCGCCATCTGCCCCACTGTTTTTGAGAAATACGCCCACACGCCTCATGGCAACCTCTCCGCGGCCTATGTGCTAGACCGCCTAGAATACCTGCAACAAGAAGCTGCTGAGGAAGAGGCCGATTTGCCCCCGGACCCCAGCTCCGCGCATTTTGGGCACGAGGTGTTCGACTTCATCCCCGCAGAGCACCGCGACATGGTGCAGCGCGGCATGCAGCACCCGCTTTTCTCGGAGACATCGCGCCTCACCGCCATGGTGCAAGAGAAATTGATTCCCACCATCAAGCCCACAGATCCCAGCCAAAAAGCTGACCTTTTCCTCAAAAACTACGCCTCCTTGGTGTCCAACATCTTGGCGACCATCCTCCTCACCCTGCAGGAGCAATATCCCATGGATATCGTGAACACACGCAGCATCTCCCTGTGCAAACGACTCGCCGCGCTGGCAGATTACTGCAATGTACTCCCCGTGAGCTGCCGCCAACCGCTTGCAGATGCTTGCCGCAACTTGGCCTCGCACTTGCAGGATTACACCACCTCGCTTCACTCCTAAATAGGCCCACCCTACCATGTACATGGCCCACGAGCGCAGACGCTACATCCTGCGTCTTTTGGAACAACGCAAACACATTCGCTCCAGCTCGTTGGCCCAGGAATTAGGCGTCACGGATGAAACCATCCGTACCGACCTTGTAGCCCTCCAACAACGCGGGCTGCTCCAGCGGGTCCATGGCGGAGCACGCTACGTGCCACCCGTAGCCAACAACCCCGAGTGCTCCACCCAACGCCTTGACAGCCAACTAGCCCAGCTCATCATCCCCCATATCCCGGCCCACGCCCGCGTGTTCTTGGAGCCTAGCGTCATATCCACCGCCATCATCGCCCACTTGGGAGAGCACCCTTGCAGCATTGTCACCAATTCCCTTGATATCATGCGTGCCATGGCTCCTCCCGCCATGCCTCAGGAGCTCATTTGCACGGGCGGGTCGCTCGTCAAACAAGAAAAACTACTGGAATCCCCAGATGCCCGACTTCACTTGCAAGTTGATGTAGCCATCCTCTGCCCCCACGCCGTGGCGACCCTGAGCATCGGCTACCAATCGCCCCTGCGCGCACTCTGGGCTCAAGCCGCCATCAAGGCCGCGCGCCGCACCATCATCGCCGCCCCCTCACACCGCCTCGGCATGCAAGCTCCGCACAGCATTCCCTGCCGACCCCACCTGCTCATCACGGAGGACAACCTACCGCCCGAATTCCTCCACACCCCGGTGAAAACGGTCCCCTATGTCTCCCCCGATTCATTCGCCATGGGAGATGCTTTCGATTATTGAGCCACAAGCGGCATTTTTACAAATGTTACCCGTATCTCGCTCATTTTCTGCTTGGCATGAGTAGGCTTACTTGCTATAATTCACGAAGCAAAACGCGCCCTTTTATCATGACTCGCAAAATTATTTCTCTGATTGCCGTTGCACTTTTGGCACTCCTTCCCGCCCATGCCCAATCCGCTCGTGGTGCTGCTGCAGAAGCCGCCGCTCCCAAGTCTGGCATCCGCTTTGTTGTGTGCTCCCCCACCAATGCCAAGCTCCCCAGCCCCCTTTACTACCAAGCTGGCAAGGAATTCAAGCCCGTGCGCATCGGCGGCCGCACCCCCAGCCCCCGCATCAAACCCATCGCTGGCAAGGTCAACTTCTGGGACCAAGACCCCTCTGCCTCCGTTGAAACTGGCAAGGGCAAGCCCAAAGCCAATGTCACCCCCGATGTACCCCCCACCTTCTCGGTCGAAATCCCCGCTTCCGTTGGCTCCAAGGGGCTCTGCATTGTCGTGCCTGGCGACAAGCCATCCCAATCCCAGACCTTCTTCATGAGCGAGAGCGAGTTCCCTCCCCGCGGCATTCACCTCATCAACTTCTCATCCGTCCCCCTGCAGATGATTACCTCCCAAAAAGGTGACTTCTCGGATAAAAAAGCTGCCACCATCCAAGCGTTCAAGCGCAGCGAAGGCATCTCCAAGAGCAATTCTTGGTCTTACAATGGCGATAACGGCGAAATCGTAGCCTACATGCTCAACGCCAAGCAACCTGGCGAAAAGGAGCTCAAGCGCATCAAGATGTCCAAGTTCATTGTCTCCGACCGTCAAGCTCAAATCACTGTTGTTGTCAAAGCGCCCAATAGTGACGCTCTTCGTATGCTCAGCATCCAGCTGACTGACTAAGAGTCATCTTAATCGGCCGATTTTCCACCTCTCACACACCCTACTTACACCCCTCTCACCATGTCGGCTAAAAAAGTAAGCGAAGGCCCCATCGCAAGTCGCATCGCCCACATCGGCGATCAATTTGCCATCAACGGAGAGTTCCTTTATGGCGAGGAACTCCGCAATGGTCACATCAACACCACCTACCGCGCCTGCTACCGCACAGATGACGGCCGCGAGGAGCGCTACATTCTCCAGCGCATCAACGACTACGTGTTCAAAGACCCCGCGTTGGTCATGAAAAACGTAGAGAAAGTGACCCGCCACATCACATGGAAAATCCTGCGCTGCCGCCGCGATGCAGCTGGGCAAACGCTCACCCTCTACCCTGCACGCGGTGGTCGCAGCTACATCAACCTGCCCGAAGAAGGCGGCATGTGGCGCTGCTACAACAACATCGAAGGCACTCATACTTACGATGTTGTCGAAAACACACGCCAAGCTTATCAAGCTGGTTTCGCCTTCGGCTCGTTCCAAGAGCTCATCTCCGATATGAACCCGGAGGACATCCGCGAATCCATCCCTGATTTCCACAACACCCCCAAGCGCTACGAAGCTCTGCTTGCCAGCGCGCAGGCCGACCCCATGGGGCGCGTGCAGCACTGCACAGAGGAATTGCAACTCCTGCAGGAATGGGCCCCGCAGCTGGGCAAGCTTGTCGACCTGCAACAAAAAGGCAAGTTACCTGTTCGCATCACCCACAACGACACCAAAATCAACAACGTCATGCTGGATGAAGAAACCGATTGCGCCGTCTGCGTCATCGATTTAGATACCGTCATGCCGGGCCTCGTCCTCTACGATTTTGGCGATATGGTGCGCACTGCTACCTGCATAGCAGAAGAAGACGAGGAGGACCTCTCCAAGGTTTGCCTGCAAATGCCCTTCTTTGAGTCTCTGGCAGAGGGCTATTTGGATGCCGCTCACACTTTCCTCACCAAAGAGGAAATTGATTTGCTCGCCTTCTCTGGCTGGCTCATCACGACGGAGATTGGTATCCGCTTCCTCACCGACTACATCGACGGCGATAAGTACTTCCGCGTGGAGCGCCCAGAACACAACCTCATCCGTGCGCGCAATCAGTTTGCCCTTGCCAAGAGCATCCTGAGCAACCTCCCCAAGATGGAGCGCCATATCCGCAAGCTCGTCAAATCATACAGAAACCGCAAGTAAGCACTCACCCTGCTCCACATGCAGTTCACCTTTGGGCATCTCCTGACAGCGCTGGCTCTGCTAGCGCTGGCTATTTCTGGCGTCACCTTGGCGGATGACGACACGAAGCCATCCACAACGAGCACGCAGCGCACTTATGATGAAGATCCTCCAGCCGCTACCTGCTCGCAATTCGAGCAGCTTTTCCCCAAAGCCATCAACCACGCCAAGCAAAGCTACTATACGCTAAGCATCAACGGCTCATCTGCGGTCTTTTTCTACAACGAACGCAAAGAAATAGCCATCGGCTTCATCCTCACTCAAGCACGGCGCAACGCTGCCAAGCTGGCAGAACTCCTCAACCTGCAATACGACTCGGAGCGCACAGAGCGCCGCTCAAGGTTTCACCATGCCATTCTATTCAACAGAACCATAGCATACCAAGTAAGCGCTCAGCAATCGTTCACCACAAACGATGAGCTCCATCCACCATTCCATATCACCAACCTGCTCGCTCTCCTCATTCACCAGAACAACTATCTCTTTTGCGGATGGAATCGGGATGGCATCGCCTTTTTGCCTAAAGAGCGACATCCCGCTATAGGGCTGGGGTTCTGGGCATCGCGCGTCGTTTTTTCGGCCCACCACGCCCAAGCTCCTATCGTACACTTTCACAATCCAATGCTGCCTGGGCGCATCGTCAATTATTACCCCCCGCTGAATAATGCTACGCGTAATCCATCCCCGCGTGCACGCGAAACAAAAAAAATCCTGCGTGCCTCCGGCTTAGAGCGTATGACCCATTTACTCGACAAAGAAAACATCGCTTGCGGATTCAACAAAGATGGCACCTTGGCGCTCGGCAAGGTTAGCAGCCATACCCCCATCAGCGATATCCCCTCCTGCGCACCCAAATCCTTCCCCAAGCAGCGCTCTGAGTGGCCCACGGCAAGCTTAGCTACCCTCCAAAAAGAGGAAGACAAGCTAGACGAAAAACAAAAAGAAATACCTGTAAATACATCAGAAGCAAAACAAAAAGCTGTGCCTATTCCCCAGCAAGAGCCACAACAAAAAGCAATACATATGCCCCTTACCCCGCAAGAAGCCTTGGATGCTTACCTGAAACACTTGCAATCATTCTAGCCGCTACGGCACCCAAAGAACAGTACAAAATGCGAAAAGCCTTCGATTTAAAGGAGGTATACGCAGCAGATGCTTTTGAATCTATTCTTTTCGGCAAAATAAAACAAGGTAAATATGTGATTGGGCAGCATGCGAACCATCGACTCGATTTCTTGCCCTCGCCACGTCCCGCAGAGCTGCCAGATAAAGAATCTGCTTGGCCTCCCTCCCTCCCCCAAAAAAAGCGCCCACCGGAATCAGCTTCCGATGGGTACTTTCAAATCGTTCTTGGAGATTTCTTAGATGGCGTTGGCGTGGGCCACGATGTTTTCCACATTCATGCCCAAATCGTGCAACACCACATCGCCAGGGGCAGAGAAGCCGAAATCATCGATGGAAATGATAGCACCCTGCGGGCCAATGTAGCGGTACCAGAGATCAGACTTGCCAGCCTCTACAGCCACACGGCGTACGCATGCTGCGGGCAGCACGCTCTCGCGGTATTCTGCGCTCTGGCGGTTGAAGCGCCACATAGAGGGCATGGAGACCACGCGCACATCGGGGCCAAGCTGCTTGGCGGCTTCCAAGGCCAAGTACACCTCAGAGCCAGAGGCGATGATGATGCGACCAGGCTGCTCAGTCTGCTCCTTCAGGGCGATGTAGGCACCCTTGAGCGTACCCTCGCGGCGCATCTCAGCGCTCATACCAGGCACAGATGCCGTGAGGCTGGGCACGTTCTGGCGGGTCAGGATGAGGGCGGTGGGGCCATTGTTGCGCTCCATGGCGCACAACCAAGCACCTGCGGCTTCTTCTTCATCGGCCGGGCGCACCACGTCCAAATTGGGGATGACGCGCAAGCCCGTCACCGTCTCCACCGGCTGGTGGGTGGGACCGTCCTCACCCACGGCCACGGAATCGTGCGTGAGCACATAGGTCACCGGCAGGTGAGACAAAGCTGCCACGCGGATGGATGCGCGCATGTAGTCCACAAACACGCAGAACGTGCCGGCAGACACGCGGAAGAGGCCATCGTAGGCCATGCCATTGCAAATAGCAGCCATGGCGTGCTCACGAATACCGAACCAGAAATTGCGGCCGGCGTAGTTCTGGGCGGAGAAGTCGCCACCGTTCTTCAGGTAATTCTTGTTGGAAGAGAAGAGGTCTGCGCTGGTGGACAAGAAGGCGGGGCAAGCATCTGCCAGAGCGTTCTCAGCATCTGCGCCAGATGCGCGGGTGGCCAGCTTGGCACCCGCTGCAAAAGCGGGAATCATCTTCGTGCCCTTTTCTGGGTCCAGACCATTGGCAGCCAAATCCATACCGGCATCGAGCTCGGCAGCCTTGTCGGGGTTGGCGCTGCGCCATGCATCGTACACAGCCTTCCACTCGGCGTATGAGGCCTCGCGCTCAGCCTTCAGGCCTGCCATGTAGGCGCGCACCTCTTCAGACACGTAGTAGCGCTGGTCGGTGGGCAAGCCCCAGTTGGCGTGAGCCTCAGCCCAAAGCTTAGCACCGCCTTCGCCATGGCCCTTGGTCGTACCCTCGAATCCGGGCACACCCTTGGCAATCACCGTATTGGCAATAATCAGTTTGGGGCGGCCGTTCTTCTCCAAACGAGCAGCACGCACAGCATTCTCCACCTGCTCCAAGCTGTTGCCATCGATGCTCACGGCATCCCAACCCTGGGCGCGGAAGCATGCGGCGATGTCGTCCACCTGGGTCACTTCCAACGGAGCATCCAAGGTGATGCCGTTGGCATCGTAAATCAGGATGAGGTTGTCCAGCTTGAGCGTGCCTGCAATAGCGGCCGCCTCGCGAGAAATACCTTCTTGGATGCAACCATCACCAGCCAAGCAGAAAACGTTCTGGTTAAAGATTTCATGCTCAGGAGTGTTGTAGCGAGCGGCGGCATGCTTGGCAGAAATGGCAAAACCGACGGCGTTGGCAATACCTTGCCCCAGCGGACCAGTGGTGCATTCCACACCCGGGCAGCAGTTGATTTCGGGGTGCCCAGGGGTGCGCGCACCCTTAGAGCGGAAAGCCTTCACATCATCCATGGTCACATCATATCCACTCAGGTGCAACCATGCATACAGGAACATGGAACCATGGCCACCAGACAACACAAAGCGGTCGCGGTTGAGCCAGCGCGGTTCTGAAGGGTTGATATTGAGCAGGCTGCCGTATAAAACAGCACCAATTTCTGCACAGCCGAGCGGCAAACCCATGTGGCCGGATGCCTTGTCGAAAATTGCGTCGATGGCAAGACCTCTGGCCTCATTGGCCGCTTTCTGAAGAATCTCCGTGTTCATGCGGGATTTAGCATACTATATTATAGCTCTTTTGTAAAGGCAAAAGCCCTAGAGAATCGCGTTTATCAGCCCCAGAATCAGCACATTCTTGCCTAGTTTACTCCTCCGATTCGCTCTCGGAGCGTTCTCGCGTCTCAATCCCCAACATTTTCAACAATTTTTCACGAATTTCTGGTGCAGCCCATTCGATGGGATTTTTATCAAAGTTGTTGCACAGGTACGGGTCGGCCCCTGCTTGGAGCTACAACTCCATTGCAGGCACATTCGAGCCCTTCGCTGCAACCATCAGGGGTGATGATACCACTCCCATCCATCTGGCTCTGCCGCAGCCAAAAAACTTGTGGTCAAGCAAAGGGCTAGCGAGATTGCAAACTTCCGTTCCATACCCTACGTTGTATACAACCCATCACCATCTGGCAAGAAGCTTCTGAGCTTGACAATCAAATAACTTGTGATAGGATTCCGCGCATGAAAAAGCTGCTGTTACCAACCATCTGCTCCTTGCTCTGTGCGGGGCTCAGCTCATGTGTTACCTCTGCGGTCGTGGCGTCTGCCGCCGGTATGAAAGCGCTGGAGGAGGCTTCCTCCACCGTCTCTGAAAACGTGACGGGCTTTTTCTACGGCTCCCAAGCACCCACCAACTTGGCAGACAAAATCGTCACCTTCACCGGTACCACCAAGCAGGCAGATGGCAGCACCCAGCAAATGACAGATGCTCTGCCCTTTGCCGCTCAGGGTGTTTCCCAGCGCACCGTCGGTGGGCAAAATCAGGTGCTGGCCTACATCCGCGAGACGGAAAATATAGGCATCATCACCATCTCCACCCCCGCGGGTATTCAGGAAACTTATACCATGAATTTCAGCTCGGCTGATAGCGGCACATACACCTACGAACGCCCTGGCAACGAAGCTCCAGCAACCACGGGCGAGGGTACATTCAAAATCAAATAAGCACCCGTATCCCCCATGCCCACCCTGCGCGAGGTCGTTCTTGGCTACCTGCACACCCTGCAAGAGCGGGGCGTGTCGCGCGTGGGCATAGACGAAGACTGCCGTCCCATTCTCCGCGAATGGATGCTAGCTGCGCGCAGTGGTCGAGTGGCGACTCCGCGCAGCACCCCCGCTGCACCAGTGGCAGCAGCCCCGCCTGCCCAACAAGCAGCCCCCAGCCTCACAGCCGCCCCCGCGTCCACCTCCACCCAAGAGGCAGATGCCTCTGAACTGCGCCGCATGCTCAACACCCCGTTGCAGGAGCACCCGAAGGGAGAGCCCATGCACCAGGAGGACATCCCCTTCTTCCGCCCGGGTGGCAACACCGCAGAGGAATGCTGGCACAACATGCAGCGCCTGCTCCCCAATTGGACCCCGCTGCGCGAACTGGGCACCCTGCGCCCCACTGCCGTCTTCGGTATCGGCAAGCGAGATGCCGACATCATGTTCGTGGGCGATGCCCCCAACTACCACGACGAGCAAAGCGGCACCCCCTTCAGCGGAGACGCTGGCGGCAAATTGGATGGCATGCTCAAAGCCATGGGCCTCACCCGCGAGGCGGTCTACATCACCCACCTCGTCAAGTTCCGCCCTGCTATCCCCCGCCAAACAATCAACAACCGCCCACCCAACGAAAAAGAAATTCTCTTTTCTGCCTCGGTTCTGGAGGTGGAAACACGCCTCGTGCAACCCAAGGTCATCGTCGCGCTCGGCGTTATCGCAGCGCGTGGCCTTCTGCAACAAGGCGAACTCCCCCTAGCAGCCTACCAGCAGATGAAGGGCCAGTTCTGCGGGATTCCAGTCATTGTGACTCACCACCCCAGCTACCTGCTGCGCACAAGCGATCTAGCCGAACGACGCAAACTCTGGGAAGAGATGCTCCATGTGATGCAGATTGCTGGGCTTCCTATCTCCGACAAGCAGCGCGGCTTCTTCCTGCCCAAAGGCGCGTAGTGTGCGCCCCCTTGCTGCCCCAAAAACCCGCTTGAAAAGCCCCCCTCTGCGTGCTAAGATGCCACCATGGCACAGGCGCAGCATCTTCACCTCATCTCCCAACACACCCAACTCACCCTCCGCATCTCGCCCGAAGGCAAGCTCCTGCTCACCTATCTGGGCACGCGCTTGGAGAGACCAGATGATGCACTCACCGATGCAGCCTGCGAGTTCCCCCTCATCCCCACCGATTTCGATGCCCTCTCCCGCTGGGGCAACTACAGCGAGGAATACGCCCTGCACCTGCGCCTGCCAGATGGCACCACGGGCTGGAATCTCCTTCTGAGCACCCCGCTCCAGCAACCTGATGAACACACCATCTGCGCCACGCTGGCAGACCCCCGCTGGCCAGAGTTGAGCGTGCACTGCCGCATCACCTGCGCCCCTGCAGAAGACACCTACACCCTCCACACCCGCATCTGCAACCAAGGCACCACCGCCGTGCAGGTGCTCCGCGCGGCCAGCGCAGCCATCTCCCTACAAGCGGCAGATTACCACCTCACCACTTTCCGCGGCTCATGGTCGGGAGAACACTACCTGCGCCAGCAGAGCATCGCCCCGGGCAACGCCGTCTGCGTTTCATCTTCCACGGGCATCAAAACAGCACAGGAGGGCACGCCCGCATTCCTGCTGGGCTTGGGCACCCGCCCCGCCGACGAGGACTACGGCACCTGCATGCTCGGGGCTCTTGCTTGGAGCGGCAACTACCACCTGCAATTCAAGCGCAGCGTATACGGCCACCTGCAACTCACCATGGGGCACCACTTTGCCCACAGTCCCTACTTGCTACAAGCCGAATGCGAGCTGCAGCTCCCCCCAGCGATTCTCACCCTGAGCACACAAGGCGTGGGACACGCCAGCCGCTGCCTACACCGCCACCTGCGCCGCCACATCAGCCCCCACGGAGAGGATGCGCGCCGCTCCCTGCTCAACAGCTGGGAGGGCGTGCACTTTGATGTCGATGAACACACCCTCCGCGAACTCATCTCCGCCACCGCCGAGCTGGGCGTCGAAATGTTCGTGCTGGATGATGGCTGGTTTGGCAAGAGAGATGACGACACCAGCTCCCTCGGCGACTGGACCCCCGATTCCCGCAAACTCCCCCATGGGCTCACCCCGCTCGTCGAGCACGCCCGCAGCTGCGGCATCGACTTCGGCATCTGGGTAGAGCCCGAAATGGTGTGTCCTGTCAGCAATCTTTACGAGCAAAACCCCGCCGCTGCCCTGCACCTGCAAGGCATCTCCCCCCGCACAGAACGCCACCAACTCGTGCTCGATGTACCCGCAACCGATATCTCAGCCCCCATCCACCAACTGCTGGCTGAGCATCCTGGCATCAGCTACGTCAAATGGGATTGTAACCGCAAAATTTCTGACCCCGGCTCCGCGCACCGCACGCCAGAGCTCCAAGGCAACCTCTACTTCGACTACATCCGCAGCTACTACGGCCACATGCGGTACCTGCGCGCCCAGCACCCCCACGTTACCTTCCAATGCTGCTCCGCTGGCGGTGGCCGCATGGATGCTGGCGCCGCTGCCCTGCACGAAGAGTTCTGGCTCAGCGACAACACCGACCCGCACGATCGCCTCCGCATGCAATGGGCCGCCTCCTTCCTCTTCCCCGCCAATGCCATCGGCTGCCATGTCACAGCCAGCCCCAATCTCTACACGGGGCGCACCACATCCATCAAATTCCGCTTCGATGTCGCCCTAGCTGGCAGACTCGGACTGGAACTTGACCCCCGCTCCCTCTCCCCAGAAGACAAAGCTGAGTACCAACAACGCATCGCGTTGGCCCACCGCCTGCGCCCTCTCACCCAATTGGGAGACCTCTACCGCCTCGTTTCCCCCTACGAGGGACCAGACTGCGCCCTGCTCTACACCGATGGCTCGCAAGCCCTGCTACTAGCCTACACCACCCAAAGAGCCTACACAGACCAGCACACCCGCATTCCCCTGCGTGGCATCTCCCCCGGCACACGCTACTGCATCACCGAGCTGCTGCCAGATGCCACTGGCCTGCGATGCCCGCTGCATTCCCACACCATCGGGGGCGACTATCTACTGGCCAACGGCATCCCCATTCGCTGGAACCGCCCACACCAATCCTGCGTCATCCTGCTGTCGCCAGCAGAGGCCTGAGCCGCCAGCCCATCATCAAGCGGGCGGCAGCGGTGTCGCCCCATATCGGTTTGGCCCAGGCTTGCCCACAATCAAGGCAATGCCCACCAAGATGATGAGCGGCCAATGCCACACCCACGCACAAACAATATTCACAGGTGCAAGCCACCCAGGTAAACCCACATCGTGAAAACGCCGCACGCTCACCGTCAGTATCGGCAAACCCAATACCAACAGCACCCACGGCGCCAGCAGATAATTAACGAGCGCAACACCTGTAAACAAAAGCATGCATGCCAGCATGAACCACCAAAATTCTAAGCGGCATGCGCGGCCAGAAAATTGCACATAGCGCTTCATACAGCTGATGAACGCGCGCAAAAAGCTCCATTTGCTTTTGGGCGATTCGGGGCTCACCTCAACCACAGAAGAGACATTCTCGTCTTTAATCTGCTGTATCTTCTTGGCAATTTCCTCATCTCGGCGAGCTTTTGCGCGCTCCAGCTCCTGATTCAACCGATCAATCTGCTGCCTAAACGCCGATTCCTGATCTTGGCTCGCCTGCTTGGAAACAGCAATCACCTCATTGAGCTTCTGGATAAGCTCCGACTGCTCTTGCCGCCATATATTTTCCTGTTCTTGCCGCGCCGCTTCCTCCAATCTCTGCCGCATCTCGTACCAACCCACCCATTCCTGGGCAGACTGCCATCGGTCGCTCAATGAAACACACAGCGCCTTATCGATGCTATACAAAAACTCGCGACTGAAAGCAGGATAGCGCTCCGCATGGGTCGAAAGAAACTCTGCTTGCTCACCAGGCTTTGCTCCAGTAATCATGTGGTACATGGTAGCCCCTAGGGCATACAAATCGGACCACGGGCCCACCTCGCCATACTCCTGCCCCTTCCACTGTTCAGGCGGAGCATAACCCTTGGAGTACACCAACACATCATCACCCTGCCCACTATTGCGGGCCGCGCCAAAATCAATCAACACAGGATTCCCATCCTCCTGCAACAACACATTCGACGGCTTGATGTCCAAATGCAACACACCGTTCTCATGCAAAAACTGCAAGCCACTCAGCAACCCAAGCAGCACAGACTTGAGCGCCGCCTCTGTCCACGGCTTCTGCGCTGAAAGCGACTTACCCTGCACATAGCGCATCACATAATACGCCGTATTCTTCTCGGTGAAGAAGCTCATCACATTCACAATGTTGGGATGCACCTTTTTGGCACCCAACGCAGCTATTTGCTGAGCCTCCTTCAAGAAATTTTCCAACGTCCACGCATACGGGTCACCTTCCGTCCCCTCTCGCATCGAACGCACCGCTTGGTCTGGCATACGCGTGGCCAATTTTGCAGGAAAATTCTCCTTTATCACCACATCAATTTTCAGACGCGTATTCTTCGCCCTATACGTGATACCAAAACCACCCGCGCCGATGACCTCCACAATCTCAAACTCGCCATTGTGCAGCCGCGTCCCCAGCGCCATGGGCCCTACTACCGCCTTCTCAGGCAACCCCTCACCTGTGGTGGGAGAAAGAAGTGTCGTATCGGCCACAACAGGAGCAGGCACTGGCGCAACCACCACCCCCGCGTTCATCAAAGTCGTATCATGCACCACCTCGTCCTCTGCAGACGCCGGCTTCACATCAGGCACGGCATACACCGTCGCATCCTCATCTGCCGCAGGGGGCATCACTGGCTGCGGCACACCCTTGGGGCTCTGGCCCACGGGCATCGCATACACCGTTGTATCCTCATCCTGCTGCATCATACCATTAAGCATACATCCCACAACTCACTGCCCCCACTATACAGAAGAACAAGCTCACTATCAAGCCCAAATCCCGCACTGCACCAAAAGCACCGCTAACGCACAACAACTCATCCTTACACCCCCCCACGCGTATCTCCCGAATGCCGCTCGCTTCATGTGAGCCTAGCATATACCCCTTCACCATGACGAGTGGCATCACATAGCCCAGCGTGAAGGCACGCAGCGACGCAACGCTGGGTCTCGGGTAGAATAACGATAGAACCCCGAACGAAGTGAGTGGGTGGCATAAAGCGAGGCACACCCAGTCGGTATACCCCAAGTGCAGAGGCGCAGCATCACCCAACGCTTGATGCCACCCGCTTCGCTACGCTACGGGGTTCGGTTCCTTTTGCCTCCCTTCCCCAGCGTTCTGCCACATACGTGGCGCCACGCTGGGCTACGGGATACCACCCACTCACTGCGTTCGGGGTTCGCAAAGCCGCTCGCCTGCGAGCGAGCCGAGCTTGGAGCCCGCCGCATGGCGGGCGGCATAACATAGCCCAGCGTGAAGTCGCGCTGCGACGCAACGCTGGGTTGAATGAGAAGAAGAGACTGAACCCCGAACGCAGTGAGTGGGTGGCACAAAGCGTGGAAGACCCAGTCGGCATACCTCAAGGGCAGAGCCTCAGCATAACACAGCGCTTTATGCCACCCGCTTCGCTGCGCTACGGGGTTCGGTTGCCTTTTGCCTCCCATAGCTCAGCGTGAAATCGCGCTGCGACGCAACGCGGGGTATCGGATAGAAACACGCCAGAACCCCGAACGAAGTGAGTGGGTGGCACAAAGCGAGGAATACCCAGTCGGCATGCCCCAAGAGCAGAGCCCCAGCATAACCCAGCGCTTGATTCCACCCGCAAAAAAATTGTTCCCTTGCCTCCGCGGGGGAAGCAAGGGAACAAGATTTGATTTGTGCCTTAGCCCTTTCGCTTATCGATGACTAGCAAAAGCGGCCTTGGCACGCCGGAGCTTTAGCGGCGGCGACGGCGAACGGCCAGAGCAGCCAGAGCCAAGAGGCTAAGCGTCGTGGAAGTCGGCTCGGGGATGTAGGAGGTCATGTAGGAACCGACGACCGTACCCTCGTTGCCGTACACGGTCGGCACATTGTTGGTGCCCACACCGTTGAGCGTCACGTTCACGGGGGTGGAGCCATCCACGCCGTCGAAGTCGAAGATGTTGCCTTCAGCATCCACGAAGGACACATCCACCAGCGTACCGACATTCTGCGTGAGCTCGACCCACAGCTCATCAGCAATCACAGCGTTGAGGTTGGTACCCAGACCGCTGAAGTCTGCGAGCTTCTCAACCGTGGTCAGGGTGAGCACCTTGCTCGCATCATCCCAAGAACCGCCGGCCACGTTCACCTTGGTCAGCTGCTCGGTAGCAGGGGGCGGAGTCACGGGCTCCTGATCCTTCGTCAGGGTAAGCACGAGGTAATTGTTGCTTTCAGCCAGGAGAGCAATGGGGCTGTTCGGGTCTGTAGCCTGAGCCACCAATGTGGCGGTGTAGCCATCCAGATTGAGACCAGAGAAGCTGATGGACGCATCAGCGGTGATACCACCGGCAGCCGTACCCAGCGTGTACACATATTCATCTTGTGCCGTGGAGGTGTCCAGCGTGAAGCCGCTCAGGTCTACCGTTGCGCCCGTCAGCACGAGTTCGCCGCCCAGTTGGAAGGCATCAGTGCTGCTCACAGTCAGCGTATCCGTCACGGTGACGGAACCAGCACCAGCATCCGTCAACTTTGTACCAGCAGCCACCGTCAGCTTGCCAGCTTCCAGCGCGTTGCCTGCGTTGCTCAAGGTGCCGCTCTTGTATTCCAGTTCGCTCACCTTCAAAGCGGAGGCCAACTCCAGCGTACCACCGTCCACCGTCACCGTACCAGCACCCAGTGCGTTGACGTTGTCGGTCTTCATGGTCTTAGACTTGATGGTCGTGCCGCCGGTGTAGGTGTTGTTGCCCTTCATGGTGACATTGGCGGTGCTCTCAATAGCCAGAGCGCCATCCTTGTCTGCCACCGTGGATTCGATAGCCCACGTATCACCCGTGGGGTTGCCACCATGAAGGCACTGGTCCAACTTCAGCGTGCCAGCACCCTGAATGGAACCCTTGAACTTACCATCATTGCCACCGTAGCCGGATGTAATGGTGTTGTCCCCATCAATGAGGATAGCGCTCTCAAAGTTCTGAGCCCAGTAACCGCTACGCACAATGAGATTGGAACCACCGCTCAAGTTAATGGCGCTAATCCCCGTCTCGTGGCCTTGGTGCGAAAAATCCAGAGTCGAGCCGTTTTTGACGTCGACAGGGCCGCTACCAAGAGCACCAGTGGCGGCGGCGATAACGGTACCACCTTCAATCGTGGTGCCACCGGTGTATGTGTTCGCGGTAGAAGAACCAATCGTCAAAGTGCCGTCGCCCTTCTTCTCCAACTTACCATCACCAGAGATGACGTTGCTGTATGTACCAGCATTGAGCACCAACTTGGCGTCTGTGTCCACCGTAATGGCGGTGGAGCCCATGCTCTTATTGGCAGCGATTTCAAGTGTACCAGCCTTCACCGACGTATCACCCGTGTAGGTGTTGTTGGTGTTGAGCAACAGCGTACCCAAGCCAGTCTTAATCAGCTTACCAGCCGTGGTGACTTCCGTCGTCGTGGCCTCATCGCCTTCACCCGTGGTGACAGACACCACCTTGTCGACGAGGCGGTTGTCCATCGTGATGGTCTTGCCATCAGCGACTTCGAACGTGGTGCCCGTGGTTTCATCAGCCAAAGCCACGTCCTTACCCGTGTTCCAGGTCCAGCTCTCGGTTGTGGCGGCAAAGGTTGCATCACCAAGGTAAACGGTATGATAAGCGCCATTGGCAGTCGTCTTCACACCGCCGGCACCCACTTCAACGCGCACCTCGTTCACGTTGTACGTGCCAGTGTTGCCCATGTTGAAGGAACCCGCCTGAATCTTACCAGCACCCGACACATTCGACACTTTTGAATCAGTCGAGAGGTTGAAGGTATCGACCTTCAACACACCATCAATCTGAATGGTCGGCATGCTCCAACTAGCGTGGAACATATCCGCATTCACGGTGATATCCTGACCGACAATGAACTCGCCATGCACAGAGTTGTTGCCACGAATGGCGCCATTGACATTGATGACGCCACTACCAGCAAGCTCCAGCTTTTGGTTGATTACAAGCGCATCCGTGTCGGCTGACGCCCCCTCTGCACCAAAGGTCATGGAGTTGGAGCCGCTCTTGGTGATGGTGGTATCGGCATTGACAGTGACCTTATCGATGGCCGTCTGGCCGGAGATGGTAACATCTGCGCTACCAGTACCATTTGCCATAAAGTTCAGGCCCTTCAAATCAATCTCACCAGCAAACAGGATATCATTAAAGTCCTTATTCTCGTTGTTGGATTTGACCGACAGAGTGTAATCACCGCTCAGCTTACCGTTGATGATGGTGTTTGTGCCGTGTTCACCATCAGAAGCTTGCTCTTCCTTGGTGTACAAGGCATCTTCAATCAGCGTGATATCACCGTTGAAAATCACGTCACCACAGTAGTCTGCCGTACGCAACGCTCCAGAGCCATTCGAGGTAGAGCCAAGGTAAATATCATCATTCACCAGAATGTCAGCATCTCTCACTCCATTGTTCCCATTCCACGTTTGCAAGAACAACTGACCAGAGCCACCAATAATGATATCGCTGCCTGTTTCTATTTTTTTCTCAGTCCCTGCCTGTCCTGTTACTTGCAACGTACCATTGTTGATGATGGTGGCTTGCACCCCAGAATCAGCGCTGGGGAGGGCCTGAATTGACACATCAGCATCAGTATAGCTGCGGGTGAAGGTGCCATCTGCATTGCTGATTTCAATACCGTTCACTGTACTCTGCACGTTGTAGAGAATGCTAGAAACGAAGGTATTGTTGACCGTGAGGGTCGTGATGGTACCACCAGTTCTGAGGGAGCCAGCAGAATACGCAGCATCACCATCGAGCGTGTACAGGTATGTGCCAACGCCAGATCCCATGCTGGCCTTCACCACGACTTCGTTATCTTCATCTGGGGTGAGCACAGACAAATTAGCATTGCCCGCATCCGTCCAGTTGCCAGCTGGGTTGGTCTCACTGATCCTCTGGAACCAAAAACCCGTCAAGTTAGTACCCTCCTCTGTGGTATTGATACCCCAAGAAGCTGCACTATCGTTGGTAATATAGACGACATGCTGGTTCGCATTAGCGGCGGTCAGGGCGTCCATGTCGAGCGTGAAGTACAGATTCTTGGAATCCATACCTGTCAACACGCCTGTTGTAGCATCGTACGTAACCCCATCAGGCAATACCGTGGCGGTACCGTCTGTAGCAAAGCTATCATACGTGTAGGTTCGATCAATATCCACAGTCAGCGCGTACGCTGCCGGAGAAATAGCAAAGAGCGCCATCACCGCGGTGAACAACGCCTTTGGTAAGTGTAGTTTCATAGTTTGTAATACTGTGTTATATGTTGATTATAAAGATGAAGCGAATTCGCGACTCTCGCGCGTTGAGACAGGAATCCCCTTCAGGGCGAAGTATACCTAATTTCCCCTCCACGTTGCAAGCCAAAAGTTGCCTAAAATGCCACTTTTTTACACCTTTTTTTGAAGCATTATATCCCCCCATCCCTCACCTAAAAGGATAGTCGAGAGACGAGCGGCAAGGAGAGCCTGCTCAGAACTCTTTTCCCCAGCGTTCTGCCACAGGCGTGGCGCCACGCTGGGCTATGGGATGCCACCCACTCACTACGTTCGGGGTTCGCAAAGCCGCTCGCCTGCGAGCGAGCCGAGCTTGGAGCCCGCCGCATGGCGGGCGGCATAACATAGCCCAGCGTGAAGTCGCGCTGCG
>JAZTYM010000063.1:0-55973 GCA_045637025.1 Akkermansia sp. | reverse complement strand
CACCCAGTGACGGCACCGCCGTGCGCGCCATCATCTTCATCGGCGCCAGTGAGGTGGCCATGATGGTGGCCGAGGCCGATTTGGGAAGCCTGCGGGTGCTCGATGTGCTGACCTGCCCCATCGAAATGGCGCATGATATTTTCCGGGATGGGGTCATCTCCCGCGACACGATGGACCGCTGCGTCCACATCGTGAGCAACTACAACGAGTTGCTCAACGAGTACCGCCTGGGGGGCAGCGTGCAAGTGCGCCTGCTGGCTAGCAATGTGTTGCTCGATGTGCGCAATGTGGACACCATCGTGAACCGCCTGCAAATCACCTGCGGCCTGAATCTGGAAATCATGGACGATGGCGAGATGACCCGCCTGCTCTACATGAACCTGAAATCCATGATGGAGCGCCACTCGGGGCTCTCGCGCAAGCGCGTCATGGTGCTGCACGTCGGCCCCGGCAACACCCGCATCCTCCTCTACGACCGCGGCCGCATCACCTACTACGCCAGCTACCGCATGGGTGCATACCGCACCGTAGAAGCTATTGGCGATACGGCTTTTGGTGGTGCCGACCACGAGTGTGCCGTGATACGCGAGCACATCCGCGGCGTGATTGAGCAAATACGCCACGATGCCAACGAAGCCATGCAAGGCTCCCCCGATGCCATGATGATTTTCGGGCCTGATTTTCACCACATCGCTACCCCCTTGTTCGAGGGCGACGAAATCAGCATCGATACCCTGGCCGACTTGGTCGATGAAATTGCCCGCACCCCCTACTCCCAGCGCCAAGGGCAGTACAAAGAAGACTACGCCAGCGTGGGGGCCCTGCTCTCCTCTGCCGTGACCTACCTGAGTCTGGCACGCGAGTTCACCCCCGGCACGCTCTACTACCCCGAGGAGGAATTCTCCCACTCCTTCCTGCGCAATCTCATGCCCTCGCGCAAAGATGACTTTGCGCTGGAGCAAGAAGTGCTGCACTTCTCCACCCTCTTGGCCAACCGCTTCAAGGTGGACCCCGGCCACAGCCGCCAAGTGCGCAAGCTCAGCACCGCCCTCTTCGACCAGCTGCAAGAGCTTCACGGTCTCTCCCGCCACGACCGCCTCCTGCTCAAAGTCTCTGCCATCCTTCACGAAATCGGCACCTTCATCAACCAGAAAAACCACCACCTGCACGGACAGTACATCATCCTTCACTCCGAAATATTCGGCCTCTCCCGCCAAGATATCAACATCGTGGGCCTCATGGCTCGCTACCACCGCCACGGTGCCCCCACCGCCGCCGACCCCACCTACGCCAAGCTCGACCAGCCCAACCGCCTGCGCCTGCAAAAGCTCGCAGCCATTCTCCGCGTGGCAGATGCCATGGAGCGCGCCCACTCTGGCCGCATCACCCAGTTCAACGTGCGCTACAACAACCGCCGGCTCGAGCTCCTCATCCCCAGTGCTCACGACCTCACCGTCGAAAACATCGCCATGCGCACCAAGGCCGATCTCTTCACCGATATCTTTGGCTACGAAATCCAGCTCATGGCTGCCCAGCAAGATTAACCCCCTCCCCGCACGCCCCTACCACCATGTACATCCAAGACCAACTGCGCGAAATCCGCTCGCAAATAGCCGCCGCTGCCACCCGCGCCGGCCGCAACCCCGAGAGCATCCTCCTGCTCGCCGTGAGCAAAACCTTCCCCGTGGCGGATATCATGCAAGCCTACCACGACGGCCAACGCGCCTTTGGCGAAAACCGCCTGCAAGAAGCCATGTCCAAGATACCTGAGATGCCCGCAGACTGCGCTTGGCACCTCATCGGCCCCTTGCAGCGCAACAAGGTCCGCAAGGCTCTGGAACAAGGCTTCGAGCTCATTGAAGCGGTGGATTCGCTCAAACTGGCCCAAGCTATCTCCCGCATCGCGGGCGAGCTCGGCATCACCGGCCAAATCTTGCTGGAGGTGAACGTGGATGCCGAGGAAAGCAAGCACGGCTTCACCCCCGATGAACTGCGCCAGTGCTGGGCAGAGCTCACCGCCCTGCCGCACCTGAGCATCCAAGGGCTCATGTGCATCCCCGCCTTCACGGACGACCCAGAGGACGCTCGCCCCGCCTTCCGCACCCTGCGCCTCTTGGCAGAGGAGCTGCGTGCGCGCGGCCCGCTCCCCCTCCCCCACCTTTCCATGGGCATGAGCCACGACTACCCCGTCGCCATCGAAGAGGGTGCTACCATCGTGCGCGTGGGCTCCGCCATCTTCGGCAAGCGCGATTATTCCGTTTAAGAACGCGGCATGGCTGTTAAATTTGAAATCTGAGTATTGCCATTTAAAATCTTGCAATGCCTTGGGGCAGACATGATTTAGGCTTGCAAAAGAGACAAAAATTTTCTAGAGTCAACTCGTGCATCAAATAGCTTTCAACGAAATCAGTGCGGCTGAACTGTCCGTGATTCCCTCTGCAGAGCAACTGGAGCTGTTTTCCGGCTTCCAAGTGAGCGAAGAATTCCTGAATGGTGAGAAGGAAGACCCGCGTTTTGGCGTGGTAGAGCGCGATGGGCGCCGCATCTTCCGCTACCGCTCGGGTGAATACCGCGTGTACTTCACCATGGAGGATGGCGCCGTGGTGGTGCAGCGCGTGCTGCATGCCGATTCGCTGGCCGACTTCTTGTTCCGCTCTGGCATGGGCTCCGAAGACCAGAAGCTGGGCAAATCCCGCTCGTTCTGGAGCCTGATTGAAGCCGGCGAGAAAGCCGCTCGCAAGTAAGCCAAGAGCCAACGCGCCATGGGCCATTTGCTGGCAAGTTTGTGGCACATGCCAGGGCGGGTTGCCGCAGTGGCCGGGGTGACGTTTACCCAGCTGGTGCGCATGCGCTTGTTTTTGGTGCTGGCGGTCTTTGCCGTTGGGTTTTTGGCGTTGCAATTCATCCCCTACCAAGAGCGCATTGGCGTCGAGTTCCGCGGGGTGCAGCAGCTGCAGCTCATCAAAGACGTGGCGGTGGGCTGCATGCAAATGTTTGGGCTCTTTTTCTGTGTGGCCGCCACCGCCCTACTCATCCCCCGCGACACAGAGGACCGCATCCTCTACACCATTCTCTGCAAGCCCGTGCCACGCTTCGACTACTTGCTGGGCAAGGTCTGTGGCGTGCTGGGGCTGCTGGCAGTGATGCTGCTTTTCATGGATGGGCTGCTGAGCCTACTGCTCTGGGTGCGGGAGAGCTCGCTTGCCGCGGAGCTGACGGCCACCCTCACCGCCCAAGGCTACACCGCCGCTGAATCGCAACCCTATCTCGACCAAGTATACTCCGCGGGCAACACCTGGGACACCCAGCGTGGCATCCTCGCCATGTTCTTGGGCTTTGCCGTGCTCACCAGCCTCACCATGCTCTTCTCCTGCTTCACCAGCGGCACCATCGTGAGCATGATTTTTGCGCTGGGTAGCTACTTCATCGGCATGTTCCAAGGGCAGTTCTTCCACGCCCTCTCCGCAGGCGGTGGGGAGCCCGGCATGAGCCCGTTCATGCAGGGCGCGGCGCGCATTTGCTCCATCCTCCTGCCAGATTTCAGCATCTTCACCGTGGCAGATACCGCCACCGCGGGCGTGCCCCTCTCCTGGGGCGTGTTGGGCAGCATGGCGCTCATTGCTGCCGCCTACATGCTGCTGCACTTGCTGGTCGCTACGTGGATTTTCGCCCACAAAGAATTCTGAGGCACACCCCGCCTCCCTCTCCCTTGCCCGCCCACGCGCCATGAACAACGATGAGCTTCACTCCCGCGCCGCCCATGGAGATGCCCTCGCTTGCATCCAGCTTGCCAAGCGCCTGCTGCGTGGCCGCGGAGAAGCCCGCAACTATGAGCAAGCCGTGCAGTACCTCGATACCGCCGCCCGCGCTGGCTCGGCAGATGCCCTGTACCAACTGGCCAAGTGCTACCTAAAAGGCATTGGCTGCATGAAAGACCCCAGTGGCGGAGTCAGCTGCCTCGAGCAAGCCGCCAACCTAGGCCACGCCTCGGCCGCCCTCAAGCTCGGTGCCTGTTTTGAAACAGGCAGCGGCGCCCCAGCCAGCTCTGAGCTTGCCGCCTATTGGTACCGCAAAGCCGCTGCACTCGGTGCCGCAGACGCCGCCCGCGAGGCCCTCTCTCGCCTCTCGCGCGCCTAAAAAAAGGCAACCCACACACGCAGGCTGCCTTTGGGGGTGCAAAATGGGTTGCGGGGGCTCAACTCTCGGCCTTGAGCGCATCCACACAAATGGCGGACCACGTCTCCAAACGCTCGTACAGCGGGCCAGCCAGCTCATCCAGCGTGCGGAACTCCATGGAGGCCAGCTTCTTCTCCAGCGGCTTCACCTCGGGGTTATCCAGCTCAAAACGGTGCACCACGCCAAAGTGCACAGAGCCCACCTCGTTCGTATCATCGTTGATGACAGCGTAGAGCTCCTGCTTGGCCTCGCCAGAGAAGGCAATCTCCTCGCGAATCTCGCGCTCCACCCCCGCCAAATACGTCTCCACATTGTCGGCCAAACCATCCACCGGGTTGATATGCCCGCCAATGCCCAGCGACATCTTGTCGTGCAAGCGAGCCTCGCCCCCCTTGGATGTGCGTGCATAGGCCAGCACCTTGCCCTGGTAGCAGAAGATGGCGTAGGCGATGATCTGCTTGTACTGCGGGCTCTCTTCGGCCAGCTCGCGGTCCATGTAGCGAGCCACACCGGGCTTCATGAATGCCGCCAAATACTCCTGCGGATTCATGCGCACCCCGTTGAACGCGCCCACTGCTTCGAATGCCTCGCGCGGCACTACCAACACCTGCTCTCCATCATACTTCGACATGCCCCACACTCTACCCTATATCCCCCAAAACGTCAAGACGAAGTGCGAATGGCAAGTTGAGAACTAAGATTTTTCGCAACCGCGCGTGAGTGCTTCATCACCTGGTAAGTCGTATTTATTTGATACAGACTCACCTTTTTCGAATAATGAAATACCTTCTAATATAGCAAACCATATTACATTTCAAATTATAATAAACAAAGCTGGCGCCATTCCTCCATATTCATTGCTTGTAATGTAATCTACCACATATGTACTAGCAAGAGTAATTCCAAGAGATAAAACTAAGTACCAAAGATATGTCGATGTTAGGATGGGGCACTATCACACGAAGCCACTCTCCTGAAGCTTCAAGAGAGTGGCTTTGATGGGATAAGATTGATTCCATCAGCGGCAGGGTGGACCATATTTATTTGATTCGGGCGAACCTTTAGCAAATAATGCATGTCCTTCTAATACTAAACACCACACGAGCCACAAACCAGGAAGTGCTAGTGCCTCTCCATCACCACCTATCAGAATTCCTCTTTCATCATAAGAAATGGCTGCGATAACAATCCCACTGAGTAGAGTCAAAATGAACACGAGACCACCATTCCATCCCAAATCATTCAAGCGTTTGATCAGCTCAACCCATCTTTTCATCTCATAAGAAAAGAAGTAAATTGCTTCTATTAAAATAAACCAAAAACAAAGAATTGATAGACTAAATAAAAGAGATTCAACTACATTACCTTGAAAACATAATAGAAAGAAAATACATATAACCATAGGTAGCGCAAAACCCCATTTAACCCAGAACAACAAACACTTAAGAACAACTTTCCGATACTCCTTGGCGGAAATTCTGCCGCTCTCTTGTTTGGTTCGCATCGGTGTTTCCTTTCTGCTTTTTTGGAAATGAGGCTTTTGGATACATCCAGGCACTTGTGGCTGCTTCATTCCCGTCAATTGTTCTGCGGTAGCAGATGTGCGGTCAATAGGCTGCTTGGGGGAATCTATGTAGTCCTCCTCATCTTCCATGGGCGGTGGCGGGGGTGGCGGCGGCGCAGGCAGTATTGTCTCGGGTGACATCTTTGGCAAGGAATCAGACATGGCTTGGAGAGGGTGTGTGTTACTTATCTCGTGAAACTATTTTACCCCAAAAAGACTGTTCTCTTGGGTTTTAAAGATTGTAACATGCTCCCCCCCCCCCCGCGTCAAGTACAAAAGCAGCTAAACTTCAACTTTTTGCAAAAAATAATAGAGGTAGATACCTATACCCCCTACCCTGCTCACAAGCAGGGAAAATGTGGTCAACCTCTCTGGTTATTGCCCACGCTGGTGACATGGCGAGGATTGGCACCACGGTGAGCTCAAAAAGAAACGGCAGGGTTGCCCCTGCCGCCTCTTCAACTTACTACCTATAAGAGACAAGAGACTTTGTAACCATGTGATATCCTGACTATTACGGACTATTTTTAGAGTGCAAATCTAACTCTAAAAGTCGTTATCCCCTCCATTATCCCCCATCTTTTCGTTTTTGTGTTTCACACTATGTGAAACTCCATCAGATGCTATAACTTATTCATTATGCAATCTTTCACAAATTTCTAATCAAATCCCAGTTTTAGATTATTCAAGCGAATTTAGCGACCTATAAAATTAGGCTATTTTTAGGGTAGATAGTAACAAGAATAGTAAAACACAGAATTATTGAAATTTTATGCCATGATGGGCAAATTTTGAGAGAAACCCCTCAAAAAAGAATTTAGACCTCAGTTTTTCCCATCAGAGCGAACCTGAACGCAGATTTCCAGCAGACACTCCCACTGGCAGAATAGATACGCAGATTTTTGCTCAAATTTTCACCTCACTAGATTGGAAATCTAGTAAAACTGTTGAAATTCGTAAGGAATTTAGAATAAGTGAGTAAAATGTGAGAAAAAGACTTTACAAAACAGGGTTCTTTGGTATCATTTTCGTAGATGAAGAAGACCAAAGCCAAGACCAAGTTCTATGAAGTGGAGGGTAAGCGTGTATCTCTCCCCAAGGGTGTATCCGTGGAGATGAAGAACGGCATCCGCAAGATTACCGTCACTTGGTCAGAGCAAGGTAAGGTTCGTAGAAAGTATTTTGACTACTCTTTGGAGGGTGTTGAGGACGCCAAGGCTCTCAATACTACCAAAAAGCAGGAGTTGAGACGCTTCGGTCAGGACTTCGGTTCCATCAGTGATGATGAGAAACAAGCCTTGGACATGTGGAGAGCCTATGTCAAGGAAGCACAGATGAACGGTTTCAACTTTTCATCGGCATGTGAGATTATGAAGAGAGGATTACTTGGACAGCAGACTTCCACTCCTGACTTTGCATCACTTGCCAATCTCTACTTTGAGAAAGAACTACTCCGTAAGACTGATGGTGAAGTTACGGAACATGCAGAGACGGTTCGCACTCGCCTGTTCAACATCGTCAGTCCTCACTTTGGTAACAAGCCTATCCACACCATCTGTGAAGAGGATGTGATGGATTTCCTCAACTCTCTCCAAGGATTGCGTGGTAAGGCTTCACAGACTACACGAGAACAATACCTCAATCTGATGAAGTCAGTCTTCAAGTTTGGAGTAGAACAAGGATACATCAACAAGGAACACAATCCTGCCAAGTTCATCAAACCTGCCACCAAGAAGAAGGACAAGGAACCTGAGATGCTGTCCGTAGATGAAGTGAAGCGTATCTTCTCCTTCGTGAAGTCCAATCCGAAGTATCACTCATTCATCCCTGTATTAGCCATCGGCTTCTTCTGTGGAGCACGAGTTGAAGAGAGAGCAAAACTGACTTACGGTGACATCTTCGTGGGTGGGCGTAATGAAATCTACATCTCTGCTGCTGTTGCCAAGAACCGTATCGCACGCTTCATCTACCCTACTGCCAATGTCAAGGCTTGGATGGACTTTGCTCGTGCTCATGGTGTGAGCATGAATGCTACCGATACGCTTATCCAAGGTGAGACCATCAAGCAGCGTAGAAGTTCTCACAGTTCTTTCCTCAAAGCACTGGCAACGGAGACAGGCATCGTTCTTCCGAAGAACTGCATTCGTCACACCGCTGCTTCATTCATGTCCGAGAGCATAGGTCACACGGCTGCTGCTAACCAGTTGGGGCATGACTTGGCTGTTCTGATGAAGCACTACCGCCGTGCCATCACCAAGACGGAAGCAGAAGCCTTCTACAACATCACCCCTGATGCAGTCTAACCCTCTAAATAATTTATAATGAGAGAATAGATTACATACAAATGGAACTGGAATAATGGCACGGACTTTGCCAACTGGATGACCAAGCAAGTGGCTTACAAGACCTTATCTGAATTTTGGTGTTGGTATCATGATGTGGTGAAAACCCTTAGCACCTTTACAGATGACGAGCATGAATTGGCTGCGTTGAATGAGGTAGGAGAACATTCCGTTGATAGTCTGCCCTTACCATCTCTGGATACCAAGTTCTACATCTGTGGTAAGGAGTTTGCGGTTCGTGATGCCATGTTGCTTGCTACCTTGACAGTGGAGCAAGTAGTCAATGAGTTCCCTGACAGTCCTGATGGATGGTCTTCTATTGAAGGAATAAGGAATTTTGCCTTTGGTTTCTTCAATGGTGTTGTCAGAGGGATGTTGAATTGATGTGAGCCTTCGTATAGAACATGCGTATAATAGTGGTATGACAAAAGCATTGAATTATTAGACTAATGATGATGGCATCCTCCGTTGTTTCAATGAAATTCAGACAAGGGAGGAATTGATGGCGTTCTACGATGATGTGATTGAACCCCAACTGATACACGAGTTGGATGCTTACTTGAACTCTGATTACAAGGTGTGGATTGAGGATAAGATTGCTCCACTTCCACCAGTTTTACGCATGAGATTGCAGGTCAGCACTGGCACAGATACCACAATGGAGGAGATACACGAGTATCTTGAAGATGTGGGTTACAGTCCCATCTCTGAATTGCCATTGCCCATCAATGATAAGACTATTATGGTTGGTGATGAGATACATCGTGTAGCCGATTATCTGAAATTCCACACGCTCACGACCAAGGATTACTTGGAGTATGAACCACGATGCAGATGCTTCCATGAGTTGATAGAGGACATCATTGAACGGTTGCTTCCATCCGATTTTGAGATTGAGAAGATGAGAATTGAGTTATAGGCTCTTCAATCATAAAACAGAAATCCCCACCCTTCGTATGAAAGGTGGGGTTACTTGTATCTCAATCTCTGAGTTTAGTGTGATGATGAGCCAAAAATGGTAGCCATCATTTCATCATTCTCTATCCAACGGTCAGGAATGCCTTCATTCTCATCTTCTTCCCATTCATCATCTTCGTCAATCTGACTGTTCTAGGCAGCAGCATCGTTCAAGTTGCCATACACAACAGGTTCTTCTGCGGTCACTTTACACGACAATCCCACAGATGGAGCGAATTTCTCCCATTCCTCTTTACTGCACTTCTTTCTGCACACTTCCAGCCATTCTGAGAAATGCTTATCGCAGTTGGCTCTCACTTCATCCTCATTCCACGAGTTGTCAATGATGGTTTGAGCGTCAATCTCGTCCAATCCATACTCAATAGCAACATCGTTGAAGTCCTTGAATTCGGAGTAAATGCCCCATGAGAACACCTTGTCTCCCTTGGATAGCCAATCTCTATACATCTTCACATGATACAACCCTTTTAGCCCTCCTTTATCACCCAAACGGAAGTTATCAAGGATGTGGATAATCTGGAAACCTGCCTCTCGGTAGATGTCAATCACCTTGCTCATCTCGGTGGGAAGTATCCAGTTGGAATACGCAAGGCAGTTCTTCAAGAAGCAACTGTCATAGATACCCTCTGTCACGAAGATGGTCTTGTAGGAGTAATCAATCTTCTCCAAGCCATAGGGGATGAGGTATTTTTCACCCTCCGTTGCCTCTTCTTTGAGAACTTTACCATCAATTACTCGTGGATTGAGCGGTCTGTGACGAGTGTTATACACAGCAGATGCTCGTTTATCCACTCGGAACAACAGTTCAATACTCTTTCTCTGAAAATCAAACTTCCAATCTCCATGAGGACGATACTTTGCTGTGAGTAATCGTCTTTCTTTGAGGATGTCGTATGCCTGTTGGATGTCTTTCTTCCGTTCAGGCTTATTCTCCTTGGCTATCTGTTCAAGGGTAATGGACTTGTAACGCTTCTGCTCAGAAAGAGGCTGAGAATGTTCCAAAATCCTGTTGAGGATGTCTGTTTGTGTTCCTGACTTACACTCTCCCTTATCAGATGTAGTGATGACATCAGCGGTTGCTACGCCACAATTGAGATGCTTCATGAGAGTAGCCACCATGGAAGTCAGTTTTTCAACTGTTCCTCTCAACACTTTCACTTCTGCTATCAACTCATCGGTATTCACAGACTGAGATGATGGTTCGGATCCAGGTGCAGCTTGAACAGGCTCGGTAGATGTCTTGGCATCAAACTTCACTCCCCACTCGGTCTTATCATTGAACTTCAAATTCCAGTATTCACGGAAAATTCGTGCTGCTCTGATAGCCTTTTCCTGTGCATCGTTACACCGAACAGGGACTTCAAGACTGTGGATGAACCAGAAGATAGTATTGAAATCGTGCTCCCTCTTAGTGCTCTTATACTGCACCGTGGTATGATTGTTGTAATAGCAGGTGTATGAAATGGTTTTGTTCTGATTTTCCATAGAGGGAGCACAAAACCTAACTCTTCCCAATTCGTCCTTGAATGGTATCCCTTTATACTCCAAATAAATCTTCAAGAACTCTACATCCATCTAGGTTTTCAACGCATCTCTGAACCCTTGGGCTGATTGAATTTGGTTCTTGGTAAGGCAACAGTCTGTTACATGCTTGGTCAGTATCTCCTTGACCTTTGCCATTCCTACCTCATTGAGCAGATAAGAATTCACACGCTTTCTTCCACCTTCCACAGGCTCATAATTCACGAACTTACCATAAGGGGAGTTGTCAAAAGGTTTGTATCGCTTGTCTTTCTCATTAGCATCAGCAGTCTTCTGACTGTCAATAATCCCTGCCTCTGCCATGATGGTATGCACAACGCTGTAATAACGCTGCTGCTCCTCCTTGGCAACATTGAGAGACTGCACATGCTGCCTGATGACATTGCTGTATGAGTTCTCTCTTACCTGTCGCTGCTGTTTAGTGGTGCAATCACTCTTATGAGTGTTCCCACTACCTCCTTCAATAATACTATCTAAAAGATTTGTCATAACTAATTTATAATTTGATTATGGGCTGCTAACTTGCATGTCGTCTTGTTGAATACCATTATAAGGGAGTTCTGAACGATGTTGCATCAATCTGTGTGAGTATGTGTATCAAGTCTGGATTATGTGAGCAGAATAAGGTAACAGAGAGATGCCCCTCAATCGCATTCTTTACTATCAATGAAAGGGGTTACATGTGCCTCTGGTATCCTTACCCTCCTTGACCACCTAACACATCATACAAAGCATTCTAATGCGTTATTAGGATTGCTCACAGTCCTCTTCATCAGGTGTTGGCAATGTGGTGAATGGCAATGCTTGCCAATGGTGTGCCAATGTCTGATGAATGTTCAATGATACTGCTCATGTCTAATGTCATTACAAACACTACATGATACTTCAATACGAACAGTGTTATCGTTACACTACTAACACTAATAGTTACAATACCCCATGATACAATCTAAATGTGGGAACACCCTTACGATGACTGCACTACTAATTGAGGAGAGACTTTATTCAATAGTAGCACAGTGCATTCTTATTCAGCACTGCACCGCTGTTCTGTTGTATCTGAGTAAAAATAAGGGCAGACAATGTGACCACCCTTATTACACTCAGATACAATTACTTGCTCTTAGCCCCAGAAGAAATTGTGTTCAGTTTGCACAAAAGGGTGACAAACCTTTACTTGCTCAAAACGAACACACCACTTGGCGATTGCCTCTCTCATACGCTGTGAAGACCCACCCTTGATTTCACGCTCGCCCAAGTCGCATACCATCTCACAGTAGTGTAGGAAATCATAATCTTCGTAATTCTTTTCCAAGTCACGAACAGCCCAATCAACAGCCACATCAACACCTCTCTCAATTTGCTCACGAATGTTCCACAAATCAATGATAGAATAAACCCTACTACAACCGATGAGAGAAAGGTTATTGACACTATTGATTTTTACACGGCAGGTTTCAAGACCATCGTAGTCACCTTGCTCATAGAAGTTCTCACTATCGTAGAGTTCAACGGTGAAGTTGGGAACATCTATGTTCAGCCATTCGGAAATGGTATTCATAGGTGCATTGTTGGAGCGATAATACTTCTGAGCCACAGTTTTGGGCAACTCATCAACATTCTTCCCCCAATGACGAAGCAAACTAGGATAGTGTGCTTCTACAAGGGAGCGAGTTTTACGCTCCACCTCCTCAATGAAAGGAGCAAACATCTGCTTGATTTGAGTTTTTACCTCACCGATGTCCTTGACATCCATAAGCAGGTTAGAGTTTATAATGTTGTTCTCACTAACGCTGTTGGCAGGGGAGAACATACCTGCACTAATCTTATCTTTACTCATAAATCGTATAAAATTTGTTGTTTGGATGTTTTGGGGGAGGAGTTACCTCCCCCTGTTTAGTTTTTAGCCAACCTGCACGCCGTTGTGGTTCTTAGCCGAGGCAAGAATACCACAGGCATGATTGATAACGCAGTTCAAGTGGAGCCCCTCATCAATACATCCGTTCTCAAAACACTCCGCGAGGAGGTTCTGGCAGATGTTGATTTCATCCATCAGGCGAGCACGCTCACCCTTATCTACAATCAAGCGGAGAATGTATCCGTTGAAATTATGGGCATCAAAACCCACAATCTTATTGAGATGCTTGAGAGCAGTAATCTTTGCACTCATCTCATCGCCCTTACCTGCAACAGCAGATACCTCTTCCTTCTTATAATCAATACTAATCATTGTGATAATGTATTTTTTGGGTTTTGGGTGAATTCTCATCACCCCCTTTGTTTCTCTCAACATCAAAACGGAACACGAAAGCGATTATCTGAGGACATCATCCTCAACTCTCCCCAAGATGCTCATGAAACTCACCAGAGCGGTAGAGTTTCCACGATTACCTCGTTTCAGGTAAATCTCCTTGTTGTGGCAAACCTACATCCATAAACAACTCTTGGCTTCATGAACAATCTTAGGGGAGTGCCAGAGGATGAAGGGATGGGTGTTATTTCTTTGGGAAGGCGTAGTTGCAAAAGGTAGGCTTTCAAGCCTAGGAGGAGCATCAATCTTTCAGGAAGATTTGCTTTCAATTAGGACACAAAAAAAGCAGCCTTGAACTTACCTCACAAACATTCTACCGAGCCATCATTGGCTCTGGCTAATCATACGAGATAACCCAGATGGGTTTCCGTTTTGCTGTTAGGAGGCGGTTCTAGCCGCTGTTTGCTATCTCCTTTATCGGAGTGCAGGGACATTATACACAATTTTTCATCTTGTGTCAATGTTTTTCTTCAATTTTCTTTACTTTTTTTATTTTTTATTTTTTAGAGAAAAGGTAATTATTATGCAATTTGAGGAGTATGAAAACATTGCGTGTTTCAGTTCCATTTTGTCAGAATTTATACCCAATTTATCTGCTGTCATCTTTGTATAAACTTCAAGTAAAGTATTCAACTTGCCCAAATCGTCATCAGGAGCGAAGGGGATTTCTTGGGGATTGAAAGGGAATGCAGGGTCGTTGGTATAAAGTTCTATCCTATTCGCCTTTACCACTACCCTACCAAGGGGGTAAGCCTTTACAGTTTGCCCCATACTTTCCATGAACTTCTGCTGCACGGTGATGGTAGCCTGCTCCTTCTTATAAGTCGTCAGAGCATTTCTGATAAAAGCAAGCAGAGCAGTTGCCTTACTCGCCATCGCTTCATCATTATTTTCTCTTGCTTGTTGAATTGCATGCTCTAATAGTTCAGGAACATCGTCCAATGTATCTTCTGAACGACCTCCGATAACCTTAGCAAGAGACGGTGTGATTGGTTTATCTTCCAATTCTTTGGGAAGAGGGATGCGTCTTCCTTGAATAAGGTCACTGTTGTTCAACCAAATCAGAAGAGCCTTTTGATAGGCATGTTTGTATGAGATGGAAGCGAGACAATCATAACCAAATGCTGCTGCTTGGGCAAGATGAAAGCAGGGAGAATTAGGCAGGCCATCGTTCTCTTTATTTCTCAAATACTTATTGGCTAGAAAGTGAAGTGCTCGGCTCAGATACCTACCTGCACAGATAATCTCCTCTTCATTATCTCCACTTCCTCCCTCGTTATAGAAATCTACAAGTCTATTGTAAATCTCATCAGGAGAGAGGGCAAACAGTTCTTCTTTGGTCTTTACGCATTCCATGTTCAACATCCTTTCTAAGTTACAGTTCGTTGATGGGAGGCAGAGACTTGACTATCTCCATCGTCTCAATGCTCACACGCACGATACGCTTCACAAGGTCAATAATGTAGCGAGGATTACCCTGCTCATCACACCAGTCGTTGGGGTCATTCACAATGCCACTGTCCTTATCCGTAGTGACAGCGTAACGCTCCATCAGCCACTCAATAGCAGACTTGCCATTGACGATGTATTCGTAGGCTTCCTCAGGGATTTCTGAGAGCGTGCAGGTGTCATTGTAGTGGATGGTGTGACGGATGCCCTTCTTGGGGAACTTCATCTTGGTCACACGGTAGTTACCATTGGATACCTCCTTGACAGGCCACGGCTCTATGGTCTCGTAGTTCAGATGGAGTTCTGCCAACTTACGGCCTGCCTTGGAGAATGTCCAGAAGTCCTTAGCAAAGGGAATGCGTGGCAGTTCCTTCTTCAAGTCATTCTCAAAGCGTGTGCGGTATTCTGTGCTATGAAGCAGGCCATAGACATAATAGAAGATGTCCTCCTTACCAATCTTGGGGTCTCCATAGGCTGCTCGGAATTGCTTCAATCCGAAGTTGGAGATGCCATCGTGACGCTTGTAGTCACCAGCATCGGCTTCCATACCAAGGTCAAGCATCGGTGCATCGGCATTGCGTTCCTCATACCAGTAGAGGGAATAACACTGACCATTGAACATCAACTGCACATCAGGAGTAACATTAGTGATGAAACAGGAGAAATCCTTGGAAGCCCCTACTCCCACCACACTAATAATTTGATTTTGATGGTTCTTCGTAGGGAAAAATTTGTAATTCAACCCAGCAGCCTCATTGAATTGAGGTTGAAAATACAGTTGCTGACGAGAGAAAGGTCTATAAATGGCAGGTCGTATAGCAGCACTATCAAACCATGCTTTCTTACCCTTTGCCAAGTCGTTACGAAGAGAACGCGTCCATTTCACTTTGCACACACCGTCATCAACAAAGTCTTCTACGGAAATACCACCGCCTTTTGTAGCGTATTCATCAGTGTAATGATTGAACTCTTCCACTTGTTCCCTCATAATCTTGCTAAGGTGATTGAGAGAATAATTATAACACCATGGGTCACGGTTGGTTTTCACTCCGTTTGAGAAGAGGGTAAAGAGAGCCTTGGTATCAGGTTTTCCCTTGGATGCTTTATCTCCGATGGGCAGGAACTTCTCATAGCCTGATGTGCGATGATTGAGCCAGTCACCATGTTCATCAGGTGTGAGGGTCTGCCAAGGAATAGCAGAGTAGTTGCCAAAACCTTGGATGATTTCAAGTTTTTGCTCACGAGAGAGATAATCACCAATGTCGTGATAATGAAGTGTGGCCTGCTGACCAGCAGGGCGGTTCTTCTTCTTTACGAGGATAATGATAGCAATCGGTGTGCGAGACCCCTCACCGAACACATTACCCTTTTCCTTCTGACGCTGAACACCTGATGTGCGAGCGTTGCCACGGAGATTGAAGCAGTAGATAGCATCATACTCACCCATGAGAGACTGACGGAAGCCAGTCATGGCGTTGTTATCAATGTATGCACCATTGGTTACAAAGGCGAGGATACCATCATCGGTAATGCGGTCGGATGCCCATCGGAATGCACGGATGTAGGCATCATACAAACTGTTTTTCAATTGAGCCTTGGAGTTCTTGGCATAGGTCTCAGCGATACGCTCATCCAAGTAAGGATAGGCTTCATTCTGATTGTTATCGTTAGCAGACTTCTGCCCCACGGAATACGGAGGATTACCGATAATCACACGGATGTCCTGTTTGCAGAGGTTCTTCACACGCTCACCGTTATCCTCAAAGGCTGCGAACAAGTCCTTATCGTTGGCACTGTTGCCATCCATGCGGAATGTATCAGTCAGACAGATGCCATTGAATGGTTCGTATTCCTCCTGCTTCATCATACCATGATAAGCCACCTCCACATTCACACAGGCGATGTAGTAGGCGAGCAGCACCACTTCACAAGCAAAGAGTTCGTTACGATACTTGTATGGCAGTTGGCTACGCCTGATGAGACCGCTCTGAATAGCACGGACGATGAATGTGCCTGTGCCTGTGAAGGGGTCAAGTATCTTCACGCCCTGTGCTCCGATACCATCCTTGATGCCGAATTCGTTTTGCAGAACCTTATGGACGGAATGAACGATGAAATCCACCACAGGGATGGGGGTATAGACAATACCCAGTTTCTCGGACATTTTGGGGAAGGCCTGCTTGAAGAACTTATCGTAGAGTTCCACCACCACTTGCTGACGACCTGCTGCGTTATCAATGCTCTGAGCACGGTCTTTCACAGAGTGGTAGAAACGGTCTAATTCTCGGAGGTCAGCAGCATTGGTATTATCACGCACGATGTCCAGCATGTCGTTCATCGTCTTGGAGACAGGATTGTTCTCTGCGAACTGATACTTCTCAAAGAGAGCATTGAACACAGGACGGCTGATGAACTGCTGAGCCAACATTTCAATGGCATCGGCCTCCGTAATAGCAGGGTTCGTATTCTCTCGTAAGCCTGACAGGAAGAGTTGGAACTCCTCCAAGCCAACACCTCTATCTAAAAGGGTGTTGATAGCATCTATTTGACGCTCAGCAATCTTAGCGATGTTCTTAGCCCAATCCTCCCAGTAACGCCTGTCACCGCACTTCTGGACGGTTCTGACGAGGATACCATCAGTCCAAGAGGAGAGTTCTTTCTCAAATTCCAAGTCAAGGTCAGGCTGGATGAAAGTTCCATCAGGCTGATTTTCCTTTTCATCCCCCTTGTTTTTGCCTGTGCGTTTGCCTTTCTTCTTGCCAGTGACACCACCCACCACGATACGCTTACCACGCCCCTTATTGAGTTCAATAGAGTTGATTTCAGCGTTGAAGCGGTCATCGTGAGAACGGAGGGCTTGCAGAACATCCCACACCACACGATACTTCTCATCCTTATCCAGAACCTCCTCAGGCTTATCCTTGGGAGAGATGCCGATGGGCAGAATGATGTAACCGAACTTCTTGCCCTCAGCACGCCTCATCACACGCCCTACGGACTGAACCACATCCACCTGAGACTTACGAGGTGCAAGGAACATCACAGCATCCAAAGAAGGAACATCCACACCTTCTGACAAGCAGCGAGCATTGGAGAGCACACGACACTCAGCAACACCATGAATAGCATTCGTTCCTGCATTACCTTTGAGCCATGAGAGAAGAGCAGCACGCTCACTCATGTCCATGTTTCCATCAACATGTCGCATCTCACTGTCAATGAATGAGGTATCAGTATCATCATGCTTACGGATTGCCTCCACAACCTGCCCCCACATCTCAGTGTATTTCTCGGATGCCTTGATGACATTTGCAAAGGACACTGCACGCTTCATCGGAGCAGGGTCAGAGGTAAGGAAGTCCTCATCATAGGCAAGCAAGTCAGGCAGAGAGGGGTCATAGGCTTCACCATCTTCACTGTTTGCAGCAGGCTTAGAGGGCAGCATCACCTTCTTACGCAGACCATTATAGCAACCCACAAGACGCACGGCTTCATCCAATTCCAGAGCACCTGTCTCGTCATGTTGGAGATGTTCATCCAAGATGTCCTTCACATAGTCCTCATCAACACAGAGGATAAGCACCTTGTAATCGGTAAGCAGGCCTTCACGAACAGCACGAGAGAATGGCAGACGGAAGAATTCATCACCGAAGTAGGAACGGTCATCCATTGAAGCCAGTTCTGCATTAGCATCTTTGGCCTTCTGACGAGCACTTTCAGCGTAAATCTTAGGCGTAGCGGTCATGTAAATACGCTTACGACATGCGATGTAATCCTGCTGATGAACCTTGACGAAGTGGCTCTCATTATGCTTACCTGTTTTGGCATCCACCAAGGATACGCCTGTGGTGCGATGGGCTTCATCACAGATGCAAAGGTCAAACTCAGGCAGAGCACCTACCTTCTGAGCCTCATGCAACTTCTCAATGGATTGGTAGGTGGAGAAGATAACTGTCAGATGGCTATCCTTGAACTTACCATAAAGTTGAGAGATAGTTGCAGGGTCAGTAGTAGCACGAGCAGGCAGGTCACGAGCAGATAGGTCATTGAGGTCATCAATGGAAGAGGCACTACCATCGGAACACACCGCGATGGGATGGATTTTACAGAGGGTCTGGCTCATCCATTCACGAAGGCTCTGGGCTACGAGTGCAATACTAGGTGCAAGGAACAGGACACAGCCCTTACCATTGGTGTATTCCTCAGTCAATCGGAGGGCTGTAAAAGTCTTACCTGTGCCACATGCCATGATGAGTTTGCCACGGTCAGCAGACTTGAAACCCTCCATCACAGCATCAATGGCTTCACGCTGATGGGTGCGAGGTTGATACTTGGTAATCTCACCTTGCCCTTTGAGAATAGTAGTCCAATCAATAGCAGCCTCTTCCAAGTCAGATAAACCGATGTGCTGACAGGGAATGTTCTGTGTGAGTAAAGCATCCAGCAATACCTTATTCCAATGGTCTGTTGTGGCGATGATGATACCACCTACAAATGCGTCTTTGTTGCTGTGCTCTGTCTTGATAGTGGAGTTGAGAGCCATGAAGAAAGTCTCCACATCATGAGCACGCATTAGATAATCAGGAGCGTAAAACTTGCATTGAATGGCTACATAACGGTCAGTATCAGCCTCTTTGGCAACGATGTCAATACCTACATCATGACCTTTTGCGTATGGCCATTCATTCCAGAGCCATACATCAGAGAAGCGTGCTTTGTAGGTGGGGTCAGTTTGGAAGTATCGCTTCATCAGCACCTCGAAGCGATGCCCTTTATCGGCTTCTGAGAGGTCAGCAGTTGCAGAGCGGATGTCATCAAGGATAGTGCGAAGGGGAGTTGTAGGGCAGAATGAAAAATCAGTTACTCCATTACCCCCCCTATAAGTATTTTATTATCAACGCTTTGCATGATTGGAAGTTTCCTATTAGACTTTGATTATTCTACCATCTACATCTCTTGATGTCAATCATGGAGGAGGTGAAAGATTGTTTTTTTGAGCGTCATTCCACCTCAGATGTATAAATAAAAGTATGAAGATAAACCAATTGTGTGAGGTGCTCAATCAGCAGAAGGGCAAGAGTAATGCAGAGCGGATGAATGCAGCAGTTCGGAAGGTTCTGACGGAGGATGCTAAACTGATGAGCCAAGGTAAGGAAGCCTACGAGGAAGCAAGACAGCGTGACTTTGAGAGGAAGATTGCAGAGGACTACAAGAACCCTCGGAAGATGACTTTCACCGAGATGGTCAATCGTTATCTGTGATGGCTCGTGAGTAAATGCTGGTTTGACCCTGTGATTGTAGAATGGGAGTGACAGATTGCTTGTCACTCCTTTCTCTTTTCACACGCACATACTCCAAATCACATAACACAAAATTATTAGGAAAATTTTTCCGAAATTTTTTATGGAATTTTTTAGGAATGCCACCCTATCTGTGATTAGAAGCATTTTCTATTAGAACATGTTATAAGAGACTTACTGTGTATAGATAAGGCAGTTTTAGAAAAGGCTCATTTCTAGGGAGCACCTTTCTGAAAAAAGGGACTTTCTGGGAGGGATGTCCCTGATAGGTTACGAACTCTTATTTGGTAAGAGGCTCTGCACAAGGGCTTCGGTTACATTGGTCATGCCTGTTTGATTACGCATCACATTGGCCTGCTGAATGATTTCATTGACCTGCTTCGCTCCTGTCTTGCTCTTGGCTTTCTTCAATTCATAGAAATGATTTTCCAACAAATCAATCGCCTTCTGCTCCCAGAAATTGACAAGCAACTTCTTCTGCCATCCAGACGGCATTTCCGCATCAAGACGCTGTTGAGCAATTTCAGGAGGCATGATGTGCCAAATAAAGCATTTATCTGCTTCTACCATTGCTTCCATAAATTCAATAGGTGCTCGTGTGAATAATTCAGGATTACCATCAAAGCGTTCGTAATTTGATTGAGATACGCTATCTCCTACATGACCAAGGATGTATTCTACCAAGTCATTGTTGAAATTACCTGCACCTTTTAGAAGAGATGTCACCGTTCCACGGATGGAATGCACAGCATAAGGGTTCATGGCATACACTCCGTTCTCCTTATTAGTTTTGGTCAGTTTCATTTCCTCACGCATCTTGCGAATGTGGCTCTGAGCCTTGGTAACATTTGAACCTATCAAATCAGCAGTCTTATCTCTTCCATAGCAAAACACATACTCCTTCCACTTCTTCGGAGCAGGTAACTTTTTCACTTCTTCCAAAATCCACTGCATCAAAGGAGTGATGTATAGTTTGCACACCATGCCAGATGAGTTTTTGGTTTTCTTGAACAGTTTCCGAATAATCTTATTGTCCAAATCAACCTCATCCCATTTCAGTCCTGCAACATCACCCTCTCGCCATCCTGTTACCATCAGAAAGTAAAAGAAGGCGAAGGTATGTAACTTCATCTTATTATTATGCAGACGGTTTTCACCTGCTCGTTTGAGGATGTATTCCAATTGCTCAATGGTAAAATTTTCCTTACGAGGGGTGACTGTTTTCTTCAATCCGCACTGCTTCATTTTGATGCCCTTGAAGTAATTGCGATAGACAAAGGGAGAATTCTCAAAAGTCTCCTCAATTCTGTCAAATGCGTATTGCACCACTCGTTTCATCGTGCCGATTGTAGCGAAACTGTATTTCTTCTTCACTTCAAGATAACGCAACCACTCTTCACAATGGTCTTTCTTGATTTTATGGAGTTCAAATTCGGCTCCAAGGTTAGCCGTAATCCAATCAGCGAACGCAGTCACATACTGTCTGGCATAGTATCGTGTTTTTTCATGGGCCGTTCCACACAACTGCTCATCTCTCATGTTCCTCAGATACTCGGAGGCATACACCTTTTCATTGCAGGTATCAGGGTCATGCTGTAATTTCCAGTGCTTGGCTTTCACCTCTGCCTCTTGGATTTCTTCCTTAGCAATAGCCATGAGTTCCTTTTCCACTCGTGCCTTAGCGGTCTTGAAGGCTTCTCCGCTTTCTGGTTCCACTGGCAGAGTTTTCGTCCTGTAACGGCTACCAGTAGGTTGAAGCAGAGCAAGAGGACAAGTCCAACGAATAGTATCCTTCTTAGTCTTGGTATCGTAGAAAAAATCAAACTCACCTTTCTTTGTTCTTTTGACTGCCATAAGCCTAAATTTAGAGAAAAACTAACTATGTAACCGAATGCTTCCACGAACAATTTTATCGTATATTATTGCATTGTCAAGGATTATTGAAATTTTCACTCTAAATTTAGACCTAAAAAAAGGGGTGTTTTTGGGCAATTATCTCACCGAAAATAGTAAAACACAAAATAGAAAACAGAGGTTTTATCTATTGATAATCAACCATAAAGAAAGCCCCACCTTCTGGTGGGGCTCTCTCCAACTTACTACCTATGAAACATCAGTTCCCCGGTTGAGTGACCGCTAGCGCTCTCTCCTTCACTGGCGGTCGGAGGAACCGATGAAGGTGTGATGCTGGAGCAGGAGGGAGCGTTGAAAGAAAAAGAAAGTTATTTTTGGGGGGAGTTGTCTTGGGTGGGGATGGGGGTGGTATCCACATCATCGAGGCGGTTTTGCCAGAGGTAGTAGCGGGTTTGGGAGATGAGGACACCGGAGAGGCCAATCATGCAGATGAGGTTGGGGATGGCCATGAGGGCATTGGCGCAGTCTGCAAAGTTCCACACGATGCTGCTCTTGGGGATGATGCAGCCGACAAAGACGGCGACCACCCAGAGGACGCGGTAGGGCGTGATGAGGCGGGTGCCACCCAGGTATTGCAGGGCGCGCTCGCCAAAGTAGGACCAGCCCAGCAGGGTGGAGATGACGAAGGTGGCCAAGCTGATGGTGAGCAGGATGGAGCCCACGGAGCCAATGGTGTCAAAAGCGTGGTAGGTGAGCAAATCTCCATCAGCGGAGGCGATGGAGGGAGTGCCATACAGCACGGTGGTGAGGGTGATGCCCGTGAGGGTGCAGATGACGACAGTATCCCAGAAGGGGCCGGTGGAGGAAACGAGGGCCTGCTGCACAGCGTTGGGGGTGCGGACGGGGGCGGAGACAATGGGAGAGGAACCCATGCCAGCTTCGTTGGAGAAGAGGCCGCGGCGCACGCCGTTTTGCATGGCGAGCATGAGGGTGGAGCCGATGAAGCCGCCTGTGGCAGCTTGTTCGCTGAAAGCGCTGGTGCAGATGAGCTTGATGGCCGGCCAAATGAACTCGGCGTTGGTGATGAGCAGCAGGGCGCAGCCAATCATGTAGATGATGGCCATGGTGGGCACGCAAGCGCTGCATACGCGGGAGATGCCCTTGAGCCCGCCCAACAGAACCATGGTGACCAGCACGAAGAGGAACGCGCCTGTGGCCCATGTGGGCACCGCGAGGGTGGAGGTCTCAAGCACACGCGCCACAGCGTTGGCCTGGGTGATATTGCCGATGCCGAAGGCCGCCACGGCGGTGAAGATAGCAAAGAGCACAGCCAGCCACTTGCAGCGCAAACCACGCTCCAGCGCATACATGGGGCCGCCCACGAGCTCACCGTTGGGGGCATAGACACGGTAGCGAATAGCCAACAGGCTTTCGGCATAGCGGGTGGCCATGCCCAGCACACCTGTGACCATGCACCAGAACACAGCACCAGGGCCACCTGTGGCCAGTGCCACGGCCACACCCACAATGTTGCCGGTGCCCACATTGGCCGCCAGCGAAATCATAAGCGAGGAAAAGTGAGAAATCTGGCCGTCTTCGGGCTTACCCTTGCGGAAATAGTAGCCCATGGCGCGGAAGAGATAGCGCTGCGGGAAGCGCAAGATGAGGGTGAGGTACAAATGCGTGCCAAGCAAGCCAAAAAGCAGGATGTAACCCCACAAAAAGCTGCTCGTATGGCTGAAAAATGAATCTATTGCGTCTATCATATCGTGCGCAGGGAGCATACAGGATAGCAGGCGCGGCGTCAAGCTCCGAATTCATTTCCTGCGCGTGCGCGAGCGCGTTTATTCATAAAAAGCGCGAATTTTGTATTGCCAAAACGAGGTTCGTGGTGTAGAATGCCGCGCTTTTTACCCTAAAAAGCAGAAATTATTAACTAACAATAACAGACAATGGACCCCAATACATTATTCTGGATCGTTCCCGTTGCCTCCATCTTGGTGCTGGCATTTGCCGCCAAGTTCTTCTTCGACATGAAGAAGGCTGATGAAGGTAACGACCGCATGAAGGAGATTGCGGGCTATGTGCGCGAAGGCGCTATGGCCTACCTGAAGCAACAGTACAAGGTTGTTGCTATCTTCTTCGTCATCATTGCAATCGCCTTCGGCGTGATGGCCTACTTCGGCCTGCAGAACAACATCGTGCCCATCGCTTTCCTGACCGGCGGTATCTTCTCTGGTTTGGCTGGCTTCATCGGCATGAAGACGGCCACGTATGCTTCTGGCCGTGTGGCTCAGGCTTGCCGCGATAAGGAAGATGGTCTCAACAAGGGTCTGCAGCTCGCCTTCCGCTCTGGCGCCGTGTTGGGCCTGACGGTTGTGGGCTTTGGTCTGCTCGATATTTCTGCTTGGTACCTGATTCTGGACAACACCTCCTTGATGGGCACATTTGACAGCCCCGTGGAGAAGCTTGTGCACATCACCACCATCATGCTGACCTTCGGCATGGGTGCTTCTTTGCAGGCTCTCTTCGCCCGCGTGGGTGGTGGTATCTACACCAAGGCTGCCGACGTAGGCGCTGACCTTGTGGGTAAGACAGAATACCACTTCAACGAAGACGATCCCCGCAACCCCGCTACGATTGCTGACAATGTGGGCGACAACGTGGGTGACGTGGCCGGCATGGGCGCTGACCTGTACGAGTCCTACGCTGGTTCCATCCTTGCTACCGCCGCTCTGGGTGCTGCTGTGGCTGCCGCTGCTGGCAACTACGAGATGGGCCTCCAGATGGTGATGGCTCCCATGATTATCGGCGCTGTGGGCGCTATCCTTTCCATCCTGGGTGTGTACATGGTGCGCACCAAGCCCGGTGCCAACCAGACCCAGCTCATGGCTGCTCTGAACAAGGGCATCAACTTCTCCAGCGTGCTCATCGCTGTGTTCTCCGCCCTCGTGCTCTGGGCCCCCAACATCCAGAACTGGCTCGGTATCTGGGGCTCCATCATGATTGGTCTTGTGGTGGGTATCGCCATCGGCAAGGTGACCGAGTACTACACCTCTTTCGAGTTCAAGCCGGTGAAATTCATCGCTGAGAACGCCACCACGGGTCCCGCTACGGTGATTATCTCCGGTATCGGCGTGGGTATGATTTCCACCTGCTGGCCGGTGCTCTTCATCGTGCTCGGCACGATTGGCGCTTACCTCTGCGCCGCTGGTGAGTGGGCCTTCACCGCCGACAACATGGCTGCTGGTCTCTACGGTATCGGTATCGCCGCTGTGGGTATGCTCTCCACCCTGGGTCTCACCCTGGCTACGGACGCTTACGGTCCCATCTCCGACAACGCTGGCGGTAACGCCGAAATGAGCGCTCTGGGTGACGACGTGCGCAGCCGCACGGACGCTCTGGACGCCCTGGGCAACACCACCGCTGCTACGGGTAAGGGCTTCGCCATCGGCTCTGCCGCCCTCACTGCTCTGGCTCTTCTTGCCTCCTACATCGAGGAGCTCAAGATTGCTGCTGCCCGCTTGGGTGAGCAGGTCATCACCATCAGCAACTGGGGTGGCTCTGTGGGCACCGGTACTGAGGTGTCCAAGATGAGCATCGCCCAGTTCATGTCCGCTTTCGAAGTGACCCTCATGAACCCCAAGGTGCTGCTTGGTATCTTCATCGGTGCTATGCTTTCCTTCCTCTTCTGCGGTCTGACCATGAATGCTGTGGGCCGCGCTGCTAAGAGCATGGTGGAAGAAGTGCGCCGCCAGCTGAGCGACAAGGACGTGTTCGAAGGCCGCAAGAAGGCTGACTACGCTCGCTGCGTAGGCATCTCCACTCAGGGTGCCCAGCGCGAGATGATTGTGCCCTCCCTCATCGCCGTGGTGGTGCCCGTTGCTACGGGTCTCGTCATGGGTGTGGCCGGTGTGTTCGGCTTGCTTGCCGGTGGTCTTGCTGGTGGCTTCGTGCTGGCAGTCTTCATGGCCAACTCCGGTGGCGCTTGGGACAACGCTAAGAAGTACATTGAAACGGGTGATGCCGACTTCTGCGGCAAGCACACCGCCATCCACGACGCTTCCGTGGTGGGTGACACCGTGGGCGACCCCTTCAAGGATACTTCCGGTCCCTCTCTGAACATTCTCATCAAGCTCATGAGCATGGTCTCCATCGTGACCGCTGGTCTGAATGTGGCCTTCTCTCTGCTGTAATAGAGAATTAGCACCTATCCCTTTTCTGCCCGTCCTGCATCCCGCAGCGGCGGGCAGACTTTTTTTGAAGGACGAACGCGCGGGCGCGGCATGCAAGAAACAATCAACAAAAGTATTGCCAAGGAGCATGGCTGGTGCTAGAATGGCGCGCCTCGCGCACGAGGCGTAGCATTTCTATGAGTAAGAACAACTACAGCGCGTTGATAGCGGCTATCGTAGCGGCCGTGTTGATGGGTGTGCTCGGCTTTTTTGTGCGCGAAACGCATTGCTCGGCACAGGGGTGTTCGTTTGCGCGTTTCCTCATCGGTATGGTGCTCATTGTGCCCTTGGTTTTCTGCCGCCGCGCCGAAGGGGGTGCCCGCTTGCCCTTTTCCCTGCCAGCGGTGGTATCTGGGGCGGGAATTAGCTTGTGCATTTTGTTTTATTTCTTGGCAATCACCCAGATTTCGGTGGGGATAGCCGCCTTGCTTTTGTATACGGGGCCCGTGTTTGCGGCGGTGGGTGAATCCTTGCTGCGGCGCAGCCTTCCCCCGCGCCGGGATATCATGCTGATGCTGGCCTCTGCGGCGGGCATTGTTCTGGTCACCGTGTGTGCAAGAACCCCGGCGGCAGATCAGGTGCAAGAGCCCATGGGCTATGCGTATGGCTTGCTCTCGGGTGTGTGCTACGCCGCCTATATCTTGCTCAACCGCCAAATCCCCGGCCACATCTCGCTGGCGGTGCGCACTTTTTGGCAATTTGCCGCGGGCAGCTTGGTGCTGCTGGTGCCGCTGCTGTGCACAGCAGAGCCCTACGCGGGGTTGAGCACAGGCTGGCCCTACCTGCTGTGCATCGGCGTGCTGCAGGGGTTTGCGGTGTTGCTGCTGGTGGCGTATGCTGTGCGCCGGCTCACTGCCATCGAGTTTGGCACCATCTCATACTTAGAACCCGCCGTGGCCGTGGCGCTGGGCTGGCTGGTCTATGGCGAAAGCATCACCCCAGGCCAATGGTGCGGTTTTGCGCTGGTGCTGGGCGCCTCTGCCCTGCAATCGTTCCTGCCTACCCAAAAATAAGTTTTCTCCCCCTCCACTTTCCATGATTGCCCCATCCAACATCTCCTCTGTCCACACCATTGATTTGCACGCCGCTGGTGAGCCATGCCGCGTGCTTTATTCTGCCTGCCAAGAGCTGCCTGGCAAGACCATGCGCGAGCGCTTGGACTACATGCGCAATCACTTGGACGTGATTCGCTCTTTCCTCATGCAGGAACCGCGCGGGCACAAGGCCATGTTTGGCTCCATCCTCTGCCACCCCGTCACCCCCGATGCCGATGCCGGCATCCTCTATACTGATTCGGACTCCTACCTCGATATGTGCATCCACGGCACCATCTGCACCGCGCGTGCTGTGGCCGAGCTGGGGCTGCCCCTGCAAAACCCAGACAAGGTTGTGCTGGATGCCGTATGCGGCCGCATCGAAGCGACCCTGCACCGCGGCGCGACGGGCCGCGTGGAGGAGGTGACCGTGCGCAACGTGCCCTCTTTCGTATACACGCCCGAGCCCATCAAGCTGGATGTGCCGGGGCTGGGCACAGTGAAAGCCTATGTGGTCTTTGCAGGCAACTTCTTTGTGCTGGTGGATTATCCCTTTGCTGAGCCGCTGGGGCCAGAATCCCACGACAAGGCGTTCTACGTCGATTTGGGCATGCGCATCAAAAAAGCGGCCAACGAGGCCCTGCAGGTGGAGCACCCCACCAACCCCTCCACCCGCGAAATCGCGTTGGCTGTCATCTACCAGCGCAAGGCCACCAACCCGCTGCATGTGCGCAACACCGTCATCTTTGGCGATGGGCAGATGGACCGCAGCCCCTGCGGCTCGGGCACCTCAGCCCTCATGACTCTCATGCACCACCTCGGCGAGCTGGAAATCGGCGCCCCCTACATCTCCGAATCCTTCATCGGCTCCATGTTCCGCGGCACCCTGCGCGAATCTGCCCCCGTGGGCAAGTTCCCTGCCGTGGTGCCCCTCGTCACAGGCCGCCCCTACCTCACCGCCCGCTGCGAGTTCATCCGCGAAGAGAACGACCCCTTCCGCGATGGCTTTATCATCGACTAAGGGAGCAGGCGAGACGCGCTGATTTATTTTCTCCGGCGATGCGTTGATGAAAAGCGCATCGCCGCTGTGTTTATGCAGCTTGGCGCGAAAAGCACTTTGCGACCAGCTTGGACAGGGCATTAAATGCCATGGAAACGGGGACGCACGCCAGCCACACAATGGGCGATTCCCATTTGAGTGGTATCAGCTCGAGATGCCGCCCAAGCTCAACGACCGCCACGTGAAAGTAATAGATGTTTGCCGAGTGCTTAAAACCAATCTGGTTGATGACGGGTAGCTTGAACGACGGATATTTGACGCAGAGAAGAAGCAGGAGGACGATGCAGGGATACGTAAAAATGAAGTAGCAATTGTCATGCACCCCCTTGCTCCTCAGCAACAAAAACTCGCCAACCAGCAGCGCCATGACCAAAAGCAGCGATGCTTCAACCTTCACGTGAGACAGAAGCCAATCCTTGTGCTTATGAATCAAATAACCTGTGCACAAGAATGGCAGCGACATGACAATGGCATTGCAGCGCAGCAAATGTGTTTCATACCAATCGAATGTGGGGCATATGATGTCTGGATGCGAGCGAATCATGTATGCCAATGCAAAGACGAAGGGAAAGACGTATATTAACTTCGGCACATATTTGCGCATGAGCCAGAAGAGCAACAAAGCATGCCAAAGCGCGGTCAAATACCACAGCACGGTGCTGATTGTCGATCCGTTCACGAAAATGCACAGGATGCTTGAAAGCGTTAGCTCTTTGCCTGTTCCCATGATTTCGCGAAACACGATGTAAAATAACGAGCAAACCAACGACAACTTGAGAGTCTTCTTGGCCCACTTGGTGCATTTGCCCAACTCTCGCTCCATGCTATTGGAGTATAACAAATACCCTGTAATACACAAGAAGCATGGAGTACCCACGCCGAGGATGTAAAAAAGCCATTCTTTTAAGAAAAAGCTGCTGTGCAATGTGACAACAAAGAACGAGCTAATGGCCTTCAATAGATAAATGGACTCTATTCTCTTGGGCGACAGTTCTGCCATATGTATTGATAATCTAGTTGATGAAACGGTACACCTGCTGCCATGGCACCGCGTGATGCAGGGTAGCACAACTGCACCACAAATCAAGCCTTTTCTTATACTGAGCTCTAGCTGGAATAAGCGCTCTACGCCATGTGGTGCCTCGTTGAAATACATTGATTCTCCATTTCTACCCGCATACTTATCGTGCACGAGTAGCTGTGTTGTACCCTATTATCCCTTGACGCGCGCGCGCTCGCATAGTATAAGGGGGGTGTCATCTTTATGTACAAGGACTTCATCACCACCGTCGGCGCACACAAGAGTTTTGGCATCATCTCCCACTTCCGGCCAGATGGCGATGCCATTGGCTCCACTCTGGCATTGGGGCTCGCCTTGCGCGCGCTGGGCAAAGAAGTCACGCTGTGGAATGAGGACGGCGTGCCGGGCCGCTATGCCTTCCTGAGCGGCGCGGATACCATTGCCCCGCTGCCCGAAGCAGGTGCCGAGCTGCCGCAAGTGCTCATCTGCGTAGACACAGGCGATTGGAAACGCCTGGGCGATGTAGCGCCAGAGCGCTTCCGCGGGCACCCGTGCATTGTCAACATCGACCACCACGGCACCAACCCGGGCTACGGCCACATCAACATCGTGGAGAGCCCCTCTGCCGCCTGCGGCTGCATCATTTTCAAGCTCATCAAGGCCCTTGGCGTGGAAATGAGCACCGCCATGGCCGAGGCGCTCTACACCGCCATCAGCACGGATACAGGCTCCTTCCAATACAGCTCCACCACACCCGATGTGATGCGCCAAGTGGCGGATTTGCTGGAGTGTGGTGTCGACGTAGGCCGCCTCAACTGCCGCCTGTACCAAGAAATCCCCTGGGACACCCTGCGCGTGAATGCCGAGGTGCTCAACAACATGGTGGTGGAGTGCGCGGGGCAGATTTCTCACTACTCCATGCCCGCCGGCACCAAAGCCCGCCTCGGCGTGGGACTAGAGGCTACCAAAGACCTAGTGGACATCGTGCGCGTGGTCGAGGGCGTGCGCGTCTCTGCCATTTTTGAGGATTTGGAAGATGGGCGCATCCGCATTTCTCTGCGCTCCAAGGACCCCGCCATCAACGTAGCCGACATTGCCGCCCACTTTGGCGGTGGTGGCCACGCCATGGCCGCAGGCATCCGCGTGAGAGGCGAACTCGAGCCGGTAAAAACTGCTGTTCTCGGAAAAATCAAAGCCGAAATGCACAATGCACAATGAACAATGCACAATGGAAGCAAAGCCAAACATTGCATTTCAAATTTAGAATTTCACATTTCAAATTGAAAATAGAGCTGCGCTGCGCGCAGAAATAAACAGAATGAACACACAAGGCAACATGCGCGATGAACTACGCGGACGAACCAAACAGTTCGCGCTGCGCATCATACGTCTTTGGCGTACCTTGCCCACGCGCGATGATGCCCAAGTCATTGGTAAACAACTCTTGCGTTGTGGTACTTCTGTCGGCGCAAACTACCGCGCAGCCTGTCTTGCCAAAAGTGGGAAGGATTTTCTGAACAAACTACGCATCTGCCAAGAAGAAGCCGATGAAAGTTGCTATTGGATAGAGCTTCTCATTGATTCCGGTATCTACCCAACAGCCAAAATCGCACCTCTGCTGGACGAAGCCCAGCAATTAACTGCCATCATGACCGCAGCAGCCAAAACAACCGCTCGCCATTATACCGACTAACCCGCCCCCAGCCCGTAGGGCTGCTCTCTCCTCAATTTGAAATTCTAAAATTTGAAATCTATGGATGCTCCATCTGGTGTTTTACTCGTCGACAAGGATCCCGGTTTTACCTCGCACAACGCGGTGGCGCTGTGTAGGCGGATACTGGGTACCAAAAAAGTGGGGCACTGTGGCACGCTGGACCCCATGGCCACCGGCATGCTCATTGTGGTGATAGGCAAAGCCACCAAGATGCAAGACATGCTCATGTGTGAGGACAAGGTGTACACCGCCACCATGAAGCTGGGTATCGAAACCAATAGCCAAGATGCCGATGGCGAGGTGGTGGCGGAAAAGAGCACCGCCGGTATCACCCAAGAGCTCATTGAGGCCGCTTTCCAGCATTTCCACGGCGCTTTCGACCAAGTGCCGCCCATGTATTCTGCCGTCAAAATCAACGGCGTGCCCTGCTACAAGTTGGCACGCAAGGGACAAGAAGTAGAGCGCAAAGCCCGCCATGTGCAGGTGCTCGACTACCAAATCACCCGCGTGGATTTGGACAAGGCCGAGGTGGATTTCACCGTGCATTGCTCCAAGGGCTTCTATGTGCGCACCTACGCTCACGATATAGGCCAGCACCTGGGCTGTGGTGCCCACCTGACCGCCCTGCGCCGCATCCGCTCCGGCGCTTTCGATATCACCCAAGCAGTGGATGTGCCCACCCTCAAGGCTAGCAGCCGCGAAGAGCTGCTGGCGCGCCTCCTGCCTGTAGAGGAGGTACTGGCGGCCCGCGGTCACTAATCCCCCTCTCCTACGCCCCTATGAACACGCTCAGCAGCCTTGCAGCACTCAAGAGCCTCTCCCAGCCCATCCACTGGGCCATGGGCTTTTTTGATGGCGTGCATGTAGGGCACCGCCGCATCATCGCCTCTACCGCCACACCTGGGTCCCTGCGCGGTGTGCTTACCTTTGCGCCACACCCTGCGGCCGTGCTGGCGCCAGAGCGCGCTCCGCTCCTCCTCACTCCCGATGCAGCATACAAAGCCCAGCTCCTGCAAGAGGCGGGGGTCGATGTGCTACTCACCCTGCCCTTCACCCGCGAACTCGCGGCCACCCCTGCCCCCGATTTTCTGGAGCAACTGCACAGCGCCTGCCCCATCGCGGGTGTCTCGGTAGGCACCAACTGGCGTTTCGGCAAGGGTGGCACCGGCACACCCGAGTTGCTGCGCGCGTTTGCAGATGCCCGCGGCATCCGCACCTGCGTGCATGAGCTTGCCACCCTAGGGGAAGAAATCATCTGCTCCACCCGCATCCGCCAGCTAGTCGCAGCGGGGCAAATGGATACCGCCGCCACCATGCTCGGGCGTCCCTTCTGCATCCCCGGTGTGGTGGAGCATGGCCAGCAGCTCGCCCGCCAGCTCGGCTTCCCCACGGCCAATATTCCCATCTCTCAGGGCATGGCTCTTCCCCCCTATGGCGTGTATGCCGTGCGCTGCTGCGTCGGTGGTGTTGCCTACCAAGGCATTGCCAACTTGGGGCTGCGCCCCACCGTGGACAACACGACCACCCCACGCCTCGAGGTGCATCTCTGCGGCTTCCAAGGCAATCTCTACGGCCTCCGCCTGCACACCGAGCTCCTCCGCTTCATCCGCCCCGAGCGCCGCTTCGACTCTATCGATGCTCTCAAAGCCCAAATCCAACGCGATTTGGCAGCGCTCTAATGCTCCCTTTTTTCCTCTAAACAACAACGCCGTGGATGGTTTCATCCACGGCGTTGTGCATCGTATGAAGCTGGCTATGTCTTACTTGATGGCGTCGAAAGCGCCCTTGAAGAAGTAGTAGCCCCAACCCCATTCGGAGTCGCCGCTCCAATCAGGGTCGTAGTGGTGCTGCGGGCGCAGGAAGCGCTCGGGGTGCGGCATGAGGCCCATGGCGCGGCCGGTGGGGTCCATGAGGCCAGCGATGCGGAGTTCGGAGCCGTTGTGGTTATCGGCATATTGCAGAGCAACGCAGCCGGAATCCATGTATTTCTGGGCATCACCGGGTTCGCAGACGAGGCGACCTTCAGCGTGGGCGGAGGGGAGTTCGAACTCCTCCGGCAAGTACTGGGTGAAGGGGCAGGTGGGGGAGACTTTCACGAGCTTATCCCACATGCACTCGAAGCGCTCGCTCTTGTTCCAGATGAGGGAAGCCTTGGGCAGGATGCCAAGCTTGGTGAGAATCTGGAAGCCGTTGCAGATGCCGAAGAGGAAGCCACCGTTGGCGTGGTGCTTTTGCAGGGCATCGCCGAGGAAGCGTTCGGTCTCCAGCTGGGCCAGGCGACCGCTCATCACATAGTCACCATAGGAGAAACCGCCAGAGAACACCACCAGCTGAGCCTTGGCAACATGCTGCGGAGTAGCCGTAGCGATGGGCTGCACCTGAGTCGTGAAACCGGCAGCACGCAGCGCGCGCTCGGTCTCCACGTCGCAGTTCGTTCCCGGGTATTTCAAAAGTAATGCGTGAGGCATAATAGTAAATTACGAGTTAGGAATTACGAGTTACGAATTGTATTAATTACGAATTTTGGAAGCGGTTGTAATGCATATCGAGGTAATGATAGCGCAGAGTTCATCAGCTTCAGTGATAACGGCATCCAACTTTCCTTCGGGAAAGATTTGCGCATGTTTTATCAAGTTCAGCCAGTAGATGGACTCATCTATCTCCTCTTCGCATGTCTTCATCTTGCTTAAAAAGTCCTTATCGGATTTTGCTCGGCATGCGGCGCGATAATTCGCCCCGACAGATGTAGTACAACGCAAGAGTTGGCGGCCGAAGACATCCCCGATGCAGGATGAAGGCAAACTCTCAACCAGTCTTACGATACGAAGACTGAACTGAAAGGTGCGCTCTTTTAAATCGGCCGCCATTTGTGTGCTGTTTATCGGAAAATGAAGTTGGGCAACGAATGACGAGCTACCATTCGTAACTCGTCATTCGTCCTTCGTACTTTAATAGAAAGGCGTGAGACCATTCTTCCAGATGCTCTTGAGCTCCGCGATACCGGCGGAGATGACGGTGGCACCACCAGCGGTGATGGTGAGCTTGCCGTCTGCGGTGGCGGAGCCGATGCGGGCGCAGGGCGTGCCTTCCATAGCGGCGGCGAACTCATCTGCCATGTCTTCGTCCACTTCTACGAGGAAGCGGCCCGTGCTTTCGGAGAAGCAGGGCACAGCCTTGTTCTGCCAGCCACCGACGGTGGGCAGCTTGTCCAAGTCAATGCTGATACCGCCCTTGCAGGAGAATGCCATCTCGGCAGCAGCCACGGCCAGACCACCTTCCGACAAGTCGTGGGCGGAGAGCACGAGACCCTTGGTGAGGGCGTTCGTGTAGTACTGCTTGTACACGGCGAAGCGGGCAGCGCAATCGGTCTGCGGCACCTTGCAATCCTTCACGCCCTTGACGCGAGCGTAGACGGAAGCACCCATTTCGTCCTCAGTGTTGCCCACCATGAAGATGGCGCTGTTGTTGCGGCGCAGGGAGGCGCCACGCACGTGGGAGGGGTCTTCCACCACACCAAAGCCGGAGCAAAGGAAGGTGACGGGGATGTTCACGGGGCCATCCTCGGTTTGGAAGTAGTTGTAGAAGCTGTCCTTACCGGAGACGTAGGGGGCGCCGTAGGCGAGAGCTGCCTCGCGGATGCCCTTGGCACACTCGACGATGCGACCGAGCTCGGTGGGGCATTCAGGGTTGCCCATGCAGAAGTTGTCCAACAGGGCAATCTTGTCGGGGTTGGTGCCGGCAAGCACAAGCTGACGCACGGTTTCGTCGACCGTGCCAGTACCCATGGCGAAGGGGTCCGTCTTGCCCCACTCGGGCAGGATGGCCAGAGCCAAGGACATGAGCTTATCGGAGCCGTCGATATCGATGACGGAGGCGTCTTGGGGAGCATCGGCCGTGGCACCGGCGAGCGGCTTGAGCACGGTGTTGCCCTGCACTTCGTGGTCGTATTCGCGGATGATGGGTTCGCGGGAGACGATGGCAAAGTCGCCAAAGACCTGCTTGAGGTCGGCGGTCAGGTCGCTATCATCCAGCGCCACGCCCTGCATAGCGGGGGCGGGGGTGAAGATGGAGGTGAGGTGCTTGGTGGGAGCATCATGCAGCTTGGAGTTGTCCATTTCCACCACGAGCTCGCCGTTGTGCCACACGCGCAGCACGCCGGAGTCGTTGGATTCGCCCAGCACGGTCATTTCCGTCTGGAAGGTGTCGGCCAGCTGCTGGAGCTCGTCCAGATTCTCGGGCTTGACAGCCAACACCATGCGTTCCTGAGACTCGGAGAGGAAAATCTGCCAGGAGAGCATACCTGTTTCCTTGAGCGGGGCGCGCTCCAGGTAGAGGTTGCCACCCGTCTCGGAGAGCATTTCACCAGCGGCAGAGGAGAAACCACCTGCGCCGCAGTCGGTCACGAACTCGATGAGGCCGCGCTCGCGAGCTTCCAAGATGACGTCGAGTGTCTTCTTTTCTTCGATGGGGTTGCCAATCTGCACAGCCTGTTGGTCTTCGGTGGCAGATTCCTCGCCCATGGCGGCGGAGGAGAAGGTGGCGCCGTGCAGGCCATCCTTACCGGTGCGACCGCCAATGACGACCACGGCCAAGCCGGGCTTCATTTCCTTGGCAATGTCGCTCTGGGGGATGACACCAGCTGTGCCGCAGAACACCAAGGGGTTGTAAATGTAGGTGGGGTCGAACTGGATAGCACCGCTCGTGGTGGGGATACCCATGCGGTTGCCGTAGTCGCGCACGCCATGCACCACGCCGCGCATGATACCCAGCGGGTGGATGATGTTGTGGCCCTCGACCATGCTCTGGGGCGTATCAGGTGCGCCAAAGCAGAAGACGTCCAGGTTGGCAATGGGCTTGGCACCCTTGCCTGCGCCCAAGATATCGCGAATCACGCCACCCAGACCAGTGTTGGCACCGGCGTAGGGTTCGATGGCGCTGGCGTGGTTGTGGGTCTCGGCCTTCAGGCAGACGGAGAGCTTGTCGTCCAGCTTGATGAAGCCGGCGTTGTCTACAAAGCAGCTGAGCACGAAGCCGGGCTTCTGCGCCATGATTTCCTTGGAGGGGCGCTGAATGAAGGTCTTGTACATGCTCTTGATTTCCTCTGTCTGGCCATTGGCGGTGTGCTGAATGGTAGCAGCGAAAATGCGGTGTTTGCAGTGCTCAGACCAAGTCTGGGCAATCACTTCCAACTCCACATCGGTGGGGTCGCGGTCAATCTCGCAGAAGATTTGCTGCACAACCAGCATGTCTTCTGTGGAGAGAGAAAGCTTCATGTTCTGGCTCAGCTGGGTAAGCTCAGCTTCGCTCAGGTTGCGTACGGGTATGGTGCGGTATGTAGCCATGGGTCGTTTTAAGATTTACTTGACACTCCAGGTGTGAATAGCGGGGTTGCACACGTCGTTGCAGAAGCGTGCAGCCAAGGAATCGCGGTCGCCCTGCCCAAAGATGTAAATCTTCTGGGTGATGGTGAGCGAACTGATGGTGAAGGGAAGGCCCTTGCGCCCGGCGTAGTTGGTGAGGATAGCCTCTTTTTCCAAGTCCAAAGCACCCTTCTTGATGCCGTAGGAGATGCAGAAGAGTTCGCCGTCCAGAGCGGGGGTGCCGCCCTCTTCCACCTTCTGGGAGATGGGGTCTACCAGCACGCGGCGCATGTAGTCGCGAGCGGCTGTTTCATCGCCCTCGCACTCAACGGTGTACAGGCGGGTGTGGTTGTAGGTCAGCTGGTCAGCAATCGGGGTATAGAGCAATTTGTTTGCATCTGTAGCCGATTGGAAGCGGCTGAAGACCTCAAATGTAAGTGTTGCCATAGAATCTTAAATGAGCTGCCCGGCAGCTGGTGTAGCGTGCCGGGTACAGCGTGGTAAGGGGTTGTGAATTAGTTTTGCAAGCGTTCGAGCACATCGGCGTAGGCTTCCATGAAGCCACCCAAGCCCTGTCGGAAACGGTCTTTGTCCATCTTCTTGCCGGTGGTCACGTCCCACAAGCGGCAGGTGTCTGGGGAAATCTCGTCGGCCAGCACAATCTTGCTGGGATCTTCTGCCAAGCGGCCCAACTCAATCTTGAAGTCGATGAGGCGGAGGTTGGCCTTGAGGAAGAATTCGCACAGAACTTCATTCACGAGCAGGGCCATCTTCTTGATGTTGGCGCATTCTTCTTCGGTGGCGGCGCCCATTTCGCGAGCGTAGTCATCGTTGATGAAGGGGTCGCCCAGGTTGTCATCCTTGTAGGAGAACTCGACGATGGGCTTCTTGAACGCGGTGCCTTCTGTCACGCCCATGCGCTTGGAGAAGGAACCAGCAGCCACATTGCGCACGATCACTTCCAGCGGGATGATGGATACCTTCTTGACCAGGAGGTTGATATCATCCACATCATCCACCAAGTGGGTTTCTACCCCGCGAGCTTCAAGCATGCGGTAGATGATGAGGGTGATGGCCTTGTTGAAACGGCCTTTGTTTTCGAAATCTTCTTTCTTGACACCGTTGAATGCCGTTGCAGAATCCTTATATTCCATGCGGAGCACGTTGGGGTCATCCGTCGTGAACAGTCTCTTGGCCTTGCCTTCGTAAATCGGTTCCATTGTGTGTAATGAGGGGCGTTGATTATCCCCCGCGGGAAGTATACCCGCCAAGACCCCGATGTCAAGCCTGAAATGATTGATAGCAGGCTGTTTCAGGGTGAATTTTACTTTCCGAAGAGAGCAAGGAGGTCAATGCCGCAACATTGCAGGCCAATGTAGACCAAACACAGGAAAAAGGCGATGCCGATTATCTTGCGGATAATCTTGAAGGCAATCCATATGACTGCTAAGACCACAGCGACGGACACGCCGCTCACGGTTTGCGTGTCCAGCTGGCCCATGAGGTCGGCCCATGTGGAGAAAAGATGCATGTGATGGGGAGTGGCTGTGGGTTAATCCTTGGGCTTGTCTTTGGGGGCTTCTTTGGTGCGGCGGAGGTCGCCCGGTGCGGGGCGGCGGATGACTTTTTCGCCATCTTTGGCTTGGTTGGCGCGGTCGCGAGCCACCTGCTCAAAGTATTCGGGGTCCATCATCCACATGTAGCGGCTGCGGGCCTCGGCCTCCTCAGCTTTGGCGCGGCGCAAGAGGAGCTCGGCGCGCTCTTGCTCTAGGCGCAAGCCTTCCAAAGCGAGCAAAGGCGGCACAAGGGCCATACCGCCAGCCAAAGCCACAAAGGCCAAGAAGATGATGCCCGAGACCTCCATGATATTGCGCACACCCTTGGAGCGGTGCTCGCGGAGGCTCTCCAGCTCTTCTAAGGTGGGGCGATAGCGGCGGAAAAAGTTCAGCATGGCGGGGAAAAATCAGCAGGTTGTGGCGTGAATCAGGCGCGAGAAGCACGCTCTGCAAAGGGGACAAAGCGCCCGCGGCGTGCCAACACGATGGTGTGCATGCGCAGTTGCTTGCCCTTGGAGGAAGCGGGCACCGGGGTGCTGCTCACCTCGAACCCGGCGCGCATGAGTGTGCTTTCCAAGCGTTTGTCGCGCTTGGACACGCTGATGGCCAACAAACTACCGCCTTTGAGGGCGTTGAAGTAGGCTTGGGCATCGCCCAGAGTCATCTCGCAGCGGGCATGGACATGGCGCATCAGGATAGCATGGAGGGAGCCTGTGCGCTTGCGGCAGAGCTCGGCAGCGCTGGCGGGTTCCACGCTCACGCGCTTGTCTTCCCACACCCCTGTGTTTTCACCATAGCTGCGGTTCCACTCCACAATAGCGGGCACGGGCTCAGCGACGATGAACTTGGCTTTCTCGCGCGGCAGGCACTGCATGGCGCGTGCCAAGCCATAGCCCAAGCCCAAGCCGGCAATCATGATGCAGGGCTGCGTAGCGCGGGTGATGGGAGAGGTCGCAATCTCGGCCAAGGCATCCTCGCTGCCATGCGTGAATGAAGTGGCACAGGGCAGCCCATCCAGCTGCAGAGAGAGCGTGCCATCGCGTTCCCACAGCTCCCAGATGCTGCCATTCTCCAGCGGGTATTCTCCAAGTTTTGTCAGGGGTTTCATGCGGGGGCATTATACCTGATTCTCATGGCTTTGGCAAGCGCCAAGAGAAGATGATGGGCTGCATGACGAGTTACAAAACGGGCAAAGAGCACCGTTTAGTCCTCATCTTCCGGGATGGGACGATTGGCTTCTTTCTCTTTTTCGATTTCTTCGATGCGAGCGAGAGCGGCGTCGATATTCTCGCAGATATTCTCTGCATGCAGTTCATTCATGAAGGGAGAGTCGCGGCGAATCACCTTGAAGGGCTGCTTCTGCACACCGCAGAGCAACAGGGTGATGTTGTGGCGTTGACAGTAGGCGAGGAAATCTTCCAACACATGGAGGCCAGAGGCATCCAACGCAGGCACGAGACGCATGCGCAGTAGCACATACTCCACATTGTCTTCCATGTTGCGGAAGACGTTGTCCTTAAACTTCTCGACAGCGCCAAAGAAGAAGGGACCCTGCACGTCGAAAATTTCCACATTTTCGGGCACACGGCGGAGGTAGCGGGAGCGGGCGGGCAGCTCCTCGGGGTCCTCGCCTTCGATTTCGCGGGAGATGGTTTCCACGTTGCTGATTTTGGCCATGCGGCCGATGAAGAGCAAGGCAGCCAGCACCACGCCCACTTCGACGGCCACGACGAGGTCAATCAGCACGGTGAGCACGAAGGTGATGACGAGCACGGCGGCATCTTGGCGCGGACCAGTGAGCAAGTGGGTGAAGGTGCTCACCTCTGCCATATTCCAGCACACCAGCACAAGGATGCCTGCCAGCGCTGGCAGCGGCACCACGGCGGCATATTGCCCAGCCAGCATCAGGATGAGCAGCAGGGTGATGGCGTGAATGAGCCCCGATACGGGAGTCTTGGCACCGGCGGGGATGTTGGTGGCGGTGCGGGCAATGGCACCTGTGGCGGGGATGCCACCGAACAAGGCGGCAGCAATGTTGCCCACGCCCTGCCCAATCAACTCGGTGTTGGGGTGGTGGCGCGAGCCGGTCATACCGTCTGCCACACTCGCGCTGAGCAGTGATTCGATGGCGGCCAACAGGGCAATCACAAAGGCGGGTTTGATGAGATTGGGCAGTTGAGCCCAGTCGAAGGAGGGGAGCTCGGGCATGGGCAAGCCCTGTGGCAGCTCACCAAAGCGCGAGCCGATGGTCTCTACCGGCAAGTTGAAAGCTTGGCACACAAGGGTACTCACCAGCATGCCCACCAGCATGAAGGGCGCCTTGGGCATGATGCGCTTGGTGAACAAGATGACAGCTATGGTGAGCAGCGATATACCTAAGGCCCAATAGTTAATCGTGCCCATGTACTGGAAATAGCAGCCCCACTTGGCTATGAACTCGGCTGGCACGGCTCCGGGTATGCTCAGCCCCAGCAAATCTTTAATCTGCGTGCAGAAAATGGTCACCGCAATGCCAGAGGTGAAGCCAGTCGTGACGGGATAGGGGATGAACTTGATGAGCGCCCCCATGCGGAAAATGCCAAACAAAATGAGGAACAACCCCGCCAGCAAGGTGCAGAGGATGAGCCCGCTCATCCCAAAACTACCAGCTACCCCAGCAATCAACACCACGAAAGCACCCGTGGGACCACCAATCTGGTACTTACTGCCACCCAGCAGGGATATCATGAACCCTGCCACCACGGCCGTGATGAGACCAGTAGCGGGTGTGATTTCTTTGATACCACAGGCAATGGCAAAGGCCATAGCCAAGGGTAGAGCCACAACACCTACGGTTAACCCGGCAGTCAGATCTGCAAAAAAAGTCTTCCTGTCGTACGTACGCAATGATTTAAGCAAACTAGGAGCGTGCATAGCGGTATACCCCGAACTATACTCCCGCCGCGCGGCGCTGTAAAGCGAATTTGTTGGATTTTGCTGCAACAAAGCAGTGTTTCACGTATGATAGTAGCATGAACTTCTTATACAAGAATGACTTGAAGAATAAATAGTGAACATCATTCCTAATTTAACCTTGCATTTAAAGGGGGCATCCTTATAATGATGACCGCATCCTTACGTACGATTTCCATGTTTGCTGCCCGGACTGCTTATATATCGATTTTATACTTACTCATATCCATCATACTGTGGGTGATAGGCTGGTTTCAATGGTGGATAAGTCTCCCGCTTGTCTTGCTTCTTTTATGGGGGACATACAAACTGTGGGCAGAGGTCAAGGAGCATTATACCTGCTCGCAATCAGTACCATGGTGGGGGTGGATGATGTTGTGTGGCTATGCGGCTGGGTGTGTCTTTCTCTGTGGCTTTGACGGCCGCCTCCAGCAATCTTGGGACTTTATTGTGCGCAATCCGCTGTATGCGCATCTGGTGGCGTATGAGTGGCCCATGGAGCTGAGCCAAAGCAGCGGAGTCGTGGTATATCCCATGCAATTTTGGCTTGTTCCAGCCCTGATGAGCAAGGTTCTATCGGGCTGCACCACCATGCTGCTGCAACTCTGGGTATTCGCGGGGATATTGCTCATCGGTTTGAATGTATGGCAAATTCTGGGCGGGAAACGCACCATCATCATGCTGGGCTCCCTGTTGGTGTTTGCCCCGCTCACACTAGTTGCAGATGATGTGTTGAACGTCATTTTCTGGAAAAACGCCTACTATTCTGTTCATTTCCGTTTGCCTAGCCCGCTCACACAAATGCTTAACACCTTCCATTTTTATGTGACAGGGTGTCTGGCTCTCTCCCTTCTCGTTACAAGGCGCCCCAGCTGCCTCATATGGGTTGTCGTGACGGGGTGTTTGGCTATCATGCACCCCATGCTGGCGCTCATCCTTTTCCCGTGGGCGGTGTACCAATTCTTCTGTGCTTGGAAACAAGCGGGATATGCTTGGAAAAACCTCGTCCTGCATCCCATCGTTCCAGGAATAGTCTCGGCCGCCGCTTTGGCTGTCATCTATTATGCGGCAAACTCTGGGTCGGAAACTTGCTTGGTGTTCGATGCCCCCCACGCCAAAGGCTACAGCCTCTCATACATTTGTTCTTTTGCTTCAGGTGCCATGCTTCATATCATTCCCCTGCTGTTTGCATGGTATTTTAGCCGCCGTGGTATTTTGCTGTACCTAGCCTGCTGTGTCCCGGTGCTCACTCTTTTTTGGATGGGGCAGTCCAATGGCATCAGCGAATGGTGGTACAAGTTTTCCGTAGCGTATGGTTTCATCCTGCTGCTTGCCTGCATGCTTGTGTGGGAGAAAAAGATGATTCGAGCAGGGTGGCTGGTGCTGATGGGGCTCTCCCTCATCTCCTTCCTGCGTGTGATGAAAGATAAAAATATCCCCCTGGCTCTTCGCCATGGTTTTGCCCCCCAAGCTCAATTTGTGGAAAATGAGTATGCGGACATGAATCATCTGAACCCCGATCTCCACAAGCAATTTGTTTCTGAGACATTCAAGTTCCCCCTCATCTTCCGGAGCCATCATGCTCCCCAATAAGCAAAAGCATCCTTCTCTTTCACCCCACGCGAGACACAAAAAACGGCTGCGGTAAAGCAGCCGTTTGTAAAAAGGGGTGAGGGGGCGGGGGCTCTTTACTCCCTCTACGGTTTTCTTCCCAGAAATCTCTGGGCATTATCGCTCAACATAAGCTGCGATGAAAGCATCTGCGCTTCACGCCGCACATAAGCAGAGAGCCCTATCTTAGCATGCCTTTGCGGGGCGGGAATATCACTTCCGAACATGATACGCCGTTCATCCACCCCAGCCTCAAGCCACGCTTGAATCGTTTGCGGGGAGACAAAGGCCGTATCAACATACGCATGTGGCAACTCAGCTAATACCTTCGCCACATCGGCATGCGGAAGTCCGTGCGCTAGGTCGATGTGCAATTCAGGAAAGTGGCGACAATACGGCAGATACTCGCCGATTCCATTATCACTCTTACCTGTGTGAATTTGCACCGGGAGCGCACGCTCACGACTCACGCTCAAAACCCGCATCAACTGCTCTGGCTTTTGCAGCCAAGGTGATTCACCGCCATGCAGTTTGACCCCCTCATACAGTCCTTCCGGCAAGCGAGCCAAATCAGGGTCACGCTCCAGATAACGCAGACTCACCCAGAAAAAGATATGCGCTCGCTGCCCAGCCCAGCGCTTCATTTCACGAGCTTCGGCGTGCATGCTCGTTCCCTCGACATCCCAAATGGCATTGGTTGAGGAAACGATGAACTCATCCACCCCGGCGCGCGACAGCGCACCAAATATCCTCCGCGGGGAGTAATAGTATGGTTCCACCTTACCCCAACGAGGGAAATACCCCATGTGAACGTGAGCATCGAACATGCGTATCAGGGACGCTTCTTCATCATCATCTCCTGTTTCATATCCACCACGATGTGGTTTTGCTCGGCCACCTTGCAGAAATGCTCGGCCGGTGTAAACATATCGCCGGTTTCGTTGTAGTTGCGGCACAAGCAGATGGAGCAATAATCCCGGTCTTTGCAAACCGCGCATTTCGGGAACTTGGCCTTGGTCACATGGCGGACCAAATTCAACTTCTTCGAATGAAGCCATACATCAGCCAAGGATTGCTCATGCACATTACCCACCACATAATCCCCGAATGCCGGGCAGGGATAGAAATCCCCATTGGCAGCTAGGCACAGGGAGTCGACCCCTGCACCACAAGCTTTCTGGGCCATCCAAGCTTCCGGAGATGGCATCTCCGCTTTCTTGCCAATGGCAAAATATTCGCTCTCCATTGGTACGGCACGCAGAATCACATCTTCGAGAATCTCGCGCGTCTGCGGAATCGTCAGACGGTTGCACAAGTTGGAGCAATCACCATCGCTTTTTGCCATGATGATGAAATCTGTCTGGGCTTCCATTTTAAGACTTTCCGCAAACTTGATGACATCCGGGTACCCCTGATAATTGATTTGCAGGCAGGGACAGGAAATACGCACTGGCACATCCGCCGCCCGCAAGCGGATAATCGCATCCACCGTGCGCTTCCACGAGCCTTTTAGGCAGGTGACGGCATCGTGAATCTCCGGCACCATGCTGTAGAGTGATACCTGCACTGTGGCATCTGCTTCCCGCAGGACACGGATTTTTTCATCCGTGCAAACCGTCAGATTAGAAAGAACGCCCACCGTGCAATCCCGCTCGCGTATCGCCTGCACAATACGGGTGAAATCCTTGTGCATCATGCATTCTCCACCAGAAAGCGAGATGCTCAGACCACCCATAGCCCGGAACTCATCCAGCACCGAGCATATTTTCTCGTAGGTCAAATAGAGCGGGTTATACGCCGGGATATAACAATGGCGGCAGCGCTCCGTGCAGTTCTGCGTGATATCCATGTGTAGCGAGAACAGCGTCGGGTGCTCGCGGAAATACTCTCCCAGCACATCCTGCGAGATTTTGGAAAATCCACCATCTTCCGTTTGCCGGCGCTCATACTGAGCAATGGTCTTGGGCTTTTCCACATTGTAGGTGAAACGCTGCTCCTGAGCATCCAGTGCCTCGGGCGTATCCCCGGCAAGCAGATAGCCCTCCTGCACAAGCATGGTCACAAATTCATCGAAATCCCGGCAAATTTCCTCTTTATCGCCATCCGTATAAATCGAGAGGATATAATTGACCATCTCGGATTTCTCCGTGGGAACACGCGTCAGTTTTTCGCAGAATACCTCGGCATCCCGGAACACCCGATCGCTGGCATTGAGGCGGTGAAAGAAATATGTGAACGGACCGAATTGGCGTTTGAATGTCTGGTTGGAAAGTCGAAGAAGCATGAGGAAATGAATGTTAGTTGTTGCTGAAAAGTTTTCGTCTTATCTGTGCGGCCCGGCAGCGTGCCGACGTGTGGCAGAACATATCTGCGGTTTCATTAAAATTGCGGGTGGGACACACCTTGCACCAAGGGCGATTTTCACAATGAGCGCATTCACCAAAATCAAGATTCCGCAGTGCACGCAGCGCTTGCAGCTTCTCGCCCTGCCATACCTCCGCAAAGCTTTGTTCTTGGGCGTTACCCAGCACAATGCCGTGGCAGCCATCGCAGGGATAGTAGATGCCCTCGGCATTGAGGTTCATACTGCTCTTGCCTATGTCGCACACCTTGGCTTCGGGAGCACAGCGCTCGGGGGAGATTGGTGCTTTGTAGAATAAATCGCGGTGCTCGCACCAAACACACTCTGTTTCCTCCAGAGAAAGAGCGCAGGATTGATTCGAGCAATCGTGGTCTATCTGGCCGAAGATATCGCAGTCGGGTATCAGGTGCATGTGGTGAGCTTTGGCAAACTCCAGCAACTCCGGCAGAGCGTGGCGATTCGCCTGCATGATGGGGGAAGCCAAGCGCACCGGCACGCCCGCTGCTTCAAGCGCCAGAATAGCACGCATGGTCTTTTGCCATGAGCCGGGGATGGTGGTAATCTTGTCGTGTTCCTCCGCCTTCATACTGTAGAGAGACACATTCACAAATTGAGGCTCAACCTCCGCCAGAAATGACACCATCTCCGCATCGCAGCGCGTCAGATTCGACATCACGATAAAGTTCAGATTCAAACTCTTAGCATAGAGAATAAAATCTTTGAACTGTGGGTGCAGCATGCACTCGCCGCCGGAGAACATGACCGTCATACCCCCTGCTTCGCGGAACTCGCGCAACACGCGCAGCCCCATTTCCAAGGGAAGAAAACGCGGCTTATAATCGGCGATGTAGCAATGAATGCAGCGCTCCGTGCACGCATTCGTCAAATCGATATGCAGGGAATAGGGTAGAGCGTGACGCTCATAAAAGGTACCAACGGGAAAAGGTTGCTCTTCTTTTTCTGCAAGCTCTGTAGGAGCCGGCGGTGCGTCTTTCTGCACTGTCATGGTCGGAGCAACCTCATTTCCCACGCTGTCACAATTCAAAAAAGTTGCCGCCGACAGCTCAGTATAAAAAGCTCGCACATCTTGAGCGACCTCCTGTGGCGGCAAAGCATATACCTTCGCCACTTCGGCCACAATCTCGCCCAGCTCCTTTGCTTCCCCCTGTTCAACGGGTTTTAGAAAGCCCTGAGCATCTTTCAGAATGCGGCATGCGTAGGTGCGCTTGTTCCAAAGCAGCGTCTCCTCCCCTGCATGGCGAAGGTAGGTGTGTTCATTTAATCTGAATTTCATAAAGGCTGAATCAGAGTTGCTGCGAACTGATGATAAAACCAAGTTTTTCCGCTATTTTCACAAACTCATCGAAATTGATGAGCGATGTGCCACCACCACATTGGCTGGAGACTGCTATGGTCTCGCCGGATTTCAGGGCGATAAGCTCATCGTCTGCTATAAAATATCTCTTGGGACGAGCATTCAAATCTACATGGCAGAATTCCTCGAACCATCTCGGGGCAAAAGTCTGCTTCAACTGCTCGTATGTGCAATCTGTTTCTTCCGCATAGCTTTTGACAACATAGAGCACCATGCGCCCCTTACCCATGGGAGCAGTGCTATAACCTGCGGTATTTCGGCAAACGTACTTTGTGCGGTCTCGCTGATTGACTTTTTTACCCTGCTCCACAATGGCTCGGGCACTTTCCTGCACCTCCGGGGAAACATCCGGATCCTCCGAGATGGCTTGTGCGCATGCCAGCATCAGGGCAGAATTTTCCTCCCAGAACTTAATGAGAAGGTTGCGTTGTTGTTCATTCACGGCAATATAAAGAGATTCGGAATTAAAGTAGGATAGATGGCTTACGTATTCCCGCAACAAAAGGCGGGTGTACTCCGGCAGATTCTGTCTCTGCAGCGCCGGAGATAAAATGAAATCCAGTATTTGCTGGTATTTAATGCGGATGAAATGTGCTTCCTTACAAGGTGAAGCATGCAGGGGGCTCAGGTATACAAAAATGGGGTAAAGCCCTTCTTCCTTCTGCGTACTGAAATGTTGATAATAGCGAATGGTCTGACTGTCTGTCTCGCTTGCATCGATTTTATTCTCTAGGACAATCTGTAACCGCTGTATTCCTGCCAGTTCTTGAGCTAATTCGATGCTTGCTACAATATCCACGCGCCCATGCGGTGGGATGGAAACTTCCCGCTCTACCTTGGCTGTGCGGATGATGTTCTTACCGGCCAAGATGGCATGTTGCAAAGCCTCCGGCAGTTGCTGCTCCGGAGTGAGCCGACACGATGCCAACAGAAGCAGCAACTTTTGCAAGGCAAAATGACCCAAATCGTGACTCTCTCCCGGGCTGAGCAACCATGCCAGAAAATTGCTGTGGCCATTCTCCCGCCGACCAACACCCCAAATGTCCAACAGGGTCTTCCGGCTTATACGCTCGCGCAATGCGGCCGTCGTCGGGCTCTGGTGAAATTGCCGCATTTGTTGAATGATGGTGTCCATATCAACCGTGAGGATGTGTGGATAATGTTAGCAGCAGGCGGGGAGAATCTCCCCGCCTGCCAGGTGTGACCACGTCTTTTACTTCAGCGGCCCACACATGCACCTAGCGTTGGTTGTAGTGCAATGGGGGTGAGCCACTTCCTTTACAGGGCAACCGGCGACATAGGACTGAGTAGCCTCGCTGGAGGCAACGATTTCGGGCTTTTTGTAGCTCATAGTATTGTTTCTATTTGTTTGGGTTTATGATGTTGAGGCCGGAAGGCCTCCTTTCCTCGGGATGGAGGGAAGATGGGCGGGGGCAAGGGCGGCAGCGGACTTTGATGAATCATACCGACTTGCGACGTTATAATATATCATTTCGCGATGGTGTCAACGAAAAATTATCGAAAAGATACTTTACAAAGTCATTTTTTTTGATATAACGCAGGAATGAGCAACAAGACAGAAGCATCGGATAGTGCGCTTCTTGTGAAAGAAAGTTCCTGTATCCCGGGCGGAGGCCTGGGTGTACAGTCTCATCAGAACGCAGCTCCGAATAAATCGCAGATTGAGACATCCATGAGACAAATCAGCATCGAATTGCCACTACCCGCATACGCCTCCCTGCTCAAGCGTGCTACGATGGAGAGAACAAGTGTGGAATGCCTGTTGAGCCAGGCCATTAATCATCTGTTTTCAACAGGCCAGCACACTCCCTCCGATTAAAGTAAGTTCGAAAGCGGAGCGGGGAGAATAAAGCATGTCCCTTGGGGTGGGCTTCATGTTGATACCCCACTTGGGTAGAGCAGCGCCAGCGGTGTGCGAAGCGCAAATGAAACTCGCGTATGAATGCGCGCAGGCGCCGGGTTTTTTCCATGCGAAAGTTGAAATTTGAAATTTGAAATTGATTTTCAATCGTTTGTAGTACGTTTCAGGGTATCAGTCTGTCCCAATGCGTTTGCCCGGCATGGTACAAGAGATAGCTTGACATGAAAGGCTTATGTGATACACTCGGACTCATGACGCAAGAGGCGGATCAGTCAGAGTTCAAAGCCATGGTGAAGCAGTGGCTCAAGAGCCACAATCTGAACTACAACTGGGTAGCGGAGCAGTGCGGTGTATCTGAAATTACGGTACGCAACTGGATGAGCCAAAAGAACATACCACCACTCAAGCAACAGTTGCTGGAGAAGGTGATTGTGCAAATGCCGACCGACATGGCACATGCCGCTGCCGAGCCTGTGGCCGGGGTGAAAGTGAGCGCCAGTTTGGCACTAACCGTGCAGCTGACGCCGGAGAAATATGCACAGCTGGCAGAGCGTGCAGCCGCAGCTGGAATCACCATGGAGAGTCTGATTGCACAAGCTATCTCGCAGTTGTTGGACAATAGCCCAGATACCAACAACATCTCAACCTTGCGCAACCGCAAAGTTATCCTGCCGGTAAATCCATAATCACATTCCTAAATGATAAGCTCCACACTTCCAGAACGAACGGTCTTGGGAAGCTGCGAAATCCGCGCAGTCTTGGGGCAAGGTGGCGGCGGCATCAGCTACTTGGCCTATGACCGTGCATTGGAACGCGAGGTGGTCATCAAGGAGCATTTTCCCATGGGGCTGTGCCTGCGCCAGGAAGGAGGCGCGAATGTCTTGGCGTCAGATGATGAAATCTATAAGCGTTCGCTGGCTGTTTTTTGCCGGGAGGCGCGCATCCTTGCAGGGTTGAACCATCCCAACGTCGTGAAAGTGCATGATATTTATGAAGCATCCGGCACGGCGTACATCGTGATGGAATACGTGGCGGGGAGCACCCTGCGGGAATGGATGCAAAAGAAAGCAAGTGATGTGGCCGCCGTCACCGCTTGCCTAGAGCGGCTCTTGCGTACGCTGCATTACCTGCACGGCAACAGTGTGCTGCACCGCGATATCAAGCCAAGCAACATCATCATCCGCGAAGATGAGCAGCCTATTCTCATTGATTTCGGCTCAGCTCACCTAGGTACTGCCAACCACACTCTCACCCCGGTGGGTTCGCCCGGCTATGCTGCGCCGGAGCAGTTCAGCCCCGAAGGGCGCGTAGGTGCGTGGTCCGACCTGTATGCACTGGCCCAGTGCATCATACACAATATACCGCAAGTGCACAAAAAGCTCTATTCGCGAGCATTCCTGAAAGCCCTGCAAAAAGCAGCTTCTGCCGAAATCGGCCAGCGCTTCACTACCGCCGAGCAATGGTTGGCTTGCCTGTACCCGGCCAAAGGCAAAAGGATGGGTGTGCCCCAGGTTGCGGGAATCGTGATGGCGAGCGCTTTGTTGGGCGGGCTGCTCTTCCACACTCTGCATCAGCTGCGCGAGGAGCCGGCGCCGGTGACCCCGCCCCACCCAGCCGCTCAGCCAGAATCCCCTGCTCGGCCTGATGTGCAGCCAAATCCAGATGCAACGCAACAGGACGGCATGCCCGTACGGCCCAACACGACAGTCATCAGCAAACCGGCCGGCCAAGGGATTCCAACGAATGAAAGTATCTACCAAGCCTTAGAAACCGTTTTCAGTAACCCAAAACAGCTCAACTCCCCCAGCTCTCCGGCTTCCGAGAGCGAGCCGCAGCTCCTACCCGGCAATTGGCTTGGGTATGTCACCCATCCCAGACAACAAAAAGCCCCCTTCGTCCTGTCCGACGGCACGGTTATCTACGATCCTAGTGGCAAACACGCCCCTAACGATGCTCGATTGCTGGAGAACATCATTGACATGATGGGTACTTTCATGAGTGCATGCCGGGTGACCATGATGGGTTCCAACCAAAAAAATCTTTCAGAAGAAGAGAAGACAAAGAAGCTCCGTATGTTAAAAGAGAACTTTGAGATGACACTTCGCTACATGCCTACTTATGAGTAACGAGGCGAAACAATACGGCAAATATAAAAAAACGGCTGCGGTGAAGCAGCCGTTTGTTTTGAAAGGTCTTAGAGCTTGAAGGCTCTTTATTCCCACTCGATGGATGCCGGGGGCTTGGTGCTCACGTCGAAGAGCACGCGGTTGATGCCCTTCACCTCGTTGAGAATGCGGTTGGAAGCCTCGCGCAGCAGGTCGTAGGGCAGCTGCACCCAGTCGGCGGTCATGGCGTCTTCAGAGACGATGGCGCGCAGGTTGGTGGCAAACTCGTAGGAGCGTTCGTGGGCCTTCACGCCCACAGTCTTCACGGGGATGAGACCCGCATAGGCCTGCCAGCACTTGTCGTACCAATCCCACTTGCGGAGGGTGCCGATGAAGATGGCATCGCACTCGCGGATGATGTCCAAGCGGTCCTTCGTGACCTCGCCAGGGCAGCGCACAGCCAAACCGGGACCGGGGAAGGGATGACGCCAGAGAATATCGTGAGAGATACCCATGGAAGCGCCCAATTCGCGCACTTCATCCTTGAAGAGGAAGGCGAGCGGCTCAATCACCTTGCCTTCTTCCTGCATCTTGAGCACGCGTTCCACGCGGTTGTGGTGGGTCTTGATGACGGAGGCCTTGCTCTTGGCGTTGGAGGCGCTTTCAATCACGTCGGGGTAGAGGGTACCCTGAGCCAGCATCTCAGCATCACCCACAGCATCCCAGAACACGTCGATGAAGAGGTTGCCAATGATGCGGCGCTTCTTTTCGGGAGCGGTCTCGCCGGCCAGCGCATCCAAGAAGCGCTGAGAGGCATCCACAGTCTCAATCTTGACACCCATGCGCTCGAAGTTGGCCTGCACCTCCTTGGCTTCATCCTTGCGCAGAAGGCCGTTGTCCACGAAGATGCAGCGCACATTCACGCCAGCTTCGTGCAGCAGGACAGCCAGCACGGTGCTATCGACACCGCCGGACACGCCACACACCACTTGCTTATCGCCCACCTTGGCGCGGATGTCCTCGATGAGTTCGCGCTTGAAGTCGCCGATATCGAAGCGGGCCAAGTTCTTGGCGTAGGAGAGGAAATTGCGGAGGATGGTGCGCCCCTCGTGGGAGTGGGTCACCTCGGGGTGGAACTGGATGCCAAACATCTGCTCGCCCCACTGCAGGGAGACGGGCACACCCTCGCTGTTGCGGGCGATGACCTTGCAGTTGTCGGCCAAGACATCCACGGTATCAGAGTGGCTCATCCACACCTGAGAAGAGGGGGACATATCGGCATACAAGCCTTCCAGCTTCTCGGGCACAAGAGCGGCGGGGCCGTATTCGCGCTTGTTGCTGGCGCGCACCGTGCCACCCGTCTTCTTGTTGAGCAACTGCATGCCGTAGCACACACCCAACACGGGTACACCAAAGGAGGTAAGCCATTCAAAATCAATATCAGGTGCGTCCGGTTCGGAGGTGCTGCGGGGACCACCAGAGAGGATGATAGCACCAGGATTGCTGATTTCATGCAAATCTTCCAGCGCATACAATTTGGCCAGGAAACCCAGCTCGCGCACGCGGCGCACAATCAACTGCGTGTACTGTGAGCCGTAATCTATTACTGCAACAATATGTTCGGGTGTCATAACGTCAGCCCACATCCTACCACATCCTGCCCGAAAAGCAAGCCCGATGTTTGGGGGAGAATGCACGATTTATGCGGGCTGAATTCATAATTCGGGCTTTCAAAGGGAGCGGGCTCGGTGTATACTAGCGGCAGAAAGTCCAACACTTGCACATTATGCACACCCTGCGCTATACCCCCCTGCCCGCTTCGTTCTACTGCAACCGCCGAGATGTTTTGGCCGCCCAATTGCCTGCTGGGTCGCTGGTTATCATTCACGCGAATGATATTTACCCCACGAATGCAGATGGCACCATGCCCCACCACCAGAACGCCAATTTGTTCTACCTGACGGGTATTGACCAAGAGGAGACGGTGCTGTTGATGCGCATCGGCGAGGATGGGCAGCACGAGGATACGCTGCTGCTGCGCGAGACCAACGAGCATATCATCATCTGGGAGGGCGCTCGCCTCACCCAAGCTCTGGGCACGGAGTTGAGCGGCATCAGCGATGTGCGCTGGACAGATGAATACAATGCCCTGCTGGCCGAGTGGGTGCCCGCCGCCACCGAAGTGTGGCTGGAGCGCGACAACCACCCCCGCCGCTACACCTATGTGCAAACGCGCAATGAACGCTGCGCCGCTGCCCTGCTGGCCAGCTACCCCGATACCACCGTGCACTGCCTCTACACGCTCTTGGCCGAGATGCGCTTGGTGAAGACTGAGGAGGAACTGCAGCAGCTGCGAGAGGCCTGCCGCATCACCGGCGAAGGGTACACCGAGGTGCTGCCCAGCATCAAGCCCGGCATGGGCGAGTGGGAGATGGAAGCTGCGCTCAGCGCTGCCTACATCCGCCGCCGTGCGCGCAAGTTCTCCTTCCAGCCCATCATTGCCAGTGGCGCAGACACCTGCGTGCTGCACTATATTTCCAACCACAAATGCTGCGCAGATGGCGATTTGATTCTCTTTGACATCGGCGCAGAATACGGCGGCTATGCGGGCGATATGAGCCGCACCGTGCCCGCCAACGGCAAGTTCACCCCCCGCCAAAAAGCGGTGTACGAGGCTTGCTTGGCTGTGCACTACTACGCCCGCGACATCATGCGTCCGGGGCTGCTCAAGTCCGAGTACGAGCGCTTGGTGCGCGTGCGCATGGCTGCCGAGCTGGTGAAGCTGGGGCTGCTCACCCAAGAAGAGGTGGATGCCGAACCCGAGAACCCGCTCTGCGTGCGCCGCTATTTCATGCACGGCACCTCCCACCCGCTGGGCATCGATGTGCACGATGTAGGCCCCGCCAACCCCGTCTTTGCAGAGAACCAAGTCTGGACGATTGAACCCGGCATCTACATTGCCGAGGAAAACATTGGCATCCGCATCGAGACGGACGTCATCATCCACGCCGACGGCACAGAGGACCTCATCCCCAATGCCCCGCTGGAGGTAGCTGACATCGAGGCCGTGATGCGCTGAGTGCCACCCCATCTCATCAATCACACGAAACGCGCGGCAGCCAAACAAGGCTACCGCGCGTTTCTTTTCTTGGGGGGTGAAAGGGAGATGTTACACCGCCTTGGCGGCGGCCAGAGCCTTGGCGGCCGCGGCCAGAGTGGCGTCGATATCTGCCTCGGTGTGGGCGGTGGAGATGAAACCTGTCTCGTAGGGGGAGGGGGCTATGTAGACACCCTGCTCCAGCATGGAGAGGAAATAGGTGCGCCACATCTCAAAATGAGCCGTGGTTGCGGTGGCAAGATCCACCACATCATTCTCTGTGAAGAAAAGGCAGAACATGGAGCCGCTGCGCTTGAAGGTGAGCGGCATCCCCAAATCGTGCAAAATGCGGCGCATACCATCCTCCAAGCGGCTACCCAGCATTTCTAAGCGGGTGTAGGCATCGGTGCGCTCCAGCTCGCGCAGCTGCGCCAGACCAGCCGCCATGGCGATGGGGTTGCCGCTCAGCGTACCAGCTTGGTACACGGCCCCCAGCGGTGAAACGCAGTCCATGATATCGCGGCGGCCACCAAAAGCGCCCACAGGCAAGCCACCGCCAATGATTTTGCCCAGGGTGGTGATATCGGGCGTGATACCATGCTTACCCTGCACGCCGGCGGGAGAGATGCGGAAACCCGTCATCACTTCGTCGAAGATGAGTAGAGCGCCATCTGCTGCCGTGATTTCGCGCAAAAATTCCAAGTACCCGGGCTTGGGCATGTAGAAACCAGCATTGCCGGGATAGGGCTCCACAATGACGGCGGCAATCTGCCCTGCGTAGCGGGCAAAAGCTTGGCGCACGGCTGCTTCATCGTTGTAGGGCAGCACGAGGGTGAGCTCGGCAAACTCTCGGGGAATACCGGCGCTATCGGGCTCGCCATGCGTCAGCGCACCGCTACCCGCCGCCACCAACAAGCTATCCACATGCCCGTGGTAGCAGCCCGCAAACTTGACAATGTACTTGCGCCCGGTGTACCCGCGGGCAAGGCGCACGGCGCTCATGGTAGCCTCTGTGCCGCTATTGGTCATGCGCACTTTTTCGATGGAGGGTACCCAGCGGCACACGGTTTCGGCCATATCCACCTCGATACGCGTGGGGGTGCCATAGCCCAAACCAGCAGGCACAGCGGCCTGCACCGCAGAAATCACACACTGCGGTGCGTGGCCCAAGATAGCAGGCCCCCACGTGCCAACGTAGTCGATGTAGGTGCGGCCATCCTCATCCCGCAGATGAGCCCCGGCAGCAGATGCTACAAAAAACGGAGCCCGCCCCAAACGGCGAAAAGCACGCACCGGCGAATTCACGCCACCCGGTATCACGCGGCTGGCTCGCTCAAACAATTCTTCAGATATGGGCATGCGCCCAGTATAGCCACGTTGATACCCCGCGTCAAGCCTATGACTCGCCCGCGCCGCCTTGGGCACCACGCATCACAGCTTGGGGCTATGCATGTTTTGGCTTGCATGCGCCCCCGCGAATCAGGTAGACTGTGTACATGCGCCGGGTGTTGAATGCCGCCACTTTGTTGTACCTCCTCGTACCGAACTTGCTTTTTTTGGCGGGTTGGGTGCAGCCTGTGGTGGCGTGGGTGGTGGGCATTCTTCTGCTGGGAGCAGGTGCCATGGTGTGGCGGCAATCTCCCGTGGAAGAGGAACGCCCGTGGCGCGCAGCGGATGTGGCGGGGCTGGTGCTGCTGGCTCTGCTGTGCTGGGGGTGGGTAGAATCCATTGGGCTCAATGGCCATGTCATCCAGCACCACGATTTTATCGTACGCAATGCTATTTACGACACCTTAGTGCGCGAGAACTGGCCCATAGCGGGTGCGGGTGGCAGCTATTTTAGCTATTATCTGGCCTTTTGGCTCGTGCCCGCGGGGCTGAGCAAGGTGATACCAGGGGTAGATGCCGGGTGTTGGCTATATGCATGGGCCTATGTGGGGGTGCTGCTAGCCGCGCTGCAATTGTATGTGCGGTGGCGGTGGCGCGCGGTGGTGTTTGTGGTGTTGCTAGCGCTCGTGGGCGATGTTTCCATCTGGTACCGGCACTATGCCATCCCCCTGGCCGCCAAATGCTGCGGGGTAGAGAGCCCCTGCACCCAGTGGCTCGTGGAGCATGAGGTCTGGTTCTCGTTCCCCTACACAGACAGCTGGACTCACCTGCGCAACATGTTCAACCACATCATCCCCACCTGGGTGCTGCTGAGTCTGCTGCTGGCGCGCGCGCTCAACCCGCGCCACGAGCTATGGGCCGCTGCCTTGGTGGTGCTCTGCTCTCCCTTGGCGGCTCTGGGTACTCTGCCGTGGCTGGCATGGCGCATCCTACCCCAGCTGCGGCGGCAGGGTTGGGGGGTGCTGCTCAATGCGCCCACGCTGGTGGCCTGTCTCTATCTCCTGCTGCCCGGTCTCTATTTGGCCAGCAATGCAGGTAGCCTGCTTTTCTTGAGTCCATGTGGGATAGCTCACACGAGCTATGCCAGCATAGGCGGTGCGGGGTGGTTGGTGGTGTATGCCGTGGCAGCGGCAAGCGTGTTGTTGCCGGCATGGTGGCTGCTGCCGCGTGGCTACCGCCGCACGGGCTTGTTCCGCAGCTGCTGTGTGCTGGCTCTGCTGTTCCCCCTGCTGTGGGTGGGCACGCAGCACAATGAACTGGCCATGAAAGCTAGCGGGGTGATGTGGTTTGGATTGGTGTGGCTCTACACGCAGGCGATATGGCACACAGGGTGTCGCCATGTGGGGCGCTGGGTGGTGTTTTTGCTGCTCTCTGCGCCCATGGCAGGCGTGTGCATCGTGGGTGTGTGCCTCAAATCGTGGAGCTGCGACCCCAGCGCGGTGCAAACCCACATCCGAGGGGAGTGGCAAGGGCACCTCAACCACCCGCAAGACCCCCTCTACCGCTCATTCCGCTCCCAGCAGCCCACCACGCTTCTTTTCCGCTCTCCCGGTGCTTGATGCAAAGTTGCCACTGGCAGAAATTTAGCTTGCATGCCGCCGTCCAAACAGGTAAGCTGCTCAGTGATATGAGTAAAGAAATTTCCCCCGAGCAGCAGAAAATTCAGGCCCAGCGCCAGCGTGCACTGGATGCCGCTATGCTCCA
>JAZTYM010000062.1:0-6660 GCA_045637025.1 Akkermansia sp. | reverse complement strand
GGGGGCGGGCAGGGGGGCGGGAAAATCGGCCTTTTGCTCATCGCTCACGAGCAATTCGCGGGGGTGGATGCGGCTTATTTCCTCGAGCAGGGCCTCGTAGCTGTCGTAATCAGCCACGGTGAATTCGCCGGTGGTGTGGTCTGCGCAGGCGAGGCCCCATGTTTTTTTGTCGCGGTAGCAGGCGACGATGTAGTTGTGTTCCCCTTCGTCGAGCAGGGCCAAATCTGCCAAGGTGCCGGCGGAGACGATGCGGGTGATTTCTCGCTCGACGAGTTTGCCGGGTATGGGGGTGCTCATTTGCTCAGCAATGGCCACGCGCTTGCCCATTTTGACAATTTGGCCGATGTAGCCCTCGGCGGCATGGTAGGGCACGCCACACATGGGGATGGTCTGGCGTTTGGTGAGGGTGAGGCCGAGCGCGGCAGAGCATTCGACGGCGTCGTCGAAGAACATTTCGTAGAAGTCGCCCAAGCGGAAAAAGAGCCACACGTCCTCTGGCAGTGACTGCTTCATGCGCAGGTACTGACCCATCATCGGGCTTATGGTGCTGCCGCTTGCCATGGGGGGAATTTGCTTTGCTGAGTCTACCTTTTTAGGCGCTATTTTTCAAGTCTTTTTGTGCTGGCTCAGGGCTTCTTTTTGGTGTAGTAGCGCACATAGTCAATCTCGAAGACCACGGGGTAGTCTGCGGGGTTGGGTGGCTCTGGCCAGGTGCCAGGGCCGCCGATGGCGGTGTTCATGATGATGTAGCACGGGGTTTTGAGCGGGTTGTCGCCGTTGGGGTAGTTGGCGGCGGCCATGTCGATGCGGCCCACCTCATTGTCGTCGATGAGGATGCGCATGGTGTCTTCATCCCACTCTAGGATATAGGTGTGGAAGTTTTGGCTGTAATCGGGCAGGTGGGTGGTGCGCACCACTTTGTGTTCTTGGTTGGTGCCATTGGCGCCCCAGCGGAATATGGAGTAGCAGGTGTTGGGCTCTTGGGAGATGTGCTCCAAGATGTCAATCTCCCCGTTGGCCGGCCAGCCATATTGGTTGACATGCATGGTCCAAATGGCAGGCCAAGCGCCTTTGGCCTTGGGCACTTTGGCGCGGAATTCGAGGCGCCCCGGGAGCTCGAAGTGCTTGACTCCGCGCGTGGTGACAGAGCCGCTGGCGTAGGGTTGGGTGCGGATTTGCTCGAACCAGTGCTGGGAGTTGCGCTTGTAGTTGGTGTTGCGGGTTTCTTTGGCGCGGGAGAAGAGCTGGAGCTTGCCGTCTTTGAGCCGCACGCAGCTCTTGGTGTAGGTTTGGGAGGCGCCGTGGTTGCGGATGACTCCCAGCTCGTATGCCCATTTTTTCTCGTTGAGTTTTTTGCCGTTGAACTCATCGCCCCAGGCGTAGACCCAGCCACCGGGAAGTTCGCGGGGGAAGGCGGGTGCTTTGCTGCCGGGGGAGTCGGGGGGTGCAGCGCTGATGAGGGGTGCGGCAAGGAGAGCCAGCCAGATGTGTTTGATGATGCCCATGCGCGCCATTTTACATGATGTGCGGGCACGCCGCGAGCAAAAAAGTGGCATGTGGGCAACAAAAAAGCGGTGCATGCGCACCGCTTTTGCGTACCCCCTCGCGGGCTCGAACCGCGGACAAACTGATTAAGAGTCAGCTGCTCTACCAACTGAGCTAAGGAGGCTTTGTGTGGCACATGGTGCTGGGCTTAGCTGCGTCTCCCGCAGCAAGAGCCGCTGGTCAGATTTGAACTGACGACCCACGCATTACGAATGCGTTGCTCTACCCCTGAGCTACAGCGGCAGCACTTTGTGCGCGCAGAGTTAAACATACTTTTGCGTCTTTTGCAAGCAAAATATCGTGTTCTTTGCAAGTTTCTTGCGAAAGTGGGTGCTGCGCCACAAAAAAGCCTGCTGCACCGGGGTGCAGCAGGCGGGGAAGAAGGGTTGGGGCAGGATTAGCGGCTGTAGTTGCCGGGGTCCTGGGTGATGGTGACATCGTGCGGGTGGCTTTCTTGCAAACCACCAGCGGTGATGCGCACAAAGCGAGCGTGGTCGCGCAGCTCTTGCAGGCTCTTGGCGCCCAAGTAGCCCATGCCCGAGCGCAGACCACCCACGAGCTGGAAGATGACGTCTGCCAGCATGCCTTTGTAGGGCACGCGGGCTTCCACACCTTCTGCCACGAGCTTGCCGCTGCCGTTTTGGCCGTAGCGGTCGCCCGAGCCAGCACGCATGGCACCCAGGGAGCCCATGCCGCGGTAGGTCTTGAAGTTGCGGCCTTGGTAGTGCACCACGGCGCCAGGGCTTTCCTCGCAGCCAGCGAGCATACCGCCCATCATGATGAGGTCTGCGCCAGCGGCCAGAGCCTTCACGGCGTCGCCAGAGTAGCGGATGCCGCCGTCGGCAATCACGGTGACACCAGCGGGGCGGGCCACCTTGGCTACTTCTTGAATGGCGGTGAACTGGGGCATGCCCACGCCGGAGATGATGCGGGTGGTGCAGATGGAGCCAGGACCCACGCCGACCTTGATGGCGCTAGCGCCGGCGGAGATGAGGTCGCGGGCGCCGTCCTGCGTCACCACGTTGCCAGCGACCACGGGCTTGCCGAGTTCGCGCAGTTTCTCGATGACGTGCAGCACGCGGCTGGTGTGGCCGGTGGCGGCGTCGATGAAGAGGGCGTCTGCGCCGGCGTCAATCACAGCCTGAGCGCGTGCCAAGAATTCCGGACCCGGACCCACGGCAGCACCGCAGCGCAGGCGGCCCATTTCGTCCTTGGTGGATTCTTGGAAAGCTTCGCGTTTGCGGATGTCGGTGTCGGTAATCAGGCCAGCCAAGCAACCATTTTCATCGACGAGGGGGAGTTTTTCGATGCGGTTGGCGTAGAGAATCTTGCGGGCCTCGTCTTGGGTGGTGTTGGGGTTGCCAGTGATGAGGCGGGCGAGCGGGGTCATCACGTCAGCCACGCAAAGGGTGTCCAGGTCGTGGCCGTCGGAGACGCGCATATCGCGGCCGGTGATGATGCCTTCCAGCTTGTTGTCGGCATTCACCACGGGGAGCCCAGAGAAGCCATGCTCGAGCATGATGCTCTTGACCTGGCTCAGACGCATGGCGCTCGAGACAGTCAGCGGCTTGGTGATGACGGCGTTTTCAAAACGCTTCACCTTGGCCACCATGGCGGCTTGGTCATCAATGCGGTTGTTGCGGTGAATCACGCCCATGCCGCCTTCGCGAGCCATGGCGATGGCCATGTCAACCTCGGTCACGGTGTCCATGGGGGCGGAAAGAATCGGCAAGCGCAGGGGGAAATTGGCGCAAAGCTGAGAGGCGGGGTCGGCCTCGCCCGGAAGGATGGTGCTCAGGCAGGGAAGCAAGAGCACGTCGTCAAATGTAAGTCCAAGCTGAATTTCTTCCATAGCGGAGACTATAATACTCCGCCACATTTTGCAAGCCTAAACGTGTAAAAATTGCAATTTTTTGTTGGGTTTGGGGGAGAAAGGGGCTCAGAGGCGCACCATGCCAGCTGCTTTGAGGGCATCCCAGCCGCCTTCGAGCACAAAGATGGGGGCAGAGATGAGGCCGAGCTCGCGCAGGTGGGTGGCAATTTCGGTGGAGGCGGTGCAATCACCCGTGCAGAAGACGACGATGCATTCGCCGCGCTCCTCGGCCTCCAGCAAGCGGCCGATGGCGGCATCGACCTGTTGTTGGCGTTCGGGGCCGGAGCGGATGGGGAACATCCTGTTATCGCTAAACATGAGGTGGTTGAGCTCGAAATCGCTTGCGCTGCGGGCATCAATCCACACGGCGCGGTTGCCCCATTGCCCGCGCACGGTGTCCAAGCAGATGCGGCCCTCTGGCAGCTGGTCTTGCACACAGGTAGGCAGGCGGCGCGGCGCAAACCATGCGGCATCTGCCCAATACAGCACCCCTGCTAGGAGCAGGATGATGATGCCAAGGCGCACGATTTGGGCAAAGGTGTCTTTCATGTTGCGTGTGGTGGTGGGGGGGGCTATGCTGCCACTCCGCGTTCTTGTACCATAGGGGAGGGGGCTGAGTCAAGCCGGAATCTGCTCTGCCGCTCGCCCGCTGCTCAAGTGGGCAAAACGAAAGCGCGCCCAGCAAAAGCTGGACGCGCCAGAATCGTATAATCTGAGAGACTCTCGCGAGCCCCTCTTACTCCTTACTTAGCGGGAGCTACCACGGGAGCGGGAGTGGGAGCGGGAGTGGGCTCCACCTGCTGCTGCTGGCAGGAAACGAGGGCAGCGGCCGTAAGGGCAAGAATAGCGATGGTCTTCATAATAATGATGATGTTTTTTTGGTTGTTTGGTGAACAAACTCACCATGAGTTTGCTCTCCGGGATTAAGGATACAGATTTCTGGGGTATATGCAAGCCTAAAATGCGTATTCGCGCGATTTTTTTATGATGTGGGGGGGATTTCCGTGCTAATAGGTGGGGATTGGGGGGCAGCATCTGGGGAAGGCTGGGAGGCGGGGGTGCTTGGGGTGACGGAGGACCAGACGTAGCGAATGAAGAGGACCTTGATGGCGGCGGTCAGGGGCACGGCGAGCAGGGCGCCAACCACACCGCCGAGGACCAAGCTCCAGAAGAGGACGGAGAACATGATGGTGAGGTCGTGCATGCCGACGCGGTTGCCAATGACGCGGGGTTGGATGACCCAGCCATCAAACTGGCTCACGCAGATGAAGATGGCGGCCACACCCACCACATAGCTTACATCGTGCCAAGTGAACCAAGCAATCAGGAGGGCAGGGATGCTGGTAGAAATCATGCCGATGTAGGGGATGATACCCAGGAGCGCTGCTGCTGCCGCAATGGTGATGGCGTAGGGCAGTCCCATCAGCTTGAGGGCGATGCCGAGGATGATGCCATCAATCAGGCTGACGAGCATTTGCCCGCGCACGAAAGAGATGATGTAGCTGTTGATTTGTTGGAGCGTTTCCACGACCTCGTCGCGGAAGCGGGAGCTACGCAGGGGCAAGATATCGTGCCAACTTCTGGCGATGTGCTCGCTCTCCAGCAGGAAGTAGAAGAGGAACACGGGCACCATGACCGCGCCGATGAGGAAGGCTGCCACACCGGAGATGGCGCGGCTGCCGGCGGTGAGCCATTTGATGATTTTTTCCGTGAGGTAGCTGGAATTGTAGTTCAGGATGGTCGCCACCTTGTCGGCATAGGTTGGATTTTTTTTGATGGCGGCGGCTTCTGCCGGGGGGATATCGTCATTGCCAGCATCCTTGATGGTTTTTTGGTAGAGCATATCAACGCCTTGCTGGATAAAGGCGTTGTTTTCTAGCAAATCTTGGCCAGTTTTGATGGAGCTATCAAGGATTTGCTGGCGTTTGGCGACGAGTTCGCCCGTTTGCTGCACCAGCGGGGGCACAATGGCCAAGCCCAGGCCGGTGATGCCCACCGCGGTGAGCAACAGCACCACCAACACAGCCCATATACGCCGCTTCACCAGCTTTTTTTGTACCCACTGGGTGGCTGGGGATAAAAGGTAAGCCAAAATACCGGCAATGACGACGGGCAGCAGCACAGGCTCCAGTGCCATGAAGACTTGCCCCAGACCATACAGGGTGCTACCCACCAGCAGGATGACGACGACGAGCGCCAGCCCGCTGATAGCGGCCCAACACACGCAGCGTTGGAAGGGGGTGGGGTATTCTCTCTCGGTTTTGCTCATGATTTGCATTCTACACGAACATCTATTGCCAGCGCAAGCTATTTATAGCGTCTTTTTTGGGGAAGGTGTGGCATTTGTTTTGTCTTAGCGGTTGCTTGGCCGCCCAAAATGTGCTAGCATGGCAGCATGGCTGGTGATGGTGCAGCAAAAGCAAGGGGATGCGGCGCGCGCGGGTGCAGCAACTGCGCCATGTGTCCGTTTGGAGCAGGCTGCCGTGCGGCGGCTGCCCCAGCCTCCCGGCGTAGCGTGGTATCTTGGTGGGCTCTTTATCTTTTCTACACCCTGCTGGCATTTTGTGTGATACGCTATGGGGTCACGGCGCTGAGCGAGAGCATGCACCTGCGCCCGGATTATGATGCCAACGTCTACCACATCATAGGCCGCGGGTGGATGGAGGGTGCGTTGCCCTATGTAGGCTTGTCGGACTTGAAAGGACCGCTGGTGTTTTTGCAATGCGGTGTGGGGAGCTTGCTCGCGCCTGATTCCTTTTTGGGTGTGAGTATTCTGCACGCCATGGTGGTGGGCTTGGGCTTGGTGTATGCAGGCAAGTGCGCGGCATTGTTTGTGGGGCGCACGGCGGCCATGGCCATAGGAGGCATATTGTTTGTGTACACCCTGTATTTTAGTGTGCACCCCTCCGTCAGCGTGCTGACGCTGCAATACATCAGCCTCTATGCTGTGTTGCGGCATGTGGTGCGGGGTGGGGGCTATGGCGGGTGGCAAGCGTATGCCTGCGGTGCGTTTGCTGGGCTGGCTCTGCTGCTCAAGTTCAATTTAGTCGTGTTTTGGCTGCCCGTGGGGGTGGCGATGCTGTGCGGTGGCCATGTGTGGCGGCGCATGGGGCAGATGCTGGCAGGCTTGGCCACGGTGCTGCTGCCGGCGGTGGTATACATGGGTTCTGTGGGCATACTGGCGGCATGCTGGCAGGAATATGTGCTCACCGCGGTGGAGTAAAGTCGGAGGCCAAGCGGTC
>JAZTYM010000061.1:0-48287 GCA_045637025.1 Akkermansia sp. | reverse complement strand
GGGGAGCGGATGGCCCGTGGTGGTGCGCTTGGGGGGGCGTGGGTGAAACTTTTTAGATTTCTTAAAAGAGTTGAGGGATGGGCAAAAAGAGGGAGTGCAGGGGGGAGATGGGCTTAAAATCGACTATTTAAGGGGCTTTTTCGAGTTTTTGGCTTGATTTGGGCTTGCGGGCGTGCTAAAGGTAGTGATGATAAACTATGGGTGTACTGTCTACACCCATGCTAACTACTCTACAGCCAATTTTACTTACAAATCACCTCCACTCATCATGAAATTACATCTCCCCACCATGCTTCGCAAAGCGCTTTTGGCATGCTTTGCTGCAGTTACGTCCGTTACCTTCTCCTCAGGCTCAGCATGGGCCGCAGCAACAGATTTGGTTGCTGACACCACTCATTGGACCTTATCCAACGGTGGTGGCGGTGGTTCTAGCCGCAATCCTGAATGGAAGGATGGCGCCATTTATCAGCCCTCTGGGTGGAATCGTGGCATAGCCACCTATACGGATGACACCACCTATACGGTGGGGACGGCTGCCTCGGCAGAGGAGACCTCGTTCTCTGTGACTTGGAGTGTAGGTAGCGTAGCTACGAATGCGACGGATAACGTGCAGTCTATCGCCTTGGTGGGCACTACCCAGACTCTGGTGCTGGGGCATGCGACCTACAATTCGTCTTCCATCTATGCAGGCTTGACGGAGAATACAACGGCCACGGTGTATGTGGGAACGGACGGTAACTGGGGTGGTACGGCAGCTGCGAATATAACCTTGCCGTCGACGATGACGGCCTTTTCTGCCGGTGGCACAGATGTGGCCGTCGCGGCTAACACGACCTACACCGTCAAGGGGGCATTGTTGAATGATGGAGATGGCACATACACGCTCAATCTCACCCTGCTGACCAATGGTGCGAGTTATACAGTGAATGGCTTGGATGTGGGGAGTACATTTGACATCACGAAAGTAGTTTTTGCCTGCGACGGCGCGGAAACAACACTTTCTAGCATCGTGTTGTATGATGAGGCCCAGAAGGATTCCTCCTACCAGATTACCTTGGCTGCGGGCGAGACGGTTGTGTCCGATGCAGATTGGACCGTGTCTGGCGAGTCTGTGAGCTACACCGAGCTGGACACCACATCTGGCGATGGGGTGATGAAGATTACTGGTGCGGCCGAAGGCAGCACGGCTGTGTTTGAAGGTGAGGTGAATGTGGAGTCCATCGAGGTGAAGGCTGGCGATGTGACGCTCAAGGGAGATAGCAGCATCAGCGCTGCGACCTTGACCGTTGGCGGTGCGGCCACCGCCACTCTTGCCTCTGACATGACGGTGGGTGCCGTGGCGAGTGCAGGTGGATTGGAGATTGGCGCTGATGCGACCTTGACGCTGACGGGAAATAATCTGACCTTCATCGCGACGACAACGGGCACTGGCACCATCGAGCTGACTGAAGGTGGCCAGTTGCTTGACAATACGGTATCGGAGTTTGCTGGCGTCTTGGATGTTGCGGCTGGTAAGCAGTTGGACTATGGCACCAATCAAGGTAACCCGGTGACGGCAGGAGATGCTACCGTGCGTTTGAATGATGGTAGTGTGTTGTATGTGACCGCATTTGGCGCCACGCTTGGCGTGCTTGATGTGCAGGGGGATGCCAAGTTGCAGGCATACGACAGTGATGGCTCCAGTTCACCCGCATTGAGCATTGGCGAGGTCAAGATTGCCGCTGGCAAGACCCTTGGCACACAGACGAACTGGGAGGGCATGATGCTCTTTGGCAAACTGAATGCAGAGGGTGCGTTCAATAGCTCGTTCAACGGAAGCTCTCCCGTTATCATTCAGGCGATTGAGAAGTCTGGCAATATCACGAATGGCAATTCCAACGGCGTGATGACACTCGGCGTGGCTGGTGCAAACTCTGTTCTGAATATCGGCGGTACGATTACAAACAATGGTACGCTGATTTTGGCAGATGCTGGTGTCTCGTTCAGCGTATGCGACATTGCTGATTTCCAAGGCCAAATTGAATATGATACCTCGGCCTTGTGGAACTTCAGCACGGATGCTGTGTCTACGACGGGTAATGGCTTTGCCACCAAGTCTGGCACCATGCAGATTATTGACAACAATGGAACCCTCAAGGTAGGTGCAGATGGTGAGGCTCTCACCGATTTGAGCTCCATCACGGTGGTATACCGAGGGGTGGAAACCACACTGACAGCTGATGGTAAATTGGCCGGTGGTACAAGCAGCGTAACAACCGGCGAATACGTTGTTGGTGGTACAGGGGCAAATGCCACGGTGGCGATGTCTACCATCAATGCTGAGGCTGCCGCAGGCGATGTGGAGTGGAAGAAGATTATTCTGAAGGAGGGCACGACGCTTGCGGTCGATGAAAATATGACTCTTAGCGTTGATTTGTTTGAGTGCGCCGCAGGAGCTAAGATTAATGTGAACACCCCCGTGACCGTGACGGCTGGTGGTGCGGGCACTGGGACATACAGCGCCAATTACATCGCTAACATGACGGGTACGGGCACCTTGCTTGTGAATCATGATACGCTCATTGGCCGAGCCGGTGGTAACGAAGGCATCGCATCGGATTTTGCTGGCACGATTCAGGTGGTGTCTGGTGGCTTCTTGACCTTGGGGGGCTCCAACCAAGGTTATCAGGTAGATTTGTCTGAAGCCACCATCGAACTTGCTGGTGGCAACGTCAATTTCTCTGCTGGCAGCGGCCAGCTGAAGAAGGTGCATGTGACGGAGAATGGCAATTTTTCCATCACGGAGGTCAAAGATGTGGTGAATGGCGCTGGCAGCATGGGCACTGTGCATGTGGGTGAGTTCTGCGTGGAAGCAGGCAAGACCGGTAAGATTGCATGGGTGAACAACGGCTCAGCTTACTGGTTGGGTGGCTTGAATGTGGGCGCTCTCACGGGTGAAGGTGATTTTGAAATGCACCATGGCTACTGGGCTACGCGTGAATACGCTATCAACGCGGTTGGTACGGCTACGCAGTCCTTTGGCGATATCACGATTGCCCGTTCTCCGGGTGGTTATCAAGCGGCGGCCCGCATTAACTTGAGCTTGGGTGCAGATGAGAATTCTGTGCTGAATTTTGCCAACTTCAGCAACACAGACGGTATTGTCAACATGCAGGGTGTGTTGGTGGGTCAGTCTGTCATCTCTGGTAATGGTACATTCAACTTTGTGGGGGATGTGACGGTGACTGGCGATATCAAGATGAACAGCACCTTCACCCAGACTGCTGGCAAGACGCTGACGGTTGATGGCGGTGCCCTGACGCTTGGCGCAGCCACCACGGTAGATACGCTTTCTGTGACGAATGGCGGCGTGGTGAATGCAAACGCTGCACTCACCATCAACAATCTGGAGCTTAGCGCCGATAGCGCATTGGGGATTGACTTGGGCAAGGTGACCACAGGTGTAACTCCCATCACCGCATCGACATACGGCGATACTTTGAACTTAATGTTGGGCAGCTTGGCCGCTGGTGAGTACGCGTTGTTCCAAGGTGCATCCACGCTGACTCTGGACAAGGTGACGCTGTTGGATGCTCTGACAGGCCAGGAATTGACGAATGCAGGGCGCGCACAAGTGCAGGCCACGATGGAAGATGGCACGGGGCTGGTGAAGGTGACCGTGGCTCTCTCTGGCAGCTTGGATGACCTTGTATGGGAAACAGCTGATACGGACAACGTGTGGAGCAGCGGTGGCGGTACAAATTGGACCTCCACCAGTGCAGGTGCCGACCAGCAGTTCTACAACGGTGACTCGGTGGCGTTTGCCGGCGCGGGTGAGGAAATCACCCTCATCGGTACGGTGCAGCCTGCCTCTATCACGGTGAGCGGCACCGATTACGTCTTTGCCGGCGCAGGTTCCATCAGTGGCAGCGCCACCATCACCTTGGAGGAGAATGCCAGCCTCACGATTTCTACCAGAAATACTAGTTTCACTGGCTCTACTACGCTTGGTGAAGGTAGCACGCTCACCATCACCAATGCCAAGGCGCTGGGTTCCTACAACGCAATGGAACACGGCACCGTCTTGGGTAAATTGAGTGGTGCGGGTACCTTGGTTATCAACTTGGACAACGCCTCCGATATTGCTGTGGTGAAAGGCGGCGATGGTGTGGGCAACTTGGAAAGCTTCAACGGCGATGTCGTCATTCAGCGTGGTAAACTGTATGTAGGTGACCGAGAGGATTACGCGTCGGGTAACGATACTGCCTTCAATGTGGGCAAAATCACGATATGTGATGGCGGCCAGCTGTGGACGCACTTTGCCTATGGTACGAATGGTCGCAAGGAGGGCATCAAGGAGCTGACTGCAGATATTGACCTGCAGAGTGGTGCTGTCTTAGGCAACAAGGATGGCCAGATGAAGTACAGTGGCGATATCCGCTTCAATGTTTTGGCAGATGGCAGCGGCTATAATGCCAGTGGCTCCGTTGTGCTGACCCAGTATTGGGCCAAGGACTTCGAGTACGCGGGTCAGATGCAGGGCGATGGCACAGTGCAATTCACCCATCCGAGCGCAGAGAACAATGCAACCTATCGCATTACCGGTGAGAACAACACCTTTGCTGGTACCTACGAGTTGATTGATTACAGCGGCAATACCAGCGCAAACAAAAATATCAACTTGCGCTTGGCTTCTGCTACGGCCGCGCAATATGCTGATGTGAAGTTGAGCAGCACACATGCCAAGAGCTACTTGCTGCTGGATAGTGATACCACCATCAACGGCTTGTATGGCGTGGTAGATGCCGAAAATGCTGTGCAAGCACAGGATGGCAACCGCACGCTGACGGTGACAGAAGGTGACTTCGGTGCTCTTGTCATGGATAGTGGTAGCAATGTGCTCTCTCTCACCAAGCAGGGTGCTGCCGACACGACCTTGATTCTTCGCGGTGCCAACACCTACACTGGCGCCACTACGGTGAACGGCGGTACGCTGGAGCTGGCTGGGACAGCTAGCTTGGGTAGCACGGCTGTGACTGTGAACGACGGCGCTGGCCTGAAGGTGGATGCTGGTGCTACCATGAGTGCCACGGAAATCCTGCTCAATGGTAATGGGCGACTCACCTTGGAAAACGGTACGTATAGCAGCGCCATCAAGGGCTCTGGCCATATCTACAAGATGGATGCGGCCAAGGGTTCTGTGAGCCTGACCGGCATTGGTGCAGAGTTCACGGGTACGATTCATCTGAGCAAGGGTACGCTGAATCTGGGTGATGCCTATGAGCTCAGCGGTACTCGTGTGCTGGACATGGAATATGCCGTGGGCAGTGATTTGAAGCTGACTAGTGCGCTCACGCTGGGTAATGGTAAGCTGAGCATCGATGCCGAGAATACGAGCGATGATGGTGCAGCCACCGCGCTGAATCTGAACAACGGCACGCTCACGCTGGCTGGTGGCACGAGCTTGACCATCAGCGGTTGGGATTCCGAGACCTTCACCTTGTTCTCGGGTGTGACCAGCTTGGTGGATAGCAACGGGGATGCCCTGGTGCTGGGCGATACCAACAATGATGCCTCCCTCTACTTTGATGGTGTGGGAACGGGCAGCATCCTGAGCCTTACAAGCGATGGCAAGCTGCAGCTTATCCACTCGAGCTACCTCATTTGGGGTGAAGGCACGGGCACATGGGTGACAAATGGTGATTTCACCGCAGAGGATGAAGATTTCACCACCGATGCAGACGTGAAGTTTGGTGCGCTTACTGGCGACAGTGACACCGTTGCAATCAGCGGTGGGGTAGATGCCGGCAAGATGCTGATTGAGGCTGGCGAGGGCAAGACCTATCTCTTCAGCGCAGCAGACGATGCTTCGGGCATTGTCGCGGCTGATAGCATCACCATCAACAGCGGTACGGCCTCTTTCGGCGCTGGTACGTTGGATATGACGGCTGACACGGCCCTCACTGTGAACGATGGTGCTACCCTGAGCTTGGCTACTGGCGCTATTGCCGATGCGAGCAAGGTGGCTCTTGTGCTGAATGATGGTGCTACCTTCCAGTGGGAGAGTGGCAACACCACGGATTACAGTGCTAGCCTGGATGTGGCCGATGGCGCTAGCGTAAGCTTGGTGAACAACAGTGGTTCCACCATCACGCTGGCTGGGGCCGCACAAAGTGAAGGTGAAAGCGCTACCTACGATTTGAGTGGCAACTTCATCTTGGCTTCCGATACCGTTCTGTCTGGCACGGTTGGCATTGCCGCTGGAAACAGCGTGCAGCTGCAGGGGACTCAGGATACTGATGCAGATAACTACAACCAGACCTTCACGGGTGATGGTTCGTTGGTGATTGCTGGTGGTCAGAATATCCACCTGACGGGCACCAACTCTTACAAGGGCTCCACCCAGCTGGGGGATGGCGGCCGCTTGTTCATTGATACAGCCTCTGCGCTGAGCGCTGATACTGTGTTGACGGGTGGTGGCAATGTGGCACTTTGCGATACCATGACTGTGGCAGGTGCGCACACCATGACGGGTGAAATGGCTATTGGCTGGAGCGATGTGACTGGCAAGACGGTGACGCTGACTGGCTCTGTGGCAGGTGCTGTCAAGGTGTATGCTGGCAACACGCTTGATTTGGGCACCACAGGTGTGGTGAATGGCGCCGCAGGCATTGATAATGCCGGTACGCTGGTGCTGCACCAGGCTGTGGATACCAAGGTCACGGGCAGTGGTACGGTGCAGGTTGATGGCACGGGTATCACATGGGATAACACCAACAAGACCTACACGGGCACTACTGCATTGCTGGCCAATGCCACGGTGACGACGGCAAGCTCCCTCACGAGCGGAGAGAATAGCAAGATTACCCTTGCAGACGGCAGCCAGCTGACCATTACCGGTGGTTTGGATTCTTGGACCACGGGGCACACCGTGAGCGGCACAGGCACGCTGGTGTTGGACGTGAATGGCACAGCCTCCAACGTCTTGGAGAAACTGGTGGCCTCTGGCTCTAGCCTGAGCAAGCTTGTGATTGAAGATGGCACGACCCTCTCCGAAGCGATGGGCACGGGCGATGGTGCAGCCAATGTGGCTGTCATCAACGCCGTGAGCGAGATGGAGGTGAAGACCGGCGCTACGCTTGATTTGAGCGGCGACCTCAGCAAGGGTCGCACGGCCACCAGCACGATTAAGCTGAGCGGTGGGGCTCTGAAACTGGGTACGGCCAGCCAGACATGGATTTCTACAGGCCTGAACTTGCAGGCAGATTCCACCGTCACCTTCGGTAACAACGCTGTGTCGCTTGAAGGAACCAATGGGGACAACGCCACGAAGGTGGCGGGCAATGGCCACGCCCTGAGCTTGGTGTCTCAGCGTACCGAGGCGCAGGTCATCGATATGGCCGTGGACCAAGTGACGGCGCTCACCATGGACGGCTCATTCACGGTGAAGCGCGCTCTGAGCAACGTGCAATCGCTGGCAGTGCAGAGTGGCACGGTGCAGTTGGACACGGGCACCTTCAATGCTACGGAGAACAAGCTGGATGTCACCGATTCCATCACCGTGAGCGCAGGCGCCACGCTGAGCATGAAGCCCAGCACGAAGAGGCATGCAGACATTGACGATGGTGGCACCGTGGGTGATCCCACCTCCATCGGTGCGGCATTGACCATGGGCGATGGCTCTACGCTGAAGCGTGATGAAGGTGTCATCTCCTTGGATGGTGGTTTGAACCTGAGCGGCACCGTGACCATGGCGACCAACTGGGCCAAGGGTATGGAGATTAACTGCTTGGTAGCAGGTGATGACTCCGCCACCATGAAGCTCACCCGCTCCAGCACGCATGCTACGCAGGATTTGTTGATTCTGAAGCAGGATAACATAGCCACGGGCGCCCAGACAGGAGCCTTCACGGGTACATGGGATGTGGCGGGCAACTTCTGCCTGCGCGCAGATGCCACCAACGCCTTGGCCGGTGCCACGGTGAAGCTGAGTGATGCCGCCGCCACCCTGAAGCTGAACACCGAAACGGTGAACCTGAAAGCCTTGACGGGTGTGGCAGATAGCGACTTGGCCGGTAGCGGTACCTTGGTCATCACCAACACGGCCACCAGCGGTGTTGAGTATGCCGGTATCATCGGCGATGGCGTCAACGTGAAGCTGGCTGGTGGCTACCAGAAGCTGAGCGGTGCTGCCCAGACGGGTACACACGTCTACACGAATGCTGGGGGCGTGCTGGATATGACAGGCTACACCCGCTCCGATGCCGCCACGGGCACCGACACCATCTATGCTCTGGGTGGCCAGGTGAATGGCCTCAACCTGGGCGCGGGCATGTCCTTGGCAGATGCTCTGGCAGATGGTAGCGCTGCAGCTACCGGCGCCGTTACCCTGGGTGGCAACACCGTGCTGGGCGCTGGTTCCTTGGCATTCCGCGTCACGGATTCGACCAACATGATTCCCGGTACGCAGAATCCCTACAAGCTCACGGATACCCTGTATCAGGTGGGCAGCGATGCTGCCGATTCCATCTCCCTGGTGGGCAATGGCACGCAGACTCTGCTGAATCTCTCCATCACCAATGCCCAGACAGAGATTCTGGACCCGACGGAGGAAACAGCCGGTGCCGGCTACCGCGATCACTTGCTCATCAGTGGTATGACGGTGAGCGGCCTCACCTTTGATGCCACCACGGGCTTGGCCGATGCCAGCGACTATTTCATCACCAACTTGGATGGTGTGGATACGGGTAGCACGGCCTACAACCTCTACTTTGTGCAGAACAGCACGGATGCTACGCTGGTGGACCTGGTGCTGCGCTCTGTGGGCTCGGCTGATACCCTCTTCTGGAACAAGGCTGAGGGTGGCACATGGGTAGCTGGTGACCAGACGCCCGATTCTTGGGTGAAGGGGCAGATGCAGGATGGCACGCTGGTTCCCTCTGCCACGACGGCGGACTTTGAGCAGCTGGACTACGTGGTCTTTGGTGACCTGACAGACGCTAGCGGTGCCGCTGTGAGCGATGTGACCATTAGTGTGGCTGATGACGGTGTCAGCATTGGCAACATGACCGTGCAGGCCGATACGACCAACTACACCATCGGTGGCGGCGCTATTGGTAGCACCGCTGGCAACACGGGCGCAACCCTCACCAAGCTGGGCGCCGCCAAGCTGATTCTTACAGGCGCCAATAGCTACACCGGCGACACGACGATTTCCGGTGGTAGCATTGTGGCACAGCACGAGTCCGCCCTGAGCAACACAACCGTGCACGTGGACGGCACGACGCTGGTGCTGGACTATGCAGCAGCTGCCGGTGGTGACGGTGTGCTGGATGCTACGGTGCAGTTGGATAGCTACACGGGCCGCGGGTTGTCCACACTTCAGAGCTTGAGCGATGCGGAAATCAACGCTAAGATTGTGGGTAGCCGCGCCAAGCAGTTGCAGGTGGCTGCTGGTAAGAAACTGACCGTGAACCTGGTTCAGGATGCTGTTGTCGGCACCTTGCAGGTGAATGAAGCCACAGGCATGACGGGTGCGGTGCTGATGGATTTGGCAGCCAATAAGACCCACGCCCACACAGGTGGTGTGTACGTCTTCCAAGGTGAACTTGCCCTGAGTGGTGCTACCACTACACAGTGGAACAGCTCTGGCTCCTTGAATGTGCAGGGCGACGCTACACTGCGTGTGCAGGGTGGCATGACGCTGCAGGCAACCTATCTGGAAGGTGCCAAGAATACATACGGTGCCGTGGTGCTGGAAGATGCCTCTAAGCTGAAATTGACCTCCGGTGACACCAGAACAATCAACAACGCCATCACTTCGGAAGGTGCTACGCTGAATGCTACGGGCACTAATTCTGTGCTGACGCTGACCAGCCTCACGCTGAAGGGTACGGATACCAACGCCGCAGCTGATACCACGCTGACGGGTGGCACATGGGTGCTCAACACGGGGGCTGTGACCTGGGACGCCGCCGCCACGGGCGCGTTGGCTCTGGGGCAGGGTACTACGGTGAAGGTGAATGACGACACCCTCAAGACTGTGAAGGTGGATGCCAGCAATGCCGTGCTCACCACGGCTAAAGACGCTGGCGCAGCTTCTGCCTTGAATGTCGGCACCATCACGGTGGGCAATGGTGGCAAGGTGCAGGATGTGGACCTGACCATCACGGGCACGGGCTCCAAGATTCAGGGCTCTGTGGCTGGTGTGAAGGTGGCACAGACTGGTACAGTTGACCTGACTGGCACGCCTGCGCTGACCTTTGCAAGCGCCGCTGCTGGCAATGCATTGCGCGCCTCCTTGGCTAGCTTGGAAATCACCTCTGGCCGCGTCCTAGTGCCTGCGCTGACCAACCCCGTGCTGGTGAACAGCGGCAGCGTGACCATCAACGGCGCACAGGCTGCTCTGGACTTGAGCGGTGCCAACAAGCTCACCAAGGCAGATGGCACCACGGCGGTGGATATCACCATCAACGATGGTAGCATCTTGGGTGCCCACACCTACAACGGTTTGATTACGGTTGACGACAAGGGTACGGCTCTGGCTGACGGTATCACCCTGAAGAATCTGAGCAACAACGCGAAAGTGCTGGTGAAGGCTCTGACTGGCACCGACACAGCCATGACCACGCTGAAGGACATGCAGGGCGTGACCCTGGCAGACGGCTCGACTTTGACCCTTTCTTCTCAGCTGGAAGAGGGCAAGGGCAACCTGATGTTCGACTTTGTGGACAACGCGACAGGCACGCTGAAGCTGGCAGATGGCGCTACGCTGACCATCGATGTGAACGGCGTGCTGGGCGATGTGTTGGATGCCGCCGCTGGTAGTGTGACCTACACGCTGGCAGATGCCGACGCCACAGGCTTGGCCACGGGTACGGTGTTTGACGCCGCGTTGAAGCTCTACAACATCCAGGCTGAGTTCACCGCTGATGGTCATTTGATCTTGAGCCAGACGGAAACCCCGCTGAGCGGTGACGCTATCTACCGTAGCTCGGAAGACAACGTGGGTGATGGCCAGTGGGCTGGCAATGGCGCTGACGTGTACACCAGCTCTGAGCCCTACGCCTCCATCTACATTGACAGGGACACGGAAATCAACCTGACCGAAGCAACACCCACAACCGACCAGGAGGCAGACGGCCTCGTGCTTTCCAACCTGATTGGCCGTGGCAATGGCGCCAACCTCACCATCGTGGGTGATGGCGATGACTTGGTGACCATCAACAACAACCTTGACCCCGCAGATGTGGATGCCAATGTGAAGGCACTCTCCTTCAATGGCGATATTGACGTGACGGGCACGACCCTGCAGATTAAGAATACGGTGGCCACACCTGGTGCTCCCGATGCTGGCGAGCTGGATGCTGATTCTGTGTACCTGATGAATGGTGCCCTGACCACCGATGCTGACAGCATGGTGGAGGTGACAGCCGGTATCCTGAAGCTCAACGGCAAGGGCAGCAACGCCAGCGAATTGCTGGGCGGTGTGACCATCGAAAACGAGCTGGGCCAACTCCAGGTAGGTGGTGAAGCCTCCTTGGGCGGCACGTTGCAGGTGAGCGATGAGTTCGGCGGCACCGATGTGGTAGATGACGTGGAACTGCTGAGCGGCTCCAAGCTCACTCTGCTGGACGGCGCGACGCTGGAATCTGGCTTCGATATCGGCGGTACAGGTGCAGGCACAGAGACGCTGAGCATCGCCAAGGATGCCACCGTGACCATCAACGGGCTGAGCAATGTGGAAGAAACCATGCTGGAGCTCAACGAAGGTTCCACGTTGAATGTATCTGACCTTGCCTATGTGGATGTGGATGGTTTGAGCGGCACAGGTGCTTTGGGTAGCACGGCCGGCAACACCGACCGCCCCGTGGTGCTGATTACCCCCATGAAGGACAGCACCTACAGCGGTGACCTGAGCAATTACGATGGCACCATCGAAGTGGCATCTGGTGGTACGGCCACGCAGACCTTCGACCAGCTGACCACTGCCGCTGCTGGCAGCAGCAAGGTCGATATGGTGCTGGGCGGCAGCTCCATCATCAACGTGGCTACGCAGGATGGCAACAAGACGCTCAACCTGCAGAACCTTGAGTTGAGCGCCTCCTCCGACACCACGCTGGAGATGAACACCGATGCCGGTACGGCTGCGTTGAGCGTCTCTGACACGGCTACCATGCTCCGCGGAGCTTCGCTGACCCTCTCTTCCGCCGCTGGCGATGTGCTGGGTGCAGATGATGATTTGCTGCTCATCGAAGGTGGCTCCAACGCTCAGTTGGATGGCTTGGATGGCATGCGCATCACCTTGGATATCACGGACAGCGCCTTCCACCGCTTGAACGAGATTGCTAAGCTGAGCGTGGAAAATGGCAAGGTCTACGTGGACCTGGCTGCCAGCGAGACCAACCGCTATGAGGAAGCTGTGAGCGATCCGATTGCCAAGGCGGGTGCCGAGATGCTCTGGGATATTGATCCCTCCAAGCTGCCGGATGATTCCGCTCTCAAGGCTGTGGACAGTGCTGTGGCTTCCCTGCTGCAGTCTGGCAACCGCGATGCAGCCGAACGTGCTCTGGCCGCCACGGCTGGTGCTGGCACAGCGGTGCTGGGTTCGGCCTTCTCGGCTGATGTGGAGCGCCAGCTGCGCGCCATCCGCAACCGCACCACCACCATGGGTGTGAACCAGTGCGAGGTGAACGAGGGTATGCCCTATGTGAATGCTTGGATCAACGCTGAAGGCGACCACCGCGAGATGGATGCCGACGGCCTGACGGCTGGCTACACGATGGACAGCTGGGGTGGCACCGTGGGCTTCGACGTGGATATCACCAACAACCTGACCATGGGTATGGCGGTGACAGCCATGTACGGCGACCTGCAGGCCGACTCTGCCGACCGCGCCGAGGGTGATTTCGATACGCAGTATGTATCGCTCTTCGCTCGTGTGGCGCATCAGGCATGGGTACACACCTTCGTGGCTACTCTGGGCCGCGCTGATGTGACGCTGAACCGCACCGTGAGCGTGCCGGGTGGCTCGTTCGAGACCAGCGGCGACACCGATGGTATGGCCTACGGCTTCATGTATGAAGTGGCTCGCACCTTCTCGCTGAGCGAGGATGGCAGCACCTGCTGGCAGCCCGTGTTCAACGTAACCTGGCGCCACAGCAGCGTAGATGGCTACACCGAATCTGGCGCTGACACCGCTTTGGCTGTGGGCTCTCAGGATATGAACGTGCTCACCTTCGGCGCGGGTGCTCGCCTGCAGACGGTGATTGGCGAAAGCCTGTACAACCGCGCTTCCATCTTCGAGGCTCGCGCCTTGGTGAAGGTGGATGCCGGTGACCGCGAAAGCGAAGCAGGCGTTGCCTTGCTCGAGGGTACCAAGTCTGCATCCGTCAAGTCTGCTGAGCTGGGCGCTGTGGGTGTGGAAATCGGTGCTGGTGTCACCATCCCCGTGGGCATGAACGCTGGCTCCATCTTCATCGATGGTTCCGCTGAGTTCCGCTCCGGCTACAGCAATGTGAACGGTACTGTAGGCTACCGCATCAACTTCTAATCGAAGCCTACTCTCACTCAAAAAAACACCCGCCGGCAACGGTGGGTGTTTTTTTTACCTGCTCGCGCCGCGAGCAAAGTTCCCTTTGAGCGCAGCTCAAAATTTCCCTGCGTAGCAAAGTTCCCCGCGCGCAGCGCGAAGTTCCCTATACTGCTTGCAGCTTAGCCCTCAAATGTTCCTTTTGCAGTATTCAATGCCGAAGCAAGCATGCGACGCAAGGCGTGGCATAAGTTCCAGCACGCTTGAACTTCATCTTTTGTTGCTATCCCGGCGCGCAGCAATAGCTCTAACCAGTACTCGCTTTCATAGCATTCCTTGATGGCTATTTGGTACTTTGCGATAAAATCTGCACGACTGATTGCATATTTGCCTTCCCGGATGTTTGCCCCAACACTCGTGCCAGCTCGCAAGAGCTGATTCGTGATGACGCTGCGACCCTTAATAGTGTCGCATAACTTAATAATGGACACAGCAAACTTCATCGAGTCTTCAACTAATCTTCCGGACATCATGATAATCACATGCTATATTTTATGATGCGCAATGGCAAGAGATAAATTCACACGACTGGCCATATCCCGGTCTTGCTCGATTGTTTGCGCTTGCGCGCAAGGGAACTTCGCGCTGCGCGCGGGGAACTTTGCTGCGCAGGGAAGTTTTGAGCTGCGCTCAAAGGGAAGTTTGCACGCGCTGCGAGCAGGTAAAAAAAACACCCACCGTTGCCGGCGGGTGTTTTTTTTGATGGAAGAAAAGAGAGCTTTACTTCTCGCTCAGGGAGCCGATGCCGGGAAGAACCTTGCCTTCCAGCAGCTCCAGAGAAGCGCCACCACCGGTGGAGCAGAAGGAGAGCTTGTCTGCCACCTTGAACTTCTTGGCAGCGGTCACGGAGTCGCCACCACCCACGATGGAGATGCAGTCGGACTCAGCGAGGCATTCTGCCACAGCCTTGGTGCCCTTGCTGAAGGAGTCCAGCTCGAACACGCCCATGGGGCCATTCCAAAGCACGGTCTTGGCGCCCTTGATGATGGAGCAGATTTCGTCGATAGCCTTGTCGCCGATGTCGATGCCCATGCCACCTTCGGGCATTTCGCCGCCCTCAGCCCAGGGAGCGGTGCAGAAGGTTTCTGCGCCTTCCTCGAACTTGAAGGAGTAGCGGGTGTCGGCGGGGAGGATGAACTTGACGCCACGAGCGGCAGCATCAGCCAAGATTTCGTTGGCAAGGTCGAGCTTGTCGGCCTCAATCTTGGAGTTGCCCACGTTCTTGCCCTGAGCGGCAAGGAAGGTGTTGGCCATAGCACCGCCGATGATGAAGGTCTGGCTCTTTTCCATGAGCTTGGAGAGCACCTGAATCTTGTCGGAAACCTTGGCACCACCCATGATGACCACGAAGGGCTGGGCGGGGGTCTCAAGCTTGCCTTCCAAGTACTCGAGCTCGTGCTCGATGAGGAAGCCCATGGCGGACTTCTCGGCGAAGTGGGTCACACCCTCGGTGGAGGCGTGGGCGCGGTGAGCGGAGCCGAACGCGTCGTTCACATACAGAGTGGCGTTGCCGAGCAGGGCCTTGGCAAAGTCGGGGTCGTTCTTCTTTTCCTTCTTGTCGAAACGCACGTTGTCCAGCAGCATCACATCGCCATCCTGCAGAGCAGCGCGAGCGGCGGTAGCAGCTTCACCGATGGTCTCGGGCACGAATGCAACGGGCTTGCCCAGGTGCTGGGACAGGCATTCAGCGGCGGCCTTGAGGGAGAACTCAGGCTGGTAGCCTGTGCCATCCGGGCGACCCAAGTGGGAGCAGAGCACCAAGCGAGCGCCCTTTTCCAAGAGGAACTTGATGGTGGGAAGGGCGGCCACGATGCGGGCATCGTTGGTGATGGCGCCATCTTTCATGGGTACGTTGAAGTCCACGCGCATGAGGACTTCCTTGCCTGCGACGTCGAGGTCGCGAACGGTCAGTTTAGCCATATGATTGATTGGTTTGTTTGGTGTTAGAAAAATTGCGGATGCCCTTGGGCGCGGTCATTTTAGCGCAAATTGATGCCTTTTCAAGGCTAAAGTGTGGCAGAAAGGTGCGATATCTCACGAAAAATGAGGTGGCAAGCGCTGAGCAAGGGGCTTTCTTCTCCCAAGGGGTGCGCGTTTTATTTAGGGGCAGGGCAGGAGCACCTTTCCTAGCATGCGGGATTCTCCTTAAGATATCTTGATGTTTTATGTGTGTTTTGCCCCCTGCTCAGAGCCATTTTCTGTGCCATTTTTGCGCGCGCGCATCGTGCCCGCACGAAAATTTGCCCAAAATCCCCGAAAAATCGGGAAATTTTGCCCATTTTTCACAAAAAAGTAGAGTGTACTCTATATTTAAGCTTGACGAGGGGGTGAAAAACTGCTAGATTGGGGTTACCGCCAGAGTACTAAACCAACGCAAAAAGGATACGGTTAAAAAAGAATCGTTGAAGGGGGTGAGGTACTAGATGCGGAAATACATACAAGCTACATGATATGAAGATTAAGACAGCATTACTCGCTGCGGCCTTGGCCGTTCCTGCTTTTGCAGGTGAAAATATCACAGTTCCTGCTGCTGATAAGTACGAGGGTATCGAACCCGCATCCGTCAAGCGTCTTTCCGGCGCTCTTCAAGTTGGTTATGCTACCAACTACACTGGCCGTGGTTATGTAGTCTCTCACTCTGTAGCTCAGGGTGACAGCGTCATCAACACTGGTCTGAAGTTGAACTACGATTTTGGTAAGGAAAAGCTCTGGAGCGCTTCTGTGACTCTGGCTTACAACATGCCCTGCTCTGGCCACACTCTGTATGGCAACCCCTACGCCAGCACGAGAATGACGGCTTTTGGTGTGATGGAGAAAGCGCCTGGCATGACATACGATCAGGCTGTGCAGTATGTGAAGGCCCACGGTATCAAGAAGCACATCAAGCAGCTCAACATTGAGAACGAGTTTGCCGTGATTACCGCCATGAACTACACGCCCAAGAGCGAGCTGTGGAACGTGAGCTTCGGTCACGACTACATCCACGGTGGTCTCATCGGTGTGATGGTGAAGCACTATGCTAAGAACGGTGCCTCCAGCGCCAACGAATTCTTTGTGCACCCCGAGTGGACTCCCTACAAGTGGCTCTCCATGGGCGTGAAGACCAGCTACAGCGCCTCTGGCATCTGCGGTTGGTGGTTTGAACCCACCGTCACCCTGAAGGCTCCCATCGTGGGTACGCCTGAGGACATCAAGGTGGCTGGTGTGCTGACTCTGGGTATGTCTGCTGCTGCCAAGTACTTCGACAACGGTCACTACGCTTGCGACAACGGCGCACAGGCTTTCTACGTGAAGTTCCAGACTCCCTGGTTCGCCAAGAAGAACCTCATCATCACTCCTGGTGTGAGCTTCAACTGGGCTGGCCCCGGCGCTATCGCTGCCAACAAGTGCTCTGAGTTCCGCGAATACTCCGGCAACTACTACAACTACCCCTTCCGTAACTTCGGTGTGGTGGGTAGCCTGAGCGTGACATACACATTCTAATCAATCCGAGTCATTTTTGGCTCGCCAAACGCGGGTGGCGTGTTATAATACACTAAAGCCCGCAGCGTGGGAAACCGCTCTGCCGCAGATGAGGTAGAGCGGTTTTCTGCATGTTGCAAGAACAACTTACACTCTCACACTTTCACCCACACATACTTATGGCACAACTGAACGTACATGGTCAGGAGAATATCATGCAGCCTGGGTTCTACATGCCCAATAGGCTGAGCATCGAGGCTGGCAAGGCGCTGCACCACTTGCTGCAGGGCAAGGTTTGCTACTTGGTAGACCCCACCTTCCCGCCCGCACCAGAGATTATGGATTATCTGAAGACCAAGGATATATCCATCGAGTACTTTGATTTCCGCCACACGACCTCTCGCGCCGTGCGTGAGCAAATTCTCAACCGCATGCAGCAGGGGCTCAGCGTGGTATTCCTGCCTGGTTTGATTGCGAAAGTGCGCGGTACGATGGCAGATGTGCCCTCTCCCTTCCTTTCCAATGTGGGGAGCCTGCACATTTCCCCCATTCCCGTGTTCTTGGGACACTACAATGATGACGACATCAACGCGCTGTACTCCAATGGCAACCTGCCGGCCGCGCGCGAGGAACTGTGCATCATGCCGCAGCTGCGCCCGGGCCCCCAGACGGGTGAGCGCTTGCTGAGCGCATGGTTGGAAAAGAGCGCAGAACTCTTCTCCGCCAATCCGTACCTGAAGCGCTCTGTGACGACGGAGCTGGTGCGTGCCATGAAGGCCAACCCGAAGGTGGAAGTGGTAGACGGCATGACGGGGAACCCGCTGCCGAACTTCAAGTTGCTGGGTGTATCGATGACCGTGGCCAAGTTGCTGCGCAAGCGCGACGACGAGCGCGTGGGCGTGATTTTGCCGCCCGGCCCTGGTGGCACGATTGCAACTCTTTCCTGCTTGCTGGCTGGCAAGACACCGGTGTTGATTAACTACGCTTCCTCTCGCGAGGCGTTTGAGAGCACGGTGCGCCAAGCGGGGCTCAAGACCTTCATCACGGCTCGCAAGTTCATGCAGAAGCTCACCACCTTCCCCTGGCCGCCGGAGGACCAGCTGATTTTGGTGGAAGACCTGCTGCAGAGCCTCTCTAAGGCAAGCCTGATTAGCAACGTGATGATGGCTAAGATGGCACCTGTTTCCATGATTTGCCGCATGTTCGATACCGATGCACGCTGCGATGGTGCCGAGTGCGTGATGCTCTTCACCAGTGGCTCCTCGGGTGAGCCCAAGGGCGTGACGCTGACTCACCGCATGGTGCTGGCCAACGTGGCACAGTGCGCTGCTCGCTTGGATTTGACAGATGCCAAGTTCTTGGCAAGCTTGCCCATTTTCCACAGCTTCGGTCTCACTGTGACCATGATGCTGCCGCTGCTCACAGGGCATCCGTTCTATGCCTATCCCAACCCCACCGATGCCCGCAACCTGTGCGAGATTATCAAGAAGCACGGCATCACCCTTGTGTGCGCCACGCCCACTTTCTCCCGTGGTATGCTGCGCCGCGCTGATGAGGGTACTTTTGCAACGGTGCGTCAGTTTGTGGTGGGTGCAGAGAAGCTGCAGCCTGATTTGGAGCAAGAATTCTTCGACCGCCACGGCGTGGAGTTGCTGGAGGGCTACGGCCTGACAGAAGCTGCCCCGGTGTGCTCCGTGAACCTGCCGAATGAACCCATGGTAGAGGGTTCCAAGTTCTATGTGCCGGGCATTCGCAAGCGCAGTATCGGCGCCCCGCTGCCGGGTATCGCTGTGCGCATCACCGATGTGGACGATGATACCAAGGTGCTCCCCCTGACGGAGCGCGGCATGATTTGGATCAAGGGCTCCAACGTGTTCAATGGCTATGTGGGCCGCCCCGAGATGAATGCCGAAATCTTCGACAACGGCTGGTTCAAGACTGGCGATATCGGGCAGATGGATCTCAACGGCTTCATCACGCTCGGTGGCCGTCTCTCCCGCTTCTCCAAGATTGGTGGCGAAATGGTGCCCCACGAGGGTGTGGAGCTGGCCATCAGCCAGGCTCTGGCTCTCAACCCCGAAGACGGCGTGCAGATTGCCGTGACGGGCGTGACCGATGCTCAGAAGGGCGAGGCATTGGTGCTGCTCTCTGCGCTGCCGCAACACCAGCGTAGCTCTGAGGAAAAGGAAATCTTGACCTCTATCCGCAACATCCTCATCGAGCGCCAGATGCCCAATCTCTGGGCTCCCAAGTATTTGGTGCCTGTGGAAGCCATCCCCACCTTGCCCACGGGCAAGCTGGATTTGCGCGGCTGCAAGCTGCTCACAGATGAAGCGCTGTGGGAGCTGAATAAATAAGCCCTGCGCAAAGCTAGTACACTTTGCTACACACCGCGAGCCTCTTTGGCGGGGCTCGCGGTGATTTTTTGTGTACTGCACGCCGTGTTGGGTGAAATGCCCCTTGCATATGGTGGTTTGGGGCAGGGGAATGCGGGGGCGGATGGCGCTTTTGAGGGGGTGCGGTGCTTGTAATTCTTTGGTTTTCTGTGGGGAGGATGGGTGCGGGCGCAGCTGCGCAACTTGTGACTCGCGAATCAAAACGCAGAAAAAAATGAGAAAAATTCAGAAATGGATTGACAAATGAGGTGTATTAGAGTGTACTAGGGGTACGGCGAAGTGTACGCAGAAAGATGGCAAATGAATCAACAGTGATGTTCACGGGCAACGTGACGCATAAGCTGGACCCCAAGAGCAGAGTGGCGGTTCCGGCTGGGTGGCGTGCAGCCCAGGGCGAGACGTTGATTATGATTGATGCCAGCAGCGAGAGCTACCGCATCATGAAATGCTACACCAAGGAGGCATTCGCCGAAAAGATGACCACCATCCGCATGCAGGCAGAGGCACAAGGCATCAGCCCCGGCGAGATTGATTTGTATGTCGGCAAGATTATCGGGTGCAGCTTTGAAGCCGAGGTGAGCACTCAGGGTAAATTGCTGATACCCAAGAAGCAACGCGAGCGCATAGGCTTGGTGGAAAATGCCACCATTGTGGGGCGCGGAGCTTACTTTGAGATATGGAAACCGGAGGACTTCGACGCGACCAATACGCCAGAAGTTCTGGGCCGCCTGAAGCTTGACCAAATGTTCCACATACTCTCATGAACGACCTAGGAACAGTGGTGTATGCGGGGCAGGATGAGCCGACGGGTGTCTGCTACCGCATGGTGATGTGGGAGGCAGGAGCCCTGCCGGAGAGCCAGTTGGCAGAGTGGCAAAGTGCCCGCAAAGACCTGCTTGCAGCCATGCGAGACGCCGGTATCAAGGGCGCTCGTGGCAAGCTGGCGGGGCTGGAAAAGGAGCTGCGTGAGCTGAATTGTCGTGTGATAGAAGGGCCTTTGGCCACGTGCCTGCGCCGCGCCCTTACGTGTACGCGCGCAGAGGCGCTCGCGGCGCAGCTTGCTCGCGAGGCTGGTGTGCTGGGTTTCCGCATGGGTGCATGCAGTCTGGAAGTGCTGCTGCAAGCCGGTGAGGAGTGCGACCCCAGCGCCAAGCAAGAGAGCTGGAAGCAGAGCGTGGAGGGCATGGAGTGGAGCAACGCCAGCATTTGCGAGGCGATGATGCCCGCAGATGCAGCCCGCTTGCTGGACGAGTACCGTGCTGCGGATACACTGAGCCAGAGCAATGCCGAGCAAGAAGCCGCCGCCAACTTGGAGGCCACTCCTTTCCACCACGTGACAGTGCTTGCCCGCGAGGCGGTGGATGCGCTGCAACCCGCCGAGGGGCGTGTGCTGGTGGATGCCACCTTGGGCGGTGGTGGCCATAGCGAGTTGATGCTGCAAGCGGGGGCCGAGGTGTGGGGTATCGACCAAGACCCCGTGGCTCGCGCAGCCGCCAAGCGCCGCTTGGCAGCCTATGGCGACAAGCTGCATGTGGTGGCGGGCAACTTCCGCAACGCGGTGACGCTGCTGCAGGAGCGTGGCGTGCAGGCGGTGGATGGTTTGCTGGCAGATATTGGCATTTCCTCTCCGCAGGTTGATTGCGCTGAGCGCGGTTTCTCATTCCTGAACGAAGGGCCGCTGGATATGCGCATGAACCCCGCAGCTGAGCGCAGCGCCGCCGACATCGTGAACACGGCCGCCGAGAGTGAACTGGCCGACATTTTGTGGCAGTATGGCGAAGAGCGCGCCAGCCGCGCGATTGCCCGCCGTATTGTGCAGGAGCGCAGCAAGGCTCCTATCACCACCACCACGCAGCTGGCAGACATCATCGCCACGGTGTTGCCCCGCAAGGGCAAGCAGCACCCCGCCACCCGCAGCTTCCAGGCGCTGCGCATCGCTGTGAATGATGAACTGGGTGCGCTAGAGGATTTGCTGCATACTGGCCTGAGCCTGCTGCGCAGCGGTGGCCGCTTCGCCGTCATCACTTTCCACAGCTTGGAAGACCGCGCCGTGAAGCGCTTCTTCGAGCAAGTGACCCGCCCCGAGATTGACCGCCCCGAGTGGCCCGCCCCGCGCCCCAACCCGGATTATGCGGCCAAACTCGTCTTCCGCAAGCCAATCACAGCCAGCGAGGCCGAGCTGAGTGCCAACCCGCGTTCTCGCAGCGCCAAGCTCCGCGTCATCGAAAAACTTTAATCACCCACCCCACCAAAAACCTCTTCCCACCCATGGCTAATCCCACCAGAACCTCTTCTCGCTATTCGCAACGATTGAACTTTTCGTTCCTCGTGTGGATGGTCGCTTTTGTCGTGTTGGTATGCGGCATTGGCGTTACATTTGCTGTGCTCAAGAATGAGCAGGTCGCGGTGCGCACCGAAATCAGCAAATTGCAGCGTGAAATCAACGTGTACCGCATGAACGCCAACCAGTACCGCGCCAAGACCAACGCCCTCACCAACCGCTGGGCCATGCGCGACCGCCTGAGCCAAGATGGCTCCACCCTGCGTGATATTGAGCGCAGCCAGATTGAAATCGCTCGCAACCGCCGCGATGCCGACCGCCTGAGCTCCACGGCTGCCCGATAAGCATCACCCACCCATTCGCCCTGAGTCCGCTCCGAGTCCCGCTTCCACATGAAAACCAAGGTGCCATTTACACGCCGATGCGTGCTGCTCGTGTCAGTGATGTTGTCGCTGTCATGCGTGGTGGCATGGCGTTTGGTGGAGCTGCATGTGGTGGATTCTGGCAACCGCAGCCAGATTGCGGCAGATGAGCTCATCGAGAAGGAGCGCATCCCGGCGCAGCGCGGTATCATCATGGACCGCCATGAGGAGATTTTGACCAACAACATCCAGAGCGCAGAGCTGGTGGCAGACCGCTACCACTTGCGCGAGGTGACGGCTGTGGTGGAGGGCTTGGCCTACAATCAGGTCATTCACGACCCGGAGTGGAACAAGGATGAAGACCCCGCGCGCCGCCGCAAGATTTTCATGCGCAAGCGCGCCGAGTTGCTGGACAACGCCACCCTCAAACTTAGCCAAGAAGAAAAGGCCGAATTGCGCCGCAATGTTTCCCCGAAGGATGCGCGCGCCAACCGCTTGCTGGAGTACGACCCCAAGGTGTGTGATTATTACTTCAAGCTGCATGATAACTTGGTGGCAGAAGTGCTCTATCCCTTCCTTTCCCATGTAGAAATCACCGAGACGGTCAAGGATGAGAAGGGACACGATGTGGTGAAGCAGCGCTTCATGACCCGCGAGGATATCGTGGAAAAAATCGCCCAGCCTGCCGTGGAGGCTCACAACGCTGAGGCGGAGGCCAAGAACCTGCCCAAGCGCTCGTTCCGCAACCAGATTGTGTTGGCGCGCGGATTGACCCAAGATGCCGCAGAGAAAATCAAGGTCGCGCTATCGCAGGCGCGTGTGCGTGGTGTTGTGGTGCAGTCGGATTTGCGCCGCTCGTATGTGATGCCCGAGCTGCTGGGGCATGTGCTGGGCTATGTGGACCACGAGAACAAGGGCATGAGCGGTGTGGAAGCTTATTTTCAGAGCTACTTGGCCGGCGTGGATGGCATGCGCGAATACCGCCACAATGCCCGTGGCCAAATCCTCCCCAACGAGGATGACCGCTACATGGCCCCCAAGCATGGCCTGAATCTGCGCCTCACCATCGACATGCGCTTGCAGACCATTTGCGAGCAAGAGCTCGACAAAGGTATGCGCCATTTCCGCGCGCGCCGCGGGTGCATGATTGTGGTAGACCCCCACACGGGCGATATTCTGGCGATGGCCAGCCGCCCATCATTCAATTTGAATACGAAGGACGTCATCACCCCCGATGGTACCTTTGAGCGCGGCAAGCTCAAGGATAAGAAGGGCGATGTCATCACCGGCGATTTCAACTTTGCTTGCCAGACCCGCTATGAGCCCGGCTCTACGTTCAAGGTGATAGGCGTGACCACGGCGGTGGACAAGCGCATCATGGGTATCAATTCGCTGGTGAGCTGCCATCCTTTCTCCGTGGGTTTTGGTAGCAAGGCTATCAACGACGGTCGATTCAACTACGGTGTACTCACGGTGGGTCAGGTGCTCAAGAAATCCAGTAACCCGGGTGCGGCCCACATTGCGCTCAAGTGCAAGTGGCCGAACTTTAAGGAATACGTGCAGCGCTTTGGCTTGGACAAGCCCATGGATATTGAGCTGCCCAGCGGTGGCGCTTGCTTGCTGGCAGATGGCAGCAACATTGTGAACTTCTCTCGTATTGCCTACGGGTACTCCGTGTCGGTGTCGCCCTTGCACATGGCGATGGTCTATGCCACGATTGCTAATAATGGCGTGCGCATGAAGCCGCGTTTGATTGACAAAATCATTGCCGCAGACGGCACGGTGTACGACGAATGCGCCCCGCAGGAGGTGGCGCGGGTGATGAGCCCCCGCACGGCGGAGGATATACGCGGTGCCTTGTTCACGGTGACGCAGAGCAAGGGCCCGGCTGGCCGCGGTACCGCCACGGCAGCAGCTATCCCTGGTTTCCGCATCGGTGGCAAGACGGGTACAGCCAAGAAAGTTAAAGATGGCGGTGGCTACTACGAGGGTCTCTACACGGTATCGTTTGCAGGTATTTTGCCTATCGATGACCCCCGCCTTGTGGTGATGACGGTGATTGACGAACCGCACCCGCGAGATTGCAACGCGGGTGGTGGTACTGTGGCCGCCCCCATTTTCCGCGCCGCGGCCGAACGCTTTATCAACGTGCTCAACATCCCGCCCACCGACGCTGAAGAGTACGAAAAATATCTGGCTAGCAAACAGGATAAACCCGCAACAACCCCCTAACCCCTCACCCTCCGATTCATGATGAACACAAAACAGATTTTCTCCGTCGTTCCCGGTGCTGTCATTACTGGCAAGATTCGCAAGCCGCTGACGCTGCTCACGGATGACAGCCGCAAGGTGATACCTGGTTGTTGCTATGTGGCAGTGAGGGGGACTCAATTTGATGGTCACAGCGTGATTCCTGATGTGCTCAAGGCTGGGGCCGTTGCTATCGTGGCAGAGACTCCCTGCCCAGAAAAAGACGGGCTGCCCGGGGTATGCTGGGTGCAGGTAGAAGACACACGCATGGCCAATGGGCTGCTGATGAGCGCATGGCACAATTTCCCGAGCATGCAGATGGTGATGCTGGGCGTGACGGGCACCAACGGCAAAACGACTATCAGCTACCTGACCAACGCTATTTTCCGCGCTACATGGCACCGTGCTGGTCTCATTGGCACCATCATGTACGATGACGGCGCCCGCCGCCTGCCCTCTACCAACACCACGCCGGGTAGCGCCGCTTTGCAGTCGATGCTGGCGGATATGCTCAACAACGGCTGCCGCGCCGTGGCTATGGAGGTGTCTTCTCACGCCCTCTGCCAGTACCGCACCGCCGGTACGGCTTTCCGCGTGGGTGTCTTCACCAATTTGACCCAAGACCACTTGGATTACCACGGTACAATGGAGGAGTATTACCAAGCCAAGAAGCGCCTCTTCCTCACCATGGCCGAATCCGAGGACATGAAAGCCACCGCCGTCATCAACGTGGATGATGAGTATGGCCGCCGCTTGGCGCATGAGTTGCTGCCGCTCATGAAGGTGCGCACCTTTGGCATGGCCAAGGATGCAGATTTCCGCGTGACCCCGAGTATTCTTTCCCTGAAGGGCAGCCAGTATGAGCTCAGCTACAAGGGGCGCACCTATTTGGTGCGCACGCCGTTGATTGGCGCCTTCAACGTCTCCAACAGCCTAGCAGCCTTGGCCGGCGCCGTGGCGGCAGGGGTGAACCTGCGCGATGCCATCAGCTGCTTGGCTCAATCTCCCCAAGTGCCTGGGCGCATGGAGCTGGTGAGCAGTGTGAACAATGTGCAGTGCTTTGTGGATTATGCCCACACGCCCGATGCAGTGGAAAATGTGTGCCGCACCATGAAGGAACTCTGCACGCATGGCCGCGTGATTACTGTGTTTGGTTGTGGTGGCGATCGCGACCGCACCAAGCGCCCGCTGATGGGTGCTGCCGCTGCTCGCTACAGCGATGTGTGCATCGTGACGAGTGATAACCCCCGCTCTGAAAACCCCGAGCAGATTATTGATGAAATCATGCCCGGCATCCCCCGCGAAAAGCAGCACCGCATCACCGACCGCGAGGAAGCTATCCGTGCCGCCTTGGAAATGGCTCGCCCCGGCGATTGCGTGCTCGTGGCTGGCAAGGGCCACGAAAATTACCAGATTTTTGCCGACGAGACCATCACCTTCTCAGATTCGGCCGTGGTGCACAAGTACTACGCAGAAAAGAACCCCGAAGGGCGCAGCGTGCCCTCCCGCAAACCCGAACGCCGTAGCGACCGCGCATGACCAACATGACCATAGATCAGCTGCAACTGGCCAGTGGTGGCAAGATAGCCGCCGCCGGTAGCCGCAGCATCACCGCCGGGCTCACCACGGATAGCCGCGCTGTGGTGCCAGGGTGCATTTTCTTAGCATTGTGTGGCGAGCGCTTCGATGGCAACACTTTTGCCGCCGCAGCTTCGCAGCAGGGGGCTGCCGCAGTGGTAGTGAGCCGCCTGCATGGCGAATATGCTGCCGATTGCACCGTGATTGTGGTGGAAGACACGCTGCTGGCGCTGCAAAGCATAGCCAAATGGTGGCGCGGGCAGCTGGAGCCGCTGCATGTGGTGGGGCTCACGGGCTCTAGTGGCAAAACCAGTACCAAAGACATGACCCTGGCGGTGCTGGCTCAAAAATACCGCGCCTTGGCGACCAAAGGCAACCTGAACAACCACATCGGGGTGCCGCTGAGCATTCTTTCTACCCCGCAGGAGACCCAAGCCGCCATCTGGGAGATGGGGATGAACCACGCCGGGGAGCTTGCACCGCTCTGTGAGATGGTGCAGCCGCAGATTGGCATCATCACCACGATTGGGTCTGCTCATTTGGAGTATTTGGGCAGCCGCGAGAACATCGCGCAAGAAAAATGCACCGTGGCGCGCGCCCTGCCTGCTAGTGGGTACATGATTTATCCCGCCACCGATGATTTTGCAGGCATGATTGCCGAGCAAACGGCAGCCACTCCGCTGCCCGTAGGGGGCTGCGATTGCGCTGTACGCGCCACGAATGTGCGCTCGACGGCTCTGGGCAGTTGCTACGACTTGTGCATCGAAGGCTGGGAGCCTGTGCGTATCAATCTGCCTGTGCCCGGGGCCCACATGATTAGCAACAGCTTGCTGGCTGCGGCTGCTGGGTGGAAGTTGGGCTGCACGCCTGAGCAAATTGCCGCTGGCTTGGCCCAAGCCTCGCTCACGCATGGCCGCTTGGCTTGCTATGAGGCTGACGGTTGCACCGTGGTGGACGATACCTACAACGCTAACCCCGAAAGCATGAAAGCTGCGCTCGACACCGTGGCCGCCCTCCGTGGCCCCAAGCGCTGCATCGCTGTGCTGGGTAAGATGGGCGAGCTGGGGCAGGGTGGCATCGCCGCTCACGCCGAAGTGGGGCTGCACGCCGCCTCCCTTGGCTATGCAGCCGTGGTGGTGGTGGGCCCGAGCTGCCCCGAGATAGAGGCCCTGTGCCAGGCGGCTGGTGAGAGTGTGCCCACCGCCCAAGCCGACACTGCGGAAGAAGCCGCCGCCTTGTTGCGCGGGATGGTGCAGCCGGGTGATGCTGTACTTTTCAAAGGCTCTCGCTCGGCTGGTATGGAGCGCACCATGTACGAACTTTTCCCAACCCTCAAACCCACGAAATAAGTTATGTTCAATATGGAAATCGGAACACAGTGTTGGCTGGCATTGCTTATCCCCTTTGTCGGCTCTCTCCTCATCGGCCCGAAGCTCATAGCCGTGCTGCGCGCGATGAAAGCTGGCCAGCCCATCCGCGAGGCACGCAAGGGTGTGTTGGCTCCTGAGCACCAGTCCAAGGTTGGCACGCCCACCATGGGTGGTGTCATGCTTATCGGGCTGGTGTTGCTTACCACGCTTATCGTGGCAGATTTGACCAACGAGTATGTGCAGTGCTGCCTCATCGTGACCAGCATCACCGCTTTCCTCGGGTTCTTGGATGACTATGCCAAAATTACCAAGAAAAGCTCCGACGGCGTGAGCGGCTGGTTCAAGATTGGGTTGCAGTTTTTGGCTGCGCTTGGTTGCTCGCTGTACCTGTATTTTACCTGCCCGCAGGTCACTTACATGTGGGTGCCTTTCTATGGCGTGTTGAATATTGGCGTGTTCTTCATTCCGCTGGCTTTGCTGGTCATCATCGGCACTTCTAATGCGGTGAACCTGACAGATGGTCTGGATGGTTTGGCGAGCGGCTGCATGATTATTGCTTCTTTGTTCTACGTCGCTATCCTTGCGGGGGTTTCTTTCATGAATCCCTGCATTTCTCTGGTGCCCTTCTTGCTCGCCATCGCGTCGGCCTGCGTGGGCTTCCTGTGGTTCAACTGCAACCCGGCTCGCGTCTTCATGGGCGACACGGGTTCCTTGGCTCTGGGTGGTGCCTTGGGCACGGTAGCTGTGTGCAGTGGCACGGAGTTGTTGTTGGTGGTCGTGGGTGGTGTCTTTGTGGTAGAGGCACTCTCCGTGATGATTCAGGTCTTCTGGTTCAAGTATACCCGCATCAAATATGGCGAGGGACGCCGCATTTTTCGCATGGCTCCCATTCACCATCACTTTGAAAAAGGCGGGTTGAGCGAGACGCAAGTATGCGTGCGTTTTTGGATTGTGGCAGCCATCCTCGGTGTGTGTGCCATTATGGCTCAAATGTCTTGTTTTTGACCTCAAAAAATAGTATAATCCCTTGCCTCATTCACTATGAATCTCACCGGTAAAAAAGTAGCAATTCTCGGCTGCGGGCGCAGCGGGGTCGGAGCAGCGCGTTTGGCCAAGGCCGCAGGTGCTGAGCATGTGTGCGTGTTCGACATCAACCCCTCTGCCACCTGTGCAGATGCCACCGTGGAATGCGTGGCAGGCGCTACAGAGGAGCAAGCTCGCGCCTATGCTGCTGATTTGGTGGTGATTTCACCTGGGATTGAGTCTGACATCCCGTGGGTGCTGGCTTTTGCTGAGAAGGGGGCTCCTATCATCGGTGAAATGGAGCTTGGCTGCCTGTTTTACAAGGGGCGCATCATCGCCATCACGGGCACCAACGGTAAGACCACCACGACGGCCCTGATTGAGCACATTCTGACCTCTGCCGGCAAAACAGCTAAGGCTTGTGGCAACTATGGCTACCCCATTTCTGAGGTGGCGCTCATGGAGCCGCAACCTGAGTTCGCTGTGCTGGAGGTGTCCTCCTTCCAGCTGGAAACGGCCTACGAGTTCTGTCCTGAGGTGGCACTCTGGCTCAATTTTGCGCCCGATCACATGGACCGCTACACCAAGGTGGAGGATTACTACAACGCCAAGCTGCGCATGTTCATGAACATGCCCGAGACGGCACTGGCCGTGGTGCGCGAGGGTGAGGAATTGCCCCCTCTGCGCCCCAAGCGTGTGGGCTTCTCGTCGGTGGTGGAGACTGGTCAACTGTACTACCGCGATGGTTGCATCATGGAGGGCGAAACCTGTGTGCTGCCCCTGCGTGGCACCGAGATGGAACAGGCGCACAACGCAGAAAATACCATGGCTTCCATGCTGGCATGCCGCGCTGTCGGCGTGGCAGATGCCGCCATTGCCGAAGCTGTGCGCAGCTTCATGCCCCCGGGCCACCGCTGCGAAACAGTGGCAGAGATGGATGGTGTACTCTGGCTCAATGACTCGAAGAGCACCAACCTGCACTCGACTGAGGCCGCTGTGCGCTCGCAGACACGCCCCATCATCCTCATTGCCGGTGGCAAGGACAAGGGCTTGGATTATGCCGCTATCAACCCCATGTTGGAGAAGAAAGCACACTGCTGCATCGTGTTTGGCCAGATAGCCGAGCAACTGGAGCAGACCTTTGCCCCCGTATGCCGCACCATTCGCGTTGAAACGGTGGAGCAAGCAGTGCAGGCTGCTGCCACTTGTGCCCGCAAGGGCGATGTGGTGCTCTTCTCCCCCGGCACCTCTTCATTCGACCAATTCCGAAGCTATGTTCACCGCGGTGAAACATTCCGCGCAGCTGTTAAACAGACGCTTAATCTCTGATTTATTACTGACCCCTAGCCCTGATTGAACCATTTATGAAAAAAAGCAAGAATCAAGCCTTCCGCAACTCTGATATGGCCCGCGTGCGCCCGAAGCGCCACATCTTCCACTCCCTGTTGTACGATAAGAACAAGCGCCACCGCACAGATACGGGGCTGGTAGAAGACTCCACCAGCGGCTCCACGATTGTGCGCATCATTGGTGGCTTGCTGCTGGTGCATTTGGTGGTGATTGGTGGTGTGTTGCTGCGCGGCCACATGGTCAAGAGCAACAGCGGTGTTGCCGTGTCTCCCACCATCACGCCGCCCCCGGCACAGCAGGTGCCCGCTCCCGCTGAGGAGGTGTTGCCGCAGCCCACAGGTGTGCCCGCAGCTGCCGCTCCTGCTGCCCCCGCAGCCCCTGCTGCCCCTGCCGCCAACCACATCACCCAAGCTCCTGCTGCGCAGGATACGACGGTGACGCTGACGCCCCCTGCCGAGCCCGTGTTGGTCACACCGCCTCCCGCACCTGCTACAGCTGCCGCTCCCGCGGCCCCTGCTGCTCCTGCTGCTCCCGCCGCCCCTGCTGCCCCGCAAACCACGATGGTGAAGCACTACGTGGCTTCTGGCGATACATGGTACCGCATCGCCACGCAGTATGGCATCACCGTGGAGGCTCTGCAGGCTGCCAATCCCAAGTCTGCCCAGAAGAATACCCTCTACAGCGGCACCTACTTGAATGTGCCCGTCAAGGCGGATTCCCCGCATGCCCAAGCCACCGTAGCTGAGAACGCAGCCCAAGAGGCCGCCTCTGCTGCCAAGATTCACGTGGTCAAGCGTGGCGAAAATCTGGGGCTCATCGCCAAGCGCAACAAGATTTCCCTGCAAAAACTCATGCAGCTCAACAACCTGACGGAGAAGGATGCACGCCGCATCCGCCCGGGTATGGAGCTGAAGGTTAGCGAATAACATTGCTAGCGCATGTCTACCCGCCTCAGCATCATCGTCATTTGGCTGTGCTTCATCACGCTGCTCTGCATGGGCATCGTCATGGTAGCCAGCACAGGGCTTTGTGCTGCGGTGCCACATGGTGAGTCGCCCGCCACCTTCGTATACAAACAGTGCGGCTTTGGCCTTTTGGGCCTAGTGGCAGCGCTGGCGATAAGCGCAATTGATTACCACCGCATCCGCAAGTTTGTGTGGCCCATTTGGGGGATAGCCGTTGTGCTGCTCATCCTGTGCTATGTGCCGGGGATTGGTTTGACCATCAACGGTGAGCAGCGCTGGATTCGCATGCCTGGCTTCACTTTCCAGCCGAGTGAAGCTGCCAAAATTGCCATGATGGTAGCCATGGCGCATTGGTACACCACCCACCGCGAGGTGGCTGGCACCTTTGTGAAAGGGTTTGCGCAGCCCGGGGCGCTGATTTTCGGGTTTCCGCTGGCGCTCATATTGTTCGAGAAGGACATGGGCACCGCTGCGGCATTGGCCATGTCTGGCTTCTGTATCATGTATGTGGCTGGCACGCGCGGTTGGTTGATGCTTCTGGCGCTGTTGCTGGGTGCGCTGGTGCTCTACGATATGGCCACAGGCAACGCAAACCGTATGGAGCGTATCTACGCGTGGCTCGACCCACAGGCCTTTAGCCAAGGCGCGGGGCGCCAGCAGTGGATTGCCATCTTGGCTTTTGCGCGTGGCGGAATCACGGGCGTGGGGCTAGGAGATGGCATTGAGAAGTTTGGCAACCTACCATTTGCACACACGGACTTTATCTTTGCCGAGGTGGGCGAGGAATGGGGGCTGCTGGGGTCCTTGGGGGTGTTGATGCTCTTTACCATCATGACCATTGCGGGCATTGTGTTGGCCATTCGTACGCAGGACACCTTTGGCCGCTTGCTGGCCACGGGGCTTGTCTGCACCATATTCTGGCCGGCCTTGCTCAACATGGCCGTGGTCACCTCGCTGCTGCCTAATACAGGTCTTCCGCTGCCGCTCATCAGCTACGGTGGCACCAACCTCGTCTTCACCATTGCCTCGATAGGTATTCTCACCAGTATTCAACGCCACACACCCATTGTGCGCCAAAGTTACTGGCCCCTCCGCAGACTCCAACAAAACCCTAAATTATGAGCAAGAAACCACTTCGTGTCATTATCGCCTGCGGTGGTACAGGCGGCCACCTTTTCCCTGGTATTGCTGTGGCGCAGCAGCTGCGAGCCATGGGGCATGAGCCCACGCTGCTCATCTCTCGTAAGGATGTAGACGCTGAGGCCTCTCGCAAGTACGGCGACTTGAACTTTCACACCGTGCAGGCCATTGCCAAGCCTGCCACTTTCTCCTTGCGCATGCCTGGCTTCCTCTGGAAGTTGATGCGCACTTATTTTGCCTGCAAGGGCATTATCCGCCGCGAAAAGGCCGACGCCGTGATTGGCATGGGCGGCTTTACCTCGCTGCCGCCGGTGCGTGCTGGTCGCATGCTGGGTCTGCGCACGTTTGTGCATGATTCTAATGCCATGCCGGGCCGCGCCAACCGAATGACGGCTCGCTGGTGCACCAAGGTGCTGCTGGGCTTGGGAGAGGCTGCCCAATACTTCCCCGGTAGCGACTGCGTGGTGGTGGGTACTCCCGTGCGCGAGGAGTTGCTCCAACTGCCCGCCAAGGCCGAGGCTCGAGCCCGCATGGGCTTGCCCGCAGAGGGGCCTGTGGTGCTGGTGACGGGCGGCTCCCAAGGGGCTCGCAATCTGAACACTCTCATCGTGGAGGCCGCCAAGGCTGATGCGGGTGTGCACTACCTCATCATCGCGGGCAAGCAAGACCAGCCTCGCGTGGCAGAGCTGGCAGCCGGCGCGCCCAATATCACCGTGCTGGGCTTCTGTGCGGATATGCCCGCTGCCTATGCCGCGGCGGATGGTGTGATTGCTCGTGCAGGTGCGTCGACGCTCACCGAGCTTTCCATGATTGGCAAGGCCACGTTCCTGATTCCTTTCCCCTATGCGGCAGATGATCACCAGACGCACAATGCCCGCGTTTTTGTCTCGCAAGGTGCGGCTGAGATGTGCGCGCAGAGCGAGCTGACGCCTGCCCGCGTGCACGAGTTTGTGCACGGTGTGGTCATGGACGATGCCCGCCGCAGTGCCATGGAAACAGCCATGCGCTCGCTGGCTCGCCCCGATGCCGCCGAGTGTATAGCACGCGCTATTGCCGCCGAATGATACCCCCCATCATCCATGTGAGCGTTCGTGAGCAGAGGCTCACCTACGGCGAGTTTTCAGCCCCCGTGTCTACGGGGGCTGCTGGTGTCGGCTCGCAAGAAGGGAGCGGGCGCACCCCGTTGGGGCGTTTTCGTATCTGCTCCAAGCACGGGGAAAACGCGCCTCTGCATGCCGTATTTCGCGCCCGTATTCCGGTAGGCGTGTATCCTGCCGCCGCCCCCGATGCGGATGCGATTTTGGCTCGTATTCTGTGTTTGGATGGGCTAGAGCCGGCCAATGCCAACACCCGCTCGCGCTACATTTACATCCACGGGACGAACGAGGTGGAAAAACTCGGGACACCCGCTTCCCATGGCTGCATACGCCTTTCCCCGCAAGATGCCGCCACTCTCTTCGAGCTCGTCCCCCTCGGCACAGAAATGCTCATCGAGGAGTGATGCCGAGCCGCAAAAAAATCCCCTCTCGCGCTGGGGTACGGAGAGGGGTGAGAGGATAGGGAAGGTGGACTGATTACTTTTTGTATTTGGGAGACATGCCCCACTTGTTGGTGGCAGGCACGGAATCCGAGCAGCACCAGACCAGCATCCATAAACTACTGATGATACTAATCAGGGGAATGTATGACAGAACCATGATCAGCAAGTACCACCAGCCACTGCGCCCGATATCGTGAAAGCGGCGTACGACGGTGCCTGTGCCCGGGATGAGGGTCAGAAGTAGGAGGACAATATAGCATCCCCATGTGAGCGGGGTGTACATGGCAAAGGGATTGTCGTCAATGGCGGCGCTCCAATCCATGCTGTAGAAGGTCAGGATTGTCAACGGCAGCAGCAGAATCATCCAGCCGAGGCCGCCCAGCCAATATTCGCGGCGTGTAGAGCGGGAGCCCCAGTTAGTCCAGCCTTTGACATATAATTCCTTTGTCAAGGTGAACATGCCAGCTGTGTTTGGATCATAGTTTTCACTCATAGTAGATTTATTCTATGAGAAATAATGAGCGATGTCAACGGTGCAATGCCGATGGCTGAAAAAAGCCCCTCTCGCGCAGGGATGCGGAGAGGGGCGGGAGAGGGTGTTGCTTGCGTGTGTGGCCTATCAGAAGTTCACGCGCACGGCGGTGGTGTATTCCCAGCCGTTGTAGCAGTCTACACCGCCAGCGCGAGCCGTGGTGTACTCTGCGCCAAACATGAGCTTGGCTGCGTTCTTGTTGGTGGCCGAGGCATACAGGTCCACACCGAAGTAGAAAGTGTGCAGGCTATCTGCCCAGGTGGGTGCGGTGGTCTGGGAGCTGATGTAGCGGTCGCTGCCCAGCTTGCAAGCCTTGTCGCCCATCATGCCGGTGTAGCGGAAGACGAGGTCGACATGGGGGTTGATGGAGTAGACGGGCTGGAGCTGCAGGCCGATGTTGTTGGAGCCGTTGCCGTTGAGTTGCTCGAAGCTCGCCACCAAGTTGGAGATGAAGAGGAACTTGCCGCGCTTGTACTCGTGGGAGATGGAGACAGCATCCTTGAAACCAAAGCCGTAGTAATTGGCGCCATGCTTGTGGCGGTCATTGTAGGCGTTGTTAAAGTCGTGCATGTACTCGAAGCCGATAGTTTGGAAGCCATCTTCCGTGGCAGCAAACTTGTGCTTGGCGCCCAATGTGGTGAAGCACTTGTCCTCCCAACCGAACTCGCCTTTCAGACCACGGCCATCGCGGTACACGTCGGTGTGAGCCAAGTTCTTACTGTTGCAGGCGCGGTCATTGGCCATGAGCTGCCAGTAGAAATTGTTCATCTTATCGGGCGTATCGTAGGTGAACTCAACGCCCCAGTTGGTGTCCAGACCGTATTGGTTGGCAAGGGCCGAACGCTCGATGGCGTAGATGGCGGCGTTGGACATGTTGTAATCGTAGGTGAACTTGGGGGAGAACTTACCCACGCGCACAGCCAAGCCGTTGACGGCATCAAACTTTTGCTTGACCCAAGCATCATAGATGCCAGCGTAGGTGAAGTTGCGCTTGGTGCGGCCTCCAGGGTATGTGCTGCGGGTGGGCAAGCCACCAATGCGGCCGATGAAGTGCAACTGGGTGTTGCTGCGGGTGTGCAAATCGATGCCGAGCCATGAGCGGCGGAACTCTTGGTTGAAGGGGCTGGCACCTTTCTTGAGCTTGCCGCTGTTGCTGCCATTGGGCTGCACAGAGGCCATCTGGTACTGCTCGCGCCAAGAGAGGTTGACCTTCTTCACGAAGGTTTCAGGGTTTTCGTAGATGATGAGGGCTTTCTTGACGGCGTCCGTCCAGTCCGTTTTCTTGGCAGGCGCATCGGCTGCAGCGGCGACGGCTGCTGTGCACAGCGCACCAAGCGTGGCTAGTGTGTAGAGTTTCATATGTGTGGTATACTTGTTGCCCGCCCGGGGAGCCGGGCGGGCAGGGGAGAATTAGCGGAGCTTCTTGAAGAGCGTTTCAGTGTCCAGCACCGGCATGTATTCGGTGTGGTCCAAGCCTGCGTCTAGGACGTAGAGGGTGAGGAGCTTCTTCACGATGGAGAGGAGGCGCTCCTGCTGCCAGGGCTTCTCGACGTAGTTGTCGATGTGCCCATCGTTGATGGCGTTGATGGTATCAGCATGCGTGGCTTGGCCCGTGAGCAACACTTTGCGGGTCTTGCCGAAGCGGCGGTCGCTGGCAATCTGGCCCAAGAGTTCGGTGCCGTTGCCGCCGGGCATCACCTGGTCAGAGATGATGATGGCGATGTGGTCGCCGTCGTCATCAATCTGGTTGATGAGCTCCATGCAGTCTTCGACGCTGGAGGCTTCTTCCAGACGGACGTAGGGGGTGAGAGGACGGAGGTCTCTCATGACGGAATCCAGCACTTCCTGCTGGTCGTCTACGCAAATAATGTTAATCGTTTCCATGGATTTGAGTGGTAGGTATGTTAATAGTGAAAGTGGTGACACCGTTGGCGCTGGTGAGCTCGATGGTGCCGTTGTAACTATCGACCACGCGGCGCACGATGGAGAGGCCAAGGCCCAGCCCGAAATCAAGGCCGAGTTTTTTCGTGGTGAAGTTTGGCTGGAAGATTTTCTCGTGAATTTCTTCCGGGATGGCGGGTCCATTGTTGGAGATGGACACGCGGATGTAATCCGTGGGCAGCAGCGTGAGGCCTTCGGCATGGCTGATACCCGTGGAGATGCAGATGGTGGGATCAGGGGTTTGGCCCTGTTCCATGGCATCGCAGGCGTTTTTGATGATATTGGTCCAGACCTGCACGAGCTCGGTGATATCAGCCGTGATGGTGGGGGTGGGCTGGATGTCGGTGTGCACGGTGAGGTGCTTGAGCTTGTTGCCCAGCAGGTTCATGGCATCGCTGAGAGATTGCGCCACATCTACGCCCTCTTGGCGGGTGGAGTTGCCACCGCCCAGCAGCTTGACCGCGCGCACAATGCCGGTGGCGTGCCGGGCGGCTACCTGCATGTCGCGCAGGTCGTGCCCCAGCTCCCAGAAGCGGTAGTTGGTGCGCACATGCTTCACAAACTCGGGGCCGAACTTGACCAGCGTCTCGGTGTCGGGGATGATGTGAGCCAGCACCTTGGCGGCCTCCTGCGGCATGTTGAGCTCGCGCTCGTACTTGCGGGCGCGCTTGCGCAAATCGCTCGCGGCGATGAAGCTCTCATCCTCGTAGCCGAAGCGGAACAAGCGCGCGTTGTACTTGTCCTCCTCAGCCAAGAAGTCTGCCATGTGCTCGGCCACGAACTCGGTGCGGCGGGTAATGACGCCCACCGCGTTGTTGAGTTCGTGTGCGATGCCGGCGGAGAGCTGGGCCAAGGTAGAGGCCATCTCTGCCCGCTGCAGCAGGCGCTGGGCTTCTTCTTTCTCCGTGGCATGGCTGAAGATGCGGATATTGCGGGCAGCCAGCTCGTGCATGAGCACGGGGATGAACTGGTGTTCCAGCGTGCCGTATTGGGCTTCATCCACAGGTTGAGTGGTGTCGTCGATGTAGGCCAGCTTGGTGTCCTCCACCGCCACGATATCGTTGGAGCTGTGGAAGGCGCGGGAGAAAAAGGCCTGCACACACACGTATGAGCCAGGGCCTGCGCGGAACACTTCGTGCTTGCGGGTGACTGTCTCAGTGGGTAAATCTGCATCGCGGAATTTTTCCGCTTCGCGGTAGGCTACCAGCGCCCCCTCAAGGATGAGGTAGAGGCGGTGGCATTCCTCACCTTGCCCCACCAGCATCTCGCCTTTGGAGATGCTGATGGTGCGCCCAGGGTCACTGAAGTAGACGCTGTTGAGGCGTTCCAACGGTTCTGTGATGTGTTCGGGCAGCATGTTGGCAGGTTCGAGGTTGAGGTGGTAGGGCGGCTTAGTTGAAGAAGCCGATGGCGCCCAGCAGGGACATCAAGCCAATGGTGATGGCAAGACCCAGCAGGCACAAGATGGTGCCGGAGATGGCCATGCCCTTCTGCTCCACGTGACCGGTGGCGTAAGCCATGGCGTTGGGGGGCGTGGAGATGGGCAGGGCCATACCCAGAGAGGATGCGAAGGCGATGGTCACCAGCAGACCAATGGCACCAGCGGAGTCCATCGGTGCGTTGGGGCCGGTCATCATGCCAGCTGCCACAGAGGCCATGATGGGCATGAGCAGAGCAGCCGTAGCCGTGTGGCTCATGAAGGTGGCCATGAAGAGGCAGATAAGGCTGGAGCCAATCAGCAGCATCAGGGAATCCCAGGTGGCGAAGGGAATAGAGTTAATCATGTCCTTGGCCAGGTTGGTTTCGCTGAGAGCCACACCGAGGGCGAAGCCACCGGCTACGAGCCACAGCACGTCCCAGCTCATGGCGCGCAGGTCCTTCTTGGTGATGACACCCGTCACAGAGAAGACGGCGATGGGGATGATAGCCACGCTGTTGGCATCAAGGCCATGGTATTCCTTGGGAATCACCCACAGCAGGATGGTGACGATGAAGGTGATGTACACGATGATGGCCTTGGGCGTGGTCATGAACTTGCCCTTCATTTCCTTGGCCAAGTCGAGAGACTTCTGGCTGATGGGGAACATCTTGATGAGCACGAGCCAACCCACAAGCAGCATGATGATGACGAAGGGTACGCCGAACATCATACACTTACCGAAGGTGATGTTGAGCCCCATCTCCTGCATGAACTTGAGGGCGATGGCGTTGGGAGGCGTGCCGATGGGGGTGCCGATACCACCCACGTTGGCGCCGATGGGAATGCAAAGAGCAAAGGCTGCGCGGCCACGGTCCTCCGGCTTGAAGAGAGCCAGCACCGGGGTGAGCAGGGCGAGCATCATGGCGGCGGTGGCCGTGTTGCTCATGAACATGGAGAAGAGAGCGGTCACGCTCATCAGACCCAGCAGCACATACTTCGGGTTGGTGCCGAAGGGCTTGAGCAGCACGCGGGCCAGGTTGATGTCTAAGCGGAACTTGGTGGCGGCATCTGCCAAGAAGAAGCCACCCAAGAAGAGGATGATGATGGGGTCTGCAAAGGTGGCGAAGATGCTCTTCTGCTGGGTCAGGTTCACCATCTCCAGCTTGCTGATGCGCTGGCTAATCTCGCCATCAAACAGCTTGGCGGAGGCTGCCATGAGCTCTGCCTTAGTAGCATCATCAGCCTTGCCGCTGGTCACGGGCTTCAGGATTTCCGTGTTGATAGTGTTGCGCACCACGGTGGGGTTGATGCTGGCGGCTTTCTTGAGGCTGGCCACGATTTCAGTCTGGGCGGCTTTCACCGTCTCAGCATTGGCGTTGGGGCCATAGGCGTCTGCCACGATAGCCTGCACGGCCTTGGTGTCAAACTTGTCTACCTTCAGGAAGTTCAGGGATGTGTTGGAAGTGCCCAACAGTGCCAGGGTGATGACCATGACAGAGGTGGTCCAAATCGGAATGACCTCCAGAATCCACATGAGTGCTGCAAAGACGAACAGCGCAATCACGCGGGTCTGAATAGCATTAATCGGCAACCCCCATTCTTCAAAGGGCATGAATAACATGCTGCCACTGAGCAACAGCACGACTAACAACTTGATGATTGTTTTCAGAGTCTGATTCATAGCAGTTTCAGTTGTGTTCTCAGCATAAGTTCGGGCGCAAGGCTCGTCGCCTCCTCGCGCGAGTGCGTGCGAGAACGGGCTTTATGCTGCCCTTTACTCTACTATATTCTCTCCCTTTTAGCAAGTTTTACTTCCCCATTCTCCCGCCTAAATTACAAAAAATCAGCTTATTTTTGCTGATGAATGAAGAGAAGGCTGGTCGGATGATATATTCCGACATGGGGGGGGGTATATGGAACTGACGCTATGTTCTGCTCATGGTCGCAAAAAAAACAGCGGTATTCGTGTGGGAATACCGCTGCGGAAAGGGGTAGATTCGCTTGTCTCAGGCCATCTCGATGAGGAGCTGTGCCAGCACAGTCATCAGAATCAGCGCGATGGGGTAAGCCGTGGAGTAGGCGATGACGGGAGCTTGGCTCTCCGTCTGAGACGTGATGGCGCCCAGCGCTGGGGTAGAGGTTTGCGAGCCGCAGATGCAGCCTAGGGTTTCTCCCAAGCCCATGCGCAGCACGCAGCGGGCCACTATATAGCCGATGATGAGTGGCAGGAGGGTGATAACCGCACCGATGAAGAACAAAGAGAAACCTTGTTCGCTGAGAGTAGCTACCAGTTTCTCGCCACCCTTGATGCCGGCGCCAGCCAAGAAGAGCATGAGCCCAAGTTCCATGACCAGTACTCGCGTGGCGCGTGGCATGTAGCCTGCAATGGGGCCCACCTTGCCAAAATGCCCCAGAATCAGCGCGACCACGAGTGGTCCACCGGCCATGCCTAGCGAGAAGCCCTCGTTGCCCTCGCCAAAGCTGAAACTGACGCATCCCAACAGGATGCCGAGCGTGAGACCGCCCATGAGGGAGAGCATATCAGCCGTGTTGATGGCGGAGCTGCGGTGTCCGCACTCTTTTTTGAAGACGGCGATGGCATCGGGCGTGCCCACCACGCGCAGCACATCGTTGCGGATGATTTCGGTGTCTTCCGTGGGGATGAAGGTGTTGCCCAAGCGGGTGATGCGGGAGATGGTGATGCCGTAGAGGCCCAGCGTGTCGAGTTCGCGCAGAGTCTTGTTAGTCATGCTGGGGGAGAGCACGATGAGTTCGGCATCTTCATCTTGGCAGATGAGGGCTCTCGTGCCGCTATCGGCCACATGGCCGAGCAGGGCGGCATCGTGTTCCAATTGCTGGCGCGTACCCACCATCAGGACCTCATCATTGAGCTGCAGCACATCGGCATATTGCAGGGGACGCAGCATACCATCGCGCAGGATGCGGGTGATGCGGCAAGTCATATGGCTTTGTTTGGCGATGTCTTCGGGGTGCTTGTGCATCATCTCCGGGTTGGTGCAGACCACGCAGCGCGCGATGATGGTTTGGGTGTTGTCGTTGCCCTTGGAGTCGCTCTTGCTCAAATCCTTGTTCAGGAGGCGTGGGAGTAGTTGCACGAAAAGCACAATGCCAATCACCCCAAACGGGTAGGCCAGACCATAGCCAATGTTGATGACGGATTCATTGTGCCCCGCGGCCTTGGCGGCATCGAGCGCAGCTGCCAACGCCGGGGTACTGGTGCAGGCTCCAGCAAACAGACCTGCGCCAACGACCAAATCTATCCCCATCAGCTTGCACATGCCCCATGTGGTGAGCCAACCAGAAAAGACAATCACACTAGCCAGAATCAGCAAGTTTTTACCCTGGCTCTTCAGCGAGGAGAAGAAGCGGTTGCCCACGCCCAAGCCTACGCAGTATACAAAAAGGGCTGTGCCCAGTTCTGATACACCCGCTGGGATGCTCAGCTGGTAGTGCCCGGCCACCATGGCCACAAACAATACCCCTGCGCTACCAAAGGAGATGCCTTTGATGCTGATGTTGCCCAATGCTAACCCTGAAAATAGGATGCAAAATAATACAAATGCTGGATTGCTAAGTATTGTATCCATGGTGTTGCGCTTGCGTTTGTGCAGAGCGCCTTATACCTTCTTCCGCCCGTTCTGTCAAGGTTGTGTCTTGTCTTGCTTTTGTTGCAAAACTTTTACAAGAGAACATTTGTGAATAGTGATGATGTCTTAGACGTAGATTTGGGGGGCAAGGGAGCACACTTTACCTGCGCATGCGCGAAATGATGTAGTAGGCGAAGGGGATGAAGAAGATGCCGATGCAAGTGGCGGCGAGCATGCCGCCAATGACGCAGATGCCCACGGTCTGGCGGGCGGCAGCACCGGCGCCCGTGGCAAGGGCGAGGGGGACGCAGCCGAGGATGAAGGCAAAGCTGGTCATGAGGATGGGGCGAAGGCGCACACGTGCGCCCGCCAAAGTGGCTTGCAGCAGGGGTATGCCTTCGCGGAGGCGGTCTTGGGCAAACTCTACCACCAAAATGGCATTTTTGGCAGCCAGACCAATGAGCATGATGAGGCCAATCTCTGCATAGAGGTTGAGCTGCATACCCCCTACTAGCAGAGCGAGCACCGCACCCAGCAGCGCAATGGGTACCGAGAGAAAGACCGCCAGGGGTAGCGCCCAGCTTTCATAGAGCGAGGCGAGCAGCAGATAGGCAAATACCGCCGAGAGGGCAAAAATGGTACCCAGCCCGATTTGGCGGGCGCTCAAGGCCTCTTGGTAGCTCATGCCAGAGTAGTCGTAGCCCATGTCGCTGGGCATTTTTTCGCGGAAAGTGCGTGCGATGGCGTTCATCACTTGGTCGCTAGAGCAAGCTGGCGCGGCGGAGATATTGAGCATGGCGGCGCCATACATATTGTGACGAATGAGAAAATCGGGCCCAGTCGTTTGGCGGATATCGACCAGCACGTTGAGGGGAACTTGGGAGCCATCTGCCCCGGGGAGGTAGTATTCGCTCATTTGGTCGATCGTCATGCGGTCGGCGGCTTCGGCTTGCATGTAGACGCTGTATTGGTAGCCATAGATGTTGAAATAATTGAGCATTTGGCTGCCAAGGAATGTTTGGAGGGTGGCGTAGGCGTCCTCGGGATTGACACCTAGGGTGATGGCTTTGTCGGCATCGAAATGCAGGTAGTATTGGGGTGTGTTGTCGGCCATGAGATTTTGCACGGCTGCCACCTCGGGGCATTGCTGCAGAGCGAGGATGAAGGCTTGGGTCTGCTCGTTGAGGTAGCTCTCGCCTCGGCCAGAGCGATCCTCGAGCATGAGGGTGATATCCGATGTCGCGCCGATGCCGGGGATGGGGGGCGGGGTGATGGTAAAGCCCAGCCCGCCAGAGGGCAGGGAGTTGAGCTTTTGTTGCAGAGTGCGGGCTAGCGCGGTGGCATTCTCGGTCTGGGGATTGCGCTGGCTCCACGGTGCCAAATCAACAAAGAAGAATGCATTGTTGGGGCTTTGCACACCCGTGAGCAGGTTGAAGCCGCCCACCATCACCACACCATCGATGCCAGGGGTCGACAGCATCTCGCCCACAACTTGCCGGCCTGCGGCCTCGGTCACTTGGAGGGAGGCTCCTGCGGGCATTTGCAGCGAGGTGAAGAAGTACCCCTCATCTTCTTGGGGTAAAAAGGCTGTGGGGATGCGCTGGGCTGCGGGCAGGATGCAGAGTGCGAGCGCCACCAGAGCCAAGGCGGTGAAAAGCCCATGCCGAATCATGCGGCCTGAGACGCGGGCGTAGGTGTTGCGGAGGCGCTGCAGGGTGCGGTTGAACCTACTCCCGGCGCGGGAGAGGAGGCCTTGCGACGTGCTCTCCGGGCGCAGCAGCAGGGCGGCCATGGCGGGGCTGAGACTCAGCGCGCAAAAGGCTGATATGAGGATGGACACGCCGATGGTGACCGCAAATTGGGTGAAAAGCCGCCCCGTGATGCCCGGTAGCAGCATGCAGGGGAAAAAGACCGCCGCCAGCACCAGAGCCGTGGTCATCACAGGCCCTGCAACCTCGCGCATGGCAGCCAGAGTGGCTTGCACGCGCTCTTCGCCTTGGTCGATGTGCGTTTGCACCGCTTCCACCACCACGATGGCGTCATCCACCACCAGCCCGATGGCCAACACCAAGCCCATGAGGCAGACGGTGTTGATTTCAAGCCCGAAGAGGGGGAAGAACAGGAAAGTGCCGATGATGCTCACGGGCACCGCGGCCAGCGGAATGATGGTGGCGCGCCAGCCTTGCAGGAATACAAAGACAACCAGCATCACCAGCACGAGTGCAATGAGCAGCGTCTCCACAATCTCTTCAATGCCCAGCTCCACGCTCTCCGTGGTGTTCAGCGCCATCTTTAGCTCTAATCCCGGTGCCAGATTGAGCCCGCGCAGAGTTTCTTCTGCAGCGCGCACGGTGTCGAGCGCGTTGCTGCCAGGGCTTTGGTAGATGGCGAGGATGGCGCAGTCCTCCCCATTGTAAGTAGAGCGCATGGAGTAGGTCTCAGCCCCGAGTTCCACTCGGGCTACATCTTTCAGGCGCACGGTGGAATCTGCCGTGGCGCGCAAGATGATGTTGCCGAACTCTTCAGGGGTGGAGAGTCGGCCAGAGCTGCGCACGGTGTAGGTGGTATCTTGACCGGGTAGGGCAGGCTGGGCTCCCACTTTGCCGATGGGGTTCACGCGGTTTTGCGATTGCACCGCATTTTGCACCTGCGCCACGGTGATACCCAGCGCAGCCATTTTGGCGGGGTGAAGCCAGATGCGCATGGCGTATTCCCCCGCGCCGAAGACTTGCACATTGCCCACGCCCGGCGTGCGGAGCAGGGGATTGACGAGGTTGATGTAGGCATAATTAGCCATCCAAGTGCTGTCGTAATCACCATTCTTAGCGCGCAGGACATACAACAGCACTGGTGAGCCATTTTGGGTGCGGATGGTGATGCCCGTTTCCTGCACCTCTGCTGGTAGTTGGGCGGTGGATTGCGCATAGCGCAGGTAGGCCAGCACTTGGTCCATATCGGGATTGCTGCCCACATTGAAGAGGATTTGCAGGTTCATGCCCCCTTCGTTGGTGGAGGTGCTGGTCATGTATTCCATGCCTTGCACGCCGCTCATTTGCTGTTCGATGGGGGCTGCCACAGAGTCCACCACGGTGAAACAATCGGCCCCAGGGTAATTGGCCATGATGCTCACTTGCGTGGGCACAATATCGGGGTACTGCGCCACGGGGAGGGACAAGGCTGTGATGAGCCCACCCAAGGTGAGCATGATGGCAACGCAAATGGCGACAACCGGCCTGCGGATGAAAAACGAGTACATGGCTTTCCTGTGCTGACGGGAAAGCACACCTGTGCGGTTGAATATATGCTAGAGTCGCAGGGCTGGTGGTGGCTTAGCGGCGGAGGTATTCCTGCGCTTGGGCGTTGCCACGGGAGGCTGCGTGGTGAATCCACTCCACAGCTTTGGCATAGCCTTGCTCTGCTGCCGCGATGTACCAGCGCACCGCTTCATCCAAGTTCTTTTCGACCCCAATCCCGCGGTCGTAGAATGTGCCCAGCAGGGTCTGAGCCTTGGCATCTCCCTGCTCGGCTGCGGCTAGCCACCAGCGCATGGCTTCTGCTGGGTTTTTCTCCAGACCATAGCCTTGGGCGTAGCATGCACCCAAGTTAAATTGTGCTTTGGAGTAGCCTTGTTCTGCTGCGGCGCGGTACCAGCGCACGGCCTCTGCTAAATCTTTTTCGACTCCGGTGCCCTCTACATAGCAACCGCCCATGTTGCATTGGGCCGTGGGTACTCCTTGCTCGGCGGCGCTTCTCCACCAGCGGGCTGCCGCCGCAGCGTTTTTGACTACCCCGATGCCGTTGGCATAGCAATCGCCCAAGCGCAGTTGGGCCATGGCATGCCCAGCCTCGGCTGCGGCGCGGTACCAACGCACCGCCTCATCGGCATCTTGGGGGACCCCCAAGCCGGTCTCGCAGCATACGCCCATGGTGTAGCGGGCGTCCGTATCCCCTTGCTCGGCAGATTTCTGACCGCAGCGGATGGCCTCCCCCCACACCTCGCGGTTGGCTTGGCCCACCCCTTGGGCAGCGGCTTTGAGATACCATTTGACCGCCACGGCCTTGTCTTGGGGTACCCCCCAGCCGTGGGCGTAGCAGTTGGCTAGATTATATTGGGCGACGGGTCGGCCTTGCATGGCCGCAGCTCGGTACCATTTGACTGCCAGTGCTGCATTTCGGGGAACGCCGAGACCTTGTTGGTAGCAAGCGCCCAAGTTGGTTTGGGCCGCGGGGTGGCCTTGTTCGGCGGCAGCGCGGTACCATTTGGTAGCTTCTTCCATGTTCTGGGGCACACCCTCGCCCTTGGCACAGCAGGCACCCAAGTGGTACTGGGCGGCGGCTTCGCCTTGCTCGGCTGCGGCGCGGTACCAACGCGCGGCGGTTTGCATATCGGCCGTGGCGCCACAGCCCTGCTCATAGCAGGAGCCGAGTATGAGTTGCGCCCGCGCTACGCCCCTTTCGGCGGCTTGTGTGTACCAGCGCACGGCTTCTTCCATGCTTTGTTCTACGCCATCTCCTTGTTGGTAGCAAAGTCCCAAGTTGTATTGCGCTATGGCATCCCCTTGCTCGGCGGCTGCGCGGTACTCCTCTGCTTTGGGGAGACTCGGCTCCGCGCTGATAGCGGTGTCTGCCGTGGGGCCTTGTGCTGGTTGATTTGCCAAGCCTATGCCACCCAGAATGATAGGTATAAGAGCTGCGCCAAGATAGTGTTTCATGCCAATCAATGGAAAATCCAACTTTACCTCATGCTACATCATTCAAAATGCCTTCGTCAAGCAAAATCAGGCCCATGCGGCAGCTGGATGGGCACTAGATGCGCTAACAATGACCCTTTTTCGTTGACTATTACTTGCAGACATCCCTTTTTCGTGCTATTCTGCGGGCGAGAGAGCTGCATGTGTGCCCGATACAAAGCTGATTCTGATTATCCCCGCGCCGACTATGCGTCGCGGCCGGATGCCTATGCAGATGAGGATGATATCTACGTGCAGTCTCGGCCTGTGGCTCCCGCGCGGTCGCGCTCGCATGCGAGCCCACCCCCGCGCCGCGGCTATGTGGAGCAGGATGACCCCCTCGAGCAAAACGCCGCAGGGCGGCGCGTTTTTTACACCGATGATGCCAGCGCTGCCTTTGGCACGCCAGGGCCGCAGCGCGAGTACACCCGCCGCTTGGGCGAGCAGAATCCGTGGGAGGATTTCCGGCGCCCGCCGCGCAAGGGGATGAGCGTGTGGAAGGGAGTTTGGCTGATTGTGAGTTTCCCTTTCCGCCTGATTTTATTCCTCACCCGCAAGCTGCCCAAGCTGGTGTTGTGGCCCATGCGCTTGCTCATCAGTTTTTCCTTTGTGGGTATCATCTTTGCGGTGGTGTTGGCTATCATCTATGGTATCAAGGCTGGTCGCTATGATATCACCCAAATCATGCGCATGCCCGAGCGCACCATCGTGCTAGACCGCAAGGGTACAGAAATTGGTACCTTGCATGGTGAAAATCGCCGCAGCATCAGCAATCTGGATACCGAGGTGCCACAGTATTTCATCGATGCGCTCATCATGCAGGAGGACCGCTCTTTCTGGAAGCATGGCGGCGTGGACCCCCGCGGTATCATGCGTGCTGTGGCACAGGTGTTCAAACACCACCGCACGACTCAGGGTGCATCGACCCTCACCATGCAGCTGGCCAAGAATACGTACAACCACCGCGAACGCGATTTCGACGCCAAGTTGACGGAAATGGCCTTGGCTCGCCGCATCGAAGCCACATACGACAAGAAGACGATTCTCACCTGCTACGTCAATCGCGTGTTCTGGGGGCATACCTTCTTGGGGCTCAAACAGGCGGCACACGGCTATTTCAACAAGCAGCCGCGCGACCTCACCATCGGCGAAGCCGCCATGCTGGCTGGTATTGTGTGTAGCCCCAACGAGTTTTCGCCCTACCGCAGCCTGTCTTCGGCCCGGATTCAGCGCGACAAGGTGCTCAAGTTGCTCTATGAGCACGGCCACATCACCCGCAATCAATACGAGGCGGCTCTGGCAGAGAGCATCGTCACCTGCAAGCCCGAGCGCCGCGGCAATGATAACTATGCGTTGGATTTGATTCGCAGCGAGGTGGACCACATCCTGCAAATGCTCGATACTCAAGAGCGCCGCGTGAAAGACGAGGCTGTGTACTCGGGTGGTTTGGTGGTGCGCACCACCTTGGATGTGGACTTGCAAGATGCCGTGATGCAGGAAATTGATACGCGATTGGTGCACATGCTCGAGAGCAACCCGCGCTATCCCCACCAGACCCGCGCTCAATTCCGCAAGCTCATTGCCAACATGACCCCCGAACAGGCAGACCGCGCCCGCCCCCAATATGTGCAGGCTGCCTGTGTCATTGTGGATAACGCCACCGGCGCCCTCCTCTCTGTGGTGGGTGGGCGAGATAGCACGGAGTCCCGCCTCAATCGCGCGGTGCAAAGCCGCCGTCAGGTGGGCTCGCTCTTCAAGCCGATTGTGTATTCTACCTTCTTCGAGCGCGGCGGTAGCCCCAATACCATCATCTCGGACAACCGCTTGGTTCCCGGTGAAATCGAGGGCGGCAAGCGCTGGAACCCCTCCAATGCCGACGGGCGTTTCACGGGGCCACACCCCGCGAGCTGGGGCTTGCTCAAGAGCCGCAACACCATGTCGGTGCGCGTGGGTAACCGTGCGGGCCTAAACAACGTGGTCAACACCGCGCAGATGGCTGGTTTCCCGCGCCCCACGCGCCCGCCGGGCCCCACGATTTACCTGGGCACATGGGAGGCTTCTCCCTTAGAGGTGGCTGGCGCCTACACCGTGTTTGCCAATGGTGGGGTGCGGCTCACGCCCTATATCATCGAAAGTATCACCGATACTTCTGGCCGTGTGCTGTGGCAGACCCAGCTCTCCGCTCGCCGCGTGTTCTCCCCCCGCACAGCCAACGCCACATCGTCCATCTTGCAGCAGATTACCAAGCCCGGTGGCACCGCTGGCAGCATGCAGAAGCTCGGTTTCACTGCGCCCTGCGGTGGCAAAACTGGCACCACCAACGGGTATAAGAATGCGTGGTTCTGTGGCTTTACGTCGGATCTCACGGCGGCTGTTTGGGTGGGGTTCGACCGCCCGCGTACCATCGCAGACAAGGCGTATGGCGGCACCTTGGCGCTGCCCCTGTGGGTGGGGGCCATGCAGCGTGCGGCAGCTCTGGGGTATCCCATGGGCAAGATTCGCACCACCCCTGCCGGTGCGCGCCGCACGGGTATACGCCTCTGCCGCGAATCGGGGCATTTGGCGCATTCGGGGTGCGAGTATCAAGGCAAGGCGTACACGGAAACCATGGCAGATTTCACCGTGCCGCGCCCCCTTTGCAGCAAGCACGATGAGCTGGCAGAAGACCCCGCCGCCTTCCCGAACGACGACATCGCAGAAGATCCCAGTGCTTTGCCGGATGATGACATCGCGGAGGACCCCGACGCCACCCCCGATATTGATGACACC
>JAZTYM010000060.1:0-113486 GCA_045637025.1 Akkermansia sp. | reverse complement strand
CAGAAATAGGTGGTGCGCATGGCGGCTTGGGCAGGGCAGGTGAAGTTGGTGCAGCGCCAAGCCACCTGCCCCTCTTCTTGGGCAATGGGTGCACCGCAGCTGGGACACACGCCCCCCACGGCCTCGTACAGCTTGTAGGGTGTGGCATCTGCGGGGCGCTTGGACGCGATGACGTGTACCACCGCGGGGATGATTTCACCGCTCTTTTCCATGAGAACCGTATCGCCGATGCGGATGTCTTTGCGCTCAATTTCATCTTGGTTGTGCAGCGTGGCGCGGGAGACGGTGGTGCCGGAGAGCTGCACCGGCTCTAGCTCTGCCACAGGGGTGAGCACACCTGTGCGGCCCACTTGGATGGTGATGTTGAGAAGGCGCGTTTCCTTCTGCTCGGGCAGGTATTTGAAGGCTGCGGCCCACCGCGGGGCTCGGGCTGTGCTGCCCATGGATGCGCGCAGCGCAAAGGCGTCTAGCTTGATGACGGCGCCATCAGTACCGTAGCCCAAATCCTTGCGCAAAAGGTTGATACGCTGCACGGCTTCTCGCGTGGCTTCCAGAGAATCGGCGTAGATGACAGGCTGGTTGCGGGGGATGCCCATCTCATCCAGCAAGTTGGTAAAATCTGCGGTGCTGTGCAGCTCGGGGCCTTCGTACACGCCTAAGCCATGCGCCAAGAAGCGCAGCGGGCGGCGGGCCACTTCAGCAGCGTCGAGCAACTTGATGGTGCCCGCTGTGGCATTGCGCGGGTTGGCAAACGCGGGTAGCCCCTCGGCATCGCGCTCGGCGTTGAGTTGGTCAAAATCTGCAGAGGGCATGTAGATTTCCCCGCGTACCTCCAAGAGCTCGGGAGCCCCTGCCGGCAGGGTGAAAGGCACGCTGCGAATCGTGCGCACATTGTCGGTGATATCATCGCCCGTGTGCCCATCGCCTCGAGTGGCGGCATAGGCCAATTTGCCTTGGCGGTAGAGAAGCGTCACCGCGCAGCCATCAATCTTGGGTTCGATGGTCACCCGAGGGTTCTCTTGCCCCAAGTGAGCGGCCAAGCGCGCGTAAAACTCCACCAACTCGGCATCTGTTTCACCTTGCTCGGGCTTGTGTTCAAAGATGTCGTCAATACTCTGCATGGGGGCAGGGTGGGTCACCTTGCGGAATCCCTCGCTCAAATCATTGCCCACGCGCTGGGTGGGAGAATCGGCGGTGATGAACTCGGGGTGGGCCGCCTCCAGCTCCTCAATTTCGCGGTAAAGCTTATCATACTCCGCATCGCTGATTTCGGGTTGCGCTTGGGCGTAGTAGAGCTCGTTGTTGTGGCGCACGATGCGGCAAAGCTCCGCATAACGCTCGGCGGGGCTTGGCTGAGGCTGCAGGTTGGCGGCAAATTCAAAAAGATCCATACTGAGTGGCTGCATCATACCACACGCGGCTTGGCTCGGTCAATCCTGCGCTGAGCCAGCACGCGCAATTTATCGCGTTGCCTTGGCTTGCGCTTGACCCGCCGTGCGAGCTGGTGTAAACTCTTGCCCATGCAGGGATTGGAAATTATGGCGCCCGCTGGCTCCTTTGAATCACTGGCTGCGGCCTTGCGCGCCGGAGCCGATAGCGTGTATTTTGGTGTGGGTAAGTACAACATGCGTGCTCGCTCGACAGTGAACTTCACCCCCGAGGATTTGCCCAAAGTGGTGCGCCTGTGCCACGCGTGCCGCGCCAAAGCCTACCTCACTTGCAACATCATCGTCTACGATGAAGAAGTAGAGGGTATGCAAGAACTGCTGCGCGCTGCCAAAGCGGCGGGGGTAGATGCTGTCATCGCCGCAGACCTGTCCGTCATCTCCTACGCCCACAGCATCGGGCTGGAAGTGCACATCTCCGTGCAGGCCAACGTGTGCAACTTGCCTGCCGTACGCTTTTTCGCCGCTTATGCTGATGTGATGGTGCTGGCTCGCGAATTGAAACTGAGCCAGATTCGCCATATCATCGAGGGCATCCGCCGCGAGCAAATCAAGGGCCCCTCCGGTGAGCTCGTCCGCATCGAAATCTTTGCCCACGGCGCACTCTGCATCGGCATCTCTGGCAAGTGTGGCATGAGCATGACCGCCTACAACCACAGCGCCAACCGGGGGCAATGCTTCCAGCTCTGCCGCCGCAAGTACCGTGTCACAGACACCGAAACGGGCTTTGAAATGGATATTGACAACGAGTACATCATGTCGCCCAAAGACATTTGCACCATCCGCGTGATTGATCAGCTGGTCGAGGCTGGTGTCTCCGTTTTTAAGCTCGAAGGTCGTGGCCGCTCCGAGGCCTACGTCTCCACCGTCACCTCCGTCTACAAAGAAGCCGTGCAAGCCTGCGAGGCGGGCGAATGGTCCCCCGAAAAAGTCGCCGCATGGGAAGAGCGCCTGCTGCATGTCTTCAACCGCCAATTCTGGCATGGCGGCTACTACCTGGGCGAAGAGTGGGAAACCTGGAGCGGCTGCTCCAATAGCTTGGCTTTGGAGCAGCGCCACCACCTCGGCCGCGTCATGCGCTGGTACCCCAAGGTCAAGGTCGCTGAAATCCGACTCGAAGCCGGCCCCCTCTCCGTGGGCGACAAGATTGAAATCACTGGGTGCACCACCGGTATCGTGCGCATGGTTGTGCCCGAGGTCCGCTGCGACAACTCCGCCGGCGAAACCGTCCCCGTGCCCACTGTACCCAAGGGCCAGCGAGCCCTCGTCGCCATCGACCAAAAAGTGCGCCATGGGGACAAGGTATACTCCATCACCCGCCGCAAGCTTTCCTAAAGCCCCATCACCCCACCCATGCTGGATTTCCTCTACACCGCCACCCAAGCCATCTCACAAGGAACCCCATGGCTCCTGCCGCTCTGCTTTGCTTTGTTTGGCGCGTGTGTGGGCTCATTCCTCAACGTCGTCATCTACCGCATGCCGCGGGAAATGAGCGTGAATGAGCCTCGGCGCTCTTTTTGCCCCGCCTGCAAGGCTCCCATTCCGTGGTACCTGAATCTGCCCATCTTGAGCTGGTTGGTGCTGCGCGGGCGCGCCGCCTGCTGTGGGGTGCGCATCTCTGTGCGCTATTGGCTTGTAGAAGTCTGCACCGCTGCCCTGTTTGCGGCCTTATCTTGGAGCTTTGCGGATACAGATGTGCTCACCCAAGCCCTCCTTTGCGCCTGGGCTGCCTGCATGGTGGCTACTCTCTGCATCGACTGGGAGCAAATGGTCGTGCTGCCCCAGCTCACATGGTCTGCTGCCGCTCTCGGTGTGTTGGCAGCCGCCCTTTCGCCGTGGATTGTGGAGGGGCAAGCGCTCGACATGTCGGAAGGCTTCCTCTGGGCCATCTTGGGGGCCGTTTCGGGCTTCATCCTGCTCAAAGTTGTCGCTCTGTTGGGGCGTGGTCTCTTTGGCAACAAGCGCCAAGCCTATGCAGAGCCCCGCTCTTGGTCACTGCAGCAAAAAGACGAGGACTTGGAGTTGCGCATCGGCCCAGACTCCTACCTGTGGAGCGACTTGTTCATGGAAAGCACCAACCGCCTTGAATTGCTGGATGCCACCGCAGCCGAACTCGGCTCAGAGCAGGGCACCCTGTTGTTCCAAGTCGATAGCGTGCAGCTGCCAGATGGCCGCATCGTCTCCCTCGAAGACTGCGAACACCTCTCCGGCACCTGCTGCGGCTTCCTCCAGCGCCGCGAGGCCATGGGCAGCGGCGATGCCCTCATCGCCCTCGCCATCGGTGCCCTCTGCGGCTGGCAAGGCGTGCTCTTCTCCCTTGTCGCCGGTAGCTTCATTGGCATCCTCTGGGGTCTCATTGCCCGCATCCGCAGGGGCCAGCCCATGCCCTTCGGTCCCGCACTCATCGCCGGCGCCTTCTTCTGGCTCTTCTACGGCCAGCAACTCTTCTTCCGCTACCTCGATTGGTGCAACGGCTAATTCCGCCCTTGCATAACCGGATTTGACGTGTCAAGTGCCGTAAATGGCGATGATGAATTCCCGCAAATCGGGGGTGTAATTCCCGATTTGCGGGGATTTGTATTGACAGGAAGCGCCAAATGAGAGAGAATAAGGTCATGAAAAAGAGGCGCAAAGAGACGTATCTGGAGCGAGCGATGGGGAAAAAGGTGGCTGAATTGAGTCAGTCATTTTCCTGTGTGTTGGTGACAGGTGCGCGCCAGGTGGGCAAATCGACGATGCTGAAGCGGATGATGCCCGCGGGGATGCGTTATGTGACATTGGACGATTATACCATGGCGGATTATGCTCAGAAAGACCCCATAGGTTTTTTGGAGGAGATGGGGACGCCGCTTTGCATCGATGAGATACAGTATGCGCCGGGGTTATTGCGGGCGATGAAATTGAAGATAGATGAGGCTGAGCAGGAACCCGGGATGTATTGGTTGACGGGGTCGCAGCGGTTCGTGATGATGAAGGGCGTGAGCGAGAGCTTGGCTGGCCGAATTGGGATAGTGGATATGTACAGTCTATCGCAGCGGGAGGCGTGTGGCGGTCGTGTGTGTGGTGAGGCCTTTGCGCCAGAGCGAGCCAGAGAGCTTGTACAGCACGATAATCTTTGTGGGTTAACCGAGTTGTATGAGCGCATTATTATGGGGGGATATCCGCGACTGATTACCCACGAGGCTGTGGATAAAGGTGACTACATGCGCGCTTATGTGCAGACCTATGTGGAGCGAGATGTTCAGGCTCTCACACAGATTACGAATCAGGCCGCGTTCGTGAAGCTTATGCGTTCTGCGGCGATGAGAACCGGTCAGCAGCTAGTGTACAGCGATTTGGCTCGAGATGCCGAGGTGTCTCCGAAGACGGCGGCAGCATGGATTTCGATTTTGCAGGCATCCGGCATCGTGGAATTGCTGGAGCCGTATCATGTCAACACGACGAAGCGCTTGGCGAAGACGCCCAAGTTGTATTTTATGGATACGGGCTTGTGCTGTTGGCTTGCTGGGTGGGATGATGCAGAGCAGCTTAAAAATAGCGTATATGCAGGGGCCATCTTGGAAACGTGGGTGTATGGGCAGCTTGTGCGTAGTTTTGCCAATGCTGGCAGACGCCCTCGCCTTTCTTATTTCCGCGACCGCAACGGGGCAGAGGTGGATTTTATTCTGGAGAAGAATGGATGCATTTTCCCGATGGAAGTCAAACGCAGCAGCACCCCATCGATGGAGGATTTGCGCTGGTGTAGTAAGATTCCTTTGGGCCCGTCTGAACTGCGTCCAGGTATCGTGTTTTGCACAGCCAGTGATTATATCCCCATGCCGTTCAAGAATGTAGGATTCCCTATTTCTGGTCTTTAAATTCCCGCAAATCGGGAGTAGGATTCCCGATTTGCGGGAATGTGGGGGGTGGGCGTGAGGAATGTGCCATTTATGCATGTGGGACGTGCAGGTGTGCGATGTCCTAATGGTTGGGGCTAACTTCTTGAAAAGAGGTGGGGATAGAGGAGAATGAGGGGGTATGATATACGTGGTTTCATTTGGGCTGGTGGTGGCCGTGGCAGCATGGCTTGTAGCGGTGTACCAGAAGCTTAATTATTTGCGTGGACAGGTGCAGGATGCGTGGCTGCAGTGGAGTCAGGTGACGGCGGAGCGCAACGAGCGTCTGGGGCATTTTGCGGGGCTGATGGCGGGGTGTTTACCGCGTGATGCGATGTTGCCGCGGGATTTGCGGCGGCTGGCAGAGGATTCTCGCTTGGCGCTTTCGGCTCGCCCGAGTGCCCCGCGCCCAGGTGGGTTGAAGGGGGTGCGGGAGACGGAGTTGGGTCTGCGGCAGCGGGTGGGGGATTCGGTATGCGTGATTGAGAATGACGGGGCGATGCGCGCCAACGCGGATTTGCTGCAAGGGTGCCGCGAGGTGACAGATGCGCTGAGTTTGCAGGAGCAGATGGCGCGCGTGTATGATCGCTTTGCGGGGGATTATAATCACGCGCTGATGGGGCCTGCTGCGCATGCGGTGGCGGGCATGTTCGGGTTTGTGCCGGTGGCGCAGATGTATCACCCCGCGTTGAACCGCCGCATGGTGTTGAGCCGGGAGTCTGGGGAATAAAAAAGCGGCGGGATATAATCCCGCCGCGTGAAGTTTGAGTTGAGGAAGCGTGGTGCTTATTGGCTGTCGTCGCCGAAGGAGATGCCGATTTCCTTGGCAGCCTCAATCAGCTGGCTCTTGCTGTCCACCAAGTGCAGGGAGCGCACGGCTTCTTCGATGGGCATGGAGACCATGTCGTTGCGGTGCAGGGCCACGGTTTCGCCGAACTTGCCTTCTTCGATGAGATCGATGGCTTTGGCGCCGCAGCGTACGCCGAGCACGCGGTCGTAGGGGATGGGAGAGCCACCGCGCTGAATGTGACCCAGCACGCAGTAGCGGGTTTCAATCCCCGTGATGGTTTCCAGCTTGGTGGAAAGGAAGGATGCAATGCCGCCCAAGCGCACTTCGCCCTTGGTTTCTTCGTCCAGGGTGAGAAGCTTGCCACCAATCTTTGCGCCTTCGGACACCACAACGATGATTTCGCGCTGGCCCAGAGCCTTGAGCAACTCGACCTTGCGGACAATGTCCTCGAGCTTGAATTCAATTTCAGGCAGCAGAATCACGTCGGCACCACCGGCGATACCGCCGTAGAGGGCAATCCAGCCGGCGTGGCGGCCCATGACTTCTACCACCATCATGCGCTGGTGCGAATCTGCAGTGGTGCGCAGGCGGTCCAGGTTGTTGCTCACGACGGAGACGGCTGTCCAGAAACCGAAGGTGTAGTCTGTGGCACCCAGGTCGTTGTCGATGGTCTTGGGCACGCCCACGATGGGCAGACCAATTTTGCGGAGCTCTTGGCCGATGGTTTGGGAGCCATCGCCACCCACGACGATGAGGGCTTTGAGCCCCAGTCGCTTGACGGTTTCTTGGCTGCGTTCCAGCACCTCGGGGGCAATTTCCATGCGACCGCCGACACCGCTTTTCACGGTGAAGTTGCCTTTGTTGACCGTACCCAGAATGGTGCCACCCGTGGAGCGGATGTTGTGGCAATTTTGGGGGGTGAGAATTTTCCAACGCTCGTTGTCAGGCGTGGAGAGGAGACCCTCGAAGCCATCATAGAAGCCGTAGACGGTCCACCCGCGGGAGGAGGCGGCACCAACTGCACCTTCAATCACGGCATTGAGGCCGGGGCAGTCGCCACCGGCGTTGAGAATACCTATATTCATGAGAGTTTAGTGTGGAAGGATGATAAATTTATTGTGGTCTTTGAAGTCGTTCGACTTTTGCCATTTTTCCCAAGCGGCCCAGCCATCGGTCAGCATACCAGCGGCGGTGCTGTAGCGGTTTTGGGAGGATGGCATGCCCAGCATGACGACGAGGAGACGCTGAGCATAAGTAGACTGTTTGTTGAGGTTGGGGTTGTGGAGCTTGACCGAGGCTCTTTTGGCCGAAGCAATGAGGCAGGCTCCGGCGGATTTAGAGCGAGCGGCTTTCACGCCATCGACCCCAGTGGAGGAAAGCATGCTATTCGAGTTGGTAATCCGCTGTTGGCGAGTGCCGTTGATGGTAGCCACATAGGAACGGTGGGAGCAAATAGATTGGAATCCCGGGTTCTCAATGGCATACATACCCAGCAGCGCCATGTCGCGTGCGCTGGAGTAGGAGACAACGGCGCCGTTGGTCCCTTTGAAGCGCGTGTTGGACATGCCGATGGTGCGAGCCATCTGGTTGAGCTGAGCCAAGAAGGCTCCATCGGGGTCTGCCGGGCTGATATAGGCCCCACAGGCGCGGGCGATGGTGGCGGCGCTGGCGCTGTCATCCCACATGATGGTGGAGTACAGGGCATCTCGCAGGGAGATGCGGTCGCCAGGGCGCAGTTTCAGCAGGTTGGTGCGGGGCCACTGTACCACGGTCTCGGGCACGGTCAACATGGTGTCCATGTTGATGTTGCGGCTCTTCACCCAGTCCAGCACCATCAGGCCCGTGGCCACGTTGGCCAGCATGCCGATGGGGCGCTTGATGTTGGCGTTGGAGGCATAGAGGACACGCCCCGAGTTGGTCTCGATGGTGACGTAGCTGGGGAGGTCTAAAGAGCCACCGCCAGCCATTTCCTCAATGCTTGCGCAGTTGCTCAGCAGCAGGGCTCCTGCTGCTGCTACCAATGCGGATATGGTCGATTTGATTCTCATGCTTTACTCTTGCACTTCTTGCTTGGCTTTTTGCTGTCTTGGGGTTCCGGGTCGTTAGCGGGTTCTGCTTGCTTTTGGTGCCCATACAGCTCTTCGGGGGGCAAATCGCCGAAGATGACGCCAAGTTCGCGTGCGGTGCGGACAATTTGACTGTCGGCGCGCACCATACGCGGCTCTGCAATGGCCTCCTTGATGGGTACGTGGCCTACGTTGAGACCATTGAGCACCACGGAAACACCAAAGGTATTCTGTTCGATGAGTTTGACGGCTTCTACGCCGAAACGAATGCCCAAGATGCGGTCGAAGGGGCAGGGGCTGCCACCGCGTTGGGTGTGACCCAGCACGCAGTAGCGGGCTTCAATGCCCGTTTCGTCTTCCAGAATGTGGGAAATCTTGTTGCCGATGCCACCCAAGCGTTCGTCGCCATTGTCCTTGTTGCGCACGGTGACGAGGTTGCCGTTGAGGCGGGAACCTTCTGCCACCACAACGATGATTTCGCGCTGACCCTGAGCTTTGCGGGCTTTCACGCAGTCAATCACGTTTTGCATGTCGAAGGGAATCTCAGGGATGAGCACGACGTCTGCTGCGGTGGAGATACCGCTGTGCAGGGCAATCCAGCCAGAGAGGTCGCCCATCACCTCAATCACCATGATACGCTGGTGGGAATTGGCGGTGGTGCGGATGCGGTCGATGGATTCGGAAACCACGGAAACGGCACTCTGGAAACCGAAGGTGAAGTCGGAGGCGGGGCAGAGGTCGTTGTTGATGGTCTTGGGGATGGAAATCACGGGGAGTCCTTCTTCAGAAAGAAGGCTGGCGGTGCGTGCCGAGCCGTTGCCGCCGATGACGGCCAGCGCCTGCAAGCCAAGAGCGGTGATGGTCTTGCGGGCCTTGTCCATGACGGAGGGTTCCACGGAGGCGTGACCGAGTTTGTTGACGCGCACGTTGAAGTTGCCCGTATTGGTGGTACCCAGAATGGTGCCGCCCTTGGAGCGGATTTTGTGCGTTTTGTTGGGGGTCAGGATTTCGTAGCGGCGCCCGCCGACGACGGGGAGTAGACCTTCAAAGCCATCGTGGAAGCCAATAACACGCCAGCCGCGGCGATAAGCCGCGGAGACGAACCCCTCGATGACTGCATTAATGCCGGGGCAGTCGCCACCGGAGTTGAGGATGCCGATAATCATAGATGTTTATGATAAAATGGAGGGCTAAATTATTTTACTGTCGTGGGAGCAGGGATGGCGCCGAAGTAGTGAGCGCAGCACCAGAGTGCACGGGGGTGGTGGAAGAAGGACTTCCACATAGAGCCCTTGAGGCCGTTGGTGGTGGTGCCATCTTGGTTGCAGTAGCCGAACCACTCGCCGTGTTCTTTGTCTTGAAGGTGCTCGAAGGACCAGTCATGGATGCGCTGATGCCATTCGGCGTATTTTTCATCGCCGGTCATGACATAGGCCAAGCAGGTGCCGATGAGAGCTTCGTCGTGCGGCCACCAGAACTTCATGTTGTGCCAGTATTCCTGCACAGGCTTGTTGTACACGTCTGTGTAGTAGAGCAGACCGCCATATTTCTTGTCCCAGCCGCGTTCGAGAGCCCAGTCAATCATCTTGCAGCCGATTTCAATCAGCTTCTTGTCGCCACCGCGGTAGCGCGCTTCTTCCAAGACGAACCAGCCGCCTTCAATGTCGTGCCCGGGGTTGAGGACGCGCTCGTCGAAATGGTCGATGACGGAGCCATCGGGGGCCACGTTTTCGAGCACAGCCTTGATGTCCTCGTGCAGGAAGAGTCGCTGCAAATCATCAATGCAGCGGTCAATCCAAGCGGTGTAGAAGCCGTCGGCATCGCCCAAGTAGCGGCGAAGCTCCTGAGCGGTGACAATCATAATCATGCGGCAACCCAGATTTTCGCCAGGGCGGTTGCCTGTGCTCTTAGGAATCATCTTGCCAGGGGTGAACTTGATGTCGGCATAGATGTCGAACCAATGACGTGCGCGCTCTGCGCTGTGCGGGTCGCCGGTGGCACCGTAGTGTGCGGCCCATGCGATGGCTGCAAAGCATTCGCTGTAAGCATAGCGACGCTTGCGGATGGGAGTGCCATCTGCCGTCATGTGGAAATACATGCGCCCATCGGTGGGGTCTACGCATTTTTCCTCAAGGAACTTGAGGGCGCTTTCTGCATACTGCATCCATTCTGGGCGCTTTTCGATGCTGTTGTAGCAGGTGAGGAGCATCCAAGCCATGCGGCCCTGTGCCCATACGTTCTTGTCGGTGTCTACGAGTGTGCCATCGGCGGCGCAGCAGTGGTAGAGACCCCCGTTCACTGTGTCCAGTGAACGGGGAAACCAGAACGGCTCAACCTCATTGAGCAGCTTGTCTTTGTAAAACTCGCCAAGTGCTTTGGTGTCCATGAGGGAAGCGTGGTTAGATTAATTATTTGTAGATAGCCCAATCGTAGAAGCCGATGGCCTTCAGTTCGCTCTTGAGGGCGTCCAACGTAGCCTTGTCCTGCTTGCCCATGGGAAGACGGGCGGGCCCGAAGTCAACGCCAGTCCATTCGCTCATGAGGTACTTGCAGCAGCCCATGTAGCCCTTGCCAGCGATGATGTTGATCATGGTGACGGAGAGCTGCTGCAGGCGGCGAGCTTCAGCCAAATCGCCAGCGTCTACGGCCTTCATGATATCATCATACAGCTTGGGTGCGTAGTTGAAAGAAGAACCGACACCGCCCTTGGCACCGGAGGCGTATGCGCCCAAGAACCATTCGTCTACACCCCAGGGGATGTCGTACTTGCCGCCATCGTAGTTGAGGGCATCCATGTACAGGGCCAAATCAGGGTTGGTGAACTTGACACCCACGAAGTTCGGGATCTTCTTGGCGCAAGCTTCGATGACCTTGCAGGGGTTGAAGCCCACGTGTGTCAGCACGGGAATGTCGTAGAAGTAGTAGGGAAGCTCGGGAGCGCCAGAAGCTTCAACAGCCAAGCTGTCGACCAGTAAATCAATGTTGCCCGGCTTGAAGTAGCAGGGAGAATTGCTGGCTGTGGCAGTAGCCCCGCACTTGACGGCGTATGCTGCCAATTCACGGCCGTCGTATACGCAGTTGCCGCCTGTGTGCACCACAACGTCAATGCCATACTTCTTGCCAGCCTCGCCCCATGCTGCCATGTTTTCCTTACGTTCTGTGAGCTGCATGTGTGCAGATTCACCTGTGGAGCCGGTGATGAAGACCGACTTGATACCTTGGCTTGCAAGGAACTTGGCCTGAGCATCGACTGCATTCGGGTTGCAGGAGCCATCAGCGTTCATGGGAGTGTGCGTTGCTGCGCAGAGTCCGTGGATTTTGAATGTTGTTTCCATAGTTAGAGTGCGGGTGTTTTATCCCTGCCACAGTTTTAGCCCATCTTGTGCCTGTTTTCAAGTCAATTCTTTCAGGATTCCCGCTTTTTATGCGCTTTTGTGGTATTCTTCGCCGTTGCGTGTGGTGGTAGGGTTGTGGCGCACTTTTGGCTCGTATATGTCAGAAATTATTTATACTAAGCCAATATTTTAGCTTTCCTTATCAATTGACCTGTGGCATCATGGGGGTATGAAAGCATACCAACTACTGATGAGCGCAATGATGCTGTGTGGCGGGATGGCTGCTGCAGCATGGGATGATGGTGGATACGCCGCCTATACTGACGAGAACGCTACACCCTATTCTGAGGAAGTGCTGGTATACGATGAACCCGCCGGGGTGGATCCCATGTACTCCACGCCCAGCATCAATTCATCGTCGGCGTATGTGGGGCAACACGCTTTTGTGCCCAATGATTTTTACTTTGAGTATTTGGGCAAAATGTCCATCAGCGGGCCAGGTGGTGGGTCGCTTCGGGTGACAAATGCGTTTATCACGATGCCGTTCACCAACCCTAAGACGGCCGTGTGGCGAGGCTGGCATTTGGATGCGAAGCTTTCGGCCCGCTTCACGCACATTCACGCGAGTGGCTCTGCGGTGGTGGATGAGGATAGACTCTACACTGTGGGGATGAATGTGGCTGTGTCGCACGCAGTGGGGCAGCGTTCGCAAGTGCAGATAGGGTTCACCCCGCAGCTTTCGACCGATTTTGATGTGATGTCGAGCCACAATTTCTTCTGGGGTGGCTATGTGGCCTATTCATCGAAAGTGAGCGATCGTTTCCAATACACGTTGGGGCTGGCCTTCATGCCCGACTTTTATGAATACTATGTGTTCCCCGTGCTCAATGTGCGCTGGCGCTATGCACCCACGTGGGAGATGCGCATTCAGGCATCTCGCCTTTCTGCGGTGAATGTGGCATCTGAGCGTTTTCAATGGGGGCCCTTCTTCCAGTGGAACTCGGGTGTGTGGAATGTGCACCGCAAGGGCGAAACCCAGCAATTCCGCATGACCAACTGCATCATGGGCATGGGTGCAGAGTACAACATGACCATTCGCTCGGCTAAGCTTCAGTTGATGGGGGATTTGGGCATGACCTTCAACAACACTTTCCGTGTGCGCGATAAACATGGTGACGATACCCTCGAAAAGTACCGCACGCACCCTGGGCTTTATGCACGATTGGGAATTCAGCTGCAATTCTGATTTTTATACGAGACTGGCGCATTTTTGGCTCGCTTTTTGAGCCTGAACGTGGCAGAGTATTCGTGAACAAACATATTCTGCTCGCGCATGAGTACCCAAACAACCTTGCCTTATAAACGTATCCTGCTTAAATTGAGTGGGGAAGCCCTGCGTGCCCCTGGCAGTCGCGATAATATCTCCCCTGAAATCGTGGCGCGCATTGCCCGCGAAATTGCCGAAGCCCAGCAAAAGGGCAACCTGCAGATTGCCATCGTGGTAGGCGGCGGCAACATCTGGCGCGGCGCCAAAGCCAGCGTGCGTGGCATGGATCGCCCCACGGCGGACTATGTGGGCATGCTCGCTACGGTGATGAACGCACTCTCCATCTGCTCTGCTGTGCAGGAAGCTGGTGTGCGCTGCCATGTAATGAGCGCCATCGAAATGAAGAATGTGGCCGAGCCCTATGTGCGCAACGACGCTCGCGAGATGCTGCGCAGTGGTCAGGTGGTCGTGTTCGCGGCTGGTACTGGCAACCCCTTCTTCAGCACCGATACCGCTGCAGCCCTCCGCGCTTGCGAAATCAACGCAGAAGTGGTCATGAAAGCCACGTCGGTGGACGGTGTGTACACCGCCGACCCGAAGAAAGACCCCACCGCTACGCGATTTGATGCAATTTCATACGAGGAATGCATCACCCGTGAGCTGAAGGTGATGGACCAGACCGCATTCACTCTGTGCAAAGACAATCTCAAGCCCATCATGGTGTTCGACATGCACCAGCCAGGCAACATCACCCGCGCGCTTCTTGGTGAAAAGATTGGCACGGTGATTTCTCAATAATTTTCATTTAACTACAACACACATCATTATCATGGACGAAGAAACTCTCATGTTTGAGACGGAAAGCTCGATGGACGAGGCCGTAGAACGCATGGTGGCAGATTTTGCCGGCGTGCGCACGGGCAAGGCTTCTCCCTCCCTTGTGGACAATATGGACATTTTCGTGGCATCCTACGGCACCAGCATGAAGCTCAAGAGCTTGGCCGTGGTTTCCACCCCCGATGCTCGCTCCATTCTCATTCAGCCGTTTGACCCCAGCACGCTCAACGACATCAAGAAGGCCCTCGCAGAGAGCCGCCTCAACATCACCCCCATCATTGATGCTCGTTCTGTGCGTCTTCCCATCCCCGAGCTTTCTGGCGAGCGCCGCAAGGAGCTTTGCAAGTACGTCAAGAGCTTGGCCGAAGACACCCGCGTGCGTGTTCGCGGCGCCCGCAAGGCTGGCATGGACGGCATCAAGAAGCTCAAGTCCGATAACATCCTCACGGAAGATGGCGTACGCTTGGCTGAAGACAAGGTGCAGAAGCTGACCGACAAGTTTGTCAAGAAGATTGAGGAACTTGTTGTGGCCAAGGAAAAAGAAATCATGACGGTCTAATTTACCCCCCCTATCACACACATGAGCAACAACACCACCAACGTTCTGGCCTCTGGTATCGAAATCATCGGTTCCATCCACTTCCAGAACGACATGCATATCGACGGCAAGATTGATGGCGAAATCCAGTCCGAATCCGGCAAGGTGACCATCGGTGAAATGGCCGACATTAAGGGCAATATCGAAGCTGGCGAGGTGCACATCTACGGCCACGTTATCGGCAACGTGCGCAGCAACCGCTGCCACCTCAACGAGCGCGCTGTCATCAACGGTGACATCACCACGCGCGCTTTGTCCATGGATGAAGGTGCTCGCTTGAGCGGCCGCGCCGAAATCGGTTAAGCCCCGAGATTACTACAATTCTTCATCAGGCGGCATCCCTTGCATGAGGGGTGTCGCTTTTTGCGTCTCCGCCTGTGTGTGGTGGTGGGGGGCAGCATGTGCGGCGGGTGCGAAAGGCTTGCAGGCTGGGGCTCCCCATGCTGTAATGCCAAGCATGCAAGAGACTCCATATATATCTGGCTTCACGGCGGGCGAGTTGAGCCCTTGGCTGACCACGCGTTTTGATTTGCAAGCATACCAGCGCGGTGCTCAGCGGATAGACAATTTTTGGGTGCAGCCCTATGGTGGGTTGCAGCGGCGCAATGGCACAGAGTTTGTGGGAGAGGTGCCGCCCTTGGTAGGTGCGGTGGTGCGGTTGATTCCCTTTGTGTTTTCGGAGCACGAGACCCTGATGCTGCTTTTTTACCCAGGGGGGATGCATGTATACCGACAAGGTGAGCTACTGAAGAAGGGCCGTGTGCCCTATGCCCCAAGCATGCCTTGGAGCAGCTCAGAGATGGTCGAATCTCTGCGCACAGTGCAGGTGAATGATGTGGTATATGTGACATGCCCCCAGCAAGCACCGGTGAAATTGATGCGCTATGCAGATGATGATTGGCGCTGGGAGTATGTGGACATGAATCCCTACCCGCGAGAAACGTATGTAGCCCAATCCCACGGGATGCAAGTGCTCATGGAAGCAGATGGGCGCTACGCCATGCTGAAAACCGAGACGGGCGCACCCCCATTTACCGCTCAGATGGTCGACCACGAATATGTGATAGCAGAGGCGCAAATCCCGTCGCGTACGCTCTTCATGAATGAAAAATTTAACATCTCCTCCCAAGCTCTCCCCGAGCTCAGCACCAGTGCAGCCACGGAACATAGCGTGTATCACGTCCGCAATGCGTCCTCTGGTTTGTCAGATTATTACACCTGCATCCGCCCATACGACCCCAGCGCGTTTAACGGCAGCTCTGAGCCCGAGGATTATCCCAACTACTTCATCGCGGGTGCGATGCGATTGGATGCCACGGGGCAACCATACGAAGTTTGCGGTGATTGGGAGCTCAAAACCAGCGGCGAGTGGAATGGCTTGTGGGAATTGTGGCGCAGCTATGATGATACGAGTGTGGACCCCGATTTCAGACGCTGGAGCTGGACTCGTATCAAAACTTTTGGGCAAACTGAGTACTCCGAGCGCCAAAATTGGGCCTTGTCTGGTTCAGAAGATACGCCGTGTCGCATGGTGTTGGTGTGCAAGTCATCTACCACTGCGCAAATGGGCGCTTACCTGTATTTCCGCATTTTGGGTGCCACTCGTGAATACAAAATGCGCATTGTGCGCTTTGATTCTTCTGTCTGCGTGCGGGCTCAAGTGCTGACCACTTACCTTGACCACAACAAGAGCTTTTACACGAGGCGCTGGAGCTTTGGTGCCTTTGGTGCGAGGAATGGGTATCCGCGATTTGCGGCGTTCTACCAAGGGCGCTTGTGGTTTGGCGGAGCTCAGGGCCTGCCAACCACCTTGTTTGCCAGCGCGAGCAACGATTACCAGAGTTTTCGGGTGGATTCATCAGATGATTCAGCGCTGCATCTCACCATTGCTTCTGATAATCAGAGCCGCATCTGCTGGATTTGCGCATCGCGAGGCTTGTTGCTCGGCTCTACGGATGGAGAATGGGTTTTGAGTTCACCAGAGGGGCAGGGCATCACAGCCAGCAATGCTTCGTTTGTGCGCCAATCTTCTGTGGGGAGCGAGGATGCTCCTGCCATCGGCATGGAAAACACGGTGTTCTTCATCCAGCGTGGCGGGCGTCGCTTGCGAGAGATTTCCTACAAATTGGAAGCCGATGGCTACACCTCAACCGATGTGAGCTTGCTGGCTGAGCATTTGTTTGCTTCAGGGGTAAAAGAATGGATGGTGCAGCGCGGTACCGCGCCGCATTTGTGGGTGCTGATGCACGATGGCAGCTTGGCTGTGCTCACCGTCAACGTAGAACAACAGGTGACTGCCTGGCAGCGAGTCTCTTTCCCCGGCCGCAGGGGCGTGCACATGGCTTCTCTTGTGCAGGCTGATTCTCATGATGATGAGGTGTGGCTCGTGTTGCGCAATGAGGCCAACGGCAATCTTTCCCTTGAGCGTCTGCGCGACACAGCTTCCCCCCTGGGCCTAGATTGCCGCTTGAGCGTGCCCGTCTACACCGCTGGACTTGTCTACCCTGGGCCGCATTTGCAGGGGGTGACGTGTTTTGTCTACCCTGAAGGTCGGCTGGAGGACGGCGTGGAGGCCGTGTGCGATGAAACCGGGGGCTGCGTTGTCCCTAGTGCAGAACCGGGGGATGTCTACTGCGTGGGCGCGGTGTTTGATTCAACTCTTTACACCATGCCGCTGGAGAGCGAACTCAGTTTCAATGCGGTGCGGCAGCTTGGGCGGGTCAAATTGAGGTTGATGCAGAGTGATCCGCATTTTTCCTTCCGCTCCAGCCATGTTGAGCGTTGGGAAAGCTATGAGCCCCAGCGAGACTTTGCTGTGTACCCATTCACTGGGGCTATTCATGTGTCGCACATTCCTGCACCGGGAGATGGACAGGCCTTTTGCTTGCGCGTGAGCTCGCACCATGCCTTCAATCTCCTATCCCTCACGGTGGAGGTGGATTACCACGGGAAGTAAAGCGCCCGCTCGCCCAGAGTCCGCACTATCAGAGCAAGGGGCAGACTTGCCCCGGCTGGGGTACGATGACCTTGCTGCCAGGGAGTTTCTCTGCCAAGGTTGCGCGCAGGCTCTCTTCTGCCTCGGGGTCGCCGTGCACGAGTACGACAGTGCGGGGCTCAAGCTGGCACGCGTAGTCGATGAGCGCCTGTCGCGAGGCATGCCCAGAGAAGTCGAAGCTCTCAATCCGGCAATTCACAGGGTAAGCCTGCCCGCCGTTTGCCTTGAGGTGCACCACTTGCCCGTGCGGGGTCGCTTTGATGCGGCCTGCGGGGGAATCCGGGTCGCTATAGCCCACGAAGAGGATGGCATCTTTGGCACGGGGCAGCACTTGTTTAGCCAGATTATAGGAAACTGTGTGTTCGCTCATCATGCCGCTGGAGACCAAGTATATATTGCCGGGGGATGCCACCAGAGGCGCTTTACCCTGCTTGGGCAGCCCGTGCGTTTCGATGTGGTCTTGCAGGCGGTATCCTGGGTGCAGGCGCGGCGTGCTGTCGGAGAGCTTATCGTAAATTTGCGTGATTTTGGAACTGAGCCCGCCGAAATAGATGGGGACATCTGGGATAAGGCCCTGTTCTTTGAAGCGCCCTAGCTCCAGCAACAGCCCTTGGCTCTTACCCAGCGCGAACACGGGGATGAGCACGGCGCCGTTGTTTTCCAATACCTCGCGTATGGCTTTGGCAAAGCGCAAGAGCTCGCCCTCGCGCGTGTAATCGGCGGGGCGCTCGGTGCTGCCGTGTGTGCACTCCATGATGAGAATGTCGATGCCCTTCTGGGGGACGTCTGCCCCGGGGATGATGCTCTGGGATTCAAACTGCAAATCGCCCGTGTAGAGCACCGTGGTGCCATCCTGCGCTTCTAGCTCCACGCAGCAGGAGCCCAAAATGTGCCCCGCATCATGCAGCGTGGCTAAGATGCTGCCTGCGCGCCCGGTGCGGAAGGGCTCACCATACGGGCGGGTAATCCAAGAGTGCGCGGCTCGCTCCAACTCGCCATGCGTGAAGAAGGGATACTCGAAAATACCATCCTGCAGGCGCTTGGCGGTCATCACGTTAACCGAGTTGTGCAGCATCGCTGCCCCCACCTCGGCTGTGCCGTGGGTCATGATGACTTCTGCCCCTGGGTATTCATCCTGAAAAACGGGCAAGGTGCCGATGTGGTCCAAGTGTGCGTGTGTGATGAAGAGGGTATCCGGGTCCGCGGCGCCGATGAGCCCGAAATCCGGCTTTGCTTCGTTACCTTCCTTTTTGGGGTGCATGCCAGAATCTAGCACGATGCGGGAACCGTGCATGTCCAGAATGTAGCAGTTGGAGCCAATGTCGCAAGCCCCAGATATGTTTGTAAAGGTAATCATATCAGCGTGTCAGCCCCATCAATAATCGCGCTTGAGCAGGTAGTCGTTGATGGCAAGAAGATTCTCGCGGCGCTTGGCGGAGAATACATCCAGCGCAGCGCGGGCAGAGGCCGTGAGCTCGCGAGCTTCTTCGCGGGCTTCGTTGATGCCTACTACGGCGGGGTAGGTAGCTTTTTGCACCTGAGCGTCCTTGCCGATGCTCTTGCCGAGCACTTCTGGGGTGGAGGTGATGTCCAGAATATCATCAATAATCTGGAAAGCCAAGCCAAGGCACTTGCCATAGGCGGTCAGGGCATCCAGCTGCTCTTGGGTGCAACCGGCGGCCATGCCACCGAGGCGCAGGGAAGTGGTGATGAGCGCGGTTGTCTTGCCGTTGTGGATGGTGCGGAGCTCCTCTGCCGTGAGCTGGCGACCCTCGCCCTCCAAATCAAGCACCTGACCACCCACGAGGTTGAGGCTGCCCGTTTGGTAGGCAAACTCGGCCACGTAGTCGCGCACGTTGTAGCGGTCGTTCTCTGGCACACTGGCCAGCATGGCGAAAGCCTCGGTGAGCAGAGCATCACCCGCCAACACCGCCACACCCTCGCCAAATACCTTGTGATTGGTGGGGCGACCACGGCGCAAATCATCGTCGTCCATGCAGGGCAGGTCGTCGTGAATCAGCGTGTAGGTGTGCAGGGTTTCCAGCGCGCAAGCGGCATTGAGGGCCACATCATCGGTGGCACCACAGGCCTTGGCCGCTTCCAAGCAAAGCAGGGGGCGGATGCGCTTACCACCGGCAAAGATGCTATAGCGCATGGCCTTGTGCAGCGTGCTGGGCTGCACATCTTCTGCGGGCAGCAGCTCGTTCAGACGAGCTTCTACCTTGGCGGCTGTTTCTTTGATTAAAGTCTTGATATCCATGAGCTGAAAAGGGTAGTTGGGGTAAAACAGGGATTAGGCCTTGACGAGTAGCTCGGCAATCTGAACGGCGTTCAGTGCTGCGCCTTTGCGCACCTGATCGCCAACCACCCAGAGGTTCAGGGCATTGTCGATGGCGATGTCGCGGCGGATGCGGCCTACGTAGCAGGTGTCGCCATTGGTGGAGTCGAGCGGTGTGGGCCACACTCCAGCGGCAGGATCATCCATGAGGGCCACACCGGGCTTGCCGTCGTAGCAGGAGCGAGCTCCTTCTACATCCACGGGCTTCTCGAACTGGGCGATGCAGGAGATAGAGTGGCTGCGGTACACTGGCACGCGCACGCAGGTGCAGGTCACCTTCAGCTCAGGCAGGTTCATGATCTTGCGGCCTTCGTTGAGCATCTTGAGCTCTTCCTTGGTGTAGCCGTTGGCGTCGAACTTGTCAATCTGGGGCAGCACATTGAAAGCGATTTGGCGGGGATAGGTGGAGATTTCAACCGGGTGGCCATTGGTGATGGCTCGCACCTGGTTTTCGAGCTCCAGAATGCCCTGCTGACCACTACCGGACACCGCCTGATAGCTGCTGGCAATGATGGACTTGAGCCCGTAGCGCAGGTGCAGCGGGTACAGGGCCATCAGCGTGATGATGGTGGTGCAGTTGGGGTTGGCAATGATGTTGCGGGGGTGGTTGAAAGCGGCTTCGGCGTTGATTTCGGGCACGACCAAGGGAACATCGGCATCCTGACGGAAAGCGGAGGAGTTGTCGATAACCACGCAGCCACATTCACCTGCGATGGGGGCATACTCGCGGGAAATATCACCACCAGCTGCAAAGAGGGCGATATCCACATCGTGGAAAGAGTCTTTGGTCAGCTCTTCCACGGTAATCATCTGTCCGCGGAAAGTAACCTGTTTACCAGCAGAGCGTTTCGATGCCAGAAGTTTCAGGGAAGCCAGCGGGAATTCGCGGGTTTCAAGGCAGGAAAGGATTTCGACACCAACAGCACCTGTGGCACCGACGATTGCTACTCTGGGGGTATTCATCTTTGGGGATTAGCTTGTTGTTCTGGCCTGCTGTCTGGCAGGCGCGCACGCGAGTATACTCCATTTGCCGTAAATATCAAGCGTTTATTTCATGAATGCGCGCCTCTGTGCTTGAATATGAATAAGAAAATCTCCGGTTGCTTCAGGCCGAAACAACCGGAGATGAGAAAAAGGATGGTGTGAGACTTTACTTCTTGTCAATGGTGTGCTTTTTCCAATCCAAGACGATGCTGCCGTGGCCCGAGGTGATGGGGGCTCCAGCTTTGTCTACGATGATGGCTGCGGGAATGCCGCGCGGCGGCTCATTGCCGGGGAGGGCGGCAACACCACTGGTGCCTTGCCATGTGGCGGGGAACTTGGCCTTGTATTTCTCTACATAATCCTTGGCTTTTTGCTCGGTTTGGTCGGCGCCAATGAGAATGAGCTCAACTTTGCCACTCTTCTGGATGTTGGAGTATTCCTTCACGAGGCTGGGCATGAGTTTGCGGCAGGGCGGGCACCAGCTGGCAGAGTACAGGTAGATGTAGTAATCTGCTTCCAGATTGGGTTTGCCACTCAGGAACTTGATTTTTTGGAGTGCTGTAGCAACTGCTTTGTCAGACGTGGTAGCGTCATCAGAGCAGGAGCTGCCAGAGCAACTGGAGGCAGATGCTTCTGTGGAAGCGCTGCTGCCACAGCTCTTCGTTTGGCTGGCGGCGCTGCCACAGCTGCCACCTTGGCAGGTGCCCGTTTGGGCGAATTGCTTCAGCTGGGAATCGGCCGCTTGGATGATGGTGTCGAAGGTGCCTTGACCGAAGGCCAAGGAGCTGCCTGCGAACAACAGCGATGCTGCGAAAAGATTAAAGAGGTGCTTCTTCATAATATGCTGTCATTTTAGGAAATTTGCGGCGCAATGTAAAGAGAGAAATTGAATTCTAAGCGCAGAAAATAATCAGGCGAGGCATCCGGGGCAGTTTCTGACGAAGTGCCCGGGGGAGATTTCAATCAATTCCGGTGTTTTGTGGGTGAGGCACAATTCGGCTTGTCCGATGGTGTTGCGCGGGCGGAAAGCGCAACCAGAAACGGGTTCTCGCAAGGTGGGGGGGAGCCCCGGTATGGTGCACAGCGGCTCGCCTTTTCGCTTGCGCGCGGGGATGGAGGCCATGAGGGCGCGTGTGTAGGCGTGGCGAGGGTGGGCCAGCAACTCGGCTGCCGGGGCGCTTTCGACAATGCTGCCAGCATACATCACTTGAATGCGGTGGGCGTATTCTTTGACCACGCCCAAATCGTGCGTGATGAGGATGATGGCAGTGCCCAGTTCTTGTTGGCGCGCGCGCAGTAAATCCAATACTTGCTTTTGCACGGTTACATCCAGTGCGGTGGTGGGTTCATCTGCAATGAGTATTTGTGGACGGGTGATAAGCGCCATGGCTATCATCACTCGCTGGCGCATGCCACCAGAGAATTCGTGGGGGTACGCGCGAGCTCTCTCGGCTGGGTTGGAAATACCCGTGCGCGCCAGTTCTTCCACCGCCAAGGCTCGGGCTTCTTTCCAGCTGAGACCTTGGTGCAGCACGAGCGGCTCTGCCACTTGGTCTCCTATGCACATGCAGGGATTCAAACAGGTCATCGGGTCCTGAAAAATCATGGAGATGCGTTTGCCGCGCAGCGCTTGTTTTTCCTTTTCTGGTAAGCGTAGCAAGTTGCGTCCCTCCAGCATCGCTTCTGCTTGCGGGGCGATGCATGCGGGCGGCTCTGGCAGCAGCCCCATGATGGCGGAGCAGGTGACGGATTTGCCCGAGCCTGATTCGCCCACAATCCCCAGGGTTTCACCTGCGTGCAAATCAAAGTTCACATCGTTGACTGCATAGTTGACACCAGCACGGGTGTGAAACTCAATGCTCAGATTGCGGATGCGTAGAAGCGGTTGGTTCATGGGGAAAATCAGCGGTCTTTGATGGCAAAGGGAATGAGCTCCGGGGGCGAGTTGCCCATATTCAGCTCGCGCACCAGCAGGCGCAGGAGAAGCAGGGATGCTGCGGCATCGAAGAGCGCATCATGCCAGCTCCTACCCGGCACGAGCGCTTCAATCTCTGGCTCAAGATGGCACAGCCGACACAGCGCACCCAGAGAATAATCATCTTGCCCGGGAATGGCTTTGCGCGCCAGAGCGAGCGTGTCTAACCACGGGGAGAAGCCATGCCCGGGGTATGCGCTCAGAAAGCGAGCTTCAGTGGCGGGGTTGTGGCCCACGACCATGCAGCCGCTCATCATCCGCTTGACATCGGGCCAGAGGGCAGAGAACTCTGGGGCATGGTGCAGTTTTTCGTTGGTGATGCCATGCACCTTAGCGGCGCTCCAGCGCACAGGCCTGTGGCATGCGATGTAGGAAGTAAAACACTGCATCTCGCCAAACAAGGACTCCGCCCGCACGATTCCTATTTGCACAGGACAATCGGTTTCGCCTGGCGCGGCCCCCGCGGATTCAAAATCGATGGCGGCGCAGGGAATCTGCCCAAGGGGCATCTGCATCAGGCTTTCACCCATGTGCGCGCTTGTTTCATTTCGGCGCAAAGCGCCTCGTAATCACAGGTCAGGAACTCGCCATCGCGGTACAGTTCTTTGCCATCTACCACCGTGAGTCGGTTTTCTAACCCTGTGGCAGCATACACAATGTTGGACACAATGTTGTGCACGGGCTGCATGTTGGGCGTGGTGAGGTCTAGCGCGATGAAATCGGCGCGCATGCCGGGCTCAAGGGTGCCAATGAGCGGCTCGTGCAGGGCATCGGAGCCACCGCGCGTGGCCATGTCGAGCGCCAACTGAGCGGGGCTGGCAGTGGGGGAAAGGGTGTTCACCTTGTGCAGGAGACTCGCCATGTACATCTCGCGCACCATGTTTTGAGCGTTGTTGCTGGCAGGTCCATCCGTGCCGAGCCCCAAGCCAATGCGGCGTGTGCTCATGGCGGGAATGGGGGCCACGCCACTGGCTAATTTCATGTTGGAGGCAGGGTTGTGCACGACGGCGCAGCGGTTTTCTGCCAGCATGTCCAGCTCTTCTTCGTTGGCATGTACCACGTGGAAGAATGTGCTATCTGGTTGTAGCAGCCCCAAGCTTTCGCAGTAGGCAATGGGGCGCTTACCAAAGCGCTGCAAGCATGTCTCTGTCTCATTCTCCGTTTCTGCCAAGTGCATGCCAAAGAGTGCCCCCGTCTCATCGGCTAAGGCGCGGCATTCCTGCAGCAACTCCGGTGTGGTGGTGTAGGGCGCATGCGGCAAGACGGCCATGCGGATGCGGGGGTGGTCTTTCCACTCCTCGGCGTATCGGCGTACTCGGGCAAGATAGCCATCTTTGTCTTGTGCTGACAGGGAGGGGAAGAATTGCGTGACACTTTCGCCCAGTACGGCGCGCATGCCCATGGCATCGGCGGCGCGGAATACGCTATCCTCCAGCATGTACATGTCGTAGCAAGCGGTGGTGCCTGTGCGTATCATCTCGGCCATGCTGAATCGAGCTCCCAGCTCTACCAGTTCGGGGGTGAGCTTGGCCTCCTGTGGGAAAATGTCTTTCGTGAGCCAATCCATCAGCGCTTTGTCATCGGAGTAGCCGCGCAGCAGGCTCATGGAGACGTGCGTGTGGGCGTTGATGAGGCCAGGCATGATGACGGCCGCGCCCAAGTTCACGCGGCGGGCGTCGGGGTAGAGAATATCCAGCATGTCTGCGTGCCCCACACAAAGAATGCTGTTGCCACTCACGGCAACGGCCCCGCCGCGGATGATGTCTCGCCCGTCGTTTTGCGTCACGACATAATCAGCCGTGTAGAGCGTATCGCATTTGTTTTCCATGAAGTGCATAGACAAAAAGATGATGATGGATTACCAGAAAAGAACGGCGCAGAACAGGATGAGCACACCATATACTAAGCCAGCCCATGCGCCCGCGCGGTACACTTTGGGGTGTGCTTCAAGCCATGCTGCCCAATCGCGGAAAAGATAGGGCTTGGCTACCCAGAACATGGCCACGGTGAGCACAGGGTACCACCAGATGGGGATAAGCAATCGTGTGATGGGCTCTTTGAGAAAAGCGGCGCTGAGAGGCACAATGGCCATGAGCAGTAAAAACATGCCCAGAGCGCGGGGAAGGAGGTTTTCCTTGCACATGCTGCTCATCACAAACCAGATGATGGGGCACAAAATGAGCAAAATGCCGCGCATGTTGTTGAACTCGAACAAGTCCATGCGCAGGGGATTCCATGTGGCATCAAACAACAACAGCGCAACCCAGATGAAGTCTATGCCCAGCAGTACCTGCCCGGCCTTGCTGGCTTGGTGTGCTTTTGTCAGCGCCTGCAGGCACTTGTCTTGCTGCATGAGGGCAAGCAGATGCAGTGCTATGAGTACCAGCCCCATGACAATGCCTGCGGTGAAGAGAGAAAGTTGCTCGTATGCGTGTATGAATTGCTCGTGCATGACTGCCGCTTATCCTATCTGTTTTGCTCCAGAGTGGCAAGTGCAAATCAGGACAGTGCCGTCATTTATCCCTTGCCAGATGGTGGTCATCCCATTGTTTAGTTGAGGCCCAGAATCTCTCGTATTTGCTGGCGGGGTTTGTCGGGCCAGCATTTATTGGCCACGGGGCTGGCGGGGCTGGGGTGCAGGATGGTGCCGAGGGTGAACGTGCGCTCGGGCAAGGCTGCAGCGGCCAGTTCCATTTGCTTGAGCGCGTAGCCCCCCACGCCGATGAGGTATTGCGGTTCCAAAATCTCGATGAGACGCACCAAATGACGCTGGCAAGCCGCATCAATCTGCGCCACTTGTTCTTTGGGAAGCTGGGTGGGGGTGATGTTGGCACCGCTCTCACTCATCCAAATCAGCGGACAATAATTCGCGACATACGACTCCGCAAAAAAGGATTCGGCGCTGCCATACATTTCCTCAAATAGCCTCCACAAACGCCGCCCGCTCACCTCGGAGCGCGGGCATGCAAATCCCTGAATCGGGCGTTTGGGGTGAGTGGCTGGTGGTTGGGCAATGGGCGCGCTGATACCCATCCACAGGGTTACGGCGGCAATCTCACCGAAGGGAACGCCTGTCTGCGCCATGCCGAAGGGACCCGGGTTCATGCCAAGATAGAGGACCTTCTTCTTGCCGGTCGCAAACTTGCGGATGTAGGCTTCGTGGCCTGCCCATGCGTAGGTGAGCGGGTTGTAGGTATAGGCTACGGGTGCGCCAAACGTCAATTGATCCATGGCGGCAGCCAATTCACGCGCCGCGGCAATAACCTCTTCTGTGTGCATGCACGAAGTCTAGCACAGAGCTACTGTCATGGCAACAAAATATCGGCTTGAAAACAGTGCGCCTTTCCTGTATAATCTTGCGCGTGAAAGTTATTGCCATAGCAAACCAGAAGGGTGGAGTAGGTAAGACCACCACGGCGGTCAACCTCTCAGCTGCGTTGGCTCAGCGTGGGAAGCGTGTGTTGCTTATTGATGTGGACTCGCAGGCAAATGCCTCATCTGCTTTGGGGATTGAGGCTTCTAGCGAGGAAAGTATCTACCAAGCTCTCATCGGCAACCGCCTGATGGAAGAGCTCATCATGCCCACACACCGTCGCAACCTTTCCATCATCCCTGCACACATGGATTTGTCTGGTGTAGAAGTGGAGCTTACCCAGAATGGTACCCACACCACCTGCATGCGAGATGCCATGGCAGGCTTGCGCGGTAGCGATTTTTACGACTATGTGTTTTTGGATACGCCCCCCTCACTCGGGGTGCTCATGACATCATCTCTCTGCGCCTGCGATGAGGTGCTTACCCCCATGCAGTGTGAGTTCTTGAGCTTGGATGGTTTGTCCAAAATTTTGTATGTGATTGAGCAGATTCACGACAGTGGCGCCAACCCCAACTTGGTGCACGAAGGTGTGCTTATGACCATGTACAACAACACGAACCTGGCCAATCAGGTGATTGCTCAGGTGCGCGAGAATTTGCCAGATAAGATTTACACCACCGTCATCCCTCGCTCTGTGCGTGTGGGCGAAGCTCCCAGCTTTGGTAAGACGGTGCTTGAACATGACCCCTACGGCACGGCTTCCATGGCTTATCAGAACGCGGCCAAGGAGTTCATCAGCCGCCATCGTTGAGGCCTCATGTTGCGTTGGATATACCCGGTGACATGCTCTGTGTGCGGAGAAGCTGCGCCGCAGAGCTTGTGTGAGAATTGCCGGGATGCCTTGGCGCGCGTGCCGCGGCCCGTGTGCTTGTACTGCGGTGCCGCAACCTACGGCGCGGCGTCTGAGCCCGATTGCTGCGATTCTTGCAAGAGCTTTCCGCGTGAGTACAGTTGGGCTCGCTCCGCCCTCGTGCTGGAGGGAGAAACACGCTACTTGGTGCATGATTTGAAATACCACCATGCTTCTTATTTAGCAGCTCCCTTTGTGGCGATTCTTCACCAGCTCTGGCAGGAGACACCCCAGCTGAATCGCAGCGGTGCGTGGGGAATTGTGCCGGTGCCGATTGATGCCCGCCGCCAGCACGAGCGTGGCTACAACCAAGCCGAATTGCTGGCTCGTGAACTGGCTGAGCTTTGTGGTGCCCCACTGTTGCAGCCTCTAGTGCGCCAGCTGAGCGAAGAAGAAAAGCGCAGCATGACCCGCATGTCGGCCCGGGCGCGCCAGCAGCAGGCTGACAAGGTGTATGCCCTTTCGCCCGCGTGGGAGAGGTGTCATCAGCCAATCCCTGAGCGTGTGTTGATTGTGGACGATGTGTATACCACTGGCGCCACGGCTCGTGCTTGCGCACGCATCCTGCGGACTCTCCCCGGCGTGCAGGAAGTAGGGGTGCTTACTCTGGCCCGCGCGATGTGAGGCGGCTTACTCTTCTTTTTTGCCGCGCGGGTGAAAATGCCGGTGCAAGCTCACCAAGCGTTTTTGCTCAACGTGGGTGTAGATTTGCGTGGTGGCCAAATTGCTATGCCCCAACATGTCTTGGATGACGCGTAAATCTGCCCCATTTTCCAGCAGATGCGTAGCAAAGGAGTGGCGCATGATGTGCGGGTACACCTTGTCGCTCAGGCCCGCCTGCAGTGCACGTTCTTTGATGATTTGGCGAATGCGCTCGCGGGTGAGCATGCCTCCACGGTTGGATAGGAAGACCACTTGGCTGTTGGGACCGCGCTTTTCTCCTAGCAGGAGCGCCCGAGCCTGCTTCATGTAGCACTTTAACGCCTTGGCCGCCATGCCGCCTAGGGGCACATATCTGGTCTTGTTGCCTTTGCCTGTGATGCGTAGAAAATTTTCTTCCCAATCGATGTGTTCGGGGCGTAGGGAGATGAGCTCGCTGACTCGCAAGCCGCTGCTGTACAAGAGCTCAAGGATGGCGCGGTCTCGTGTGCCCAGCGGGACATCCGCTGGCGAGACGGCTTCCAAAAGCTGCTGGATGCTTTCGGCCGCGAGGGTGTCTGGTAGTTGCTGGGTGATTTTTCCTGCGCGTAGGAGCTCTGCGGGGTTGCGCTCGATAGTCTTGCGCGCCGCCAGATATTTGAAAAATATGCGCAGGTGCACCACCGCAACGCGGCAGGAAGAAGCTGCCGCCCCGCTGCTGCGTAGTTCTCTCTGGTAGCGCGTGAGGTGTTCTTCTGTCAGTGCATCAGGAGCCAAGCTCTGCCCCTGACACCACGCGGCAAAACGACTCAGACTCTGGTGTATCGAGAGCCGATAGTTTGTGCTCAAGCCACGCTCTGCCGCTAGGTAGAGCAAAAAGCGTTCGATGAGTGCCGCGTAGGCCACCATGGCTTATTCCCCGGCAGAACCTGTGGGCTCGGGCAGCGGCACATCCGCAGGGTCGGGCAGGGGGACGGAGTCCAGCGATTTGCCCTCCATCAAGGCCTTCTTGCGGGCCTCAAAAGCGCTGCTCTTATCAGACTTCTTGTTGGCTACCACAACCGTGCGCCCCACGCTATTGGTCATCAATTTTTGATTGCTGTCCAGCTCGATGACTTCGCCGGGCTCGGGGAACATGTCATCCGCAGGGGCATTGGAATCCAAGCCAGGGAAGTGCATTTCTGTGGTGGATACAAGCTGCTTGACAGGGCTTTGCATGTCAGATTCGCGCAAGAAACCCTTGCTGCCATCATCTACCTCAACGAAGTAATACAGACCTTCGCAGGAAATGATTTTAGCGTTTTCTGTGCTCACCATCTTGCCCGTCACATCCTCGTCATAGTCGGGATTGCGCTTGAAAAGGAACACCTTTCCTTCGTTCACCTTTTGGGTGCTGCCTGTTTCAAAAGCACCTTCTTTCACGCGTTTGGCTTTCTCGGCTGCGCGTGCGGCTTCTGTGCCGGGGGGATCGAGCGGAGAAGGCTCTTTCAGATACTCGGGCACATACTCGCCTTTCTCCATCAGTGAGCAGGAGCTAAACAGCAAAACAGGGGCAAGAACAAGAGGTAAAAGCTTCATGTGTGTGTTCATTCTATATGATTTCGTGTCAAAAACAAGCAACTTTGTCGTCATGCGTTCATCAATGCTTCTCGATTCACGAAAAAGACCGCACCCAGCACACACAGAAACGCCCACAGGTAGTCCCACTTCCATTGCTCACCCATGTACAGCAGCATGAACGGGATGAAGATGCTCAGGGTGATGGTCTCTTGCATGATTTTGAGTTGGGCCAGAGACAAGCCAATGGTGCGGCCTAAGTGGTTGGCTGGTACCATGAAGCAGTACTCAAAAAAGGCCAAGCCCCAGCTCATCAGCACGAGTTTCCACATGGGTGAATCCGCCGCTTCGCCGGGTTTTCGCAAAAATCCGTACCAAGCAAAAGTCATCACGATGTTGCTGATGGTCAGCAGCAGGATGGTGAGTGAAAATTTAATCATGGCTTGCAATGTGTCGTCGCGGCATCATATCCTTGCCGCTTGCTCAAGTCAATGAAAATGCCACTTTTCAGCTCGCGTCTCTTCTTGAAAAAGGCGCGGACCACTCGTCGCTTTAATTTTTTTTCGGTGGATTGCGCGTCATTTAGATGAACGATGACGAATAATGAACTTTTTATATTCGACAAGCGCGGGCAGGGTGGCTATAATCTCCACGGATAATGTTAAACCGCGGATTCAGAACACAAGAAAGTCTTGCTCGCTATTGGGCTGAGCAGGCTGTTGATTTGTGCTATGATATTGATGACGAGTCTCTTGTGGAGTTTGTTGAACCCGTGCATACATCCATCCGCGCATTGCGAAAAGACCGCCGAATCATGGTCATTGGTGGTGCGGCATGTGGCAAATCTAGCTTGCTTTCCATGATAGCGGATGCACCGCTGATTGCGCGTGTGCCGCTTAACCGCCAGTATGTATGCTGGCGCTACCGCAGTGCAGATGGTGATGCAACTTGCTCTCGCTTTTTGCCGTATGACCATCTATCAGGCTTAGAATTGGTGGATACACAGTCCTGTGCGGAGCCTGCCGTGGCAGATACTGTACGCCAGCTTTTGCAAGGGGCAGATGTAGTGATTGCTGTGGTTGATGGGCGCAACTACGCACAATCCCCCGTGTGGAATGTGTTGTCTACCCTGCCGGAGAAGGGGGTGGGAGAGTGTTTGTTGGCCGTAACCTACACCGACAAGATAGCAGCGGATGCCGCATTGCAGCTCAAGGAAACGCTGCGCGATTTTTGCCGTACGCAATTGGGTAATACCTTGCCCCTGTATTTTGTGAGCCCCACCTCCAAGCAAGCTTGCGATGTGTTTGCCGAGCGTGTGCAGGAGGCCTTGCGCATGCCAGACGGCGTGCGCGCCACCATTCGCCATGTGTTGGACAAAGGCTTGGAACTGGTGCGCAAGCAGGGCCGCGTGCTCAATGCCCGCGCTGCCGTGGGGCGAACGGATAGTGGTTTCTTGGCTGGCATCGAGCAAGAAATTGACAATTTCTTGTCTCACCAGATGCTCGGCGTCAAGCAGCGAAGCGAAACCTATGTCGGTACCGCCACAGCCATGCTCCCCATGTTGCTCAGCTGTGTGCGCCGCGCACTGGGGCGCACCCTTTCGCCTGTGGTGCTGATGCGCCTGGAACAAATGGGCGCTGGTACTGAAAATTGCTTCTACCACATGATTCTGGATGAGGTGACCCAGCAGCAGCAAGAATCTGACCAGCAGTTCATCCTCTCCTGCACCGGGCATTGGAAGAGTGTGCGCCCGCGCATGAAAAAGACGCTCGAGTGCGAGATTGGGGAGTTCCCCACGGAAGCGTTGGAGACGGAACTGAGCGAGCTGCGCTGCCGCATGGGGCGCGAGCTCTATGAGCCGTTCAAAAGCGCAGGTCTGCGCAATAAAATGGCTGATTTGTACAAGAAGCGAATCGGTTGGATGCGTGTTTTTGTGGGTTTTGTGTGCCTGTTCCTCTTTGTGGCTGGTATCTTAGGCTTCATTGGGCAAGATGAGCCAGCCGTGTATAGTGTAGGCGTGGCCGGCTTTGTTTGGTTGGTGGGTTCGCTGGCTCATTTGGTGGCTTCTCGGCGCATTCGCCACGAGGTGCAGCGTCTGGCGGCCTCTCTCGAACTCCCGTTGCGTTGTGCCATTTCCGCTGCGGTGGAAAAACTGGTCATATCCCGCGTGGCTGCGTACCGCCGCTTGTATACGGCACCGCGCCAGAAGGTGGCTCAACAAGAAGCCATGCTCGAGCCGCTGCAAAAACGCTATAGCACCATCAATATTCAGCTCAGCTCCGTTTTCCCGCGTATCTGATGCGCCCACCCCGTTTTTGGTATGGATGACCTTTTTACACCACACGGGCGTAGCAGCGAAAGCGAGGTGCCAGAGAGCGATACTTTGGCCGCCATGCCGCTGGCAGCGCGCATGCGCCCCGAAACGCTGGAGGAAGTGGCTGGTCAAAAGCATTTGCTGGCAGAAGGCAAGTTGCTGCGGCGCGCGATTGAGACAGACCGCTTTTCCTCGCTCATTTTTTACGGCCCACCCGGTGTAGGTAAGACAACGCTGGCCTATGTGATAGCGAAGCAGACAAGCGCGTACTTTGTGATGCTCAATGGCGTAGAGTCCAACGTGAGTGAAGTGCGCGAGAAGATTGCTGAAGCGCGCGCCCGCCAAACGCTGCATGGCCAGAAGACTATTTTGTTTGTGGATGAGCTTCACCGCTTCAACAAAGCACAGCAGGATGTCCTCTTGCCGCATTTGGAGAAGGGAACGGTTCGCTTCATCGGCGCGACAACCGAGAATCCTTATTTTGCCATCAATTCCGCTATGCTGTCGCGCTCCCAAATCTTTCCCTTGGAGCCAGTACCTGCCGCGGAATTAGTTGACCTCATGCAGCGAGCCACAGCTGATACCCGGCGAGGGCTCGGCAAGCTCAATGTGCAGGTAGATGCCGATGCGCTGGAGCATATGGCTCTCAAGGCTGATGGTGATGCACGCAAGGCGCTCACTGCTCTTGAGGTGGCAGCCCTTTCTACCCCCCCTGGGGATGACGGGTGCATTCACGTTGATTTGGCAGTGGCAGAGGAGTCTATCCAGAAAAAGGCGGTTAAGTACGACCGCACAGGAGACGGCCACTACGATACCATTTCTGCATTCATTAAGTCCATGCGCGGTAGCGACCCCGATGCGGCGCTTTATTGGCTGGCTTACATGCTCAACGCGGGGGAGGACATCCGCTTCATTGCCCGCCGCTTGGTCATTTGCGCGAGTGAGGATGTCGGGTTGGCTGATTCGAACGCCCTGCGGGTAGCACTCTCCGCAGCTCGCGCGGCTGAGATGGTGGGCATGCCAGAAGCCCGCATCCCCTTGGCTCACGCCACGGTATACATTGCGACTGCGCCCAAGAGCAACTCGGCCTACAAGGCCTTGGATGCCGCGCTCGAGGATGTGCGCAACGGTAAAACACTGGCGGTGCCAGACCATTTAGCCACACCCACTCGCAAAAAACTGGCTCGTTTGCGGGGTGTGTCGGAAGAAGCGACTCAGTATAAATACGCCCACGATTTTGGGGAAGAGCATTTTGTGCCGCAGGCCTATTTGCCAGAGGGGCGCGTGTATTATCACCCCACCACGAATGGTATGGAGCTGCGCATCACGGAGCGCCTAGAATACCTGCGCAAGTTGCGCGAACAGCAGGGGGAATGAGGCGCGTAGCCTTATTTCCGCTCACGCTTCCGCTTCTTCTTCTCATCATCCTTTTCCCCCTCTTTCTTCTGCTCGGGCACTTCTGCCGGGATGACGGTGGGGTTGATTTTTTGGATGACGTTGATGCTGCGCGCGGGCATGCCTGTAACCTGCACGTGTTCCAAAATCATGGCCAAACGCTCCATTTGCTCCTTGATTTCGTACACCTGCATGGTGACGGCCACGCCATTGTCAAGTGTAAGCTGAATTTTCCATTCCTTGGGGCGGAAAATCTCGCGAATGGCGGGAATCTCGGTCAAATCATAGGCGTTGGACGCCGCAATGAGTTCGCGAATGGGGCGGCAGCGCTCCTCGGCTATGCGCTCACCAGCTTTGAGCTCTTTCACGTCCGATAGCTGCAAGTACCAAGTCGGCACGCCCATGTATTTGCTGTGGTATTCTGCGTTGACGGGGAACAAAATACCCTTGGGGTCCATGAATAAGCGCGTGCGGCGCCCTGTGCTTGCGCCGCTTTCCATTTCCACAAAGACAATGGGGATGCGCTCGTCCACCTCGATGTGCAGGGTATCAGGCAACTCGGCGCGTATGCGCACGGAATCGATACTGGGAATTTCTTCCAGCTTTTTCTGCATGCCTGCTACATCCAAGGTGGCCATGTTCACAGAGCCCTCAATGCCAAGGATTTTGAGTGCCTGCTCCTTGCTGATGAGGTCTCGGTGAGATTTGTAGCTGATGTTATCGATGCTGAGGCTATAAGCCTTTTCGATGGCGTAATTGCAGCATACCCATATACCGTATGCGAGTGCAATAGCACCTATCACCACGAGAGAGTATCGGCGCAGCCATCGCCCCGCGCGAATCAGGGCTATCATGCTGAAAAGCCGAGCCTTGAGCGACAGCGCATCCTCAAGCAGCTTGACATTTGTCTTCTGCTCAAAGCGGAACTTGTTCTGTCGTTTCATCTCGTGTTAGGCTGGGTTCAGCCACGGGCTTGATTCAGGGAAATTTCTGCGATGCGGGTGCAGAGCTCCCCAAAAGAAATCCCGACCGCCTTGGCGGCTTTGGGGAAGAGGGATGCACTGGTCATGCCCGGAATGGTGTTGATTTCCAGGACGTAGGGCTTGCCATCATCTGTCAGTAGCACGTCTACGCGCCCATACACTTCTACATTCAGAGCATTGTAGGCTGCCAAAGCGGCTTGTTGCACAGCTTTTGTCTCCTCCTCGCTGATGTCGGCGGGGCAGATGTAGTCAGACCCAGCGCCACCGTACAGAGAGGGGTACTTGTTGTTCATGTCGTAGAAGCCAGAGCGCGGGCAAATGTGGATGACAGGCAGCGCCTCGCCGTTGAAAATGGCAACGGTGAGCTCTTTGCCCTTGATGAACTCTTCCACCAACAGCTCCTTGCCGTATTTGCCAGCTTCTGCTACGGCTGCGGCCAAGTCTGCTTCATCCTTCACAATTTGCACGCCTACGGAAGAGCCTTCGCACGGGGGCTTGATGACGCAGGGAACGGGGATAGTCGGCATCTGGTCGGCGGTGATTACCTCGCTGGCGGGGGTGGGTACACCTGCTGCCACAATGGCTTCTTTGGTGAGCACTTTGTCAAAGCATTTGCGACTCGTTTCAGAGCCAGCACCCGTGTAGGGGATGCCCAGCTTTTCCAAGTAGCTTTGCAGACCACCGTCTTCGCCATAGGTGCCGTGGATGATGTTGTAGCAAAGTTCTGTGCCCTCGGGGATAGCAGGGGACTCCGAATCGACGATGACGGGGGTTACTCGGGTGAAGCCTTCTTGTTGCAGGGCTTCCAATACAGCGTTGCCGGAGGTGATAGATACCTCGCGTTCGGAACCAGGGCCACCCATCAACAGGGCGATAGCCGTCTCTTTCGTCAGTGTTTTCATGATGTGTTTGAAAAGGGTATATTAGAATTCAGCTTCGCGATCCCCCACAACTTGGACTTCTGTCTTGAGGGTGATACCGCGTTCTTCCTTGGCCTTGTGGCGGATGTAATCAATCAGTTCGGTCACGTCTGTTGCTTTGGCCTTGCCAAGGTTGACAATAAAGTTGGCGTGCTTGGTCGAGATTTGAGCCTTGCCGATGGTGTAGCCCTTGAGGCCCATCTCATCAATGAGCTTGCCTGCGGGGATTTCCTCGGGGTTCACGAAGGTGCAACCCGCGCTGGGTTCGACAGGTTGGCTAGCCTTGCGTTGCTCGCGGTTTTGTTCGGTGCGTGTTTGAATCTCCTGCGGGTCTCCCGGTGTGCCGCTAAAGGTAGCTTGCATCACCAAGTTGTGCTCAAAATCAGGGATGAGACGGTAGCGGGCAGGGCGCATGCTTTCTTTTTCGAACTCGACCATGTCGCCATCATCATTCAGCGCGATGGCTGAGCGGAACACGCTCCACATATCGCCACCCATAGCGCCTGCATTCTGGCGCAGGCTTCCCCCCACATAGCCGGGGATGCCATCCATCCATTCAAAACCGCTGATGCCGTTTTGCGCCGCAAAGGTGGCCAGCTTCTTGAGCTTGACGCCCGCCCCTGCGATGATGTTCTTGCCTCTCATTTCCAGCTTCTGGAAATCGCCAGCCACGGGGTGAATGACGGCACCGCGGATGCCGCCTTCGCGCACGATGAGATTGGAGCCGCGCCCCACGATGTGGACGGGGATGCTGCGGTCCTTGAAGAAGTTGACCACAGCTTGCATCTTTTCAAAGGTATCGGGTTCAATCCAGTACTGAGCTTCGCCACCCACGCCGCAAGTGGTGTGCTTGCTCATGGGTTCGTAGAGGCGGCAGGTGAAATCATTGCCGCATTCCTGCTGCATTTCGGCCAGCACGCGCAAGTCGGCTGCTATCTTTTTGCCTGTTTCGTGCACATTGCCGGCACCCAAGGTGATGAACATATCCCCCGGGCGGAGAATGTTGCCCACGGCGTGGTGTGCCAAGGGCAGATTCGGCAGGAATTCGGCATCAACCGGGCCGTTTTCCAGAACAGCATCCACGATGGTTTGGCCGCTGATGCCCGGGATGGGCGGTTCGCTGGCGGGATACACGTCTGCCACATACAACTTGTCCACATTTTGAAGCACGCGGCCAAAGTCGTCGCGCAGCAGCTGGGTGCGGGTGTAGCGGTGCGGTTGGAACAGCACGATGAGGCGTTCAGGCTTCAGGCTCTGAGCCGTTTGCAAGGTTGCGGCGATTTCGGTGGGATGGTGACCGTAGTCGTCCACAATGCGGTAGTCGCGGGACAGGTATTTGGTCTCAAAGCGACGGCGTGCACCTGCAAAGCTTACCAAACCACGGGTGATGCTGGGGAAATCGCATCCCAGTTCGAGAGCCAATGCCGTGGCGGCCAAGGAGTTGAGTACATTGTGGCGGCCGGGGATGCCGAGCTCAACGCGACCCAGCGGTTCGCCTTTGTAGTTGATGGTGTAGAGCGTGCGGCCACGCTTCACCGTCATATCGGTAGCCGTGTAATCGGCGTCTTGCCAGCCGTAGGAAATGGTGTTGGGGTATTGAGAGCAGACATCTGCCGCGCCCGCATCGCTCTTGCAGTAGATGAGCTTGCCGCGCGTCTGTTTGCACAGGCGGTGGAATACGCTCTTGATGTGGTCCAAATCGCGGTAGAAATCAAGGTGCTCTGCTTCCACGTTGAGGATGATGCTGTGCTCGGGGATGTAGTTGACGAGTGTGCCATCGCTTTCATCGCCTTCTGCTACCAAGTATTCGCTGTCCTGAGTCCAGTGAGCATTGGCTCCCAGCACGGGGATTTCGGCGCCCACATAGTGGCAGGGGCGCATGCGGCCTTCGCGCAGCAGGTGCGCACTCATGGCAGAGGTCGTCGTTTTGCCGTGGGTGCCAGCTACCACTACGCCCTTCTTGTTGTTGAGGATAGCAGCCAAGCACTCAGCGCGGCGCAAGCACAGACAACCATTCTGGCGAGCCGCTGCCAATGCCACGTTTTCCTCGCGAATGGCGCTGGAGTAAATGACTACTTCGGCGTCTTTTACAGAGTCTGCGCTGTGCGGGCATGAGAACACAAGCCCCGCTTGCTGCAGCCGCTCGGTTTCATCGCTCGTCACGCGGTCGCAGCCACTGACGCGGTGCCCCATCTCCAGCAGCATGCGTGCAAGCCCACTCATGCCTGCGCCTGCCACACCAATCAAGTGAATGCGTACGGGGTTTTCCCGATCCAGAAGCCGTTTGCGTAACTGTTCGATCATAATACTCGCCCCGTATTATACACAAAACTTCCTTGCTACGCAAGACTAATGAAAACATCGTCCCTCAAAAGCGCTAGAAAAAGGCCTCCTTGCCAAAGAGAAGCGGTCTCCCCTCTCTTTCATGGCGAGGGGAGACCGCGTATAAGCTATCCTAAGTCTTACTTGCTCTTTTTGGAGCTCGTTTTCTTGGCAGTCTTGCTCAGCGTTTCTTTCTTAGCCTTAGCGCTTGGTTTACGGGGTGTTTTGGGCTTTGCTGGCTCTTTTTCGGCTGGAGGAACCGCGTTTTCAAACTCAATGCGCCCGCTTTCTTCATTGCGCTTGGCGAGCGAGGCTGTGCCACCACGCAAATCACCACGCAAGATGGCCTCGGCGATGGGGTCTTCCAGCATGCGCTCGATGGCTCGGCGCATGGGGCGAGCGCCGTATTGCGGGTCGTAGCCCTTGTCCACCAGCATGCCAATGACTTCTGGAGAGAGGGTGAGCTGTATCTTCTTGTCTGCCAGTCGCTTGATGAGTTTGCGGGCTTCCAGCTGCACAATTTGCTCTAAGTCGCGGCGTTCGAGCATGCGGAACACAATCAACTCGTCGAAGCGGTTGATGAACTCGGGGCGGAAGTGTTGTTTAGCCGCCTCGGAGATGCGTTCTTTCATGGTGTCGTAGTCGGCTTCATCTGCGCTGGCAGCGCCGAAGCCCACTTTGCCTTGGCGTGCGGCCAAGCTAGCTCCCACGTTGGAGGTGAGGATGATGATGGTGTTGCTGAAGCTGACCTTGCGCCCCATAGAATCAGTCATGTTGCCTTCTTCCAAGATTTGAAGCAGCAGGTTCATCACATCGGGGTGGGCTTTTTCCACCTCGTCGAAGAGGATGACGGCGTAGGGGCGGCGGCGCACTTGCTCCGTCAGTTGTCCGCCTTCATCGTGCCCCACATAGCCTGGCGGCGAGCCAATGAGCCGGCTCGTGCTAAACTTCTCCATGTATTCGCTCATGTCTACCTGAATGAGCGCATCGGCCGTGCCGAACATGATTTCTGCGAGGTTGCGCGCCAAGTAGGTCTTGCCTACGCCCGTGGGCCCCATGAAGAGGAATGAGCCGATGGGGCGGCGCGGGTCTTTGATGTCGGCGCGGCTGCGACGCAGGGCTCGCGAAATGGCCGAGCAGGCCTCGTCTTGGCCTATCACTTTGCTCTTGAGCTCTTCTTCCATGCGCAGAAGTTTTTCTGTCTCCTTTTCCTCCATGCGGGAAAGGGGGATACCCGTCCACTTGGAAAGCACGGTCATGATGTCCTCCTCGTCCACATCCGCGTAGGACGAATCCATGGATTCCTTCCAGCTTGTCAGTTTTTGCTGCAAGTCGTCGTGCAGGGCGTTCATCTCGTCGCGCAGACGGGCGGCTTGCTCAAAATCTTGGCGGGTGATGGCTTCGCGCTTGGCGGCATCGAGCTCGCTGTGCTTTTGCTGGCTCGATTTGATGTCGGCCGGGCGGGTCATGCGGGCGATGCACAGGCGGGAGCCCGCCTCGTCCATCACGTCGATGGCTTTGTCGGGCAGGAAGCGCCCTGAGAGGTAGCGCTTGGATAAGCTGGCGGCAGCCTCCAATGCTTTTTCTGTGTAGCGTACATGGTGGTGCTCTTCATAGCGCGGGGCTATGCCTTTGAGGATGAGGAGAGTATCCTCCACAGAGGGTTCGCCTACCTGCACCTGCTGGAAGCGGCGCTCAAAGGCGGCGTCTTTTTCAATGTGCTTGCGATATTCGTTGATGGTCGTGGCGCCGATGGCTTGCAACTCGCCGCGTGAAAGAGCGGGTTTGATGATGTTGGAGGCATCCATCGTACCCTCGGCAGAGCCCGCGCCAATGAGGGTGTGCATCTCATCAATGAAGAGGATGATGTTCTTTTCGGCGCTGATTTCATCCATGATGGCTTTGAGGCGTTCCTCAAATTGGCCACGGTATTTGGTGCCTGCCACCATAAGCGCTAGGTCTAAGGAAATAATTTTCTTGCCAATCAGGAATTCAGGCACATCTCCACTCACAATCATTTGCGCGAGCCCTTCCACAATGGCGGTCTTGCCTACACCAGCTTCGCCTAGCAGCACGGGGTTGTTCTTGGTGCGGCGGCACAGTATCTGCATCACGCGTTCAATCTCCTTGCGGCGGCCAATCACGGGATCCAGCTCGCCATTGGCGGCTTTCTGTGTCAAATCGCGCCCAAAGGCTTTGAGTGCGGGGGTCTTGCCTCGCTCTTGTCTGTCGGCTCCACGGCCAGCTTTGCCTGAGTGCAAGAAGGCGTTGGCGTCTTCTTCCTCTTCATCGGGGCGGAAACCACCGCCGCCGTTGGCAGAGGCCTCGTCGCGCTCATCGCCTCCATCGTTGTCGAAGCGCGGGTCAATCTCTTGCTGCACGCCTTTTTTGGCAGATTCGTAGCTCACGCCAGCAGAGGTCAGCGCATGCCATGCCAACCCATCAGAGTCTTTCAGGATGGCCAATAAGAGGTGCTCTGTGCCCACATAGGTGTGGCGCAATTCGCGTGCTTCATTGCCGGCGGTGGTCAAGAGCTTGCGTACTCGCGGGGTGAAGGGAAGGGAGCCATTGTTGCTGCTGCCATTGCCTGGCATGATGGATTGCTCGATGCGAGACACCAACTCGGGGATGTTGACGCCTATGTTTTCCAATACGCTGACGGCCACGCCCTGTCCCAGCTTGAGCATGCCCAGCAAGATATGCTCTGTGCCGATGTAGTTGTGCAAGAAGCGGTCTGCCTCGCGGCGTGCAAGGCTAAGCACTTGTTGTGCTCGGGGGGTGAAATTATTATTCATGGGTTCAGTATGTATCCTGTGGGGAAAGGTCTTCGTGTGAGAGAATGAGGTGCTTGGCTATGCTGCTCATCATGCTCATGCGGAGGAAGTTGTGAACTTGTGGTGAGCTTTCTTCTGTGCTGTATTCCATGTGTGCGGGGGCCCCAATCAATAGGGCATTGCTCAGGAGTTTCAAGATCTTCTCCTTGTTGGTGAGGGGGCTCAGTAGCGCTTGCCTCATCGCAAGTTGCAGGGTTGACCATGCGTGCAGGGATTCTTGGTAATCCATCAGGCAGCCGTGGCTCAAGGTGCCGTAAACGCGCCCGACCATGTCGGCCATCTGCAAGGGATCCTCAATGTCGATTTTTTCGCGCAGCATGAGCTCTTTTTCCACGATGTTTTCGGCTATGTTGAGCATGTGGCCTAGCACATCGGCGGTGGCGCCTGCGGGAATGGGGGTGGAGAAGAGCACATAGAGATTGCCCGTTTCTTCCCCGTATTCGATGAAGAAGGGGGAAAGATTGAGGTGCATCTTGTTGAGCGCTCTTTCCATCTTGTCCATCTGGTTCATCATGGCATGCCCGGGCAGGTGCAGCACCATGTAGAGCTGCAACCCTTCGCCGCACTCGGCTGCCATGCTGGTCAGAAACCCGTACTCCTTGCTGTGGGCGAGCTCCACCTGCGCGGCGAGCGATCGGGCTTTTTTGTCTAGCTCGGATACGATGGCGGTCAGTTTGTTGCCAGCTGAAAAATGATGAATGGCTATGTGCTCCTCCTCATTGAGCATGATGACGGTGTCCTGCTTCTTGTTGATGAACACATGACTGCCATCTTGCCGCGCTGCCAGGCACGGTGTGATTTGCTTGCGCTCGAGCAGAACTTTGCGTTCTTCTTTGCTGAGCTCGGTCATTTCGGCATGCGCAGCCTGCTTGAATCCGGCTAGGGTTCGTACGGCGGGTGTCAGCTTTTCTGCAACGCGGGCGCGGCTCTCAGCGGTGCTCCAACCGGGAAAAAACTCTCCTTTCAGGTTGCGGACAAGGCGCCCCATTGTACCCAAGATGACACCGTGCTCGAGCCCCTTGTTGTCGAACCAAGGGGGGAGGTGCTTGAGGTGCGATGTAAATCGAATGGCCATGCGTGAAGAAAATTAGTTTTGAGTCTTGAGTTGGTCACGCAGTTGGGCTGCCAACTCGTAGTCTTCGCGGGTAATAGCTTCTTGAAGGCGCTTTTCTAAGGTATTGCGGTCTAGTGGCTTGTTGGTGCCGGCGGGGGCTTCATCTTGGCTTTCGCTTGTCGCCAAGACGCTCAGCTCGCGGGAGAAGACGGTGTAGCAGTCGGTGCAGCCCAGACGCCCCGTTTTGCGATAGGTCTCGAGGGGAAAATCGCACACGGGGCACTTGGTCAGCACATCCGTCTTGCGCATGCTTTGCTTCCCTTCATTTTTGCTCTCCGCCAAATCACGTACCAGTTTGTCGACTTTTGCCTTGAATTCCTCGGGGAAAAATTTCTCTGCAAAGGTGAGACTCTGAGGGTCAAACAGACCCTTCTCGCGTGCGCAGTCCTCGCACAGTGCTAAATCTGTCACCTGACCATTGACAATCTGGGTCAATAGCATGGTGGCTCTCTTTCCGCAAAATTGGCACTTCTTCACGTGATGCATTCTACATGACCTCTCTCCCGCCTTCCAGTTTTCCGCGTGTCAGTATGACAATTGCTGTCACCAATTTCAAAAAAAATGTCTTTTCATCCCAATTTGCTTGACATTTCGTAAAAATGAAGTATACTTCGCCCACCAAAACGAAAAACCAATTCTCAATTTTACTATGGCTCACACCCAGTCCGCTAAGAAGCGTATCCGTCAGACGATTGCCCGCACCGCTGTCAACCGTTCCATCATGTCCCGCGTTCGCACCCTTCGCAAGAAGGTAGCTGTGGCCGTTGCTGGTAGCGATAAGGAAGCCGCCGTGGCTGCATACAACGAGTTTGCCTCTGTCATCGACAAGGCCGCCAAGAAGGGCACCGTTCCCGCCAATCGCGCAGCCAACTACAAGAGCAAGGCTGCCAAGTCTGTGGCTTCCATCGCCTGAGTTCCCTTTCAGGTTTTCCGTTTTTGATAAAATCTCCGGCTGCTACGTACGAGCAGCCGGTGATTTTTCGTTGTGTAAAAAGACAAACAGGTGAAGCTGCCGCTGTGCCTTTAATCGGGAAAGAGGCTCTTCTTCATCTAAATCAAGCATTGCTGCGGCAAGCGGCGAGCGTTGAGCCTCTCCCTATATGTGCTTGGCGGGGGAGTCGCTGCTATGATGCGCATTGCTCTAGCTCAAGCGCCGGGAACTAGACACACGGTGTATGCCTCGCCGTGTATCAGATAAAGCACATGGCAATCATGATGCTGGAAATCACCAGCTTGCACACGACCCCGGCCAGTAGCCCGAGCATGGCTCCAAGCCCCGTGCGAGCCGATTGCTGCATGTTGCGGCGCTCTATGCAGAGCTCGGCAATGAAGGCGCCCAAGAATGGCCCAATGATGAGCCCAAGGGGGAAGAAGAACACGCCTATGATGAGCCCTAGCATGCTGAACCAAAAAGCGTACTTGCTGCCGCCAAATTTTCGAGCACCCAAGGCCGTGGTCAGGTTATCCACAAGAGTGCCAAAGGTCGCCAGCACCACCTGCGCAATCCAAAATCCCCATTCAGGATAGGGTTCTCCCATGGCAATCACAAGGCAAATGCAGCCTGCCAGTGTTACAAAGTTGCCTGGATAGGGTAGCACAGCCCCCAAGTACCCCAGTGCAAAAAGCAGGATGGCGGCGGCATATAATCCGCCTGTCGAGCTCCATTGAAGGATGTCTTGCCACATAGATGGTCGAGGGGGGGCTGAGGGTTACTGTTGCTGCATCTGGAAGGCGGCGCGCTTGCGTGCTGTGGCATCCAGAATGCGCTTGCGCATGCGGATGAAATGCGGCGTAGCCTCTACCAGTTCATCGGGTTCAATGTACTCAATGGCGCGCTCCAGCGAGAAGACGCGCGGCGGCGTCAGCTGGATGGAATCATTCTTCGTGGCAGAGCGGTGATTCGTCAGGTGTTTTTCACGCGTCGGGTTCACGGGAATGTCAATAGGCTTGGGGTTTTCACCCACAATCATCCCCTCGTATACCTCATCGCCAGGGGCGATGAAGAGGGAGCCACGTTCCTCCATGGCTTGCAAGGAGTACGGACGAGCAATGCCATTTTCCATCGACACGAGCGTGCTGCTCTGGCGTGTCACGATTTCTCCAGCATAGGGTGCATATTCCTTGAACAAATGGGAGAATATGCCGTGGCCACTCGTCAGGTTGACCAGTTCAAACTCAAACCCAATCAGGCCACGCGTGGGAATGGTGGCTTGGATGAATGTGCGGCCTGTGCCGTTGGTTTCCATGTTCTCCAAAATGCCACGGCGGTTGCCCAGAATGCGCACGGTACCATTGGCGCATTCATCAGGCACTTCGATGTAGACTGTCTCAAAGGGTTCGCAGCGCACACCCTCAATATCACGCGTGATGACCTTCGGGCGGGAAACGAGCACCTCGTAATTTTCTCGGCGCATCTGCTCCACCAAGATGGCAATCTGCATCGTGCCTCGGGCAGAAACCATGAACACGCCCGCCAAGTCTGTGTCCTCCACCTTGATGGAGATATTTGTGCGCATTTCGCGCATGAGTCGGTCGCGAATCACGCGGCTGGTCACATTCTTGCCGTCGCGCCCGCCCAGTGGACCATCATTGATGCTGAACTCCATCTGCACCGTGGGCGGTTCAATTTCCACAAAGGGCAGAGCTTCGCCATCAGGGTCGGCTGTCAGGGTTTGACCAATATCCACATCTTCAAAACCAGAAAGTCCAATGATGTTGCCGGCTGAACCCACGGTGGAGTCAGTTGTCTGCAAGCCGCTGTATTCAAAAATCTTTGTCACCTTGCCCGGTGTGCGGCTGCCATCTGGGCGCAGCAGGTAGAGGGTGTCGCCCTTCTTCACGCTGCCACGGCTGATGCGCCCCACGGCCACGCGCCCCACGTAGTCATCCCAATCAATGTTGGAAATCAGCATCTGGAATTGCCCGTCGGGGTCGGCATCCTTCGGCGCAGGAATGTGCTTGATAATCTGGTGGAGCAGGGGGCTGCAATCCACCGGGGGCTCATTCTCGGGGCTGTTCATGAAATATCCATCGCGAGCCGAGCCATACACAAACGGTGCTTCAAACTGCTCTTCGTTTGCATCCAAGTCCATCAGCAGCTCCAGCACTTGGTCGTGCACCTTCATGGGGTCGGCATGCGGGCGGTCAATCTTGTTGATGACCACGATGGGCAGCAACCCCTCCTGCAAAGCCTTGCGCAGCACAAAACGTGTCTGGGCCTGGGGGCCTTCGTAGGCGTCTACAACCAATATCACACCATCTACCATCTTCATCACGCGCTCTACCTCGGCGCCGAAATCAGCGTGCCCGGGCGTGTCTACAATGTTGATGGTGTAGCCATTCCAGTGGATGGATGTGTTTTTTGCCTTGATGGTGATACCCTTTTCTCGCTCCAAATCCATGGAGTCCATGGCGCGGTCCTGCACCTCCTGATTCTCGCGGTATGTTCCGCCAGCTTTCAGTAGTTGGTCTACCAAAGTGGTTTTGCCGTGGTCCACGTGCGCGATAATGGCCAGATTGCGAAATTTGCTGGGGTCACTCATAGGTCTTTCTTGGCGCTCCTGCGCGCCGTCGCACGCATTCTAGCATATTTTTTCTCCAATAGAAAGCCAAATCATTCGTCGCGGTGCACGACTCTGAAATGATTGCATAATCATTGATAAAGTGAAGCGAAAAAAAAAGCTATACTTGCCATCGTTCGGTGAAAAAACGGGTAACGATACGCTTTTTTTCTGAATCGAATCAACAAAGCGTTTCAGCAGAAGCACTTGTTATATAGAGCTTGTTGTTGGGCGCGTTTAAGAAAATTTACGACATATCAAGATGAAAACATACTACATTGCTGTTCCTGGCGGTAGCGCCCGTGGGTCCTTTGGATGAAGAGGTTATCAAGAAGGGGGTGGAAGATGGTACCTACAAGATAGATTCCCTCGTGTTCTGTGAAGGTATGGCTGATTGGGAGCCTCCTGTCATGCCAGAGCGGTGGAAGCGGGGCCGCGAGTTTGTTCCTAAGCTAAAAATCGAGCCAATCGTGGGGTCATGGGCAAAAATGGCTTGCAATTTGGGAAAAAATAGCGCATTCTAAAGCCACGTGAGGCATAAGGCGCGCTCCCATCACACACTCCAACGAGCAGCGGAACGATGATACGCATCTATACACAGTCGGAGAAAGGAATCTCACGCGCAGTCGGGATGGAGGATCACCCCGACAGCATGGGTGCCGTATTTTGGATTGACTTGTTGACCCCTAGCGCGGAAGAATTGGCCTATGCTGAGAAGCTGTGTGCCATTGAGATGCCGACGAAGGACGAGATGCGAGAAATTGAGGCGACATCGCGTCTGTACTGCGAAGACGGTGGGCGATTCATGACGACAACGGTGTTGAGCCGTGTGGAGACAGATGAGCCTATCATTGCAGAAATCACCTTCATCTTGAAAGGCCGCCAGCTTATCACTATTCGCCACACAGACTCGTATTCATTCCGTGTGTTCTCGCACCAACTGCTGCGCACGCAGGAGACGAACCGCGATTTGGTGTTCATTGGGCTGTTGGAGACCTTGGTTGACCGTCAGGCCGACGTGCTGGAACGATTCGGTACCGATTTGGATGCGCTTTCTAAGAAAGTTTTTGGCACGCACCATACGCGCCGCAAGGGCCGCCGGGAAGACCCTGATACGGATGACCTGCGCGATGCGCTCGAGGAACTGGGGCGTGTGGGTGACTTGATTACCCGCCAGCGAGATGCGCTTGTGAACTTGCTGCGCATGATTACCTTTGCAGGCAACGAGGATTCCTGCATGAGCTCGCACGATAGTTTGTATGTGCCGCTGCGGCCCGTATCGCGAGACGTGAACTCTCTGGCAGAATACGCATCTTTCCTCTCCAACAAGATTAATTTCATGTTGGATGCCGTGTTGGGGCTCATCAATATTGAACAGAACGACATCTTCAAGGTGTTCACCATCATGTCTGTGGTGTTCCTGCCCCCTACGCTCATTGCCAGTATCTTTGGCATGAACTTCAAGTACATCCCCTTCCTGAACACAGAATGGGGCTTCTGGCTCTCTATTGTGCTCATGTGCTTGGCTGGCATTTTGCCCCTCATCATCTTCAAAATTAAACGCTATATTTGACACCCCATACACGCCATGATTAGTACGCGCAAGGTAGAAAAGCCGGAGCAAGAAATCCAGAAGGCCGACATTCTCATCGAGGCTCTTCCCTACATGCAGTCATACCGCGATAAGACTATTCTTATCAAGTTCGGTGGTTCTGCTATGGATGACCCCGAGTTGGTGAAGTCGCTCATGCGCGACATCGTGGTTATGGAGGCCATGGGCCTCAACCCCGTGGTGGTACATGGTGGCGGCAAGGCTATCTCCAAGGCCATGCAGGAAGCGGGGCTGGAAGCTCGCTTTGTGAACGGTCTGCGTGTCACAACGCCCGAGGCGGTTAGCATTGTGGAGCGCACACTCACGGGTTCAATCAACCCGGGCTTGGTGGAAATGGTGCGAGATTGCGGCGGCAAGGCCGTGGGCATCTCTGGTACCAATGTTTTTGTGGGCGAGAAGCTGGTGGAAAAAGACGCAGATGGCAACACCTTGGATATTGGTATGGTGGGCCGCGTGATTGGCACCCAGCTTTCCCGCGTGGAAGAGGCGCTTTCTCTGCAGCTTACGCCGGTGATTTCTCCCTTGGCGCGTGAATTGGGCACCAACCAATCCCTCAACGTGAATGCCGACTTGGCTGCCGCCGCGCTGGCCCGCGAGCTCAAGCCTGTGAAGTTGGTGTATATCTCCGATGTGCCTGGCCTGATGATGGATCCAAAGGATCCCAGCACCATCATCAAGAGCATCAACCGCAAGGAGGCCTTCCAATTGATTGATGAAGGCATCATTTCTGGCGGTATGATACCCAAGGTGAAGAGTGCGGTGGATGCTCTGAATGCCGGTGTGCGCAAGGTACACTTCATCGATGGTCGCTTGCCCCACACCCTGTTGCTGGAAATCTTCACGCCTGAAGGTATCGGCACAGAAATTGTACGCGAACAACGCTAAGTTTTCCTGTGAAAATCCCCTCCACCATAGGCATCTTTGCACCGCAGCGCACCGCTGCCGGGATGCTGGTCGCCCAGCAACTGATGGATGCATGTGCGGCGGCGGGGATTGTGTCCTACGAGCTGGGGCGCCACACGCTTGCTGACCCCGCGCTGGGGATTCCTGATGTGGTCATCTGCCTGGGGGGAGATGGAACCATGCTTTCCGCTGCGACAGAGGCAGCTCGCAATGGTTCGGTGCTCTGTGGTGTCAACCTGGGGCATTTGGGCTTCTTGAGCGCATGTGGTAAAGAGGATGTGGCCCAGCTTATCAATTCTCTGGCCTCCGGAAACTATGAGGTGGAGACTCGCTCTTTGCTGCAAGTTATGCAGTGTAATGCCGAAACGGGCGAGTGCATGGCGCCCCATTTGGCGCTCAATGAAGTAGCCCTCATGCGTGCTCAAACAGGCCGCATGATTGACGTGGACGTGGAGCTGGATGGCCAGTTCCTGAACCGCTACCACGCAGATGGTGTGTTGGTATCTACCCCCACGGGCTCTACAGCATATTCTCTTTCGGCCGGTGGGCCTCTTGTGTGGCCCTCAACCGGGGTGATGTGTCTCACCCCCATTTGCCCCCACAGCCTCACCAGCCGCTCTGTGATTTTGCCCGATGGGGTGGAAATCACGATTCGTCCCCGTGCTCGCCGTGGCCGCGTGGGCGAATCCCTCATTTATTCTTTGGACGGCCGCAGCACGCATCCCATTGCCATCAACGCTACGCTAACCATCCGCAAGGCAGATGTTTCGTTGCGTTTGCTCAATCTGCCTGGGGCCGACTACGCGGCGCGTTTGCGCGCCAAATTGCGCTGGTAATCGAGTGGGCTCACTGGGCTCACAACACCAGAGCCATGATGAGCATGCCAGCCGTCACGCCGTAGATGGAGATATGGTGGTGCCCCCATCTTTCTGCCATGGGAAGCAGTTCGTCAAACGAGATGTAGACCATGATACCCGCTACCCCGGCGAACAATATGGAAAGTACCACTGGCGAGAGGAAGGGCAAGAGAACAAGCATGCACACCAAGGCTCCCAGTGGCTCGGCCAAGCCTGTGAGGGTGGCTAACCGGAATGCCTTGCCGCGTTGGCCCGTGCCGTAGAGCAGGGGAACAGCCACCGCGATGCCTTCTGGCACGTTGTGGATGGCCACCGCGAGGGCCACGGATGCAGCAATCTCCATGTTGTCGAACGCGGCTGCGACGGTGGCGATACCTTCTGGAAAATTGTGAATCGCTATGGCCGCCGCAAATAGGAATGCAGAGCGGCGTACCTGCGTGTTGCCAGAGAACTGCCCCGTCTTGTGGATGGTGTCCATCACGCTCAAATCGTGCACCTCGTGCGGGTTTTCGTCTTCGGGAATAAGGCGGTCGATGAGGGCTGCCATGAGCATCCCCCCGAAAAAGGCTGCGATGGTAATCCACTTCGCGGCAGCGTGCCCTTCGAGCATGTTTGCAGCGGTGGGCATCAGCTCCATGAATGAGATGTACACCATCACCCCTGCGCTCGACCCCAGCGCAAAAGTGAGCACCTTTGTATCGGTGCGACGCAAGAAAAGCGCTACAGCGGCTCCTATCCCTGTGCTCAAGCCTGCAAGAAGAGATAATCCCCCACCTACCAGCAATTCTTGGCTCATCATGGCATCTAGCATGCAGCTTTTATACCTTCCCGCTTGCCACAAATCAAGGGAAATGGTGCATAAAACACAGAAAGCGCGTGACATTCCCGCCATTTGTGCATACAATGGCCTCATGCACTACACTCCCTACACACTCTACCCCATTGGGGCCATGAGCGCACGCGCCGCAGCTCAACCTCGCGAGGGCGTACTCCTGCGTGGCGACAATGGCGGCTATGCTTGTTTGCAGCCTTGGCCTGAGCTGGGCGATTCTCCCTTGGAATATGAGTTGGATGCCCTGCGCGAAGGCAGCCCTATGCGTTTGGGCGCACGCGCTCTGAAGTGTATTGAGTTGGATGGCGCAGCTCGCGCCAAGGGTGAAAGCCTGTTCGCTGGGCTCAGCATCCCCCGTAGCCATGCTACCCTTACCGTCAGCGCGACTCCTTCTCAGGTGTACAATCTGCACCAGCGTGGCTTCCGCGTGGGTAAAATCAAGGTGATTCCCAAGCTCGCCTCCACGGTCGAACGTCTCACCAACTTGGCCGCCATGGTGCCCGAGTGGAAATGGCGCGTGGATTTCAACTGCACCCTCAGCCCTGATGAAACGCTGGAGTTCTGGGATATGCTTTCCGATGCCATGAAGGAACGCATCGATTTCGTGGAAGACCCCTGCTACTACGATGTGGCCGCATGGCAGAAGCTGCAAGATGCTGGTATCCCCCTGGGTTATGACACCCCCGTGCAGGATGAACGCATCATCCCCCAGCGCACTAGCAAGCCCATGATGCGTATCGTCAAGCCCGCCCGCCACCACAGCAACAGCGGCTTGCCTGTCTTCACCACCTACATGGATCATCCCCTCGGCCAGTGCTGGGCTGCCTACAACGCCGCCCTCTTCTACTCCGATAAGCCCGCTGAGGAAATCCCCCTCTGCGGCTTGGTGACTCACCATGTCTATCGCCCCAACGCCTTCTCCGAAGAGCTGGGCATGGACATCACTCCCAACTTTATCCCCCCCAAGGGAACTGGTCTTGGCTTCGACAACCTCCTCGCTTCTCTCCCCTGGAAGAAGCTCTGATGCCAATCCCAATCCCCCCCCCTCTTTTGTGCAAGCGAGACTGCCCCGGCGGTCTCGCTTGTCTTTTTCGCCCCAAATGACCGCTCGTTCATGAATGGACGCTTCATTTTCTGGAGATAATGTGATTTTAGACTGGAAATTCAGCAAAAAGAGCGTATAATACCCGCGCTATGTCAGATACACCAGCAACTACTAATGCACCGGGTTCCTCCGAAGAGGAATTGATTGCCGTGCGCCGTGAGAAGGTGGCAAAAATCCGTGAATTGGGTGTCAACCCCTATGGCGGACGCTTTGATGTGACTGCTTCTCCGGCCGAAATCAAGGCTGATTTCGTGGAAGGTAAACAGGTGAAATTGCTGGGCCGTATCACCGCTCTGCGCGATATGGGGCGTACTCAGTTCTTCACCATCGCTGATGTTCAGGGTGGCATTCAGTGCATGCTCACCAAGAAGTCTTGCACGGATGAAGTGTGGGCTCTCTGGAAGTTGCTTGAGCGAGGCGACTGGATTGGCGTGGAGGGCGAGACCTTCATCACCCGCACGGGCGAGCCTTCTGTGCGTGTTGATTCTTTCAAGGTTCTTTCCAAGGCTCTGCGCCCCATGCCCGATAAGTTCCACGGCTTGGCAGATATGGATTTGCGCTATCGCCGCCGCCATCTTGACCTGATGAGCAATGCTGAGAGTGCAGACCGTTTTGTGAAGCGTTCTCTTATCATCCAAGAGATTCGCAACTATTTGACCAGCCGCGGTTTCTTGGAAGTAGAGACTCCCATGCTGCAAGATATTGCAGGTGGCGCTGCCGCCAAGCCCTTTGAATCTTACTACAATGCGCTCAAGAAAGCCGTGACGCTGCGTATTGCACCGGAATTGTTCCTGAAGCGTCTGCTGGTGGGTGGTTTCCCGAAGGTGTTTGAGCTGAACCGCAACTTCCGCAACGAAGGTGTGGACCGCCGTCACAACCCCGAGTTCACCGTGCTGGAGGTCTATGAGGCCGGTGGCGACTACGAGACCATGGCTGCCATGATGGAAGAGATGATTTGCACCGTGGCGGAGAAGGTCTTTGGCACGCTCAAGTTTGATCAGTACGACGAAAATGGCAATGTGCGCTGGACGGTTGATTTGACACGCCCCTGGCGCCGCGCAGACTACAATGATTTGGTCAAGGAAGTGGCTGGTGCCGACTGGTTCGACCTGACGCCCGAGCAGCGCCGCGACCGCGCCGAAAACGAACTCAAACTGCAAATTGGTGCTGATTTGGACGACACGGCTGTGACCCAGCAGGTGTACGAGAAGCTTGTGGAAGAGAAGCAGGCTAATCCCCTCTTTGTGTGCCACGTTGCCCGTGATTTGGTGCCGCTGGCCAAGGCCAACCCCGAGAATCCCGAGGTGGTGGACGTGTTCGAATTGGTGATGAATGGGCAGGAGCTTTGCCCCGGTTACTCCGAGCAGAACGACCCCATCGAACAGCTGGAGCGCCTCAAGCACCAAGCTGGTGAGGAAACTCAGAAGATTGACTACGACTTCGTCGAGACTCTCGAGTCTGGTATGCCCAGCGCTGGTGGTATTGGCATCGGTATCGACCGCCTTTGCATGCTGATGACGGGTGCTTGCTCCATCCGCGATATCATTTTGTTCCCTCAGCTGAAAAATCGCGCCTAATTTTTGACATACAGCCCCCGCAAGACAGTTTTATCTTGTCTTGCGGGGGCTTTTTTGCTATTCAGGAGATTGCGATGGACGCCAGTATAGCACAGTGGATTGGAAAGCGTGAATCCCAGCAGGATGTTTACGCTGTCAAGCATTACCCGCAGGGTACCCTTGCGGTGGTGTGCGATGGTATGGGCGGACACGATGATGGCGCCAAGGCTGCTCGCGTAGCGGCAGATGCATTTGTGGCGGCGTTTAGCGATGCCATGCCCTCTCCCGTGCGCGAGCGGATGCAACAAGCGCTCGATGCGGCAAACGAGGCCGTCGGGGCGATTTTTAATCACTCTGGCTATGGTGGCACAACCTTGGTTGCGGCCTATGTGGGGGGCGGTGTGGTATGGTGGGCCAGCGTGGGGGATTCACCGTTGTTCATGTGGCGCCGCCAGCGTTTGCTGCGGCTCAATGCCGATCACTCCATGCGCGCCATATATGAGGATTTTGTCAAAAATGGAACGATGACGCCACAAGAGGCCATGCTCAAGGGGCACATGCTGCGCTCCGCTCTCACGGGCGAGCCTCTGGACATGGTGGACCTTTCCATGACTCCCATGCCTTTGTTGCCTGGAGATAGGTTGATTCTTGCATCAGATGGCGTGGATTCCTTGTTCTTGCTCCCCAGCATCTCCGCAGACACTCGTGCCTTGTTAGAGACCCGCCAAGGAAGTTTGGCTGCTGGCATTGTGGAGGCCTGCCGCGCGTTGGCGGAAGAGCATGCCGACAATGTCACCGTGGTGACATTGGATTGGATGTGATTTATCCATCATTTTTTCAATGCAAGCGGGTGGCGTGGACATCTCACCCCGCATGGAAACTCAATTGCTGACACCCGCATACCATGCCGGCAAGTATGTGTTGCCGCCGCTGCCATACCCAGCAGATGCGCTGGCTCCCTACTTGGATGAAGCAACCCTCTTGCTGCACCACGATAAGCACCACGCCGCTTATGTGGCTGGCGCAAATGAGGCGGCCGCTACCTTGCAGCGCATCGCGCAGGGTGAAGCTTCGCCCGCGCTTGCGCCTGCTGCTACCCTCAACTTAGCCTTCAACCTCAGCGGGCACTTATTGCACACGCTCTATTGGGAGAACTTGGCACCTCTTCCACAAAGTTGCCCCGATGCAGCGCTCGCAGACGCCATCATCACCCACTTTGATTCGTGGGAGGGGTTTCAACGCGTTTTTCGGGCCGCCACCATGGCTGTGCAGGGGAGTGGTTGGGGAATTTTGGGCGTAGAGCCAGCCAGCCGCCGTTTGGTGGTTTGCGCCGTGCAAAAACACCAAGACGCGCTCATCCCGGGGATGAAGCCCTTGTTGGTGTGTGATGTGTGGGAACACGCCTATTACCTACACTACCGCAATGACCGCTCCGCCTATTTGGATGCCTTCTTCGCTTTAATCAACTGGGAAGTTGTCGCTTCCCGCTACCGTGCCTGCTGCCATGTCAACGCATGAAACGAACTTCTGGGGCCGCATGGCGGGCAACACTTGGGTGGTGTCCATTTTGGCTATGCTGGAATTGATTTTGGGCTTTGTACTGTTGAGTTTTCCCATGCTGTTGGGTGCATCAGCCGTGTGGGTGGGTGGTTTTGTGCTGCTCATCGCTGGCGTGTTGCGCTTTGTGCATGTGTTTACTTATGCGTACAACCGCTGGTGGAACTTGCTCTCGGGAGTCCTGTATCTCTTCACGGGCGGTGTGATGATGTACTACACGGGGCAATCGCTTGCCTTCATCACCCTGCTGATAGGTGTTGCTCTGCTGGTGGGCGGGACCATTCGCTTGCTTGTAGCCTTTAGCATGCTCAAGCAGCCGGGGAGCGCTTGGCGTTTTTTCAACGCCATCGTCTCATTGATTTTGGGTGCCATGGTCGTCTATGGCTGGCCTGAATCGTCCCTTTGGTTGATAGGTACTATCATTGCCGTGGAGATGATTTTTTCTGGGTGGACGCTGCTTTTCATGGCCTTGCCCCCGCGCCGGGATGCCTCCTGAGCAGATTTGGGCTTGCGCCCCCGCCATGCATGTGCCATACTTTGGCTATCAATATGTGATTTGTCATGGGACAGAGTAGAAAAACAATTGGTGTGGATTTCGGGGGGACTAGCATCAAAATAGGTGTGGTGCAGGGGGACAGTATCTTGGATCGTGCTGCCCCTTTGCCCACGCAATCATACACAAGCCCTGCGGCTATCATGGAGGCCATGTGCGCGGCTATTCGCGACTTGCAGGCGCGCCACCCCGAGGTAGAAGCCGTGGGCTTGGGCATGCCCGGATGGGTGGATTTTTATCGCGGTGTTCTCTACCAGCTCACCAATGTACCCGTGTGGAATCACGAAGTACCCGTGCGAGAAATCATGGGCCAGGAGCTGGGGCTACCCATTGTGCTGGATAATGATGCCAACTGCATGGCCTACGCAGAGTGGAAACGCGGTGCCGGTGTGGGCTTGGAAAGTATTGTTTGCCTGACTCTTGGAACCGGAATAGGCGGAGGTATTGTGCTCAACAACCGCATGCTGCGTGGGCGTACGGTATCCGCGGCTGAGCTGGGGCAAACGAGTGTGTGCTTCAATGGCCGCCGTGGGCCCTTTGGTAATTTGGGCGCGGTGGAAGAATACATCGGCTGCAATGAAGTGGCTGCCGATGCCGCCGCCCTGTATGCCGAACGTGGCATGGCGCGCACAGCTGCGGATTGCACACCATTCCGCTTGGCGCAAGATGCCCTTGCGGGAGATGCTGTGGCACAGCGCGTTTTTGAGGATTTTGCGGAGAAGTTGGCTTGCTTGGTGATGAATATGATGTACGCTCTCGTGCCAGATGCCTTTATCATCGGTGGTGGCGTGGCTAACGCAGGTGATTTGTTGTTCACCCCGCTGCAACGCCGCCTGAAAGAGCAGCTATTCCCCGTGCATTACCAAGCACTGCGCATCTTGCCCGCTCACTTTGGCTCTGATTCTGGCCTCGTCGGGGCGGGGCTCATGGCGGCAGATTACGCCATGGATTCTCTTCTCTAACTGTTTATTTCAACACCATTCGCAGCAAACGTGTCGTACTCTTTATATGGATACTCCTTCTCCCACCTCGGAAACCGATACCACCCTGCCGCCTGTCCCCGAAAATGAGCCTGCACAAGAGCCTTCGTGGTGGCGCTTGGGCTGGGTTCCATTTGTCGTATTTGTCTTGGCTGCTGCAGCTGCAGATTTCCTGTTCCCGCGTTTTCATGGGTTTGGTGTAGGAGCCTCGATTGGTGTGCTTTTGGGGATGGGTGCGCTCCTGCTGCTGCGGCGCGATTTTTCTCGGGGGGAAGTCATCTTTCTCGCGTTCCTGACACTTGTGTCTGCCTGTGGTCTGCTCATCAATGGTAGCATTTTGTGCTGGCTAGCCGCCCTTGCCGTACCCTTTTTGCTGGTGCAGCTCCCAGGTAAAGCCAGCGCCCCTGCTACAACCAAATATTTGAACTGGTGGCAATTTTGGTTTTCTCACCGCATCCGCGCTGAGGTGTGTAGCCGCGCGGGCCGCATCAAACATCTGCTTCCCTTGCTGCTGAGCATTCTCATTGGTATCGTCTGCTTTATCTTTTTCCTGTGTATCTTTGCCTCGGGCAATCCTGTCGTAGAGCTGGTGTGGAACGCCATTGCCGATGCTTGGAACAGCGTGGTGAAGTTCCTCAATCTCAATTGGGAGTTCTGTTTCCACGCGCTCTGCTGGGTTATCGGTGTCTTGTGGTTTGGCCTGTATACTCTCAAGCGCCCAGAATCTCATCCGGTTTTCGCCCCAGCTCCCGTGGAAAACAAGCATTCCATTTTGCCCTATTTGGCGCCTAGCGTGTTGATTGGCACCAACTTGGCCTTCTTGATTGCCACATCGACAGATATCGCCTTCCTGTGGTTGCACCGTGTGCCCGAGGGAATTTCGCAGACAGATTATTTGTATGATGGTGTTGCATCCATATCATGGGCATCTGCCATAGCCGCTGTGCTGTTGATGGTGTTGTTCCGCCGCAATGGTAGCTCTCGCCGCTCCCCGTTGTCGCGCTTCGCAGGGTATGTTCTTTTAATCCAGACCTTTGTGCTGGCCGCCAGTGTGTACATGCGTCTCTACTATCAGGTGGAGGCTCATGGATTCACAGGTCGCCGCGTACTTGCTGCGGAAACCATCTTATTGGGCATTGCGGGGTTGGTGTTCCTCTTCATTTATATGAGCCGTCGGGATCAGTTGTGGAGCCTGATGCGCCCCATTGCCGGCGTGTTGATGTTGCTGGCGCTTGCATTCTCCATCTGCCCGCCCACCCAGATTGCCGGGGATTTGAACATGCGCTACGCAGCGGATTGCCCGCATTGGTCCTTCACCGCAAAGGATTTTAACCACCGCGCCTTTTCGGTGAACCAGAACTTGGCGTTTGCTTGGTATGTGTACCAACAATGCCCGGATGAGGATTTGCGCTACAAGATTGAAAGCCGCTGCCAAAAAATCATTCGCCGTGCGGAGAAACGCTCGTGGAGAAGCTTCTCTCTGTTCACGTCGCGAGATGAGGCATTGGCTACCGAGATTCTGCAAAAGCTCCGAGCCTGATTGCTCGCCAAGCAAAAAGAAACCCTGCGGGCAGAGAACTGCGCCGCAGGGGGGAAGAGAAGCTGCTTTCAGGGCGTTTATTTGTTCAGCAAACGCTCGAGCAGAGCCTGAGAGTTGTCTGCCAGTCGGGCCGGGTCATCCAACATGCCCGCGCGGAGCAGGGCGGTGTTAATCACCTGGTCTGCCAGCATGCCAGCCAGTTCTGCATCGCTCTTGCGCAGTTCTGCCATCTTCATGACGATAGGATTGCGCGGGTTGAATGCAATTTCAGGGTGGGTCTCGGGGACTTCTTGCCCCATCGCCTTGAGGTAGGCTTTTACCTCAGGTGAAACATCGTGCTCGCCCTGCAGCGCGATTGCAGGAGCGGAGGTCACTCGGTTGCTTGTGCTCACCTTGCTGAAGCGGTCCTTGAAGGTCTCTGTAATCCAAGCGGTCAGACCGCTTGCCTCCTCTTCATCCAGTGCGGGAGCATCGGGGGCGGTGTCCTCCATCTCTGGCAAATCCAAGTTGGCGCGGTCGATAGCCTTGATTTCCTTGTCCTCGAACTTCATGAGGCTCTCCATCACGAATTGGTCGCCACCTTCCGTCAGGAAGGCAACCTCGAAGCCGCGAGCATTGAGCGCATCCAAGTAGGGAGAATGCTCCAACTGGGCGCGAGAGGTACCATAGAGCACATAGATGTCCTTCTGGTTTTCCTTCATGCGGCTCACATAGTCGGCCAGAGAAGTGTATTTGCCACTTTCGGTGAAGGTGGATTCAAAGCGCAGCAGCTTGCCCAAGGCATCCTTGTGCTCCCAGCTGGTCACGACGCCTTCTTTGATGTAGCGACCAAACTGAGCCCAGAACTTCTCATACTTCTCCGTGTCATCCTTGGCCACACCTTCCAAATGCTTGATGAATCGCTTGGTGATGATGCCAGAAATCTTGCGCAGCAGGGAGTTGTCCTGCAGCATTTCGCGGGAGATGTTGAGCGGCAAGTCTTCGCTGTCTACCACGCCGGTGAGGAATCGCAGCCACTCAGGCAGCAGTTTCTCGGGCTTGCTGTCGATGAGAACCTTGTGGCAATACAAGGATACATTGGGTTCGCAGCGCCCAAAGCCCATGGCTTCTGGGTTCTCATCCGGCACAAAGAGCACAGAGTTGAGCACGATGGGGGCGTCTGCGCTGAAGTGCATGTAGGTGAGCGGCTCCGATTCCGTGTGGCCGATGAATTGGTAGAAAGCATTGTACTCTTCGGGAGTCACGTCTTTCTTGTTCTTCATCCAGATGGCCTGCACGGTGTTGAGGTGCTCGCCGTTGAAATCAATGGGAAAGCCGATGAAGTTGCTATACTTGTTGAGAATATAGCGTACGTGTTCAGCCTTGGAGAAGTTGGCGGCGTCTTCCTTGAGATGCACCAAGATGCTGGTGCCTCGGGGGGTATCAGCTGCGGCGTCTTCCAAGGTGTAGCCCTCTTGTCCGTCGCTCACCCATTTGACCGGGGTTGCATCGGGCTGCCATGAGCGGGTGGTCACTTCTACCTTGTCGGCTGCCATGAAGACGCTGTAGAAACCTACGCCGAACTGGCCGATGAGGTCCTGTGTGCCACCTTGGCTCTCCTTGATAGCCTCCAAGAATTTCTTGGTACCCGAATGGGCGATGGTGCCCAAGAACTCGATGACTTCATCGCGGGTCATGCCGATGCCGGAATCCGCCAGGGTGAGGGTGCGCCCTTCTTCATCCGTGGTGATGCTGATGCGCAAGTCACGTTCGGGGTCGGCGATGTCGGTGCCCGTGAGCTGCTTCAATCGCAATTTTTCCAACGCATCGGAAGCATTGGATACAAGCTCGCGTACGAAGACCTCGCGGTCGCTGTAAAATGCGTGGATGACGATATCAAGAAGTTGGCGAACTTCTGTTTGGAATTGATGTGTGCTGTTGCTCATGATGTGCAAAAGAAAGTTTGCAGGTATTCTATACCCGTGCCCAGAATCGTCAAGATACGAGTGCGGCATACCGCGTGGAGACCATGCAATGTGTTAATTTATGCGCATAAGTCGCACTTTCCGCTTGAATCTGATGTACATTGGAGTACAATGTCGGAGTTATGCTAGATATTCGAGTTGTCCGAGAAAATCCAGAGTATGTGAAGGAGCGGGTTCGCCTGCGTGGTGGTGAGCATTGGATGCTTGTTGATAAGGTGCTTGAGTGTGATGTAAAGCGCCGCAATGCTGAGACTGAAAAGCAGGCGCTCTCTCAAGAGCGCAATAGTTCCTCCAAGTTGATTGGTCAGATGATGAAGGAGGGCCGTCGTGATGAGGCTGAAGCGCTCAAGAAGCGCATGTCCGAGGTGGGCGACCAAATTCGCGAGCTGGATGCCGTGGCCTCTGCCGCTGCCGAGGAACAAGAACAGCTTCTGCTTTCTATCCCCAACATGCCGCACGATGGTGCTCCCGTGGGTGCAGATGATTCTGCCAACCCCGAGCTGCGCCAGTGGGGCTCCAAACCCGAGATTGAGAACCCCAAAGACCACGTGGAAATTGCCACCAACTTGGGCTTGCTCAATTTTGAAGATGCTGCCCGCATCTCTGGCTCCGGTTTCATTGTGTACCGCGGCCTTGGCGCTCGTTTGGAACGCGCTTTGATTAATTTCTTGCTCGATACGCAGACGCGTGAGAATGGCTACCAAGAAGTGGGTGTGCCTTTCATCGTGAAGCGTGAGTGCATGTATGGCACGGGTCAGCTTCCTAAGTTTGAGGAAGATATGTATGGGCTGGAAGAGAACTCCATGTTCTTGGTGCCCACGGCCGAGGTGCCCGTTACCAACCTGTGCCGCGACCAAATCTTGCGCGAGAGCGACCTGCCTGTGAAAATGACGGCTTACACGCCCTGCTTCCGCCGCGAAGCTGGCTCCGCTGGCCGTGAAAACAAGGGTATGATTCGCGTGCACCAGTTTGACAAGGTTGAATTGGTGGAAATCTGCCGCCCCGAAGATGGCTTCGAGCAGTTGGAGGCTCTCACCTCCCACGCTGAGTGCATCTTGCAAAAATTGGGCTTGCACTACCGCGTGATTGAGCTGTGCACGGGTGATGTGGGCTTCTCCTCCGCCAAGACCTACGATATCGAAGTGTGGGCTCCGGGGCAGGGTAAGTATCTGGAGGTTTCCAGCTGCTCTTGCTTCACCGACTACCAAGCTCGCCGCATGAAGCTGCGCTACAAGGATGCCAACGGCAAGATTCGCACCCCCTACACCCTCAATGGCTCTGGTACCGCTTTGCCGCGCCTCTATGTGGCATTGTTGGAGCAATGCCAGCAGCCGGATGGCTCTGTGCGCATCCCCGAGGCGCTCGTCCCCTATTTCGGCGCCGAAGCCATTCTGCCCCCGACCAAGTAATACCCCGCATTAGCAACCCTCTAATCGACTGTCCCCTATGAGTGAAATGATAGCTACAATGGGTCCCACGTTCTGGCTCATCGCCTTCTTTGCCGTGTTGGCATTAGCGGCTGTGGCTGAACGCTTGTTCTATTTCCACCGGATTAATATCAATTCCGGGGATTTCCTGCGCGGGCTTTCTTCATTGCTCCGTAGTGGACAGTACGATGAGGCGTTGCACGAGGTGCGCCAGCTCCCCGGGCCCATGGCTCGTGTGGTGGAAGCGGTGCTTTCTCGCCCCAAGCTGGCGCGTAGCGAGCTGCGCGACATTGCGCTTGAGGCCTCCGAGCTGGAGGTATACCGCATTGAGCGCAACGTGCGCTGCTTGCAAGTGTGCGCTACGGTGATGCCGCTTTTGGGGCTGCTGGGCACCATTTTGTCGCTTGTGTCATTCTATGAACAGCCGGGTATTACAGATGGCACCGCCGCCATGCCTGAGGTGGTGTCCACCCTTCAACAAGCCCTGTTGCTCTCTGCTACGGGTATCGCCTTGGCCATCCCTGCATATTTGTTCTACATGTACTTGGCCTCCCGCGCTCGCAAAATCATCAACAGCGTGGAGCGCGCTGGCTTGGAATGCGTACATATCATCTGCGATGCCCGCGTGCACAAGGGCACGGAGGAGACAAAACCCGCCAAGACTGGCACCTGCCGCTCGGGTATGTGCAGCATGGAATCCTCTGCTTCTCAAGATTCATCTTCCGAAGATTGAACTCAGCCTGCTTCCTAATCATTGAGCTATGAAACGCGTGCGCTCCAGCCTGAAGGGAAATGGTTTTCACATTGTGGTGATAGCTTTGCTCAACCTTTTCCTTTTGCTCTGCATCTGCGTGTTGTTGCACCACCACCGCTTGCCTCGCTATGGCGTCAACGTACGCCCGGCGGCTACTCATTTTGTGATGGGGTCCTACGATCGCTCAAATTCGCACATCATCACGGTCACCCCTGGCGATACTCCGCGCTTCTTTTTGGAGGAAAAGGAAATTAAGGGTGGTCTGAATGGTGTGGAAGCAATCCTCAAGACGTGGGATTGCGCTTCCCCCAGCCGAGTGACTGTAGTGTTGGTAAGCGATGAAGCCGTGGCAGTCGGTACCATGCAGAAACTGGCTGATATGGTGCTTTCACACGGGTTTTCATGCACATTTGCCGGGCTTCCGGCGCTGGATTGATGAAATCGGACAAAGAACACAACCTGATTTATCATTCGCTGCACAGTCGCCCCATGCCGGGCTGCATGCCGCTCTTCATGCTGTTGTCTGCTTTGCTGGTGGGCGGGTTGATGATGCTTGTGCATGTTGATACGCCTAAGCGCTTGCGCCCCAAGGGTGAAGGGAATATCTACTACCGCGACGATGCCATCTTGCGTTATCAAATCAGCCTGCGCTGCCCGACGCCACTGCATCTGCCCTCGGCACTTGACCCGGTGCGCCAAGAACATGATGTCGCCGCTGGTCTCTCGTGGATTAAGCCCGTGAGCCTGCTGCCGCTGGCCTCTCCGCGCATCTATACCCCAGCCCCCGATTCGGCTGTGCTCGATGAGAAGGCCTTGCTCGCGCTCCCGCCTGTCACTCCTGAGGCCACAGAGCCAGCGCAAGATGTGACAAATCAAATCCCCCCCACGGAAGGAGGAGTACCGCAATCATGACCTTGTTCGAATTCTCTTCTCCGCACGAGTTCCTCGTCTTCATGCTTTTGGGTAGCTTTGTGCTCCTGCTTGCTGTGTATATCCCCGTGAAGTTGGTAGCCAAATGGCGCAGGATGAAGCGGAGCCAAGTGCGCATCACCTGCCGTATCTGCGGGTATCGCTTCCTGCGCACCAGCCCCGAAGCTTTTTGCCCGCATTGCGAAGCTCGCAATCGGTAAGAAATGCTCACCCCGATTCCCCAACACTTCCCATGCTCCCCACCGCTCGCTCGTTTATCACCTTGTTTTGTGCGGCGTCAACTCTGTGCAGCGCTGCGTTGATTGATGATTTAGCAACCCCCAAAACATGGGAACTGCAGCGGGAAGAGCTGTTGGCGACCATGCCGAGAAAGGCCTATTTCTCGCGTATTGATACGAGCTCTATTCGTATCCCGCAGCAGGATGTATTCAAAGCAGCCGATTTTTCGCATGGCGATGTTGTGCTGCGCTGGGATGCGGAAAAGAAGCTCGAGCGCGTGGAAATCATCGTGTACAACAAGGGTGATGACGGCGATTTGTCGCAGGATGAGTTTAAGTCTAAACTCAAGGAGATTGAATTAAAACTCAATGAGCTATTGCAGGTGGAGGGGAAGGCTCGCCGCATGGATAAACGAGACACGGGGGTGAAAGGTCAGACCAAAATATGGGAGCCCGAGGGCTGTGGCTCCTGGCTCTTGGAGTCCTCATCTTCGGGCCGCGGCAAAACATTTAATTCTGAGTTTATTCGTCTGACTATCGGTGCAGATGTCGAGAAAGGTGGTGCTGCGGATGCGGCACGCCGCGCTACGCTTAAGGAAAATGTGGTCAAGGAAGATGATGGCACTGTGTGGATAAAGAATATCCCCATGGTGGACCAGGGCGAGAAGGGCTATTGCGTGCCGGCAACCGTGGCACGCGTGTTTGCGTACTATGGTATGGACGGTGTAGACCAGCACGCCATGGCTGCTCTTTGCCAAAGCCGCAGCGGTGGCGGTGGCACAACCATGCCGCAGATGCGTGCTGCCTTGCAAGATTTGGGCCGCGCGTTCCATTTCCGCGTCAAAACCTCGGAGGATTGCTCCATCGAAAATATGATTGCCCTCTATAACAAGGAGGCCAAGAAGCAAAAAGCGCCTCAGCTGACGGCTCGCATGGGGGCTTTTATCATGATTGATGCGGACATCATGCGGGCTGCTCGCACCCGCAATGCCGCCAAGGTGAAAAAATGGATGGCCGAGGTGAAAAAGAGCATTGATGAAGGCATCCCCGTGCTTTGGAGCGTGATGCTCGGCATCTTCAATGAACAGGGCTTGCCCCAAAGCTCAGGTGGGCACATGCGCTTGATTATTGGCTACAATTTGGAGAACGAGACCATCATCTACAGCGACTCGTGGGGCGGCCGCCATGCCCGCAAAGAGATGCCGCTAGACGACGCATTCTCAATGACGGTGGAGCGCAATATCATGCGCCTCTCTCGCTGATGCGCTAGGCGTGCCGTTTCTTCGTATGAGTGCTTTTTTTCTCTCTTGCTATGATGAAAGGTCAATGGAAATGGGGTTTTATTGCCGCACTGGGCTGTCTGGTGCAGTGTGCGCCGGTTCCGTCATCGGGGCCCGCAGGTTGTTTGCCTGCCAATTGGTGCTATGTTGATGACGTCGCGCCGAGCGTGCGCGTCGATTTGAAATACACGGGGAACGATAATTTTGTGGGGCGCCCCATCGCGGGCTACACCACGGGTAAGCGCGCTATTTTGCGCCGTGACGCCGCGGAAGCCTTGGCTCGAGCAGAGGCAATTCTGCGCCCGCAAGGATACGGCCTGCTCGTGTGGGACGCCTACCGCCCCGCTATGGCTATGAAGGATTTCCGCGCTTGGTCTCGCACAGCTGATGACCGCATGAAACAAAAGTTCTACCCCCGCATCACCAAGCAGGGGATTTATGACGGGAAATACATAGGCGATACCTCCGAACACAGCTGGGGGATTGCCGTGGATATCACCCTCGTGCACTTGAGCGATGGCCGCGAGGTGGACATGGGGGGGCACCATGACTTGCTGGATGTGTCTTCCGCCACCACCTCTCCGCTCATCACCCCCGAGCAGCGCGCCAACCGACTCATCCTCCTCCAAGCCATGAAAAAGGCTGGCTTCCGCAACTACAGCAAGGAATGGTGGCACTATTTCTTAGCCAATTCGGCCCCGCATTATACTTACAGCTTTCCGCTGGATGACCATTTGCCTCCTTATCCCACACCGTAGACAGAGAAAAATGATTTACAGACAGCCATCTGGCTTGAATAAACCGTTTGTTTGCTCTATAATACGCGCGAAATGATGTCAGCTTTCATATTTGCAGATTTGAGTGCATCGGCTACCGCAGCCGGTGTGGATGCGCTTTCTCTCTTTGAAAAAGGTGGTCCGTTGATGTGGGGCTTGCTTGTGCTTTCCATCATCGCCGTCATGGTGATATTCGTGTGTTTGTGGACGACCCGCACGTCTTCTGTGCTGCCAGACCGCATGGTCATTTCCGTCGAATCTTACATACGCCGCAAGGACTACGCAGGCTTGCTGAGCCTGTGTGATCGCGACGGCTCCAGCTTTGCCCGCACGGTACACGTCATCATCATGTTCATGCAGCGCAACCCCCGCGCCAACATTGATGAAATCCGCGAAGTGGCAGCTGCCGAAGGTACCCGCCAGTCCAGCATCTTGACTCGCCAAATCAACTGGCTCTCCGACATTGGCGCCATTGCTCCCATGATTGGTTTGCTGGGTACAGTTATCGGCATGATGAAGACCTTCATGGAAATGGCTGCTGGCAATTTCGAAGGCGTGAAGCAGATGCAAATGGCCAGCGGTATCTCCGAGGCCATGATTACCACTGCTGGTGGTTTGGTGCTGGCTATTCCCAGCATGCTGGCCTACGTGATTTTCCGCAACCGCATCCAGAAGCGTATCACGGATATGGAAGTGGCGGTGACGCACATCCTCTCCGTTATCTCGGTGCAGATGGACCGAGAGCAGCGCTTGGGCAACATGGGTATGCGCGGTGGTGCTACCCGTGAAATCATGGAAGATGACGATTATTGATAGCCCCCGCCATCCTTGAGCCATGAAATTCAACACCAAGGTACCTGAGCCTATCGGCTTCCAGCTGGCACCCATGCTCGACGTGGTGTTCCTCTTGCTCATTTTCTTCGTGGTGACTCAAAAATTCATCCTCAATGAGCAAGACCTCAAGGTGAAAGTGCCGACTGCACCCAAGAGCACCGAGGAAGCCTCCCGCGCGATTGATGAAATCATCATCAACGCTCGCGAGGAAAATGACGAGCTCATCATCACCATTGACCGCGAGGTATTCACCCGCGAAAAGCTTTCTGACATGCTCAAACGCATGATTGCCGTGAACCCCAACCAGCCTGTGCGTATCCGAGGGGATGCTGAGATGAGCTGGCAGCGCATGGCGGACGTGATATCCACTTGCTCGCAGGCTGGCGTGTGGAATGTCTCGTTCTCCAAGCAAATGCCCAAGGAAACTAAGTGACCATCATGAAAAAATTTGTACCGTGTGTGCTAATACTGGGAAGCGTTGTTGCGCCCGTTGCCTCGGCTCAGGCCAAAAACAATGATGATGCCCCCTTACAAGTAAACCGCGAGGCTGATTCATACGCCATCGCGGAACAAGTGTACGCGCAGGCACGCATGGGTGGCATGGATTCTGCCTCCCGCCGTGCTATATACCAGCGCGCAGCCACCCTCTTTGGTGAGTTTGTCAAAAACTTCCCGCAATCTGCCAATGCTACCAAGGCTATCTACTTGCAGGCTGTTTGCTTAGATGAAGCTGGGGATGATGCGGCTGCTAGCAAGGTGCTGGCCACCCTTGCCAATACCAAGAAAGGTGAATATGCCGCAGCGGCGGCTTATAAGCTGGGCACGCTGGCTTCGGACCGCCACCTCTGGGATAAAGCCTTGGGCTTCTACCAAATTACCATCCGTGAGACCAAGCGTGATGACCTGCGCAATGACTCCACCTACCGCATGGGGCGTACGCAATTGCAAATGGGGCGCCGCGAGGACGCGGAAGCCTCGTTCCGCCAGCTTTCTGTGCTGCGCAACGTGCAACCCGCCTTGGTGCATGCCGGGGTGATGGCTTTGGCTCAGATGAAGACCGAAGACGGTAAGGATGCGGAAGCTTATGCTCTGTTCCTGCGTCTTCTTTCTATGCAAAATGTAGATTCCCGCATGCTGGGAACCGCCACTTTGCAAGCGGCTCGCTTGGCTTCTCGCTTGGGTAAGACCAGCGAAGCCCAGCAGCACTATGCTCGCCTCAGCCAAATGCCAGGTATGGAAAAATACGCTGGCGAAGCCCAGATGGAAAGCTTGCTAACCCTCTACAAGGATAAAAAGTACGAAGAGGTCGTCAGACAAGTGACCAGCCGCTACACACAGCTGGAAGATGCGGCCAAGGAGGCACGCCGCGCGCTCATCGTGGGCCAGTCCTACATGGAGCTCAAGCAGTATGATTCTGCCGCCCAGTGGTTTGATTTGGTAGAAAAAGCTCAACCCGACACGCGCATCGCAGCCGATGCCGCATACCGCCACCTCATCTGCGCCCAGCAGATGCGCAGCACCAATTTCTTCTCGCTTGCACAGAAGTACCTGAGCAACTACGCCGCTCCTGGCAAGGCTACCTCCAACTTGCCGTGCAATGACTTGGTGCGTCTCATGTATGCTGATCGCATGATGCTGGCTGACATCGCAGAAGCAGCCCGCCAGTTCGATGCCATCAACTTTGAGCATCTGCCTGAATCCGTGCGCCCCGATGCTGAATACAAGAAAGCATGGTGTGCAGCACAGGGGGATGACTACGACCCGGTGCCGACCCTCAATCATTTCATCGATACTTACAAGCAAAATCCGCGTTTGCCCGAGGCTCTGGCTCTGCGTGGTGCGAGCCTCCTCAAGCAAAATAAGGCAGGGCAGGCTTTGGCTGATTTTGAGCGAGTCATCAACGAGTTCCCCAAATCCGAGGCGGCTCCCGTGTGCTGGCAGCGCGCAGCTCAGGCTTGCGCTCATTCCGACCAGCGCAAAATGGTGCATTATTATGAGGGGCTTATTGCCTGCGGCGCTCGTGTGAAACCCGCGGCCATCGCGGAAGCTCACTACAATATCGCGCGCTCACTCTACGAATCGGACCCAGCCAAGGCCATACCACACTTCCAAGAAGCTCGTACCATGAATGCCGAGCGTTATGGCTCGCTGGTTGATTTGAGCTTGGTGCAGTGCTATTTCAAGATGCAGGATGCTGAAAAATTGCGAGAAGCGCTCATCACCCTGCAGAGCAGCAACCTTGGTTCATACAATGCCTTGCCGCCTGCCATTTTGCGTTGGTGTGGTTGGATGTGCTTCCAGAATCGCAACTATTTGGATGCGGATAAGTACCTGTCCGATGCCTTGCCGCGCGAGCCCAAGGAAAAATACACCGCGGCAGATGGTTCTGAGCAGGAACGCCCCAAGGTAGAGCCTCTGGTGTGGAAAACTCTTGCGCGCGCTCGTCTTGAGCTGCGCCAGTACCAGCGTGGCTTGGAAGCCGCTGAGCACTATGTGCAAATGGAGCAGCAGCCTTATCGCAAGGCTGAGGGTATGCGTGATATGGCCATGTTGCTCATTGGTCAAAACCGCGCTGCCGAGGCTCGCAAATTGTGTGAGGACGCCATCGCTCTTGGTATTGATGGCCCCATCAAATTCTCCGTCTTTATCGCATTGGGTGATGCTTACTATGTGGAGGGCAATTATACTGAAGCGGCGAAGTACTATGGCCGCACAGCCAACGTGGTGAGCGACAAGGAACTCAAGCCCGTTGCCTTGTACAAGATTGTGAGCGCACTCAAGCTCTGTGGCAAAGAAGGCGAGGCCGTGCAGTACGAAGAAAACCTGCGCACGGAATTCCCCGGCTGGGTCCCCTCTGCCAATGTGCGTATGCTGATGAATGCAAGCAATAGGAATCAGTAATCCAGTTTCCTTGCATGTTTTACGCTCAAAATCCCAACCGCCGCAAGCATTGGTATTCGCTGCTCTCCATTGGGCAGCGAAAGATTCTTGCCATCATCGCTCTGTTTATCACCTTTTTGCTGATTATTTTAGGCGTATTGGTGGTATATACCTGCCGTGCCATGCAGTATGATGTGGGGCAGGTGTCCGCTGGTTGTGGGGTGAGCATGCTGTATGATTCTTCCAACCGCGCGGTGTCGGATTTGTCTAGCTCTGAGTCGGAATATGTGCCGTGGAATCAGTTCCCCAAGCATTTGGTGGATGCTTTTGTGGCGCGCGAGGACGAATCCTTTTTCGACCACAGCGGCGTGGTATACAGCTCTGTCATTCGCTCGATTATCACCAATATCCTTTCAATGAGCTATGAGCAGGGGGCTTCCACCATCACCATGCAGCTTGCGCGCCATGTGTATGAGCTGGGTGGCAAGACAATGGACCGCAAACTGTTGGAGGCGATGCTGGCCCAGCGTATCGAACGCAATGTGGACAAGCACACCATCTTTGCTCAGTATTTGAACCGCATTTATTTTGGCCAAAGTTGCTATGGTATCGGTGCGGCAGCTCGCCATTACTTTGGCAAGCCTGTGAAGGACCTTGATCTTGTAGAGTCTGCGACCTTGGCTGGCTTGGTGCGTGCGCCGTCCTTGTGCAACCCCCGCCGCAGCATGGACAATGCCATGGGCGTGAAGCGCGAGACTCTCGACCGCATGCTGGATTTGGAGCTCATCTCCCAAGAGCAGCACGACAAAGCAGTACAGGCTCCTATCAACATCGTCCCCGCAGAAAAAACGGCTATCACCGATAGCTCGTATGCCACCATGTGGGCTGGGCGTGAGCTCGAGTCCATCCGCTCTGATTTGGGGGAAAATACACGCGGCCTTTCTGTTGTCTCCAACCTTAATTTGGAGATTCAGCAGTACTTGGAGCAAGCTACGGAACGTGCCCTGACCGCGGTGGAAAATCCTAGCAAGTTTCCGCAGGAATGGAACGAACAGTTGGGTGATACACCTGAAAGCGTCAACCTCATGCGCAAGTCATTTACCGCAGCCAAGCGCCCCGCGGGGCTAAAGGTGCGCGGCAACGATAACGATTTTTCGGGGCTGTTGCAGGCTTGCGTGCTCGTCATCGACTCGCGCCGCAACAAGAAGGGCAATGTGCTTGCCGTGGTTGGTGGTCGTAGCGTGTTTGATGGCATCGATCGTTGGCAGCATCAACTTGTGCCGGGGCGCACCATGGCCCCGCTGTTGTTCTGCTGTGCTTGCCTACCAGGTGGGGAAGATATGCACATTGTGGCCCGCAATTCCGAGGTGACAGGCATGCGCCTGGGGTATGATGTGGTGCGCTCGTTTTATGATTCTCTCAAGCTTGGCGTGGAGCTGCCACCCCGCAGCCGTGAACGCGATTTGTACAATGGCTTCTACTCCATGAAGCGTTTGGATTTGGCTCGCCTCCTCTATAGTGTGCAGAATCAGGGCAAGGGCTACAAGTTGAACATGGTGCAGACGGTATGGAGCCACGGGCAAAAAGCCCTTTACGCTCACGAACCCGAAAAAGCTCCCGAATACATCCGCCGCGAAAGCGCCGTGGCCGTGTCGCGCTTGGCTCCCTTTGTCTGCACAGAGGGCAAGCCCATCGTGCTCAATGAAACCCTGCCACAAAATCATGGTCAGTGGACCATGGTGTGCAACGATCGCGGTGTGACGGTGTGCGTGTGGATGGGCTTTGATGACCCTTCTACGCCTGCCGCAGCCTCTCCTGACATGCGCCGCCTGCTTTCCCGCGCATCCCTTTATCTGGCGCGAGAGGTGCATAGCAAAGCCCGCGCGGTGCTTCGCGCGGAGATGAAGCAGCAACAAGCCCAGCAACAGCCAGCCGTCACGCAAAAATCATGAGCGATTTCGCACCCCAGTTGCAAGCTGCAGAGCGGGCAGCGCGTCTCGCAGGTGAATGGTTGCGCCGCCATTTCCGCACCCCGCTCCCGGTGGATGAAGCCTTGGCTCACGATATCAAGTTGCGGCTGGACAAGGAAACCCAGCAGCTGATTGAGCAGGAACTTCGCCGCGAATACCCCCACTACGCCGTGCTGGGCGAGGAGGGGCGCACCGCCGTGGCAAACCAGCCGGAGTGGATTATTGACCCCATTGACGGCACGGTCAACTATTTCTATGGCATCCCTCTTTTCTGCGTGAGCATCGCCTTGCGCGTGCAGGGGCAGGTGGTCTTGGGTTGTGTGTATGACCCCATGCAGGACGAGTGTTTCTGCGCTTTGGCTGGCGGAGTTGCTACTTGCAACGGGTGTGAAATCCGAGTTTCTGCGCGCGAACTCATGCGCGACGCTGTCGTTTTTGTGGGGCATGGCACCCACGATGGCTCTGGCGCTGCTGGTTTGCAGCGCTTTGCCCATATCTCTGCCCAAGTGCGCAAAATTCGCATCTTAGGCACGGCCGCCCTTACGCTGTGTTACATAGCCGCCGGGCGTTTCGATGCCTATATAGAAAATCGCATCAATCTGTGGGATTTTGCGGCTGCGGCGCTCATTTTGGAGCGCGCGGGCGGGCGTTTTGTCTTTACCCCAACAGATTCGCAAGCCGAGAGAGGTGCCGTCATGGCATGGAATGGCGCTCTCCCTCTGCCCCAAGCCGCTCAACTTCCTCTTGAATCATGACTCCCGCACCTTCTTCTTCTCACAAACCTGTCTCTCCACGCGCTGCTGCCTTGCGATGCCTTGTTCGCTGGGATAAAGGCGGTATTTTTGCTGAAACGCTCATCGCGCGAGAAGGGACAGGGATGACCCCGGCGGACCGAGCCATGCTGCAAGCTATCGTGCTGGGGGTGCTGCGCAATTTGCGCTGGCTAGACCACCTTCGCAAGCAGCTGCGCACCGCGCCTCTGGAAGAGAAGGGGCATTGGTTGGTGATGATTGGTTTGTGCGAGTTATTGGTGCTCAACCATGCGGATTATGCTGTCGTGTCGCAGCTGGTAGCGCTTTCTCCTGCTCGCTTGCGTGGGGTGGTCAACGGTATGCTGCGCAATGCTCTGCGCCGCCGCGAGGAGTTTATGGGTGAGCGCAAGCTCCTCTCTCTGGGTATGCGCTACTCCACCCCCGATTGGCTGGTGCGCCGCTGGGTTCGCGATTTTGGCAAGGATGATGCGGTGGCTCTCCTCGAGTGGAATGTGCAAACTCCTCCTGTGTATGCCCGCATAAACCCCTTGCGCCCCATGGCTCAGCCATTGCCTGATGCCGACCCGCTCCCCGGTGTGCCAGGCTGGTATCGTTTGCGTTCTGGTGTGCCTTTGGTGGCCCTGCAGGCTGGGCAAGTGTATGTGGCTGATCCATCTACCCGCCATTGTGTGCGACTTCTCTGCCCGCAGCCTGGTGAACGCATCCTCGATGCTTGCGCCGCTCCAGGTGGCAAGTCGGCTGCCATTATCTCGGCGACCATGGGGCAGGTGAAACTAGTGGCAACGGATGCCGAGGAACACAGACTCCCAGCGTTGCGCCAAAACTTACAGCGCGCTGGGGGAGAAGATGTGACTGTGGCTTTGCACGATTGGACGCACCCGTGCCCTGCTGAATGGGTGGGCTGGTTTGATGCCGTGTTGTTGGATGTGCCTTGTAGCAATTCTGGCGTGTTGCAGCGCAGAGTGGATGCTCGCTGGCGCTTGCAAGAAAAAGAAATCGCCCGCTTAGCTGGTTTGCAAGCTCTCATCTTGGAGCAAGCCGCCGAGGCCGTGCGCCCGGGTGGCCGCCTTGTGTACTCGACATGCTCCATCGACCGCCAAGAAGACCGAGAGGTAGTGGATGCCTTCTTGGCCGAGCACCCAGACTTTTCTTTTGTGGAGGATTATTTGGCTCTCCCTCACCGCGAGCAAGCAGATGGTGCCTATGCCGCTCTGCTGGTGCGGCGGCCTTGAGTGAGCCCTTTGTCGCAGAACTCAGCCTCTCTCATTTGAAAAATTACTTTTCCGCCTCTTTTGGCTTGCCTATGGGGGGTGGATTTTGCTATCATGATAACATGAATCTCGGGGAAGTTTCGCTTTACCTCGTGCTTCTCCTGTACTCTTTTATATAACCTACTCAAACTCATGAAACTGCATCTCCCTACGCGTCTTCGCAAGGCTCTTATTGCTACATTTGTTGCTGTGGCTTCTTTGACCTATGCTTCTGGATCTGCTTGGTCTGCTGAAACCTATAATTTGCTGAGTAATCAGGAAGATTGGGTGTTTAGCTGTGGTAACGGCCGTTCAAACCCCACTTGGGATGATTCTGGCAACATCAAGGCTACGAATTGGGGGCAATCCATTGCGACGTATTCCACATCTGCCAACCAAGTGTACAGCGTGGATGAGACTTCTAATACGCTGACCTTTACTCTTACCTACACTCACGAGAATGGCAAAGGTACAATCGGCAATGGATTCCAGTCGTTTGCGCTGGTCGGTAGCACTCAGGCCATTGTATTAGGTACGCCTACTTATCAAAGCTCCGAAGGTGCAAACGATGGTACTCAAGTAGGTTATGCTTTGTCTTCCAATACTTCGGCTGATGTTTATTCTGTGAAAAATGAAGGCTGGGGGAATGTTGACTTTGCCACTGTGACTCTGAATCCATTTGATGGCGTCTCTCGCCAAGAAACAACCTACACGATTACGGGTGTGGTGACGCGCGGTGAGACGAGTTACACGATGGATTTATCCATGGCAACGGGGGATGGCGAAGTTGTTCAGTACGTGGACGATTTGGATTTGGGCGGCGCCTTTGATATTAACAAAGTTATTATGGCCAGCGATGGTCCAAACACCACGCTGTCTGGCATCACTATTGAAGGAGCATACGGAGAGATACCTACCGTAGAAATTGTGGGCAATGGTACTAATGACAATACTCTTATCAACACTCCGCTGGATACCAAGATTATTCTGAATCTGGATGGGGAGAATAATGACTACCTTTATGCTTCTGGCTCTGGCAATACCTTTACGGTTGATAACACCGTGGAGATTCGCTCGTGTATCATCACCAACGGTAACTCCAATACAACCTATAAGTTCACGGGAACGATTGATGGCGATGGTGAGTTTAAACGCACGAGCACGGCCGCGGCGAATAAGCAGCATTTCATTTTCTCTGGCAACATGAGCCAGTATTCTGGCAACATGACGTTGGCTGATACGGAAACTTCTCTTGTGAATGCTGATACGATTAAGTTTGACGGTAATGTATCTGGCACAGGCATAATCACAGTGAGCGGCTACAACCAACTTATCGTCGCGGGTGCGACAATGAAAAATAGCGCCATAGACGCCTCCTACCTTGAGGTGAGCGGTAACTCTACTTTTGATGGTGCTGTTCAGATTTCCTCTCTTCTGACTCTTGGTGCAGATACCATCATTACAAACAATGGCAGCTTCACATTTGGTGCGGACGCCTTGATTGATTTGACTAACGCGACCTACGTGGAAGATGCTGTTGGTAATAAGACTTACACAATATTTGATGGCACAGGAACCAGCAATTTGGCCTCATTGAGCCAAGCTAATATTGCCAATGCCGATATTTCTGCCACCTATAGTTTTGATGCCAATACCATTACCTTGGGCTTCTTCGCGGATGATTTGGTTTTTGCGGGTGGCTCACTGCTTTGGAATGATGATGAATCAAACAAGGCTTTCACGGTCAACGACGAAGCTTCTGCTTTCTCTTCTGGTGACTTTGTGACCTTTGCGGGTGATTCTACGGTGACTCTGGGTTCGAACATAGTGGCTTCTGCCATCACTGTGAACTCTGGTGCCACCGTTTCCATCTCGGGGGCAGGGAAGACCTTTGCTACAAACGCCCTCACAGTGGATGGAACGATGACTGTTACAGGCTCTGGTGAAATGAGTGTGGCTGAGGTGACTGTCAACGGTACGCTCAATTGGGAGTCTGCGGCCAACATGAATATCAGCGGCGCTCTGACTGTGGCAAATAACGCTACTCTTAAGTATGAAGGGGCAACTACGCTTAATCCTGATTCCATTCGCATTGATGGCACACTGAATGTAACAGGTGATAATGTCCTGATTACAAAACATCTCGGTGGCTCTGGTAAATTGGAAGTTTCAGGGGGTGGTATTCTTTCCCTCAATGGTTCGAGCGATCAGTACATGCAGTTGGGAACGGTCAATGTGAAAGAGAACTCCACGCTGAAATTGCTGCGCACAGACGCTTTCCGCTGGGGAACTGCAACGGTTTTGACTCTGGAAGAAGGTGCTCTTTTTGACACGGGTGCCACGCGTCAGACGGCTGGTGCTCTCCAGATTGTGATGAATGGCGGTACCATTGCTGGTGTGGGGCAGAATCACCAAGGCGGTTTGTCCGCGTTGGATTACCATAACAGCAACACTATTACAGTTAACGCTGATAGTACCATTTCTGCTAACATCAAGGTGCAAGGTGGGAAAACGCTGAGCTTGAAAGTGGAAGAAGGTAAGACGCTCACCTTGTCGGGTGTCACGCATAATAGCGGTAAACTTGTTTTGGCCGCCAAGACCGATGGCGGTACGGCTGGTTCCTTGTTGGTTACTGGACGCAACGTATATTCCGGTGGCACTGATATCAACTCTGGCACGGTAGAGTTGCAGCGTTCGGGTGCCTTGGGCTCTGGTGCCGTGACGATGGCTGCAAACACCAAGTTGAAGCTCAACAATGCTGCCGACACCACACATGCCAATGCCATCACTGGTGATGCCTCATCTGAAATCGTTAAGCTGGGTGATGCTGCCATTACTCTTTCGGGTGTCACCAATTTTGCTGGTACCGTCCGCATTTCTGCGGGTACTTTGGCCTTTACTCAAGCTGCCACATTGGGCAAGCTGGTGACCGACGGTGGCGCCTTGATGGTAGATGCATCAGCTCCCTCTCTCCTGACTCTGGGGGCTGCACCCACAGGTACGACCTCGATTCTGGTGAAGAATGCGGCCTCTATTGCAGATGGTGGCGTCCGAATCTTTGCTGATGGCACGCCCATGCCTAGCAATAGCGGCGTGTTGGTCAACAGCATCATTTCGACAGATGCTGATGGCCATGAATGGGCTGCTTCATACTCGAATGGCGTGCTCACAAAAACGGCTGTGGCTGCGGCTACTGGCGGTGACCTTACCTGGAAGGCTGATGGCGCTTCCAATAATTGGGGCCTCACGACAGAAGCCAACTGGGCGAAGGGTTCTGCTGCTCAGCGCTGGGTGGATGGTTCTACCGTCACCTTTGCTGGAGCGGGTGAATCAATCAATGTCGTTTCCGCCGTGACGGCTGCATCTGCCACTGTGTCAGAAGGCAACTACGAGTGGGTTTTGGGGGCTGATAAGCTCACCATCACCAATGGTGTAACCGTGGCTCAAAATGCAAGTCTTACCCTCACGGGCGTGACTGCGGGCGATACAGCCAATTACCAAGGCGTTGTTACGGGTGCTGGTACGCTGGTGCTCAAGAATATGGGCATGAAGTCCATGAACCAGATTAACAATGTTCTGAGCAACACAGCAGGGCAAACTATCGACACAGTTGTCGTGGCCGAAGGGTCTGCTTTGCAAATCACGGGTGTTGCGGAGAGAGCTACCTATAATAATATCACCCATCTGGTGGTGGAAGCTGGTGGTCGTTTCGACAACCGCCTCACGAACTCCGATAGTGCTACGGCTGGTCAGCACGATATCACTATTTCTGGTGCAGGTGATGCATCACTTCCCGGCAAGGATGGTGTCACCTCTGGCCCTGCTGCAGCTCTGACCTTTGGTCACGAATGCGGATCGGGTACCGCTTGCACAACTGCACGCAAGGTTATCCTCGCGGATGATGCTACCATCTATGTGGCTAGTGGCAAGACGGGTGAACTCACCGCTGGTATGGATACAGATGACAACACCCTCACCCTCATCGGCGGTGGCACGTTGCAGTGGCGCGCTGCCGAGTTGCAGTCTGGCCCGATTGTGTTGAAGGAGTCTTCTTCGTTGTCGTTGTACCGCACAGGCAATGACTCTACCAAGAACCCCCTCACGGTAGATGAGTACTTTGAGATTGACTCGCTCTTGGTGAGCTCTGGTACCAAATTGATGGCAGTCAATCATGCTTCTTGCATTAAGATTGCAGATCTCGCTGGTTCGGGTACATGGAACATGGAGTTTGCTCACTCTTCCGATATTCTTTCCTCTGCGGTTGTCAGTGGTGCTGCCTCTTTCGAGGGTGCGATTAACGTATCGGTTACGAACAACGCTAGCCGCAAGGCTGTGTTTGCCTCTGATGACCATGACGCGCTCTCTAAGGCCGTTATTCACATTGATACCACTGGTACGGCTGGTTTCCTCTTGGCCAATGATGGTTCCGAAACCATTCAGATTGCAGGTGTTTCAACGGCTTCTACCGTGGCTGCCGATAAGGCCGTGATTGTGTCGAACGATGAAATGTCTATCACGTCCGACGGCGACTTCCGCACTCTGGAAATCGTGGGCGGCGGCGACAACACATTTGCTGGTACCGTCTTGGCTGGCGTAAATCTGTTGATGAATGGCACAGGTACGCAGAGCTTCAATGGCAATATGGATGCTTTTGATGGCTCGGTCGAAGTGAAGAAGGGTACGCTGAATCTTGCTAGCTTGGGCTCTGCATCGGAGATTAGCTTGGCTGGTGAGGGCGCTACTCTGAGCGTGACCTCTGGCGTGAGCGGAACGGATGTTTCCGTGGCGGCAGTGGGTGCTGTGCTTTCTGCTGATTTGACCATGGCTGGTGGCAGCTTGACATTGGGCACCGACTCCGCTCAGTGGGCTCGCGAAGGCGGCTTGAGCTTGGATGGCAACAAACTGGTGCTTGACAGCGCCAACTTGGGCAGCTTGTCTGTGGCTCTGGGTGGTGCAGACAATGAATACAGCGGCGAAGTGGTGCAACTCTTCACCAACGTGAGCGCTATTGAGGATGCTAACGGCAATGCCATCCAGATTGGTGATGCCACCAAGGTTGGCTCCTTGTTCGCCGCTACTGGTGCTCTGGCTGATTATCTGCTGATTCATCAGGGGACGACGCTTTCCCTCATCATGAAGGGCGAGGTTTCCAACCTTGTGTGGAATGATAGCGCAACCGATGCTCAGGGTGGCAATGTGTGGAAGAACAGTGGCGCCAACACCAACTGGTTGAAGGGAGATGCCGCTGCTCGCTACACGCTGGGTGACAATGTGACCTTTGCTGGCACGGGGGAAACGGTGACGATTGACGGGACGGTTAGCCCGAGCAATATTACTGTGAGCTCAGGCAGCTACACATGGACCGGAACTGGCTCCGTGGATGCCAGCGGTAAGTTGTCGGTGGCAGAAGGTGCTCAGTTGACCATTTCTAACACCGGAAATAAGAAGTTCGCTGCCAATGTCGAAGTGGGCAACAATGCCGTCCTCAGCGTGACCAACCTGACGGGATGGTCTGGCAAGGTCAGCGGTGCTGGTAACTTTGAGCTCGCCACGGGTGCAGATGTTGGCGGCCTGTCTCAATTCGTTGCCACGGATAAGACTCTGGGCTCCTTCCAACTGAGCAATGCTGGTACTACGATGTCTGTAAGCAGCTCTGATGCGGCTCTTCTGAATAAGATTACGACGCTGCGTGTTGCCAATGGTGCCAATTTGAGCGTAACAGATGATGCCACTATCTCCTCTGCGGTGAGTGTTGATTCTCTGCAGGACTCCTCTAGCCTGAGTGTTGCATCTGGCAAGACGGCCACCTTGTCTTCTGAGCTTGTTTACTTCACAGGCGCTACGCTGAAAGACGCTGGTACGCTGCTGCTTACAGGTGGTGCTAAGAATTACAGCACTGTAGGCTCCACAACTCAGGCGAATGGCGGTACCCTCACAATTGAAGCTGGCACACTCAAGATTGATGCTGCTTCTTCCACGGTAGGCGCACATGTTCTGGGCAATGTGGCAGGTGCAGGCACGCTGTTGCTTTCCAATGGTTCTGTGACAGTTGAATCCATTGCAGACACTATCACGACCAAGGTTGTGACGGAGGCTGCTGGTGATGTTGTGAGCGTGAGCGGTGTCGCCGGTAGCGCCTTGGATAGCATTACGCTGGTGAAGGGGTCGCAGCTTACGGGCGTGACGGGTGATATCACGGTGGGTGGTGTCAATGGTACGACCTCTGCCATGACGCTGACGCTCGATGCTGCTAATGTTGGCACCTCCTCTACGATTGCATCTGGTAAGAATGCCATGATTGGGCAGACGGGCAAGCTGACCATCAATGAAGGTTCCGTCATCTCCCTGAGCATCGATGCTATTACTACCTTGCTGAATCAGGCCTCAGCCAATGCGGAAAGCTTGTACTTGCACCTGACGACGGGTACACTGGACGTGGCGACTGATGTGCTGTCCACCCTCGTGTTCAAGAATGGCTCAACCTCTATTAACCTGCTGGAATCCTTCGGCGTGCGCGTGACGGGCACAACTGCTGGTAGCTTGGTCTTGGCTGGTGGTGCCAATGGTGTGTATGCCGTAACGGATGATTCCACGGTCAATGGTTACAAGGAACTCTCTGCCTACCAGGCCACGGTTGTTGCTTCTGGTAAGACTCTGGAGCTCGTCTTGGATGGCGCCGCTGATGATAACAGCACCGCGGTCATCAATGACCTGCTGGGTGGCACGGATAGCACGCTTCTCATCAGCAACACGGATGATGATTCGATGGCTCGCGTCGAGCTGAAGAACTCCTTGCAAACGATTACGGATATGACTCCCGCTCAAACCGTTGGGGCTGATACCGAGTTTGCAGGCGATATCGACGGCACTGCCGGCGCGGGCGATGTGGAAATCGTCATCAGCGGCGATGGCACGCTGACGGTTGGTGGCAATGTGAAGACGGCTCAGCTCTCTATGAACGAAGGCGGGCTCAAGTTGGAGGGCGGCGGCAATGTCATCACCCACTTGGTGGATGATGGTGTGGCTGCTGGCGCAACTGCCGCAGATTCTACCTTGACCGTGGAGAGCTCGTTGACCTTGGAAGGTGAAGGCTTGCTGACGGGTACTGCCATCGCTGGTGATGGTGTCCTCTCCCTGAAGGATACCCTCACAATGAGCGATGCCGCTACCCTCGATGGCGTCGCCGTTGAGCTGGTGAAGGATAACTACGGCACAGAAAGCGAATTGGCTCTCGATGGCGTGCAGGACGCTGAAATCTCAGCCTTGTACGGCTCGGGTTCCTTGACGGCCGCCAATGGTGCAGAAATCACCGTGACGGGCACGGGCGGCAGCTTCAGTGGCTCTCTTGGCGAAATTGACGGCTCCACGGGCGGTGGCACCCTCAAGATTGACGAGGACGCCTCTCAGACGCTGGACCGCATCGCTGGCAGCAGCGCTTGGAGTGTGGAAAATGCTGGTGACCTCACCATCAACATCACCAACCCTGCCGTCACCTCTGGCTCTGGTACAAACAAGCCGCTGACGCTCGATACGCTCACCCTCAAGAGTGGGTCCACCACGACCATGGTCATCAATACGGATGCTCCCACCAATTACCTGAACCTGCAGGAATTGGTGGTGGAAGATGGTGCCACCGTTGCTCTGGAATCGACAGGTTTGGATGAAGTGGACTTTGGTGGTAGCATCACGCTCGCCTACGCCGCTAATGGCGTGACCGTGGGTGATGATGTGACGGTTGAGTTGGGCAATTCTGCAGCCTTCAAGAAGGTGAAGGATGCTGAGCTCGTGGCCAGCGCCGATGGCAAGTCTCTGGTGCTGCAGACAACATATCACGATGAGAACCAGTATGAGCTGATGGCCTCCTCTGGCAACAGCGCTGCCGGTGCTACCTTGTTGTGGTCTGTGAACACGGGTGCCTTGCCGAATGGCTCTGCGCTCAAGGCTGTGGATGAAGCTGTGAATGAGCTTGCCAAGCAGGGGACAACCACCGCATCTGCTCAGGCTGAAAAGATTTTGGCCGCTGTGGCGGGTAGCAGCACCGCTATCCTTGGTTCGGCCTTGTCTTCTGATGTAGAACGCCAACTGCGCGCTATCCGCAACCGCACCACGACGATGGGTGTGGCCCAGTGCGAGGTGAACGAGGGTATGCCCTACGTCAACGCCTGGATTAACGCTGAGGGTGACCACCACGAGATGGATGCTGATGGCTTTGCCGCTGGCTACACCCGCGATAGCTGGGGTGGTACCGTGGGCTTCGACGTCGATTTGACTCCCAACTTGACCATGGGTATGGCAGTGACCGCCATGTATGGCGACATTGAGAGCGATTCAGCCGATAAGGCTGACGGCGACTTTGATACGCAGTACATCTCGCTGTTTGCTCGCTATGCCAGCAGCGCATGGACACACACCTTCGTGGCAACTGTGGGGCGTGCTGATATGACGCTGGACCGCACAGTGAACTTCGGTGTGGGTAGCTACGACACCGAGGGTGAGACAGAGGGTTCGTCCTTCGGCTTCATGTATGAAGTGGGTCGCGTCTTCTCCCTCACCGAGGATGGTGATGTGTGCTTGCAACCTGTTGCCAACGTGACCTTCCGCCACAGCTCGGTGGATGGCTACGAGGAATCTGGTTGCGATGCAACATTGTCCGTGGATGAGCAGACATATACGGCGGTTACGCTGGGTGTGGGTGCTCGCCTGCAGGCTGTGATTGGCACAAGCATCTACAACCGCACCTCCATCTTGGAAGCTCGCGCCTTGGCTAAGTTCGATATGGGCGACCGCGAGAGCGAAACCAACGTCACCCTGACGCATGGTGGTAGCACGGCCACGGTCAAGTCTGCTGAGGTGGGCGCCTTTGGTGCCGAGTTTGGTGTGGGTGTGACCGTGCCCCTGGGTTCCGATGCTGGTTCCATCTTTGTGGATGGTTCTGCTGAAATCCGCTCCGGCTACACCAACATCAACGGTACTGTTGGTTACCGCATCAATTTCTAATGAACTTAGATTAAGCTTTTCATCGAATAGCGATACCTTCCCCCTGTCTGGTGCGATCTCGCCCGGGCAGGGGCTTTTTTGCTAGTGTGTGAAGCCCAGAAAAATCAGTATTCGTCTTCTGTGTTATCTCATAGATGGTTGACACGCTAGGCTGATTATGCTAATCTTACACCAGAACAACGCCTTCGTTTTTATGCGCATTTTTTCATTACTTCTGACTCCGTTTTTGCTTGCCACAGTAGCTGTGTCTAGCCTAGCCATGGCTCAGGGCGATAATAAGAGCGGTAAAAAGGATACGCGCGCTCAAAAAGCCGCCAAAAAAAAGGCTGTGCGCGATGCCCGCAAGAATGGTGTTAAGATGACAGATGAAGAGCGAGAGGCTATTGAGGCCCGCGCAGCGGAAGAAGCCTTGTTGGAAGAGTACAAGGCTGGCAAACAGCACAATTTCGACCGCGAGTTTGAGGCTTTGAGCGAAGCTGCCGCTATTTTGGCTGAGTTGCCGCCGGATGATGAGAAAGCTGCTGCCAACGCTGCTAAAAAGATTGGCGCGCTCTTTCACACGCTGCCCATTCCTTTGGGTGCCAACGAAAAGGAGCTTGAAATGTGGGCGACATTCATGAATAAGGTGAATTTCCAGATGGAGCGCTTGATGAATAAGCCTTATTTTGAGTCCTCGGGCTTGCAGGAAGCTTGGACCTACGCGACGGATCCATTTTCTCGCCGCCGCGCAGATAAGTTGAAATAAAATGAGTTTTTAGAGGATAAAAGCACAAAAAAAGCACCCAGTTTGTGGGTGCTTTTTTGCTACATAGTTGTTTGGTGGATTTAATCTGCCAAATCCTCTGCAGGGGCGGCGCATTGATACCAGGCCTCGGGGATGCGGCAGGGGCGGCCCTTGGGCATTTGAACGAGAGCCAAGCGCTGGCGCACGGAGACGCACAACTTGTTATCCTCTGCGCGGCGCACTTCAAAGCGGCACCAGAAACTGGATTTCTCGACGCTCTCTACCCAAGCAAGCACCTTGATTTCATCTGCCATGAAAGCGGGTGAGTGGTAGCTGACCTCGTGGCGCACAATGACCAAGTGGCAGTTTTGGCGAGCCAGCGTCACATAATCAATGCCGATGGCAGGTGCCATCTTGGTGCGGCATTCTTCGACCCAGCGCATGTATGCCAAGTTGTGCACGACACCGCCGCAGTCTGTGTCGTAGTACATGACAGAGTAATCCAGGGTAAATTGAGGGTTCTTCATGGTGGTGAGTTAGATGAGAAGGGCGGGAGGAAGTGTATGTGCTTCTCTCCCGCCCGAAGTTTGAGGATTGTTGCTAGGGGGGGATTACTTGAGTTTCAGCACATCTACCACGGCAGATGTGATTTCCTTCATATCATCCATGCAAAGCTCGCCCATGTGAGCAATGCGGAAGGTCTTGTCCTTGAGACCGCCGTAGCCGTTGCCCAGCTGCATGTTGCGCTCGGCCAAGGCCTTGTTCAGCTCGGGGATGGAAATCATCTCGTCGCAGCCCTTGGGGTGAGAATCAATCACCGTGAGTGTCTTTGAGAGATACTTGCGGTTGGGGTACACGCGGAAGTATTCATCGGCCCAGGCGCGCACGTATTCAGCCATTTGCTCATGGCGTGCGAAGCGGTTTTCAATGCCTTCGACCTCCACAATCTTCTGCAACTGCTTGTCCAGTGCATACATGAGGGAAAGGCAGGGGGTCGAGGTGTACTGGTAGTTCTTCTTGTCGATGAAGTCCCAGATGGTGCGCAAGTCGAAGTACAAACCGCGGTTCTTCACCTCGGCTGTGCGGTCGTAGGCCTTGCGGCTCATCGCGCAAATGGCAAGGCCCGGGGGCAGAGCCAGAGCTTTTTGGGTGGAGGTAATCAGGACGTCAATCCCAAGCTTATCAGTCTCAATCTTGGAGCCTGCGGCAGAGGAAACAGCGTCGACACACCAGACCACGTCCGGGTACTTCTTCATGACCTCAGCAATTTCTTCAACGGGATTTTGGATGCCAGAAGATGTTTCATTGTGCGTCACGGTAATCAAGTCGTACTTGCCAGTGGCAAGAGCTTGGTCGACCATCTCAGCGGTGGTGGGCTCGCCCATGGTGCTGGAGAACTTGTCGGCAGGGATACCATTCGTCTCAGCCATCTTGAACCACTTGTCGCCGAAAGCACCAATTGAGAACACGGCGGCTCTCTTGGCTGTGCAGGAGCGGATGGCTCCTTCCATCAACCCAGACCCAGAGGAGGTGGAAAGCAAAATGCGGTTTTCGGTGAAGAGCACCTTCTGCATGTTGTCAGAAATGCGCTTTTGAATTTCGGAGGCCTTTTTGGAGCGGTGCCCAATCATGGGCAGGCTCATTTCCTGCAAAATGTCTTCCGATACGACGGTCGGTCCAGGTATGAACAATTTGATAGCCATAGTGGAGGTGGTGGTTAGTATACTCTCTAAGTTTAGCACAGTTTAACCCTAGATTGCCAGCATAAAGTTGACATGTGACAAAGAAGAATGTTGCAAAGTAGGGGGCAAAGGGGTAATATGGGGGCGTATGAATCTTTTCTGTCGCATAGCTCCTTTGGCATTGGTGCTGGCACCATGTCTCCTGCCGCCTGCAGCGAGTGCTCAAGACGCTGCTGGTAAGCCCAATCGCATAGTAAACCGTGTTGCTGCGACGGTGAATGGCCGCCCCATTACCTCTAGCGAGGTTCGTGCGCGCCTTACGCCATATATTCGTGAGCTGATGATGCTTTATCCCCGCCAAGGTCCCCGTTTTTCGGCAGAATTGATTAAGGCTAAAAAAGCGGTCATGCAAGAGCTTATCGAGCGTGAATTGGTGCTGAGCGAGTTTGAAACCAAGGGTTACCAGATGCCGGATTCTGTCATCGACGAGGAAATTAGCCGCCGAGTGCTGATGCAGCACAACGGCAATCGCGATGACTTGTTGGATAATCTTCGCAAGAGCGGTATGACCTATAGCGAGTTCCGCGAGTCTGTGCGCAAGGAGACGACGGTGGCCGCCATGCGCAGCAGCCGTTATGACCGCGGCATTCCCCCCACGCCCGACGAGATTCGTGAGGAATACAACGCCACCAAGCACGAGTATCGCGATATCTCGCAGGATTCCATCCGCTACGAAAAAATCTTCATCCCAGCCATGGCAGATGACCCCAACATCTCCCCTGAACAGCAGTACGAGATGGCCAATGATTTGAAGGCTCGCTTAGACCGCCGCGAAATTTCTTTCGCCGACGCCGCTCGTGAGTATTCCCGCGACATGCATGCGCAGGATGGCGGTGTGTGGCCCAGCCTTAAGCGCTGCGATTTGTCGGTAGATTTTGCCAACATTGTCTTTAGTGTGGAGCCAGGCAAGATTATTGGCCCGCTTTTGGACCCCGCTGGGTTTACCATCGTGCGTGTCAATGGCAAGACCTTGGCTCCGGCTCCCTCCCTCAGCAAGCCTGAAATCAAGGAGCAGGTGGATGATGCTGTGCGCCGCAAGCAGAGCGAGGCTCGTTATCGCCAGTGGGTCGATCGCCTGAGAGACAAGGCTATCATCCGCACTTTCATCTGATGCGTCTCAGGATGCCTCCCCTTTTATTTCCGCCAGCCTAGCCAACGGGCTGGCGGTTTTTTTATGCCAAAAGCGCACCTCCCCAGAGGGGAAGTGCGCTGTGGTGTGAAGTTGATTATGTGCAGGAGAAGCGGCATCACAGCTGAGCTACGAGCTCGGCCACACGCAGGGCGTGTGCTTCGGCCTTGCTGCGGATGGCAGCCAGCTGCTCGGGTTCTTGTCGCATGGTGTAGGATACAGCCCCCGTGCTGACGCTTCCCGCGTATTCCATGCCGCAGAACCCACAGGCTGCTTTCATGCCCGTGAACATGGCATCGAAGTCCAAAGCTTCCAGCGGGGCGCCGGTGGTGTAGGAAAGTATCAGCTTCTTGCCGCGCAATTTGTCGCCGCTGGAGCCATGGGAGAAGCCATGCAAAAAGGTGTCTTCCATCCAGCGGTGCATCAGTGATGGCATCGAGAACCAAAACACGGGGAATTGTAGCACGATGATGTCGGCCCATACCAGTTTTTCTTGCTCTGCTTGAGCATTTATCTTGAAGTCTGGGTATAACTGGTCTAGGTAGACGGCCTTGCTGCTCGGAAGCAGCTCTGCCAGCTTGCTCATGATGGCCTTGTTGGCAACGGAGTCTGCCATGTCGGTGTGCCCGGATACAATGAGAATCTTCTTCATGATAAGATGTAAGAATTGGCTTGTACCTTAGCATAGTTTACTTCTCGATGACAAGCCGCCATTTTGTCAGGGCTCGCAAAAAAAAGCGGTGCGTGGAGTACGCACCGCTCGTGATAAAAGGGATGGGGAAGTGAGCCTTAATGGCGCTTGCGGCCCGTCTTCTTGGGCTCTGCCGGGGCAAGGGTAATCTTGAAGGCCTTGTCAGGGGTTTCCTTCCAAGCGACACAGGACATCACGCCGTTGATTTTGCCATCAGCCGTCAGGGCAAGTTCCAGCATACCATCCTTGGCATCGTATACCTCCGCCGTGGGCTGATCGGGGTCGTACTGGCCATCGTAGATGGTGATGTTGATGCGAGCCGTGCCATCTTCGCTCTTCTCCAAAGAGCAGCGGCCATCGATGTCCAGACAAGCCTCGGGTAACTTCGTGTCGTACAGACGCCCGATGAACTGTACAGAGTCATCAAAGCGGACGGTCGTGTCAATCTGGATGGAGATGGAGCCAAAGCGGTCGCCACGTGTCCATTCGCCAGAGAAGAGTTTGCCTTCTGCTATGGCTGCCACGCAGTGGTTAACCCAAGCTTCCTTTTCAGCTGCGGCAGCTTGAGCTTGCTCTGCGGCAATGCGCGTAGCTTCTTCGCGGCGAGCTTGTTCCTCCACCATGCGGGTGCGGGCTGCATCCTCACGGCCCTTGATGTAGGGGGTGGCTTCGGCGTTGAACGCGGCAATCTTCTCGGTGATGGCAGTCTTGCGGGTTTGCTCGAAGTCTGGCGTCATCACAGCTGCGCCTTCGGGCAGAGCCGATTCAGGCGTGTGGGAGGCGATGTCGAGCAGGGCTGCGGTGTCCAACACCACGTCGCTGATTTCCCAGTTGCCTTCGTTGAACTTGGCCTTGAGAGAACCTGTCACGTTGATGGCTGTGCCAGCGGGAGTGGTCACAACGTAGACGGCAGATTCCGAAAGGTCCTTCAGTTCGTTGGCCAGATTTTGCAGATTGGCGGGCAGGGGGGTAGCGGCGCGGTCTGCATCGGTGATGAAATCTGTGGGCGCACCAACTTGCATCAGGTAGCTAGCTTCGGGCAGCATGGCCGCGGCCGCACTCTCGTTGATGGCTTTGCGCTCTTCGTTGAATTGAGCCGGCGCATTCTGGCTGGTGTACAGGTTTTCTTTCACGCTCGTCGGCTGAGTCAGCACAACGGTGAAAGATTCATCTGGATTCTTGGTGATTTCGATGCTCAGCTCACCCAGCGTTGCAAAGGCAAAATCGGCCAGTTGTGCTTGTACCACGGGTGCTACGGCCTCAATTGTCGGCTCAACGGGTTTAGCGGGTTCCGGCGCGGGCTGCTCAACCTGCTGGGGTTGTGCTGCGGCAGGTTCCGATTCTGTGGCTTTCTCTTCAAAACAAGAGGAAAGCGTTACCGCAGTGGTGGACAGAAGCAATGCGTACGGTATCAGGCGTGTCTTCATGGCGTTGCGAAATCACGGCGTACCCGTGCTATGGGCATGCCTGTGCGCGCGTATTCTGCTATTTTTTCACGCGTTTGTCAAGCTTTCAGCACGCATCCGTGCGCAAAAAGCGCGGATTGCCGCCACATTCTGTGCCAGCCGAGAGTTATTCCTCTTCTTTATCCTTGTTTTGGAGTTTGATGAAGCTCCACTCAGATACGCTAGGGAAGGAGGGCAGAGCCACGGTGCCGAGGCGGGCACGTAGCAGGAACCAGAGCTTGCGGAAGTTGTTGACGCTGTAACGGCGTTCGTAGATTCGGTATTCATCATCCCGCATCTTTTCCAAGATGGTGTGGTAGATGAGGCTCATTGCTTGGGCGGGGATGAGTGCATTGCGATCTTCCACCGAGAGGGCTTGGTAGTATTCATCTGCCTCGCCAAAGAATTTTTCTGCCAGGGCCGCTTCGTATGCCAAGAGCTGGCGCAGGCGGAAATCGTATTTTTGTTCGCGAATGTCATCACAGGTCACGCCAAAGAGCTTCATGTCTTCTGACGGCAGGTAGAAGCGCTCATACTTTCGGCAGTCTTCTGCCACGTCGCGCAGAATGTTGACGAGCTGCAGGGCATAGCCCAGCGCGATGGCGTAGTCCCGCGCTGCGGGAGAGGCGCCCATCACATGTGCACTGGTGATGCCCACGCATGCAGCTACCTTGTAGGCATAGGCCAGCAAGTCATCGCGCGTGGCGGGTTGTTGGGGGGAGATGTCGCTGCGGCAGCCCGCAATCAATTCGAGCATGGGCGCGATGTCGAGTTGAACTTCTTCTACCAGCTTTTGGACTTCTTCTTCGATGCCTGGTGTGGGTGCCACCCGCATGGAAATGACATCTTCCCAGCGGTTGAGGGCGGCGTGGCGTTCCTCGGCGCTCATGCCGGGTTCGTCCACAATGTCATCCACAATGCGGCAAAAAGCATAAAATTGCGCCATGTGGACGCGTTTTTCCACAGGCAAATCCATGAGGGTGAAAGCCAAATTAGACTTGGCGTTGCGGGTGATGGAATCGGATTCAGACATGAGAGTAGGTGAGAGGTTGTGAGTTAGTGGATTTCTCCCCAATGAGAGGTGAAGGGCCACAGGGTGAAGGCCGCCGGCCCGATGATGTTGAACTGGCGCACGGGACCCCAGTAGCGCGAATCAAGAGAGTTGTCGGTGTTGTCACCCAGGGCAATGTATTCTCGCAAATTGGGTGTGTCTTGAGTGGAGCGGAGGGTGACCTTGTTGCCCGTAGTGAGATAGGCATTGGGGTACAGATGTGCATCGAGCGCTTGGTATCCACCAGCGTTGTATGGTTTTTTGCCCGCTGCAACGGCGCTGATGCTGCCTTCTTGGGCGGGGCTGCCATTGATGAGTAAGTGGGGGTCTGCAATGCTGACTTCGTCTCCGGGTATACCACACAGGCGCTTGATGTAGTGCGTGCCGCTACTTTGGTCTTCGATGCTGAGGCTTGCCTTACCGCTGGTGTTGATGCCGCGGGTGTCGAACACGAAAGTTTCGCCGCGCTCTGGGCGGCGGAAGTGATAGGCCATGCGGTTGACGATGACCATATCCCCAGCGTCGACTCGAGCCTTCATGATCGTTTCGCCCGCGCGGTAGGGCAAGAACTGCAACCCGAATGGCGTCTCGACCATCTTTCCTTGTTCGCGCAGATATTGCATGATTGTGCCTTGGGCCGCGGGGATGGTGAGGGTGCTACGGTCATCAAATGTAAGAACCGTTTCTGTGAAAAGTAGCCACTTTTGTTGCTGGCTCATGCCTACGATACGCTTGTTCGTATCAGCCACTTCATCAATGTACGAGCTGCCTAGCGTCAGGGTGTGCCACCAGCGGGTGGGGGCAGAGGGTACCTCCTCAATGGGGTGCACGATAATGCCATTGAGGGAGGGTTGCATGGAGCCTGTTGGAATGCGGAACGGCTGCGCATAATAGGTGCGGATACCCAAGAACACCACCATGATGATAAAAAAAGACTCCACCATCTCGACAAGCCCATTTCGTTTGAACCCCGGCATGGGTTCGCACACGGTGTTGATTGATAAGGTGAGATTTTGTACATCTTCCTTGCGCCATGCCGCAAGCGCTTCTTTCATCTTGCGTTGCAGTGTGGTCAGTTCTTCCAGTTTGGCCTCCTTGATGCTGGGGCGGAAGTGGTTGATATAGCGGCGCAGCGCGGCAGCTGTTTCGTGCCCATTGCGGCGCCATGATGGGGTGAACCATGCAAAACAGGAATCAACGAGGAAGTTCAGAACTGGGAGAAGATAGCGCATGAGTGTTGAGGATATTGTACTCAATTTGATTGGCTTGAAAAGGGAAAAATGAGGCGGGTTTATTCTTTGCCCACCAGAGCAGAGGCCTCTGTTGTGTCGGCAGGTGTTGCAGCGTCGTCATTCTGGACACGCAAGCCATGCCAGATGAAGAATATCATGACGATGGCTGCTGCTATGCGATACCAACCAAAGATGGACAGACCGTGCTTGTTCAGGTAGCCGACCATCCATTTGACGGCAACGATGGAGCTGAGCCATGCGGTAAAGGTACCCACCAGCATGGGCCCCCAACCAATGACGGAAACCATCTCCGCGCCATGCTTAAACGCGTCGTGGCAGGTAGCCCCACCCAGTGTCACCAACCCAAGCAGGAAGCTGAACTCCACCGCAGCTGATACGCTCAGCCCTGATACTAGACCGCCGAGCATCGTCATGAGACTGCGGCTCACACCCGGACACATGGCAATGCACTGCATGAGACCAACTTTCAGAGCACCTTTCCATGTCAGCTCTTCCAGTGGCTTACCGCCAAAACCCTTGCCGCTTTTTTCTCTGGCTCGGCTGTACAGCAGAATCACGATGCCACCCAATGCCCATGTGATGGTGACAGTCGTTTCATTGAAGAGTAGAGACTTGATGTAACTCTCGCACAGAAGACCAAGCACAACGGCCGGTAACACGCCTACGAACATATTGATAATCAGTTGTACGCCTGTTTTGTTGCGTCCCAGTAACCCGTTCAACATCTCGCGTACGCGTTGAAAGTAAAGCCCCAACACGGCCAAGATAGCACCGCTTTGAATGCAGATGTCGAAGGCGTTAAGCGCTTCCGACGACCCCAATCCCAGCATGTAGCGGGTGATGATGAGATGCCCTGTGGAGCTCACGGGGAGGTATTCTGTGAGCCCTTCGACAATGCCAAGTATGATAGATTGCAAGATGGTCATGTGCCCACTAGCATATATCATTTTCTATGGATGCTCAACCCTAAAAGCTGCCTGTACCGGGTGAGTGTGTGCTTTTGACCCACCAAGCTAGCAAAAATAAAGATAATAGCACTCAGATGCGGAAAAAAAGATTGAAGCGTCGTGTTAAACGTGCTATAGATAGTGTCGGGCTTGTCCCGATTCTGTTCGTACGCGCTATGAAAAGCTTTCGCAGGAAATTAGGTAAAGGGTTTACTTTGGTAGAATTGTTGGTTGTGGTGGCCATTATTGGCATCATGATGACCATGGCCGCAAGCGTGTTGCGCGATGCTGGCCGTGGTAGAGGCTTGGAGTCTGGTGTCGATATGTTGGAATCTCTTGTGCGTGAAGCTCGTGCAACGGCTCAGGGGAATGACACATACACACGACTTATCATTGCTAGCGACCCCAAAGATACGAGTAAGGATTCTCGCCACCTGCGCTATATGACTGTTCAGATGTTCCGCAAGGACGAGAATCACAGCGGCAACTATGATGGTACATCTGTGACACAGACGGGACGCTGGGTTTCCACTTCTTCTGGTACGACTCTGCCGCCTGGTGTGTTCTTTAGCCCCACATACAGTAAGGCTTTGGGTTGGGCTGAAGGGGCCCCCGGTGAAATGATTGGTCAAGAAGTGACTCGACTCTCTGGTAAGGGGCAGACCCGCATCTACTACATTGAATTTGATGAAAAAGGACGCTTTGTGGCACCCATGGCAGACCCGTTGAATCCGACTCGTCCGCAGCGCTTGGTTCTCATGAATGCTCGCATTGGTTCTGGTCGCAATGCGAAGGACGGCATTGTGCCGTTGGTGACAGATTCGCTGCGCCGTCCTGTAGGTGCTCGCGGTATTGTGGTGTGGCCCAATGGCGATACCAGCTTGCTGCGTACGGATGAACAAGTCTTTGAAAAATAAACTCAGTTTCACATAGGTTATGAAGAAAAATTTGATGAAAGTCCGCTGCGGTGGTTTCACGCTCATGGAAACCCTCTTGGCCGTGGCTTTGGTCGGCTTGCTCGTGTCCATCTTCCTGACAGTCTTTGTGCCGGCCCGTGGTATGGTGCAGCAGGCCTTGACCAAGCAGGAGTCCGAGCGTATCACGGGCATCCTCCGCGCGGAGTTGGCCACCTTGCATCCGCATGAACAAGCCGACGCGGGAGACAAAAAGTCTTCGCCCAAGAAATACCTGACCACCTTCGACAAGGGCTTTTATTGGTTGCTCAAGTCCAAGAGCCCCAAAACATCTATAGTCATCTTCTCCTACCGTGCAGATATGGGCAAATCTCCCCGACAGGATGGTTCATACCCCCCTGTGCCTGCCAACCGCGCTGTGCCTAGCAAGAATAGCCAACTGGTGACAGTAGCTTGCCCCATGGATGACCCCATCCATAAGAACGATATCAAGGATGCGGTGGGCCCTGTGTTCATTGCCAAGATGACGCAGTTGCTTCCCAGCCAAAACGGTGAATACACGCTCACTGGGCAGCCTGGCGTAATCAAGGGTGCTTCCTCCCCTGAGAATTATTTCTCTGAGCGCGAGAATGATGCATGGGGCGGTGCTATTTTCTACCGCGCGGATTTTTACTTGATGGCGCCGCCCAACCCCGCCCGCTACAGCAATCGCTCATGGGCTAAAATGGGGCGTCCGCTCTTCTCTTCCAACCTTTCTTTCCGCCGCTGATTTAATTTTCTTCATCCAGTTATATGAAAACACGGATTTCCAAGATTCGCCATGGTTTCACGCTTGTGGAACTCATCACGGCCATGGCTATTACCAGTATTTTGGTGCTAGCCATCATGCAGTTGACCAATCAGGGTATTGCCCTGTGGAAAGTGGTGCAGCAAGATGTAAGCACCGCTGCTAGCTCCCGCGTGGCGCTGCAAATCATGAGCCGCGATATGGAGTCTTTCCAAATGGCAGGTGGTAACAACAAGTACCAGTGGATGTATGCCAAGATTAACTCTGATACCTCTGGGGCACCCAAATCCCTGCCTATCCCCAAATCGGCTCAGTGCGTCTTCTTTGCTTGCGCCCCCGACCGCAACCCCTCTGTGAGCAGCAGCGCATCCTTGCGCAGCAACTACCGCGATGCCCGCGCTCACAACATGGAAACGCAGGGTGATGTCAACACCATCGGCTACCGCCTGATGTATCGTGACCAAATCCTCAACCTCCCCGGGCGCGAGGGGGATGAGACGACTTTCCCGCTCTTCTCGCTCTATCGTCAGGTGATTGCTCCGCGTGAGACCTATGAGCAGTTGTTGGGCAAAGAAAACATGGAGCAGGCATACGTGCCCTACGAGGAAAAGGAAGAGGAAAACTTCCTGTGCGAAAATATCGTTGAACTGAGCATCATCTTCACCATTCAATACCCCAAGGGTGATGCCGACGCCAAGACAGGGCGTGCTTCTTATGAGACCGTGACCGTGCCGGTCATTTCCTCTCGTAAGGGTGGTTCTGGCCGACACTTGGCTGTCTATGGTGACCGCATCGAAGCCAATGGTCAGACATACGAGAATGCACGCATCCAGTCTGCGAACCTTTCCATCACCGTGCTGACGGAGGAAGGCGTAGCCTTGGCTGAGCAAGTGCGCCGTGGACGCCGCCGTGCTCCCAAGCCAGCTGATTTCTTTGCTCGCTACACTCGCTCATATTCTCGTCTGGTGGCGCTTCCCCAGCCGCTTTGATGGACAACTTCTTCGACAACAGCTCAGGATATGCTCCCCGAATTGGCACCGGAAGAGACTGTTACACTGCAAACTCTGAACTTGTGGTGTGATCCCATCCCCCGTAGTGGCTACGAAAATATGGCAGCAGATGAGCTGCTTTCTCGCCGTGGCGAGGCATGGTTGCGCTTCTATGGGTGGGCCAAACCTGCGGTGAGTTTTGGGTATTTCGACACATCTGCCGAGGCGAAGAGCATTTTCCCTGGAGATGACATCGAGTACATTCGCCGTTGGACTGGTGGTGGCATCGTTGATCACCGCATAGGTTATACTTATACCCTCACATTGCCCGCAATCCCGAACCACATGTACCCCACGAGCGCCAACCTCTACAAGTGGATTCATGGCGCGCTGGCCATCGCTCTGGCAGAGAGCGGGGTGCAATGCACGTTGCTTACCGCAGATGCTCCGGATGGTGGTAGAGCATGTTGGGCAAGCCCCGTTGCCAGCGATATTGTGGATGCTTCTGGTCAAAAATTGGCTGGAGCAGGGCAGCGTCGCTACAAAGGCGCGGTGTTGCACCAAGGTCTCATTCAACAGTGCGAGCCAGCAGACGGCTGGCAGCGTATTTTGGCGGACCATCTCGCCCCGCACGTGGTGGTGGTTACTGGCCCCGAACCTTACCCCGGATTTGAGGCCGAGCTTGCCCAGCTTTGCCGCGAAAAGTACACGACGACCGAGTGGAATGACGAAAGCCACGGTCGCCGCAAAACATCCCATTCATGAGTGATTCTCAGCCTGAGCAATGGCGAAAGAATGTGGCCGCGGTCATTTTAGATGCCGCGGACAATGTGTTGCTAGGCTCTACGCCGGGGAAGAGCCCCTATTGGCATTTCCCCCAAGGCGGTGTAGGGAAGGATGAAAGCTTGCGCGAGGCTGTCTTGCGCGAGGTGTGGGAAGAAGTGGGAATTCGCCCCCAAGATTGCACCATTTTGGCATCTTACGGTGGTCTGCGCTATGCCTACCGCCACAAAAATAAAAAAAGCGAGCGTTGGGTAGGGCAGGAACAAACGTATTTTCTTATCCGCTGCATCGGGGTTGAGCCTGTGGCGTCTTCCAAGGCCCAGTCGGATGAGTTTGCAGAGCTTCGCTGGGTGCCGTGGCGCCAACTTTCCGCAGAATTATTTGTCCCATTCAAGCGGGATGCCATCGTGCCTGCGTTGGAGGCCTTTTTCCCTCGCGGCGTTGTGGATTTAAACGGGGTATCAAAGCGTTTGTCTCCCCAGCGCTATGGGTACGATGCAGCACGTCCTCTGCTGCAATACCCTAGTGTTGATAGAGCGCTTTTTGGCGGCTCTAAGGCTGAAATGGTGGCTCAAATGGCTGATTTGTCTCTGCGCATCAACACCGCGCAACGGCGCATGAAGCAGGGGCGGTTGCTCGTGTTGCTCGTAGGCCTGCCTGACTGTGGGCTCACCAATGCGCTTCGCCGCTTAGCCCGCAGCATGGACCCGCTGCACACGCATGCTGTGCAGCCTCAGGGTGTGCATGGCTTGGTGCTCCCCGCCGAGGGTGAATGTACCCTACTCAAAGTGACCCCTCATGCCGAGTTTTTAGAAGCCTTGCCTGAATCGGCTGAGTTTGCCTTGCAGCGTGTGGTTGCTCAAGAATCCCAGTGGGTAGAGCAGGGGGTGCGCGTGCTTAAATTGTTCCTGCATGTGTCGCACGCCGAGCATGCCGAGCGTGCAGATGCGCCGCTTTCCCCCCAGCAATGGGAGCAGCAGCTCCTCCATGCCGAGCGCCTGTTGCAAGCACCCTCCCAGAATCCTGATACGTGGTATATCATCCCCTCTGATTGCCGATGGTACCGCGATTTTGTGATGGCTTCCCTCGTTGCCTCTACCTTGGAAGAATGGGCTTAAATGGTGTGCTGTTGAGCATAAAATGTTGGATATAATCATGCGCTGGCACAATCTACGCTTGCATGTTGAGCAAAATGAACTATAATCCACGCGCTTACCATGAAAGACGAATTAGCTCAAAACGCGCTGAATTACCACGAAACACCCCGCCCTGGCAAGCTGGAGGTGTTGCCTTGTAAGTCTTGCTTCACGATTGATGACCTGACATTGGCTTATTCTCCAGGTGTTGCGGTTCCCTGCATGGAGATTGCTCAAGACCCCTCCGCTTCTGCCCGCTATACTGGTCGCAGTAACTTGGTTGGTGTGATTAGTAACGGGACCGCCGTTTTAGGCCTGGGCAACATCGGAGCCCACGCCTCCAAGCCTGTGATGGAAGGTAAAGGCTTGCTCTTCAAGATTTATGCCGACGTTGATGTTTTCGATATCGAGCTGGATATCACAAAGCCCGAAACGCTTATCGAAGTCATCAAGACCATGGAGCCCACTTTCGGTGCTATCAATCTGGAGGACATTAAAGCTCCCGAATGCTTCATTGTGGAGCAGCGCTTGCGCGAGGAGATGAACATCCCCGTTTTCCACGATGACCAGCACGGCACGGCCGTGATTTCTGGTGCAGCATTGCTCAATGCAGCTCACTTGACTGGGCGTTTGCTTCAGGATATGAAGTGTGTGGTCAGCGGTGCTGGTGCTGCTGGTATTGCCTGCGCCAAGTTCTACATGGCTTTGGGTATTCGCCGCGAGAATATTTACATGTTTGACTCCAAGGGGCTGATTCACACGGGCCGTTTGGATTTGCACCCCACCAAGGCTATGTTTGCCCAGAGCGAGGACTGCACGCTGGAAGTCGCCCTGCAGGGAGCAGATATTTTCTTGGGCCTCTCCAAGAAGGGGCTTCTCAAGCAAGAGATGGTCAAGAGCATGGCTCCCAACCCCATCATCTTCGCTTGCGCCAACCCCGACCCCGAAATCACCTACGAGGAGGCCAAGGCCGCTCGCCCCGATTGCATCATGGGTTCTGGCCGCAGCGATTGGCCCAACCAGGTGAACAACGTGAGCTGCTTCCCCTACATCTTCCGCGCTGCTTTGGATATGCAGGCCACCTCCATCAACGAGGCTATGAAGATCGCCGCCGCCCGCGCCTTGGCTGATTTGGCTCGACAGGATGTGCCTGCCGAGGTTGTGGCATCCAATGGTGGTGTGGCTCTGGAGTTCGGCCGCGACTACGTGATTCCCAAGCCCTTTGACCCCCGCATGATTGAGTACTTGTGCCCCGCCATTGCTGAGGCTGCCGTCATTTCTGGCGTGGCTCGCAAGCCCATGCCCGACATGGAAGCCTATAAGGCTGAGCTCAAGGCTCGCGTGGCCAAGGTGCACGAGCGCACCCACGCGCTGGTCGAAAGCTACGCTAAGTAAGCTTTCTGGTTATGCTTTGTGAGCCCCCGCAGTTGTCTTTCCTCTGCGGGGGCTTTCGCTTACCCAGCTCAAAATTAGGCATTGACACGGGCTTCATCCTTTGCTACGCTCTGCGCATGCTTGCACGCAAACACTTATTCGCCTTGTTTTTTGCCGTTTCTTCTTTGTTCTTCGCACCCACATGGGCTCAAGATGAGCTGATGGACACGGAGGAAGAAGTATCTGCCACCGAAGAAGATAGCGCTGATACCAAGAAAAAGAAAGGTAAGAATAAAAAAGCTAAAAAGGGAAAGAAAGCCGCTGGTGAAGAAGCAGAAGAAATGGGTGCTGTGGCGGCCGCTTTGCGCGAGCTCAAAACCCTGAAGGGCAAGCCCAACTTGAAGGCTGACTACTACATCTACATTTGCTCCGCCAGCTGGTGTGGTTATTGCCGAGAGTGCATGCCTGTGGCAGTAGATACCTACAAAAAGATTAAACGCTCCAAGCGCGTTGAGATGATTCTCATCAGCGGCGACAAGTCTGACAAAGCTGCGAAAGATTATCTGAAGTCCTACAAAGCCAAGTTGCCCTACGTCATGTTTGATGAGGTGAAAAACGCCAAGTTTGCCAATTTGCCCGGCAGCAGCTGTGCCATTGGTTTCCCTGCTGCCGCCATTGTGAATAAGGACGGCAAGAAGATTTCCCAAGGTGTAGGTGCCGGTAATGTGAAATCCTTGCTTGCTGATTGGAAAAAGCTGACCATCGACAACAAGGAGGCAGAAGAAGCCGAAGCTGCTGAATAAAGCACCTAGGAATGTCTGCTAAACGCAACATTACACGCAACAGCGCGGAGACTCTGGCTAGTATCGAGGCTCCGCGTTCTGCTTCTGGCTCGTTCGCATTTTGCTTGCTGATGCTCGCGCTTTGCGCTGGTGGATATTGGTATTACCAATACGCGGAGACGCAGAATGAGGAGAAGCGCCAAGCCCTAGCTGATAGAGCAGCCGAGAATGCGCGCATACGCGAAGAAAATGCTCGCCAGTCTCAGCTGCGCCGCCAAGTTGCACAGCGGCGGGCTCTTGCCCAGCCGCAGAAAGGGGCCGGTATGGGATTTGAGAAAGAGCCGCAGCAGGAGTCCGAGGCAGAGCTGGCGGCTCGCGAGGCCAAGGAGCGCGAAGCAATCTTAGCGGCTGAGGAATTGGAACGCTTGCGGGAGCAAGCTGACCACGAGCAGATGCTCAATCCATATCGCGATACGGAGCCTGAGCCAGAGCCCACCCCCAAGCGAGAGCCAAATGCGGTTGTTTTGGCGCTGTCGCAGTACGATGTCTTCAACGCAAAACCCGAAACCAATGCGGATTATTACATCTACCTGTGCTCGGCTAGCTGGTGTCCCCATTGCCTCAAGGAGATGCCCACAGTTGTTGCCGAATACAAGAAGATGAAGCACTCTCGCAAGGTTGAGCTCGTTCTTATCTCTCATGATAGGAGCTTGGGCGACGCCAAAGCTTTCCCCAGAAAATTAAAGCTCAGATGCCCCACTCTTTGGATTGAGGATATGCGCCACAAAGCATTCCTGCGTCTGCCCGGGTTTTCTGATGATGGCTGCGGGATACCTCATGTTTTCATGGTGGATAAGAATGGCAAGCTGCTGATGCGTGGTCATGGCTCCATCGTGAAAGATTGGCGGCGTTATACTGTGGATGCGTCCAAACGTAACAAAAAATGATGCCTCCACTTTTGATGGAGGCATCACCCTTGCAACACACCGTCACCTGTATGGCGGGTGATTATCTGAAAATCACTTCGTTCAGGAAGGTGTGAGCCTGTTGGGGGTGGGTAATACGTACCGATTTGGCCCCGGGCTGCAGTTTATAGTGGCGCAGGTGGTCACCATCACGCGTCAGTGTAGCGTTGGTGATGTCGAACTTTCCGTTGCCCACGGTGATGATTTCTGTGGTGTCATCGGGCACGGGCAGCGTGACATCCAACGGTGCCTTGGAGCAGAAGTAGGTGGAGGCGATGTCGCCATCTGTCAGGGCGCGCGTGTCGGTGTCGAAGGCGTCTTCTGTGATGCCGATGCGGAAGATAGTCAATTTGATTTCCTGCTCAGCATCACTCGTGTTGACGAGCTTCAGGGTGTTGATGCGCTCTGTGGGGAGTTGCGTTTTCTTGAGGTAGAAACGGTTGTTGACGATGGGGGCATCGAGCTCCATTTCCTTGCCTGATTCAAGCGTGATCAAAATTTTGCCCCAGTTGCGCAACCCAGCGTTTTCGAGGTTGATTTCCACGAACTCGGGATACATGGGAGTGGGCAATTCTAGCGCTATGTACTCCTTGGGGGCGAGCGTGCTCACCTCCATCACGCGGTTGATGCCGATGTCTGTCTTGTTGCTGAATGCGGAGAGGCTGGTTCCTGTCATGTCAGAATCAACGAAGGGCGGCAGTGATTTGTTGACTGAGAACTCGCAGATGGACAACCAGTTTTTGCGCGGAGTGACAATGCGGAAACGCACGTATCGCGCACGCTCAGGCGATTTGGAGAGGTTGAGGATGGCTTGGTTGCCATGTTGCGGTGCTCCCACCGGTCTCCAGTTTATGGCATCATCAGAGAGTTCAAACTGCACGCAAGCGGGGTAGTCGTTGTGGCGGGGACCACCCGTGATGAGGCAGATATTATTGATGTTGACGGTGGAACCTTGGTCCAAGCAATACCATTGGCCTTCTGCCTGCGTTTTATCGTTCGACCAGAACGTATTGGGGCGGCTATCCATCAACTTTGCTACATTCTCGTTCACATTGCCACAGGAAGCGGTGAATTTGGGCACGCTGCGCTCTTGCCCCGAGAGGTTGGCGTACACGCGCGCATTCATGTAGGCAAAGGCTGCATTGAGCACGGGGGTCATAGCGTAGGCGGCCACCTCCACATCGTCGACTTGACGCACCCCCTGCAAGGACCACTCGTTGCGGGTGGTGGAGCGCATGTCGTAGAGTGCTTTCACCGTGTCAAAGAAGTAATAGAAGAGGTAGTCATCTTCCGTGGTGAATGCTGTCATGATGGATGCGCCAGCCACACCTGTGAGCTCAAACTGGTCAAGCCACGGGCTAATCTCATCGCACAAGCCAGCGATGGGGTGGTTTGTATGCTTGAGCTCGCGCGCCGCCGTGACCATACGGTCGAACTCCAACTGGAGCAGCTGCACCGCTTTTCTGTCTGGCGTGCCTGCGGCTATGCTGGAGATGAATTGATTGGCCGTCTCAGCTATCTCTACAGATTCTTCGCGGTAGTAGCCGTGGCCATTGGGCAAGAGATAAGAATTGTGGGCGCAGAAGACGCGCATGGCTTCACTGTGGCGTGGATACAAGCGAGTTATCCCGGCAATCCATGAGCTGTGGGATTCAAATTGGTCGATGTTCCATGTGTAGTTTGCCACACCAAAGAGGCCGACCTTGCTGGCCTCCGCGTGTTCCATGGGGTTGGCCACAAAACCACTCATCATGTTCTTCATCTCGTATGAGGTATCCAACCCGTAGGTGCGGCCCATAGAGAGACGACTGCGCTTGAAGTCATTGCACGGCCAATTCCACCAAATGAAGGTGGGGCGTTTGACGTGTTTGTTGACCCACTTTTGACCTTCGAGAGTGATGTCGTGCACCACGGTGTTGCCTGTCCACATGACGGGAATGCTCTTGTCGAGCCCATCCCCCAGGGTATTGAGGAATTTCTCATTGGTCCAGCTGCGGTTGTAGCCCGTGGGGCACATGATGAGGGTTTGGTTCACATCTGGGTGCTTACGGATGAAGTTTTCGAGGATGTAGTTGGTGAGCTGAACCTGGCGCTCAGCCTTGCCAATTTCTCCGCTCGAGTCATCGACCAGCACACCAAAGTCGCGCACGCCCAAATCATACATTTGCTGCAGCTTGTCACACAGGCCGTCTAGTTGCTTTTTGCCGCCATTGTCGTTCCATTTGACGGTATTTGCCGGGTGAATGGCCCAGACAAAACGCACATGGTGTCTGCGGGCATATTGCACAAGATCGCGCAATTCTGCCGCCTTGCTGGCAGGGTAGGGCTGGTAGCAGCCATGTCCGTGATGGTAGGGGTCATCTTTGGGCGCGTAGATGTAAGTGTTCATCTTGTTGCGCCCCATGAAGCGGAAAATAGAACAACGCGCCTCAAAACTCCAAGGCGCCCCGTAGTATCCTTCCACGACACCGCGGGCGGGCAAATCTGGCCAGTCGACCATGATGCCCATGGGCAGCTCGCCCAAATGAATGATTTCGCGCAGCGTTTTGTCCGCGAAGACATCGTTGTGTGCCAGCGTGGCATCGGGCACATTGTACAGCATCTGGATGATGGATTGGCGCGCGTAGTATGCCCCTGCGTCGTCATTCGCATAAATCGTCAGCTTGCCGGGGGTGATATCGATGGCATATCCTTCTGGCACCTTGGGCAGGCGCTGCCACATGGCGCTGGTATCTCCCTCGCTTCGCATGATGACTTGCACATCCTTCACTCGCGTGGTGACAGAGCGCATGCCGTTGTGCTGCGGCTGGGGATAGATGATGACGGCTTCGGCCAAGGGGGCGGCAGTTGCCAGAAGAAGCGGTGCTGCACAGCAAAGTGTGCGGAAGAGAGATTTCAGTTGCCGTTTCATATGCGAAGTAAAATCGTTTGCGCTAAAAGAGAGCAAAAAGAGTCTCTTTATCCCATCATTATAGACAAGATTTCAGGCTGTGGCAAGCAGGAAATCCCGCGTCAAGGGCCGTATGCGGCTCAAAACCTCAAAATTCAAGGGTTTGACCCGTGGAAATGGCCTGTAGTTTGTCTCCCAGATGCGTTTTGAGGAAGCGAAAAGCCGCTTCACCAGTACAATGCCCAGTGTAATAGCGTGTGGGTAGGGCTTGCAGCACCCGAGCGGCTTGGGAGAGGGTAGCCGCGTCAACCTGCGTATCCAGATTCATGAAATGAAAGCCGCCAATGAGGGCGTCTGACTGAAAATGGGTGGCGATGTTGAGTATGCCCTTGTGGGAGCAGCCACTGATGAGATAGCGCCGCCCGTGTTCTTCAATGAGCAGGTATTGCTCGTGCCTAAAATCATCGGGGCCCGTGTCTCCCTGTACACAAGCGCTCATGCCTGCACCCGTGGGCGGATAGGGGCAGGGGAGGCTGCTTGCGGGGTGGAGACTGATACCTGGCGCTAATTCGCAGGTATGCTCGGGCGCAGAGCAGAGACGCGGATGCTGCCGTAAAACGGGGGGTAGACCTATGTCCTTGCCCAGTGCGTTGAAATGGCCATTGAACGCATGGGGGCTTACCCAAACGGGGGCGTGCGTGTTGATGTTTAGGAAATGTTCCAGCCCACCGCCGTGATCGTAGTGCCCGTGGGAGAGGATGGCCATGTCAACCGTTGCCAAATCGAGCCCCATTTGTGTAGCGTTTGAGGCGAATAGGGGAGAGGCCCCAGTATCAAAGAGAATACGCATGCCTGCAGCCTCTATCAGCAGACTCAGCCCGTGCTCCGCCTCCAGTTCTGGGCGGTTACACGTGTTTTCGGTGAGCACATGTATCCTCATGCCGCTTATTGTACACCCCCGTGTGGCTTGGTTCAAGTGCTTTTCCTAGGTTTGGCTCGTTGTTTCTATTGACTTCGTTTTCTAATAGTTTGATAACTTGCTTGCGCGGGAGCTTTGGTAGATGAAGAATGGGGGTGTATTGAGGAATTTCCCCCCCTATGAAAAGCTATTATCTTTGGAGTCCCGGCGGCAATGCATGGAGCAAACAGGCCTTGCCTCTCCTCGCTATTTTGCAGCAACCTGGCGTGACAGATGAGAGCTTGTTGGCCGATGCCGCCAGCAATCAGTTGCTGACTGTGGCTCAGGCTAGAAGCTGCACCGACCGCAAACTCAAGCTCACCACGCCAGAAAATTCTGTGCTGAAGCATTGCCTGCAAAAAATTCAGCCCAAAGCCACAATATCGATGGAATACAAGGTGCTGAGCCTAAAAGACCCGTGCTTTGGCGGGAGTTTTGATGCCGACGCGCTTACCTACACTCTCAATGCGCATTCCCGCCAGGGGTGGCATGTGCACAGCTGCCAGATGACCACCACCTCCTCTGCTCATGGTGAGTGGAGCGAGGCGCTGCTGGTCATTCTGCAACGCCGGAGCAGGGGCTGCGAATGTGCGAACGGGAGGGGTAAACGCGACAAAGGAGAATGATGAGGGAAAAGATTAACCTCGTCAAATCGCTCAGGGTGGTGTATAATGCGCTGCATGAGCGATATCGGATGGAATAGCGTGACAGTCGGCGACGATGAAAAGCCGCAAGTCTCAGTAGAGGATTTGCGAGAGATGATGGCAGATTTGGACCCTGAGGATTTTGATGAATCGGTGCAGGTGTTTCTCGAGGAATTGGCCCAAACGAACGATGCTTCAGAGTTGACTCAAGCTGCCACCCTTCTTTTGCAAGATGAGGTTGATTTCTCCCCTGAAATGGCGGAAATGGGCATAGAGCCAGATGAGGATTTGATTGCCCTGCTGATAGCAACAGGGGCCGATGTGAACGCCAAGAATGCCTACGGGCAATCTCCCCTGCATGTGGTGGCCAAATATGGGTACAAGCGCATTGCCGAGATGCTGTTGCTGGCGGGTGCTCGCAAAACTCTGCACGATGCACAGGGGCTCATGCCCTATGAACTGGCTACCGACTCCGAAGTGCTTGCCCTGGTGCAGCCCTCGATGGCAGATGGAGAAGTGCCGCTTCCCCCCGAGATTGAAGACGCTGATTACGTGCCAGAGGAAGCTCATGAATGCTCCTGTGGGCATCACCACGAGCCAGGGCACGAGTGCCATTGCCAGCATGAGCATGGCCAACACGATTGCTCTTGCGGCTGCCACGGAGATAAATAACGCCTATGCAAGGTAGAATCCGCTTGCTATGCTTTAGTGAAAATGCTAAACTGCATCGTGATGGATTGCTCTGAATTATCTCTCAATTGGAAGCCGCTTGCCAATCTGCCTGATGCAGAGGGCTTTGCGGGCTCGTATGCTGGTGTCAGCAATGGTGCACTGATTGTGGCTGGTGGTGCCAATTTCCCGGAGAAGCCTCTCTGGGAGGGTGGCCCCAAGCGCTGGACTGACCGCGTGTTTGTGATGCCGCCGCACGGCGATGGCTGGCAAGATGGCACACCTCTGCCTAAACCTTTGGGCTATGGTGCTACTGCAAGCTTGCCGCAGGGTATGATGCTCATTGGTGGCAGCAACGCTGGCGGTGCTTTGGCAGACTGCTACATGCTCACTTGGGAAGACGGTGCGGTCAAGTGCCGCGAACTGCCTTCTCTGCCTGTTACTCTGACGGGGCACGCCGCCGCCGTGATGGGTGGCAAGGTGTATGTGCAGGGTGGCAGCATTGCTCCTGGTGAGCAAGATGCCGAAAGCCGCATGTGGATTTATGACCCTGTTGCTGAGACCTGGACGGAAGGCCCCGCCATGCCGGCTCGTGGGCGTTTCTTGCAGCAGATGGCGACCGTGGGGAACACCATTTATGTGCTCGGCGGTATCGGTTTGAAGGATGGTGAAGACGGCCGCATGGTGCGTGATATGCTTACCGAAGCATGGAGCTACTCCGAGTCTACCGGCTGGCGCCGCCTCTCTTACTTGCCACGCTTCTGCGCGGCCGCCCCCACCCCCGCACCCGTCATCGGTGGCAAGATTTACCTGCTCGGTGGTGATGACGCGACGGTCAAGGGCTTCACCCCGCAGAATCACCCTGGTTTCCACAACGCCAGCTTGGCATATTGCCCCGCTACCGACACATGGTCGGAGGCCGGTGAGATTGCCGTGGCTCGTGCCGTGCTCCCCTGCGCTGAGTGGAATGGCATGGCTGTCATCGTGAACGGTGAGCAGCGTCCTGGTAAGCGTTCCAACGAGGTGTGGGGCGCCAAGATTCACTAATGCTTCCCCCCCTCTACCACAGATGAAAAAATCATTACTGGCTGCCACGTTGGCGTGCACTCTCCTCCCGGCATGGGCCGCAGTGGAGCCTGCTGATGTGGATTTGCGTGTGCCTGACAAGATAGGCTTGGCAGGCATGGCCGCTGTCGCTTTGGAACCCACGGACGATCGCCCCATGCCCATCATTGTGATGACGGGTGGTGCGAATTTTCCCTTTGCCTTGCCTGGTGCCAAGACTCCCGCAGAGCGTGGCGAAAAGATGTTCCATGCCGATATCGCCGTCATGTTCACCCCCGGTGCGTGTGATGCATGTGATGCTCGCCCCATGAAAGCTGGGCGCATGCCCTATCCCATCGGCTATGCCGCATTTGCTCCCTCAGAGCAGGGGATGGTGGTGGCTGGTGGCTGCAATGCCAACGGCCATCTGGCAGATGTGACCCGTGTGAACGTCGTGGGTTCTCAGGTGCGCACAGAAGCCTTGCCAGACTTGCCCGTCACGCTTGCTTATCCCGCCTTTGCTGTGGTAGATGGCAAGCTTTATGTGTTCGGCGGTCAAGAAAAGGCTGATTCGACCACATGCCTGAAGCGCAGCTTTGTGTTGGACCTGGCAGATACCAACGCTGGGTGGAAGGAACTTGCCCCCATGCCGGATGCTGGCCGCATGCTAGCCGGTGCTGGCGCGGTGGAAGGCAAAATCTATGTGGCAGGCGGTTGTTCTTTGCACCCCGATGCCAAGGGTCAAGCCGAGCGCACTTATCTCAAGAGCGTACTTTGCTACGACCCCGCTACCAACACTTGGTCGGCAGACCAGCCCGATATGCCTGAATCCATCGTGGGCGCAGCCAATCCGCTGCCTTCCATTGCCGGTAGCCTCTATGTGGTCTGCGGTGACCCCGGCAACTTCTACCGCGCGTCCCTCGTGGGCAAGGCTCCGGCTGTGCACCCTGGCCAGAACAAAACCGTCTATTCCTTCACCCCCGCTTCTGGTGAGTGGTGCAAGGAAGGTGACAACTCCATTGGCGTGGCGACTTGCCCCGCCGTGGCCACGGATAGCTCCATCATCGTCATCTCTGGCGAGACGCACCCCGGTATCCGCACCCCCATCATCTCTATCCTTAATCTCTCCAAATAAACAACAACACACAACAACAATATGCCTGAACCAAACCCCATCCTGTCGTTCTTGGCCGATCTCACCCCTTGGGTGGCTATCGGTATTGCTGTGCTGGCCATCATGGCCGCTTGCAAGAAAGGACTCGGTAAGCCCGCCATCCCGCAGAATGCACCCGTGACCAAGCCCGGTAAGTGGGCCTGGATTGCCGTGGCCGTTCTCTGGGTCGTGGTGATGCTCAACTACTTCGACCGCCAGCTGTTGGCTGTGCTCAATACCTCCATGACTGAAGGTCCTGGCTGCATTGAGATGACACAGGCTCAGTTCGGTATGGTGACATCCGCCTTCCTTATCGTGTATGCCGCTCTGTCTCCCGTGGGTGGCTACTTGGCCGACCGCTTCAGTCGCTCTTTCATCATCATGTGCTCCCTTGTGGTGTGGTCCGTGGTGACATGGATGACTGGTAAGTCTGAAACGTACGAAGAACTCATCTTCTGGCGCGCCATGATGGGCGTGAGCGAGGCTTTCTACATCCCCGCTGCTTTGGCTCTTATCACAGACTACCACCGTGGTGGCACTCGCTCCTTGGCCACCGGTCTGCACATGAGCGGTATCTATGCTGGTCAGGTGTTGGCAGGCTGTGGCGCTATGATGGCTGGTGATCCCTGCCAGCTGGGTTGGCGTTTGACTTTCGAGCTGTTCGGTTTCATCGGTGTGGCATACGGTCTCATCGTACTCTTCTTCTTGCGCGACCCGAAGGCCGAGCAGTCTCCTGTGGCTGCCGTGACCGAAACGGTCAAGGATGCAGTAGCGGCTGCTGCTCCGTCTTTCACGCTGGGGCAGGTGCTCAAGTGCATCTTCACGGGGCGTGGCATGTACCTGTTGCTGCTCATGATTTCCTTTGCAGGCTTTGCCAACTGGTTCCTGCTGGGCTGGTATCCCCGTTTGCTGCAGGACATGTTCGGCATCTCTGAAGCTGAAGCTGGCCCTCAGGCTACGTTCTGGATTAACATCGCCAAGTACATCTCCGTGCTGGCTTGCGCCGTGATTGCTGACCGCTGGTACCTGCGCAACAAGAACGCCCGCGCCTACGTGCCCGGCATCGCTTTCTGCGTGGCTGGCCCCTGCGTGCTGCTGGCCATGGTCTTTGGTGTAGAGATTGGCTTGGCTGCCGTGTTGGCTCTCGTGGCTATGCAGGGCGTGGCTCAGGGGTCTATGGATGCTACGCTCATGCCCGTGCTTCGCAACACGATTGATGAGCGCTTTGCCGCTACAGGCTACGGTTTGCTCAACCTCACATCTGTGGGTGCTGGTGCTCTCGTGTCTTGGCTGGGTGGCATGCTCAAGGACGCAGGCACTCCGTTGTCTGCCGTGCTGAGTCTTGCTGGCATCTTGATGATGCTCTGCGGTATCATTCTCTTCTGCCTTCCCAAGAAGGAAAACGCCTGATTTTGACGCTAAGCTGAGATGAAGTTTACATCCCTCATTCTCTGTGCAGCAGCTGTACTGGTGGCGCTCCCCATGGCGTCACCAGCCTATGGCGATAGCCGCAAGGATAAAGCCGAGCAGCGCGAAAAGGGCAAGAAAAAGAAGCCTGCGCGCCCCGGCAAGTTCGACCCCCAAGCAACCCCCTATGAGAACTCCGTTCCCGTGTTCCAAGCTGGGGTTGATAATCCCTATGTGAGTATCCGCATTCCCATCGTCATCCGCGCAGGCAAGATGCTGGTAGCGATGGCGGAGGGCCGCTACAAGGATACAGACCAAGGGGAGAACGACTTGATTGTTTCTACCAGCCGCGATGGTCGCAAGTGGACCAAACCGGTGGTTGCATGCGCCTCCAAGGGCGCTACGTTCAACAACCCCTGCATGATTTACGATGAGCAAGCCAAGCAAATCGTGCTTATGTTCCAGCGCTATCCCGCTGGGGTGAAGGAACGCTCCAACGACATCCCCACCGGCTGGGATGACGACCGCTGTATCCGCAATTTTGTCTGCTTCTCTAAAAATGGTAAAAAGTGGTCCGAACCCAAGGATGTGACCCAGTACACCAAGCACAAGGATGCCACCATCACCTGCAGTGGCCCCAACCCTGGGGTACAAATCACTCGTGGCGAGCACAAGGGCCGCTTGGTTGTCACCTTCAACGAGGCCACTGGCTTTGGTAATTGGGTGGCTACTTCTGCATACTCCGACGACCATGGCAAGACCTGGAAGGTAGGCCAGAAGTCTGAAGCAGGCAAGGGCATCAACGAGATATCATCTGTCGAGTCCGAGGATGGCGGCGTGCTGGTCGTTTCCCGTGCATGGGGCGGTGGCAATCGCCGTGTCACCACATCTGCCGATGCTGGCGAAACATGGAGCTCCATCATCTCCCACCCCGATTTGCCCAGCCCCAATTGCCAGAATGGCTTAACCCGCTATTCTCACGCAGACGACAAGGCCACGGGCAACCGCAGCCGTATCTTGTTCTCCACCCCCTCACAGGGCAACCGCTCCAATGGCATCATCAAGATGAGCTATGATGGCGGCAAGACCTGGCCCGTGGAGAAGGCCGTGGGCGAGGGCCCCTTCGCTTATTCTGCCTTGTGCCCCATCAAGCCAGGCTTGGCGGGTATCATCTACGAGGTGAATGGTCATCCCATCACCACCATCAACTTTGCGCCGTTTACCATTGATTGGTTGACGGATGGCGAAGACGATGGCAAGAGCGGTGGCGCAGAAGACGCTTCTGCCGCCGGCGAGGAGGAGTAATCAGATTCCCCATCATATTGAACAAAGCTTGCAGCTCAGTTGGGCTGCAAGCTTTTTCATCTTATTGCCCAGTTACTTGGCGCCAAAGCTCAAAGGCAATCAACACTCGTAAAATCAGCGCAAAGGCCATGCCCCATGTCACAGCAATCGTCAGCTTACCGCGGGCAGTCAGGCGAGGTGTGCGCGCCATCCAGAAAAAAGCCACGGCTTGCACCAGTGCGGAGAGGCACAGCGCAGCGGGCTTGGCAAAGCCTATATAGACGAGCGGCTGGGCCAGAGCCCACAGGAAAGCAAAGATGCAGCTCAGGATATCATCCATTCCGCCCAGCCACGCCACGATGCCACTTGGAATCATGACACAAAGAAGAAGCGTAATTTGGGCAACTTTGCTGTATCTTTCCTGTTGGGTGGGGATGTACATAGTATGTGTGTGGTATCATGCCCCAATTCTCGCATTCTGTCAATGCGCAACTGCGATATGTCAATCTTTCAGCTGGTTACAAATTATAAGCCCTCGGGCGATCAGGAGCAGGCCATCAGCAAGCTCCTCAAATCGCTGCAGGCTGGGAATAGGCACCAATGCTTGCTGGGTGTGACTGGTAGTGGCAAGACCTTCACCATGGCCAACATCATCGCGGCGCAAAATCGCCCCGTGTTGGTGCTTTCGCACAACAAAACGCTGGCGGCGCAGCTCTACTCTGAGCTCAAGGCTTTCTTCCCCCACAACGCGGTGGAGTATTTTGTGTCTTATTTCGATTACTACCAGCCAGAAGCCTACATCGCCAGCACGGATACGTATATTGAAAAAGACAGCGCTATCAATGAGGAAATTGACCGCTTGTGCCTTAACGCCATGCGTTCTTTGCTGCTGCGACAGGATGTGATTGTGGTAGCAAGCGTATCTTGCATCTATGGCTTGGGTGCTCCGGAGGATTACCGCAACCTGACTCTCTCCATTCACGCTGGGCAGGAGATTGACCGCGATGCCTTGCTGGCTTGTCTTACGGAGCTGCTTTTCGAGCGCAATGACTACGACTTCCAGCGTGGGCGTTTCCGTGTGCGCGGTGATGTGGTGGAAATTTACCCCGCTCAGAGCGATGGCGAGGCTATACGCGTGGAGTTTTTTGGAGACGAGATTGATGCCATTTCCCTGATTGATGCGAGCACTGGGCGCGTGCGCGAGCGGCTCAATAGCTATCTCTTTTTCCCAGTCAAGCAATACGTATCATCCCCCGAAAAACGCATGCCAGCCATTGCTTCCATCCGCAAGGAATTGGAGGAGCGCGTGGCTTGGTTCGAAAAACAAAATAAGTTAATAGAAGCCCAGCGCCTCAAAATGCGCACGGACTACGACTTGGAGCTCATCAATGAAATTGGCTTTTGCAAGGGTATTGAGAACTACTCCCGCCACTTGGCTGGGCGCGCGCCGGGCTCCACCCCCTCCACCCTCCAAGATTATTTCCCCGCAGATCACCTCACCATTATCGACGAATCGCACGCAACTGTGCCCCAAATCGGTGGTATGTACGAGGGCGACCGCTCCCGCAAGCAAGTCCTCATCGACCACGGCTTCCGCTTGCCCTCGGCCTTGGATAACCGCCCCTTGCGCTTCGATGAGTTCATGCAGCGCCAAGCTCAAATCCTGTACCTGAGCGCAACACCTGGGCCGTTTGAGTATGTGAACTGCGTGCCGGGCAATCGTTCCTATATCCCCATCCTCAAAGCCAAGCGTGGCAACACCCATGCGCGCAGCAAAGAAGCCAGTCAAGCCATCACGCGCGCGCCAGAGGGCTTCCGCGGTGTGTTCTTCCACCAGCTTTCGGAGCTGCGTGTGCCACCTCACCCCTCTTCTGCGCCTGTAGAAAGCTTCACCCCCTCGGGGCTGGGCCAACCCCTCATCGTGGAGCAACTCATCCGCCCTACAGGCTTGCTGGAGCCTAAAATCACCCTCTTGCCACTGGAAGGGCAGATTGACAAGACCATCGAATTGTGCCACCAGCGTGTGTCGGTGCGCGAGCGTGTACTGGTGACGACGCTCACCAAGCGCACCGCTGAGGATTTGACGGATTATTTGCGCAATATCGGGCTGCAGGTGGAGTACATCCATGCAGATGTCGATGCCATTGAGCGTGTAGAAATCTTGCGCAAATTGCGCACAGGTAAGGTGGATATTCTGGTGGGTATCAATCTCTTGCGAGAGGGCCTTGATTTGCCCGAAGTTTCTCTCGTGTGTATTTTGGATGCTGATAAGGAGGGCTTCTTGCGCAATGAAACAAGCTTGGTGCAGACCGCAGGGCGCGCCGCTCGCCATGTACACGGCGAATGTGTTCTCTTCTGCGATGTGGTGACGGATTCTATCCGCCGCTTGGTCGATGAGTCTGACCGCCGACGCCGTATTCAGGCCGCTTACAATGAAGAACATGGCATTGTGCCGCATACTGTCGCCCGCGCAGATCAATCGGCCTTGCGCTTGTATACTCCAGATGAGGAGGAAGAAGACGATGTGGTGCTGGCGGCCGAGGATGAGGACGATAGCGCTGCCATTCGCCGCTTAGAAAAGGAGATGAAAGAAGCCGCAGCACGGCTGGACTTCGAAGTCGCTGCCGTGCTGCGTGATAAGATTCGCAAGCTTAAATCATTGCGCTAATACTGCGGTGCATCAACGGCGAGAGCGCCCGTCATCCCAACCACTTTGCTGGTGGCGCTTCTTGGCTGCTTCTTCCTTCTTGCGGCGAGCTGCTTCCAGCTGCTGCGCTTGGGCTTCTTCCGCGGCCTTGGCTTCAGCATCTTCCTCGCTAGGCTCTTCAGCCTCTTCGGCGCTTGTGGCCTGCTGCAATTCCTTGGTGGGGTCCTTCAGTGCTGCCTCCATGCTGGGACGGATGCTTTCAAAGAAATTCTTGACGATGGCCGCAGCCATGTGACCACCGGAAATGCGCTGGTGCGGGCGGCCTTCGTACAAGGCGGCATAGGCGTAGCGGGGATTATCCGCAGGCAGGAAACCCGCGAACCAGGCCAGTCGGCAGTCGTCCGAGGCGCGGCCCCACTGTGCCGTGCCCGTCTTGCCGGCGTTGGATACATAGCTCAGCGCGGCTCGGCGGCCCGTACCACCATTCACCACGGCGCGCATCCCTTTGCGCACAGATGCCATGGCCCCGGCCAAATCCTTGAGATTGTTTTGCGCAGCTGGGGTAAATTGGAACACCACGTTGCCGTTTGGGTCCAGCATTTGGCGTACCAATTGCAGCTTGGGTAGGTATTTGCCATTAGCTATACCCGCAATCGCGTGCGCTACCTGCAGCGGCGTGGCCAGCAGGGGACCTTGACCGATGGCCATGTTGGCTGCGTCACCAGCCATGAAGCCACGGCCGTAGTTGCGGAACATCCAACCTTCATCGGGCACATTGCCCGCTTTGTCGGGCAGGGGCAGACCCGCTCTCGAACCAAAGCCAAATCGGCGGGCAACCTCGCACAGTCGCGCCGCGCCGATGCGCGGTTCGCGCGTGGCAGCGATTTGGTACATGAACGGGTTGTTGGAGAGCACCAGTGCGGTGATGCAGTTGATGGAGCCGGTGAACTTGCTGTGGTTGCGGAAGGTGTGGCCACCAATGCGCACGCTGAATGGGCAGTTGATGTAGGTGCCCTCTTGAATCACGTTGTAGCGGAGCGCTGCCGCTACGGTGATGGTCTTGAAAGTGGACGCTGGCGGGTATACACCCGCAAAAGCTCGCGATACCAAGGGAGTGTTTTTGTCGTTGCGCAGGGCATCGTAGTCTTTTTGGGCGATGGCCGGCACAAAGCAATTCGGGTCAAAATTGGGCACAGATGCCAGCACAATCACCTCACCCGTGTGCACATCTACCATAGCAAAGGCTCCTCGGCCTTTGGTGTTTTCGCGCAGGGCTTTTTCTGCGGCCTTTTGCCAATTCAGATTCAAAGTGGTGACCAGCGTGCCACCCGGGCGGGGCTTGGTTTGCAATTCATCCAAAATCTTGTTGCCTTGCTCATCAAACATCAGACGCCAGATGCCGGGGTAGCCAGTGAGCTGCTTGTTGAACTCCTTTTCCAAGCCAGCGCGCCCCTCCTGTTTTTGGAAAATGGGGTCATTGTGGTTGATGGGGCCGGTGGGCAGCTTAGCTTGGGCGCCTGTGTAGCCCAAGATATGGCAGGCCGACATCTTGGCCGGGTAGTTGCGGATGTACATGGGCATCAGGTGCCCATATTCTATCGCTTCCAGTTTCTTGCGGTTGGCTGCAATTTCGCTCTCCCTCACCGTGGGACCCACGGGCAGGGGAAGCCAGCGGCGGTTTCGGTAGTGATCCACCAGCTGTTCGTCCTTCTTTTCTGTGAGGGTAAGGCCCAAGGCTTCGTAGGAGCTCATCACCTTGCGAGCGGTGGCTACGATGTTCGCTTCGCTTTCGTCCTTGAGCTGGCCAAAATTAATGGTGGGCTGGTAGGCTATCTCCGAGCAGGCCATGATGAGACCATTGCGGTCAGTGATGAGACCGCGCGGCCCAGGCACGGTCAGGGACATGGTGCGGGCGTTGCGGCGGGTGGAGGCATATGCCACTCGCGAGGGGTCGTGCACGGTCGGGTCTTCGTCCGCCACCTGCGGTGCGGGGGCAGGGAGAGGCTCTAGGCTCGCTTCGGTATCGTTGGTGATTTCTACGTTGAGCGGCGAGTTCGGGTCGGCTGTTTGTTCATACGTATCGGCCTTGTCGACACCTCCTTGAGGTTCGGGGATGCGGTCTTCACCGCCCAGTTTCACCGTTTCCACCGTTTCTTCCACCTCGTCATCAGCCACGATGACCTCTTCGGCTGCGGCGTCTTCTGCAGGGGTGGGGATGGCATTTTCCGGCATATCCTGTGCTGTTGCCGTACCCGCAACACACCACAGCATACTCGCCACGGCTATACTCCATACAAACTTTTGCTTATTCCCAAGCTTCACGCTCTGCATTTTACCATGTCGCCCCCCGCAAGGCAAGCCTCTTGTTCTCTAATTCTATCATGATAACATGAGCGCGCTGCACATCTGCGAAAACGCCTTTAATTTGCATTTTTCATTCTGTTTTGAGTAAATAAGACTTGATAATACTCTCGTTTGGGATAAACTAGCGCGGCGTTTTTTTGCCTCGCAAAAACGCCTAGCAACAGAAAGTGTGATTTTAGCAATGAATGCTCCCCGAATGACTATCGCCGGTATCGGCTGCGGCTCCCGCACGCGGACTTACATGAAATTGGCCATGGAATACCCAGAGCGCTTCCGCATTGTGGCAGCGGCTGACCCCGTGCGCGTGCGCGCCGAGCAAGTGCGCGATTTCGCCCCCGAAGCCGAACGCGCAGATGTACGCATCTTCAAGGATGCAGAAGAGTTCCTTTCTCAGCCCAAAATGGCTGATATGGTCATCATCGGCACGCAGGATGACTACCACTTCGAGCCCTGCAAGAAGGCCCTCGAGCTGGGCTACGACGTGTTGCTCGAGAAACCCATCGCCAAGACCTTGCGCGAGGCGCTCGAACTTCGCGACTTGGCTGCCAAGCTGGGTCGCCGCGTGGCCATTTGCCACGTGCTGCGCTACACGCCCTTCTACAATACCATCCGCAACATCATCCGTAGCGGTGAGTTGGGCGATATCATGACCTTCAACGCCAACGAAGGTGTGGGTGCTTGGCACTTTGGCCACTCCTTCGTGCGTGGTCACTGGGGCAATAGCCGCACGTCTACCCCCATGATTGTGGCCAAGTGCTGCCACGATATGGATATCCTTCACTGGCTCTTGGAGCGCCCCTGTGAGCAAGTTTCTAGCTTTGGCGAGCTCTCCTTCTTCCGCAAGGAAACTCTCACCGAACCCCGCCCCGAGCGCTGCACCGATTGGACCGGCCCCATTGGCGAAGACCCTTGGGATGCCCGCAAGTACATCACCGATGAATCCTGCCGCCGCTGGTTGCGCATGGTGATGGATGGTGTGGATACGGCCTCCGAAGAGGATATCATGGAATGGCTCAAAACCTCCCGCTGGGGGCGCGATGCCTTCCAATGCGAAGACAACGACCAGCCCGACCACCAGGTCGCTATCATGAACTTCAAGGGCGGTATCACGGGTACATTCACCATGACCGCTTTCGAAGAAGGCCGCCATATCGAAATTTACGGCACCAAGGCCAAGCTCCGCGCTGGCGCTTTCTACAAGGAAAACGGTCCCGGCGAAATCACCATCACCGAGCACTTCTCCAAGAAGATGCGCCAAGTGGAGGTCGAGGAACGCAGCGGTGGCTACGCCGGGCACGGCGGTGGCGACTGGGGCCTTGTCAGCAACCTCTACGATGACATGCGCACTGTGGAAGATACGGCGCTCATGACCACGCCCATCGAGGCTTCTGCCCATTCTCACGTCATCGCATTCGCTGTCGAACACGCCCGCCGCACGGGGCAGGTCGTCCGTCTCGATGAGTTTGAGAAGATGGTGCTCTCGGGCGAACTCAATTACTAATAGGTTCACCAGCCCATTATCAGTCTTGCGCGTGGAGCTCCTGCTGCGGGGGCTCCACGCTTTTTGTATGCGCCATTCTCGCAATAAAAGAAGCGGCACCCTTGGGGGATGCCGCTTGGTATGAAAGGGGGGGGGCTTAGGAGGACCTCATTAGGCTTGCTCCTCGGCTGGTGCTTCTTCGGGAGCCGCCTCAGGAGTGGATTCAGGTGCGGGGGCAGGGGTAGCCTCTACCGCCTTGGGAGCGGCGGGTTTCTTTTCACCCTTCTTAGCGGGTTTGCGCTTGCCTTTGCCTTGGG
>JAZTYM010000059.1:0-54192 GCA_045637025.1 Akkermansia sp. | reverse complement strand
GCTGATACTCGCCAGGGAGAGACGGCTGCTCATCCTTCAACACCCCGCTCGCCAAAATCACGGGCTGTTGAGAAGACGCAGCGGACGCCATGGCCACGAAACCCTCATCGCTCGCAAGAGCGATGCCTGCATTGTTGTTATAAGCATTCATAAGCCCCCACCATAGCGCCCCACCGCCGCCCGCGCAACAAAAACGCGCCCGCCGCATCTTGTGCACCCTGTGGTGGGGCTGAATCGTGTTGGGGCTAAATTGAAATTTGCAATTGGGAGCATTATCTGCTATAGTGCAGGGCATGAAGTTCCTCATCACCGCAGGGCCCACGCGGGAGCCCATCGACCCCGTGCGCTATTTGACCAATCGTTCATCTGGGCGCATGGGCTATGCATTGGCCGGGGCTGCCCGACACGAGGGGCATGAGGTGGTGCTGATTTCGGGGCCCACGCAGTTGGATGTGCCCGCGGGGGTTGATTTTGTGCAGGTGGAGACGGCCCAGCAGATGTATGAGGCGGTGCGTGATTTGCTGCGCGGGGTTGATGTGGCTATCCTCTGTGCGGCTGTGGCTGATTACCGCCCTGTCACCTGCTGTGAGCAAAAGATGAAGAAAGGGGCAGACCGCATCGTGCTGGAGTTGGAAAAGACACCCGACATTTTGGGCAGTATGCGTACTGTGTTTGGTTTTGAAGGCAAGTTGATTGGCTTTGCGGCGGAGACGAATGATGTCATCTCCTACGCACAGGATAAGCTGATCCGCAAGCAGTGCGATTTCATCGTGGCCAACGATGTCTCCCGTGCGGATATTGGCTTTGATACCCGCGAAAATGAGGTGACTCTTGTCTTCCCCCAGCACCTTGTCCCCTTGGAAAAGGATACCAAAGAGCAGATTGCCCTGCGTATCGTTGAACACGCCACTATTGTCCCCTCATGACTGTCACCATGGAAATGCTGGGTTGGGATGCCGACCTAGCCGCCGCTTTTGCCGCCCTGCAGCAGCCTGGGTGGTATCCCGCGCGCATCATCCGCGAAACCAAAATCAACTTCTGCGTGATTGCGAAGGGCAAGGGCGACCATGAGGTGGTGCTCTCCGGCAAGGTGTGGCATGATGCCGCTTGTGACGCCGACTTGCCCACTGTGGGCGATTGGGTAGCTGTGGACCCAGGGCAGGGGCAGGACCTCCCCGTCATCCGCGCGATGCTCCCGCGCCGCAATCGTTTTTCTCGCAAGGCTCCTGGCCGCAGTTGCGCAGAGCAGGTTATCGGCGCTAATATCGACATGGTGGTGCTGATTACGGATGCCGAGAGCGATTACAACCTGCGCCGCATCGAGCGCTATCTCACCCTCATCCGCAAGAGCGGAGCCCGCCCCGTGGTGCTGATTAACAAGGCAGATGCTGCCCCCGAGGATGTGATGCAACACGCATGCGATGAGGTCGCTGCCCTCGGGGTCGAGGTGTACCCCATCGTTGCGCGTTGGAAGAAGGGCTACCCCAAGTACCTCCGCCGTGTGCCCAAGGGGCAAACGATTACCATCGTCGGCTCTTCTGGTGTGGGCAAAAGCACCTTTGTGAACTCCTTGTTGGGCGACGAGTGGCTTGAGACCGGCGGTGTGAACGAGGTGACGGGCAAGGGACGCCATACGACCGTGGCGCGTGAGCTCGTCGTGCTCCCTGGTGGCGGGGTGTTGATTGACAACCCAGGTATGCGCGAAATCCAAATGTGGACGGATACCGCCACGCTGCGCGCGGAGTTTGCAGATTTGACCGAGCTGGCCTCCACCTGCCGCTTTGCGGATTGTTCGCACCGCAAAGACGCGGGCTGCGCTATCCGCGCGGCGCTGGATTCGGGGGGGCTCTCTCCAGAGCGCTATGAGCATTTCCTCAACCTTGATTCCGAAATCGCTGAGCTCGAAAAACGCGCCCAAAAACGCCAGATGAATCTCGAGCGAGTCACCCGCCGTGCCAAGAAAAATACCCTCCGCAACCGCCAAGACCGCGAGGATCATCTCCGCGATTTGCACCCCAACCGTAGGCACTAATTGAGACGCGCTGCAAAAAAATAAGGCTGCACGAGAGAATTTTCTTGCCTTTTGCTTAGAATTATTCTAAACAAGAGGCATGACAACGCAATTCATCGAATACCCGAAGTGCAGCACCTGCCGCAAGGCCAAGACATGGTTGGAAGGGCAAGGCTGCGAGTACAACGCCCGCCACATAGCAGAGCAAGCACCCAGCGCGGAGGAGCTGCGCCAGTGGTGGCAAGCGAGCGGGCTGCCGCTCAAAAAGTTCTTCAACACATGTGGCACCAAGTACCGCGAGCTGGGGCTTTCAACCCGCTTGGCAGAGATGAGCGAGGAAGAGCAACTTGCGCTTTTGGCGACGGATGGCATGCTCGTCAAGCGCCCTCTGTTGGTCACGGCAGCGGGGAAGGTGATACCCGGATTCAAGGCCGAGACATGGGCCGCAGCGCTCCAGTCGTGAGTTGAGGCGGTCTTCTAGCAACGAAAAAGCGGATGAAGCATCACTTCATCCGCTTTTCTTGAGTTGCGGGAGCAGGATTTGAACCTGCGGCCTTCAGGTTATGAGCCTGACGAGCTACCTGGCTGCTCCATCCCGCGATTTGAACCAACCCTAAATGGGTGCGGGGGAAATATAGCGCACATTGTAGGCGAAGTCAAGCAGAATTTGTAATTTTTTGCAAAAAAATGGAATTCGCAAGGCATTTGATAAGCCGCCCATATACAAAACATGCCGACCATGCGTCCATTTTGGCTTTGATATAGAATAAATTGTTGCTCAATGCCAGGGTGTCCGCCCATGTGCGGCGGTGAGCCACATCTGCGCGACGGGTGGGCGTTAGTCATCAATCATCTGCAATGAGGAGAGTCAAAGCGATGGACGCCTGAGATTGCGCGACTCGGAAGGCTCATTTTGCCTTGATTGCACGTCGTTTTCGAGCCAAGCGTTGCCCACGCTATGGCGTGAGTCGCGAATAAAATTAGAATGTTTCGCAAAAAGGCTTGCAATTTAGTAGGAATAAGAGTAGGATGGGCGTTCCTAATAAAACCACACAAGATATGAGCGACAAAGTATTATTCTTCGACACCACGCTTCGCGATGGTGAACAGTGTCCGGGGGCTTCGATGAATCTCCGTCAGAAGCTGGAGGTTGCACGTCAGCTCGAGAAACTAGGTGTGGACATCATCGAGGCGGGTTTCCCCTGTATTTCCGACGGCGACTTTGAGGCTGTGTCGACCATCGCGCGGACGGTGAAGAACTGCCGCATAGCGGGGTTGGCTCGCTGCGTGGAGAACGACATCCGCAAGTGCGCCGCAGCGGTGGCTCCCGCAGGGGAGAGGGGGCGCATCCACACCTTCTTGGCCACGAGCCCGCTGCACCGTGAGTTCAAGCTCAAGAAGAGCAAGGAAGAAATCATCGAGATGGCTGTAGCCGGTGTGAAACTGGCTAAGAGCTTGGTGGATGATGTGGAATTTTCTGCAGAAGATGCCAGCCGCACAGAGTTGGATTATCTGGCTCAGGTGGTGGAAGCCGTGATTGACGCTGGCGCCACGACGGTGAACTTGCCGGATACGGTGGGTTTCACCACGCCGGTGGAGTATGCCCGCATGGTAGATTACATCTGCACGCATGTGCGCAACATCGACAAGGCCATCATCTCTGTGCACTGCCACAATGACATCGGCTTGGCTGTGGCGAACTCGCTGACGGCTGTGGCGCACGGCGCCCGCCAGGTGGAGGGCGCTATCAACGGCATTGGCGAGCGCGCCGGTAACGCCGCGTTGGAGGAGGTCATCATGGCGCTTTCGACCCGCCCCGAGGCGTTTGGATTCGAGGCTGGCACGACTCCGCACAACATCAACACGCGCGAAATCGTGAAGACGAGCCGCGTGGTTTCCCGCATGAGCAGCATGCCTGTGCAGCGCTCCAAGGCTATTGTGGGTGAGAACGCTTTTGCCCACAGCTCTGGTATTCACCAGCACGGTATCTTGGCCAAGCGCGAGACCTACGAGGTGATTGACCCGGCCGTAGTGGGCTGGGGCGAGACGGAACTTCCGCTCACCAAGCACTCTGGCCGCGCCGCCGTGAAATCCCGCTTGGAGAAGTTGGGTTTCAATTTGTCGGAGGGTGAAATTGCCTCTGTGTTCGAGCGTTTCAAGAAAGTGGGCGACAGCAAGAAGTTTGTGTACGACGATGACTTGGCCTCCCTTGTGGATGATTCTTTGGACACGGAGCATGGCACATGGAAGCTGGTGAACTTGCAGTTCGTGGCAGGTGCATCTGCCATGCCCACCGCTACAGTGACGCTGGAGAAAGATGGCAAGGCTATCACCGACTGCGCGATTGGTAATGGCCCGGTGAACGCTTGCTTCAAGGCTATCGACCGCATCACCAAGAGCAAGGGCACGCTGGTTGATTACAGCGTGCGTGCGACCTCGGCAGGGCAAGATGCCCTGGGTGAGGTGGCGGTGAAGGTGCAGTTCGGTGAGTGCGCATGCAAGCCAGTATCTGGCAAGGGCGCAGCGACGGACGTGATAGAGGCTTCTGCCCGCGCGTACCTGAGCGCGGTGAACCGCAATATCACCCTTAATCTGCTGACTCCCAGCTGCTGATGGAGCAGGTACGCATCATCGTAGGCCTGGGGAATCCTGGGCGAGAGTACGCGGAAACCCGCCACAATGTGGGTTTCATGGTGCTGGATAAACTAGCGGTCGCCTTGGGCGCCGAGTGGAAGACAGACAAAGCCCGCAAGGGTGAGTTTGCCGCTGGGCCTGGTGTGCTGCTGGTGAAGCCCCAGACTTTCATGAACAGCTCTGGCGAATGCGTGGGACCAGTCATGCGCTACTTTAAGTATGAGCCCGAGCAGGTGCTCGTGGTGTACGATGATATTTCTTTCCCCGTGGGTACCCTGCGGCTGCGCGCCGCAGGGTCTGCCGGCGGGCACAATGGCATGAAATCGCTCATTGCGCATTTGGGGAGCGAGCATTTCCCGCGTTTGCGTGTGGGTATTGGCGTGCCAGGGCAAAAGAGCATGGTGGGGCATGTGCTGGGCAAGTTCAGCCCCGAGGAGCGCCCCCTGCTCGAAGAGGCGGTGAGTAAATCGACCGAAGCTGCTTTGATGGTGCTGCGAGAAGGCTTCCAAGCGGCTGCCAATCGCTTCAATATCAAAAAAGAAAAGAAGCAGAAGCCCAAGAAATCTGCACCGGAGGTGGAAGAGGCTGAAAATGCCCCTGCCGAAGCAACGGGAGAGGCCTCTCAAGGGTGAAGCGGTTTGAGAAGTGAGCCTGGCGCAGCTGCCGCGGGGCAGGTTAGCGCTTGACGGGCTCAGGATTGTTGGGTTTGGGCTCAGCGGTGGCGCTGGGTGGCTGGTTGCGCAGGCGGCGATCCAGCGCAAAGTGCCAGTCCAACTTATTGACGGGGCCGTGCACCACAATATCCACCATGAAATCGGAGAGGAAGGTGAGCGGCGAGAGCAGGATGGTGGGCAAACTGGACACCTTGGGCCAGATGTTGCCAAGAATCTCCATATTGTTCAAATTGAGGGCCATATTCATCTGCACATCCAAGTTGTGGCCCTTGGCTCGCATATCGGTAGAGGTGAGATAGCCGTTGGCGATGTTGAAGCTCGCGGAAGCGTCTTGCAAGTCGTAGGAGAACAAGTGGTTGGCGCCTGGTACGTAGTACACAAGCTTGTCTACGCCATCGCCCATGCCATCGGCCGCGCTCTCGAAGGCGGAGACGATGCCGCTGAGCATGCGGGTGAAGAACCCCGGTTTTTCGGTGACGCCCGAGTTGGTCGCCATGGTCTCCAGCTTGGTGAGGTAGGCGGGTAGGTTGGCTACGTAGGAGCTAACGGGGCGGAAGAGGCTCAGCGAGAGCAAGTCGCCGTTGGAGATATCGACATAGCCATAGGCCTGCACATCGTCGATATCGGGGGAGGGGGAGCGGAAGCGGATATCGCCATTGCACAGGGCGTAGGACTGCACGCTGCCGTAGGCGGCGGCGATGTGGTGCAAATCCATGTTGGCGGCCTTGACGTAGCCATCAAACGAGGTGTGTTTGCCGCTGAAGCCAATGCGCACCGTGGCATCGAGCACGCCGCCCCAGCTCTTGGCGTTGAGCTTGTCGAGCTGCACATAGTCATCCGTCAGGTAGATGAAGCCCGAGAAGTCTGAGAGGGGGATGGAGGTGCCCAGGAAATTGAAGGCGGCGCCTTTGGCCGCGAGGGCGCGGATGGTGCCGCTCATGCTGCGTTTGCAGTCGGAATAAATGGGGAACACGCAGCTAGCCGTCTCCACTTGGGCGGGCTGCGTCAGCACGATATCTGCCATGAAATGCTGAATGGGGGCATAGAACATGCCAATGGAGTAGGCGGGATACACCGTGCCGCTCACGTGCTGGAGCTCTACGAAGCTATTTTCAACATCGATAATCACTGCCTTGCCACTCAGGGTGGTCTCGGCGACACCGGTCTTGAATCCTTGGCGGTTCAGCCAAGGCTCATTGTCGTAGATGATTTTGGGATTGGTGAGGGTGATGCAAATCTTATCGCTGAGCGGTTTGCCGATGGAGTTTTTGCTATCGATGCGCACATCGACCTTCACACCGCAGGTGGCGTGCTTGGCAAAGGAGTATGGGTTTTTGCCCAAATCTGTGCGCATGGCCTCGGTTTTATCGGGCTTGTCGTAGAGGACGCCGAGAAGGTACTCACAGTTTTCGAGGCGGGCATCGCAGTAGGAATCTACAATCACGCCGTTGTCGTAGCGGACCAAGGTGTTGATGTTGGAGACAAAGGTGCGGCTGCGCGGGGTGAAGCGGAAATCGCGGATAATGTAGTGAGCTTGGTTGTTGTCGATGAGTTCGTCGACAACGTCGGCGCGGATGCTGTTGGTTCCAGTCACGCGCAGGTGGCTTGAGGAGTCGCCCGTTATCTTGCCGTGGAACTCGCCTGTCTTGTGGCTCACCTTCACGTCGGCTTCATAGGCAATGCTGCCTTGCTCTGTGCTGCGGAGTTGGGCTGCGGCCTTCAGGCCAATAGGGATGCGCTTGCCCTTGAAGACGGGGATGCTGCTGGGTGTGCGCACCAGCTCGGGGATATCCAATGTGAGTTGAGCGGTATCCAGCTGCTCTTGCTCAATGTCCCACGTGCACTCGCCCTCTGCGGTGAGGAGCTTGGGCAACTCTACCTCAGCGGTGGTGATACCAAAATGCTCCAACACAGGCTTGTAGTCTGCCATGGGGAGATGCACCTTGATGTCGCGCATGAGCAACTTGCCTGCGCTGCTCCAATTGGGCGCGGCGGATAGATGCACCTTGTTCTTGCCCTCTGCTTGCACCGCAAGCTTGATGGAGCCTGTGGCTGATTCGTCGAGCTGGAAATCGAAATTTGCTCGCCCAATGTGAACTCCATTGTGCTGCATGTCTTCGGCCAAGAGCTCGCCCTCTGCATGGTGGAAGAGCTTGTGGCTCTCCTCCTGCGGTCTGAGCTGCTCGACTTTGAAATGGGGGATGGACAGCCCTGTGACGAGAATGTCGTCAGCTTCCCATTTTTCGACCTCGGCATCCAGTTGCAGTTGCTCAATCAGGGGTTGGCCGTCGGTCAGGTTGATTTTATCGCAATCCACGTTCAGGCTCAGCTGGGTGAGCTTGGTGGCGGGCTTTTCATCTTTTGCAGCTATGGTAAGCTCCGCAGCTGTGGCGTTCAGCTTGGCAGAGGAGATGCTCTTGGGCAGTTTCTTTTGCCCTTGCACGATGTTGCCGACGCGCAATTTGAGCTGGGGACTGGTGAGGGAGTAGTCCTTGTAGGTGAGCTTATCGGTGCTGAGCTCGACCCTCGCGTGGCTGATGGAGGGCACGTAGTTCTCCCACTCCTCTTGGCTAGCGGTGAGGGGCAGGGTGGTGAGCCTAGCCTGGGCCGAAATGTTGATGTTGCCGTGCAGCTGCATGCCCTCCGGCAGGGCGATGGGTTTTTCTGTGAATTGGTTGACGAGGTGCAGCAGCTCCCCAAAGTGCAAATCAACTTGAGCATCCGCTTCGCCTTGTCCGTCTTTTGCGGCTGCCGTGAAATCGGCGGTGCCCGAGGGGAGAACGAAGGCCAACTTGTCTACATTGAAGTCGCCGTTGTGGTAGAGGAACGAGAGCTCAATCTTGTCGATTTGCCCCGTGCCGACGGACAATTCTTCTAGTCCGAGGTTGCCGCGGAGGTGAGCGTGTTCAGGTTTCCAATTTTCCGCAAAGGTCACATCGCCACTCAGGCGGATGCTGGGGGCCTTGTTGCTCGGATAGGCAAACTTCTTCATCGTTTGCTGGGTATCCGCATCCATGAAGGGCTGCACCATGTTGAGGAGGTCGACATTGCTTTCCATGGAGAAGGAAAGCTCCCTTTCGGGGATGGAGAATCCGCCTTGGAGGGATGCGGTGGAGTCTGGGTCTACGGTCTTGAAGCGCAGCGCGTGAATGGTGATAATATCATCCTTGTAGGAGATATCAGCTGTCGCGGCGCGGAAATGAAATTGCTTCCAATCGTATTTGGGGATGTCGAGCTTGAAGGAATACAGAGAACGCTTGCTACCTGAATGCAGCTGAAGCTCCAAGTGTGGTTTTTCATCATCGGCCCACTTTTGTGAGGTGATGGCGCGGTAGATGGTGTCAAAAGCGGGAATGTAATCTTGCAGTGCGGCGTGCAGGTCGAGCGGTTCTGCCTGCTGGGGTTGAGCCTCCTCCTCTTGCGGGTCGATGGTCGTGTTGACCACGGGCGTCAGGTCGTAGGAGCCGCGCAGGCGGATGGGGATGCCCTCCATTTGCAAGTTGGCGGCACTCAGGCGGGCAATTTGGCGGCGGGTGAGGCTGGCAGTGATGTTGATTTTGCTCAGCGTCAGCTTTTTGCCATCTTCTTGCTTGGTGGGCAAGTACACCGCGCCATTGCGCAGGATGAGGGTGTCTGCACTCAGCACACCGGTGAACATGCGCGAGACGTTGACCCCCACGGTGAAACTATCTGCCGTGGCCAAGGGGGTGGCTGCATCGGCTTGGTCGTACAAGCTCAGTCCATCTGCGCGGAAGGCCAAACCATAGCGCGGGTCTAGCTTCACGGCCTTCATCTTCAGGTATAGGCCTTGCTCCGCGGCCGCTTTTTCGATGGAGCGCAGCAGGTTTTGGGGCAGGCCTGCTATGGCAAGCCAAGCAACGGTGATACAAAAAAGCAAGAAAACCACCAGACCGAGAGCCGGTAGGCATCCTCCAACTCGTCTGATGGTTAGCTTGCGGGCCATGTGAGGTTCCTTTTTTGAAGAGGAGTATCAGATTTCAGGGTCGCTCTCCCCCTCCGGCAGCGGTGGGGCCTTGGGGAGATTCTGCTCGATATCATCCAGCAGATTGACCAAGTCCACACCGCGCTGGGCGGAGTTATCATGGCGGAAGCTGAGTCGCGGTGTGTTGCGCAGCACCACGCGGCGGCTCACTGCCTTTTGAATGTTGCCTCGGTTGCGGTTCAATTTGTCCACCACCTGAGCAGGGGCCATGCGCCCCACCACGCCGACCCACACCTTGCCTTCCTTGAGGTCTTCTGTGATTTCAACATCCAAGATGGACACGATGGTACCAGGCCACTCGTACTCCTTTTGTACAAAGGAGCCGATTTCGCGTTTCATCAGCTCGTTGACTTTATCTAAGCGGCGTGCGGGCATAGGGCTGTATTAGAGAGTTTGCTTGATTTTTTCGAGGGTGTAGCATTCGATGATATCGCCCTCTTCGTAGTCGTTGTAATCTGCCAAGCGGATACCGCATTCCAGACCACTCTTGACTTCTTCCACCTCGTCCTGGAAGCGGCGAAGGGTCGACATCTTGCCGTCGAACACCACCTGACCATCGCGCAGAACGCGAGCTTCGGCGGTGCGCAGCATCTTGCCGTCCGATACATAAGACCCCGCTGCCTTGCCTTTGTTCAATTTGAACACCTGACGAATTTCGGCATGGCCCAGCACGGTCTCGCGTGTCTCGGGTTCGAGTAGACCCAACATGGCGTCCTTCACCTGGTCAATCAACTCATACACAATGGAGTAAATCTTGACCTGCACGCCCTCGCGCTTCACGGTCTTCACGGCGTTGCTTTCTACCTTCACGTTGAAGCCCAGAATCACAGCGTCGGAGGAGGAGGCGAGCAACACGTCGTTCTCGGAGATAGGACCAGCAGCGGCACCAATGAATTGGCACTCCACCTTGTCGCTCTCGATATCCATGATAGCTTTCTTGATGGCTTCGACAGAGCCCTGCACGTCGCCCTTGAGGTAGAGCTTGAGCACGGCCTTCTGGTTGCCATCGCCCATCATGGCGAGGATGTCTTCCATGCGGGAGCGCTTGGGAGCGGCCAAGCGTTCTTGGCGCAGGGCCTCTTGGCGCTCGGCCGAGAGCTTGCGGGCTGCGCGCTCGTTGTCCATTTCGACGAGCTCATCACCCACGTTCGGGGTCTCCAAGAAACCAGAAATCTCAGCGGGCATACCGGGCGTGACCTTCTTGATGGGCTTGCCGCGGTCGTCAAAGAGGGTCTTAATCTTGCCAGAGAAGGGACCACAGATGAAGGGCATACCGACTTTGAGTGTACCGCTCTGCACGATGACAGTGGCGGAGCTACCCTTACCCTGTTCCATGCGGGCCTCGATGATGGAGGCGCGGCAGTTGGCTTTGGGGTTGGCCTTGAGTTCCAGCACTTCTGCTTGCAGGCAGAGGAGATCCAGCAATTCGTCGATGCCGTCACCCGTGTGGGCGGAGACGTTCACGCATTCGATATCGCCACCAAAGTCGGTGGGCATGAGGCCTTCTTCCATCAGCTGGGTGCGCACGCGCACGGTGTCAGCTGTGGGCAAATCGCACTTGTTCACGGCCACGATGATGGTCTTGTCGGCGGCCTTGGCATGCATGATAGCTTCGCGAGTCTGCGGCATGATACCATCGTTGGCGGCTACGACCAGCACCACGATGTCAGTCACGTCTGCACCGCGGGCGCGCATCTCGGTGAAGATGGCGTGGCCAGGGGTGTCGATGAAGGTGAGGGTGTTGTTGTCGTGCTCCACGGTGTAGGCACCGATGTGCTGGGTGATGCCACCAGCCTCGCCCGACACGACCTTGGTGCGGCGGATGTAGTCCAGCAACGAGGTCTTGCCGTGGTCCACGTGGCCCATCACGGTGATGATGGGAGTGCGCAGTTTCAGCACGTCCTCAGGCTCCTCTTCGACGGCTACGGCCTCGGGTTCCTTGACGATTTCGACCGGGGCTTTCACGCCGGCACCTTTTTCGCGCTTCACGCGCTCATAGGCAAAGCCGTGTTTTTCACACAGAGCGGCGACTTGGTCGCTATCCAGCGTGGTGCCGGGGTTGGCGAATACGCCCATGGGCAGCAAGTCTGCGATGAGTTTGAAGGGCTTGAGCGCCATGTGCTGTGCCAGCTCGGCTACAGTGATGGGGGCTTTTACATTAATCGTGTTGCCTGCGGCGGGGGCCGGTGCGGGCTCTGCCTTGGGTGCGGGAGCAGCCTTGGGCGCCGGTGCGGGCTCTGCCTTGGGTGCAGGAGCGGGCTCTGCCTTGGGGGCAGGTGTAGCCTTGGGAGCGCGCTTTTTCTGCGGGTTCAGCAAATCCAGAGCTGCTTTCTTGGGGGCAGCTTTGGATTCCGTCTTGGCAGGTGTTGCCTCCTTGGCAGGGGCGCTCTTCTTCTTCTTGGCGCCGCCAATCAAATCAAGCACCTCGTGCTTTTTGTCGTCGTTGTTGGTAGGCATGTGAGATTCTTTTGTGTGTGGGGTTTAGTTGGGTGAAAATTAGGCGTTTTGAGCCTTGGTGATGATGTCTTGGGCCAGCTCGGGGGTGATGCCCAGAGCCTCTACCAAGTCGTCAACGTCGTAAGTGGCAATGCCCTGTACTGTGGTGAAACCACATGAAATCATGGAGGCGGCCAGCTCGGGGGTGATACCCAGCACGTTCACCAGCTCGTTGGCGCCCTCGCGGGCGTGCGTCTGGGCCACGGTGTCGTTGTTGTAGGGCTCCACGCGCACATCCCAGCGGTCGCCAGGGCTGGAAATCAGGCGGGCGGTCAGGCGCACATTTTGACCGCGGCGGCCCTTGGCCTTGGCGGCGGCCTTGTCGTCTGCCACATACACGGTCACGACGCGGTTATCGTTGTCGACCGTGATTTTCACAGGTTCAATGGGAGCCAAAGACTCTTGCACCATCACGGCCTTGTCATCGGTGTATTCCAAGATGTCAATCTTTTCGTGGTTGAGTTCGTTTACCACGTTCTTGACACGAGCGCCACGCATACCCACGCAAGCGCCGATGGGGTCTACATTTTCATCGTTGCTCTTGACGATGAGCTTGGTGCGGTAGCCAGCATCGCGCACGATGTTGACGATTTCAATCGTGTTTTCAGAGATTTCCAGCACTTCGTTCTCAAACAGACGACGCACCAAGTTGGGGTGGCTGCGGGAGAGAATCAGCTCGTTGCCGCGGGCGCCATCGCGCACTTCGGCGATGTAGAAACGCATCTGGTCGCCAGAGGAGTACTCTTCACCCGGGATGCGCTGGCGCTGCGGTACCAAACCTTCAAAGCGCTCGACTTCGACGATGACATCGCCCTTTTCATAGCGGCGCACCGTGCCAGTCACCAATTCGCCCACGCGGTCCTTGAACGCGTCGGCCAGCATTTCCTGCTCAGCCTTGCGGATGCGCTGCTGCATGGTTTGGCGGGCTGTTTGCACGGCGATGCGGCCAAAGTCCTTGGGTGTGATGTTCACAGACATCATATCCCCGGGCTGCACTTCCTTGCCACTGCGGGCAGCGATAGCCTGTGCCACGGAGAGTTTGATTTCGTTGAAAGGATCAGTCACCTCTTCATCAGGTGTCACCACCATGCCGGCCTTAATTTTGACCGTGCCCTTCTGCGGGTTGATGACGGCGCGCAGCTTGTAAATACGGTCTGCACCCGGTACCATCTTGGAATATGCCGTCAGGAACGATGCTTCGAGAGCATGGATGACGTGCTCTCGAGTCAGTTCTTTTTCGCGCACGTAGTAGTCTATCAGGGCGGAGATATCGGTGGTGGCCATGGTTTGCTAGGTGATGTTTGCTTTTTGTTGAGGGTGGGTCTACAAAAAAGGAGCGGGTCTCAGACCCACCCCAATCATCGTAGACCGGAACTTGTACGCGCTCAATGTAGCACCTAGTCGTCTCCAAGTCAAGTACAAAAGATGTATGCGCACGCGTAAATGTGAGAGAATGAACATCCCGTGGAGTTTTCTTGTCTTGGCGGTGGGTTTTTCTTGCGAGATGCGGCACTTTGTGCCAAAGTAGCGCGGGAAGAGGGAAGGCTCTTTCCCCGTGAATCTGTATGAAAATAGCGAACATAATCAAGATTTTATGCTGCGGGTGGGTTGTGGCTAGTGCTCAGGCTGCACAAGATGCCCCGCAGACAGTTGGCGATATGCCGCAACACGAAGTGGTGCAGAGCGTGCCGCCCGCCACAGCGCAGCGGGCGCGTCACATCATCCTGATGATTGGAGATGGCATGGGGATGGAGCATGTGTGGGCCGCATGGATGTGCAACCGCGGCAAGCTCAACATCGAGCGTTTGCCCGTCATTGGGATGGTGCGCACGACTTCCGCGTCATCGACTATCACAGATTCCGCCGCCGCAGGCACAGCTATTGCTTGTGGCCACAAAACGCGCAATGGACAGCTGGGTATCACCCCAGAGGGTGAACCGCTGGATTCTCTCTTGGTGCACATGGCTGCTACGGGGCGCCAAACTGGGCTCGTGGTGACCAAGGCTATCACGGATGCGACCCCCGCCGCCTTTTATGCACATTGCAAGAGCCGCCACCACACCGCTGCCATCGCGGAAGAGCTGGTGAAATCTGGGTGCCGCGTCATCATTGGCGGTGGAAGCGGTATAATCAGCCGCACGCAGCAGACGCAACTGCGCGATGCCGGTGCACTGCTTCAGCTGGAGGGGCACGAGCATTGCTTGCCGGCTTCCCGCCGCGGCAACTTCCTCTCAGAATCGGTGCAGAAGGCGTTGAAAACGCTCGAATCGCACCCACAGGGCTTTTTCTTGATGGTGGAGGGCTCTCAAATTGATGAGGCTGCTCATGGTAATCATCTGGCCGAGGTGGTGCAGGAAACGCTGGATTTTGATCGCACCGTGGGTGTGGTGCTGGAGTGGATGAAAACGCACCCGGACACCTTGCTTGTCGTGACCGCCGATCACCAAACAGGTGGCTTGACGCTCTTGGGCGGTAGCAAGGAAAAAGGGGAAGTCATCGGCGCATTTAGCACGAATTATCACAGTGGTGTGGCCGTGCCGCTCTATGCCACGGGCGCGGGTGCTGCCGCTTTTGGCGGGGTGCAAGAAAACACTGAGCTCATGCCCAAAATCCTCCGCGCAGCTGAGGGAAAATGAGAAAAACGCGGATACTCCGTTGGGAGTATCCGCGCTCTATCAAAGAATTGCGCTAGGCTTTAGAGAGAAACCTTGGCCACAGTGTCCTTGAGGGTCTTGCCCACCTTGAACTTGACCACGGAGCGAGCAGGAATGGGAACATCCTTGCCAGGGTTCTTGGGGTTGCGGCCTACCTTGGCCTTGACCTCCTTCACGCAGAAGGTGCCGAAGTTGCGAATCACAACGCGGTCGCCCTTGCCCAGAGCCTCGGTGATGACCTCCACAGCTTTCTGCACAACTTCCAGAACTTCATTCTGGGTGAAGCCGGAATCAAGGTCGGCGCTAATCTGGTTGACGAGTTCGCGTTTGGTAATAGTGTTTGCCATAAGTATTGTTTGGTTGAAAGAAAGTTGGTAGGGGGAATATAGCTGAATTTTCAGGCGATGTCGCGCAAAATTCGTGTTCACATCGGCGGAAATGGCACAATTTAGTGCTTTTTCCAACCTGGATTGTGGCGCACGACGAGTTCTTCTGCCACTTGTTCAATGCGAAGCCCCTTGGAGGTGAGCAGCACAATCAGGTGGTAGAACATGTCGGAGGCTTCATACAAAAGACGCTCATTGGTGCCGTTGCAGGCTTCGATGACAGCTTCGAGAGCCTCCTCGCCCACCTTCTGAGCCATGCGGTTGATACCATCGCGGAAGAGGGAGGTGGTGTAAGACCCCTCGGGCATTTCTTCGTGGCGCTTGTTGATGAAATCTTGCAGCTCGGTGAGGAAGAGCAGGGGATTGGATTCATTCTTTTCACCCCAGCAGGTGTCTGTGCCAGTGTGGCAGACGGGGCCGTGCGGCTTGGCTTGGATGAGCAGGGTGTCGTTGTCGCAGTCTACTTTGATGCTCACAACATCCAAGTAGTTGCCACTTGTTTCGCCCTTGGTCCACAGGCACTGGCGGCTGCGGCTGAAGAAGCATACGCGGCCCGTCTCTTGCGTCTTGGCGTAGGCGTCTGCGTTCATGTAGCCCAGCATCAGCACCTTGCCCGTGCTGGCATCTTGAATGATGGCGGGTACAAGACCGCCGCACTTGTCGAAGTCTATTGTCATATTCTGAAAATTAGCGGTTGCGCGCACAGTATAGCACAAATTATTGATAATGCCACTTCTTTTTAGGTCAACCTGCCATGACAACACGGCGGAAGAAGTCATCCAGCGGGGAAATGTCCGGTTCGTCTGCTTGGGGCATTGCCCGTACCATATCATCCAGCGTAGCCAATTCGCGGAGGATAAAGGCATTGGCAAATGTATTTGCAGGGCCGCAAGCTTTTTCGGTTGAGTTATTGCGCTTCCTTAGTTCTAGTTCGCGGCAGAAAGCGCCAAGCTCTGTGTATTGGCGGTCGTGTTTTTCATCTTGCACCATGTGCGGGGCTTCCCCTGTGAGCACCATGGGCAGGGGGGCTAGAAAAACACCCTTGAAATCATCATCACTGGATGGTGTCTCCAGCGCATAGGCCTTGCTGCCTGCTATGCAATCTAAGCAGATATAGGGGCGTACGCTGGAGATATCCAGTTGCAATGGCATCTGATTTTACAGGCGCACGCAGATACCCTCGTCGCGAAGGTACTGCTTGAGTTCGGGGATTTTGATTTCGCCGAAGTGGAAGACGCTGGCAGCCAGCGCGGCATCGGCATGGCCCAGGCGGAAGGCATCGGCAAAGTGTTCTTTGGCACCAGCGCCGCCACTGGCGATGACGGGGATGCTCAGCTCATCAGAAAGGCGGGCGAGGGCATCGTTGGGGAAGCCTTGTTTCACGCCGTCGTGGTCCATACTGGTGAAGAGGATTTCACCCGCGCCGCGGTCGGCAACTTCGCGTGCCCAGTCAAACAAGGTGCGCTCTACGCGGATGCGACCACCATTCACATAGCAGTACCAGCCATCTTCATCGTGCCGAGCATCAATGGCAGCCACGCAAACCTGAGACCCGAAACGCGCTGCAATGTCGTTCACCAGCTGCGGGTTGCGCAGGGCGGCGGAGTTCAGACTCACCTTGTCGGCGCCAGCTTCCAGCAGGCGTGCTACGTCTGCCAGTTCATGGATGCCACCACCCACGGTGAAGGGGATGGAGATGGCAGCGGCCACGCGGGAGACCATATCGGTGAAGGTTTTGCGTCCTTCGTGAGTGGCTGCGATGTCCAAGAAGACGAGTTCATCAGCGCCTTGTTCGCTGTAGGCTTTGCCCAGCTCCACGGGGTCGCCTGCATCACGCAGGTTGACGAAGTTGATACCTTTGACGGTGCGGCCGTCCTTGACGTCGAGGCAGGGGATAATACGCTTTGCTAACATAGTTGAAAATGGAGGTTAGGATTGGGAGAAGAGGGCGGGAAGGTCGATTCGACCCTCGTAGTAGGCTTTGCCGAACACAACGGAGGGGATGCCTGCTGCATCGAGCGCGCGGATGTCGTCCGTGCAGCTCACGCCACCACTGGCGATGAGTCGGCAGCCCGGGTGTTTGGCCATGATGTCTTGGTACAAGGCGGTGTTGGGACCGCCCAATGTGCCATCTCGAGAGATATCGGTGCAGAGCACGCGGGTGATGCCGTGGCTCATGTAGAAGCTCACAAACTCATCCAAGCTCATGCCGCCGTCTTCGCGCCAGCCTTTGATCATGACGCGGCCATTGAGGGCATCGGCCCCCACGATGAAGCGGTCGGGGCCGTATTTTTCAGCCCATTGGAGGAGGCGTTCGGGGGCGGTAGCCGCGAGGCTGCCCACGGTGACCATGGCGGCACCATGGTCAAAAGCGGCTTGAAGATCGCTTTCTTGTTTGATGCCACCACCAAAATCAACCGTCATGCCGAGTGCGGTGATTTTTTTGAGCGTGTCGTGGTTGACAATATGGTCAGCCTTGGCGCCGTCCAAATCCACCACATGCAAGCGGCGCACGCCCATGTCGTAGAAACGGCGCGCTACATTTTCGGGGTGGGCATCGTAGGTCTTCTGGGCGTTGTAATCGCCTTTGGTCAGGCGTACGCACTGCCCACCGATGATGTCGATGGCGGGGATGAGCTCAATCATGGCAGAGGTTGATGAAATTGTGAAGGATGCGCAGCCCAGCGTCGCCACTTTTTTCGGGGTGGAACTGGGTGGCGTAGAAGTTGGCCTTGTGCAGGGCCGAGGCGTAGGTGACACCGCCGTAGGTGGTGCGGGCGATGGCATCTGCGCACTCTGGCACATAGAAACTGTGCACAAAGTAGACAAAATCGCCGTTTTTCAGCCCATCAAAGAGGGGGGTGCGCAAATCCTCGAGGGTGTTCCAACCGATTTGGGGGATTTTGACGCGCCCCTCGGGGGTGGCGGCGGGGAAGCGGCAGACGCAGCTGTCGAAGATGCCCAAGCAAGGCGTGTTCCCCTCCTCAGAATGAGCGCAGAGCAATTGCTGGCCGATGCAGATGCCCAACACAGGCTGACGCAGGCTGCGGATGACGTCGTCGAGCCCCGTTTGATGCAAATACACCATGGTGTTGACCGCCTCTCCCTGCCCAGGGAAGATGACGCGGTCTGCCGCCGCTAACTCAGTGGGCGAATCTGTCACCAGCGGTTCGATACCGATGCGGCGGAGCGCATTGATGACCGAGCAGATATTGCCTGCGTTGTACTTGACGACTGCGACTTGCATGGCGGGCGGCGCGTGTTAGAGGGTTCCTTTGCTGGAGGGGAGCACCAAGTGGCGTACATCGCGCTGAAGCGCCACACGAATGGCGCGCGCCAATGCCTTGAAGGTGCCCTCGATTTTGTGGTGTTCGTTTTCTCCTTCAGCTTTGATGCTCAGGTTCATGAGAGAGGCATCACTCAGGCTCTTGAAGAAGTGGTAGAACATTTCGGTGGGCATGTCGCCAATGCGCTCGCGCTTGTAGGAGGCTTCCCACTGCAGCCAGGGGCGGCCACCAAAATCCAGCGCTGCTTGGCACAGGCAATCGTCCATGGGCAAGCAGTAGCCGTAGCGAGAGATGCCCAGCTTGTTGCCAATCGCTTTGCGCAGGCACTCGCCCAGGGCCAAGCCGGTGTCCTCGATGGTGTGGTGCTCATCGACATGCAGGTCGCCCTTCACTCGAATTGTTACGCCCATGCCACCATGGTGTGCCAGCTGGGCCAGCATGTGGTCAAAGAAGCCCAGCCCTGTGCTGATATCGCAGTAGCCGGGGCGGTCGAGCTCCAGCTTCACGTAAATGTCGGTCTCGCGAGTGGTGCGCTGCACCTCGGCGCTGCGCTCGCCTGCTACCAAAATCTCGGTAATCTTGGCCCAATCCATGCCATCTGTGCCAATTTGCAAGGCCTTGCACCCCAGATTTTGGGCCAGTCGCACGTCTGTCGCGCGGTCGCCGATGACATAGCACTGGGACAAGTCGTAGGAGCCATCCATGTAGGCGGTGAGCATGCCGGTGCCCGGCTTGCGGGTGGGGGCGTTGTCGTGCGGGAAGTGGCGGTCGATGAGGATGTCGTCAAACTCCACGCCCTCGCCCTTCAGGGTATCGAGGATGAAGTTGTGCACCGGCCAGAAGGTGTCTTCGGGGAAAGAAGCGGTGCCGAGTCCATCTTGATTGCTCACCATGACGAATTCGTAGTCGGTGAGCTCGCGGATGGTGCTCAGGGCTCGGATGGTGCCCGGCAGAAAGCTCAGTTTCTCGAAAGCATCAATCTGCTCATCCGCAGGCTCGCGGATGATGGTGCCATCTCGGTCAATGAAAAGCGCTTTTTTCATATCAGAATTGTTTGAGGGCGGCAAGGAGTTCATCATTCTCCGCAGGCGTGCCGATGGTGATGCGCAGGCAGTTCTCGCACATGGTGATGCGGTGGCGGTTGCGCACGATGATGCCTTGGTTCACCAGTGCATCGTAGATGGCGCAGGCGTCCGTCACGCGTGCCAAGAAGAAGTTGGCATCGCTGGGGTAGACTTGGAGGCAAATGGGCAGGGTAGCCATTTCTTGCATCATGCGCTGTCGCTCGCTCAGGGCCTCATCTACCCAGTTGTGGATTTCATCCATGTGCTCTAGGCGCTCCATGGCGGCGCGCTGGGTGAGGATGTTGACATTGTAAGGGTATTTGACCTTGTTGAAGAGTGCGATGATTTCGGGGTGAGCCAGAGCCATGCCCAAACGAATGCCCGCCGAGGCCCACGCCTTGGAGAAGGTGTTGAGCACGATGAGGCGCGGGTATTCATCCAGCAAAGCTGCTACGGAAGACCCCGCGGGCGCAAAGTCGATGTAGGCCTCGTCCACCACCACGATGCCCGGGAAAATATCCAGCACCTTGCGGATTTCGTCGATGGGCAGCAGGTTGCCAGTGGGGTTGTTGGGGCTGCAGATGAAGATGACCTTGGTGCAGGGGGAGTAAATGGATTGCAGGAAGTTTTCTGCGTTGAACTGGTAGCCTTCTTCCAGCGGGATGGCATTGTAGCGGATGTTGTTGATATCCGCGCAGACTTCATACATGCCGTAGGAGGGGGAGATGGCCGCCACCTCATCCACCCCGGGGGTGCAGAAGGTGCGGAAGATGAGGTCGATGGCTTCATCGCTGCCATTGCCCAAGAAAATGCGCTCGGGTGCCACGCCCTTGTAGGCAGATATTTTCTGCTTGAGCTCCCATTGCAGCGGGTCGGGGTAGCGGTTGTTGGGTGCGTTGTGCGGGCATTCGTTGGCATCCAAGAAGACATGGGCCGCCTTGCCTGCATATTCATCGCGAGCAGAGCTATAGGGCTTGAGCTTGAGGATGTTGGGACGCACCAGCTGGGCGCTGCCCGTGGTGGCTGCCTCTGCCGGCATTTGGGCGACGGCCTGCATGCGCAGGGTCATGGCGCGGGCGTGGGCATCCAGTTGCTCGGCTTGTGCCATGAGCTCCACCGTGCGGCCAATGCTGCGGATGCCCTGCGGTGTGAGGGTCTGCAGGGTCAGCTTGCGCTGGAAGCTGTCGATACACAAGCTGCTGTAAGCGCGCACGCAGCCCATGGTGGGCAGGGTGTGGTTGGTGCCACTAGCGTAGTCGCCAGCGCTTTCGCAGCTGTAGTTGCCCAAGAAGATGGAACCCGCATTGGTGGTTTCTTGTGCCACCGAGTCGGCATCTTCCATAGCGATGATGAGGTGCTCGGGGGCGTAAGCGTTGGTGAAATCGATGCAGTCTTGCTTGTCTGCCAGCACGATGATGCGGCTGTTGGCAATGGATTTGGCAGCCACCTCGCGGCGGGGCAGCGCTGCCAGTTGTTGTTCGACCTCAGCCGCTACGGCTTGGGCGGTGGCGGCATCAGTCGTCACGAGCATGGCTTGGCTATCCGGGCCGTGCTCGGCTTGGCTCAGCAAGTCTGCTGCCACAAAAGCGGGCACGCAGGTGGCGTCGGCCAGCACTTCAACCTCGCTTGGACCTGCGGGCATATCGATGGCCACCCCTGCCAGGGATGCCAGTTGCTTGGCTGCGGTCACATAGGCATTGCCCGGCCCAAAGATTTTGTCGACCTTGGGCACGGATGCGGTACCGTAGGTCATGGCTGCAATGGCTTGTGCGCCACCTACTTTGTAGATGCGCTTCACACCGCACAGCTCCGCCGCATAAAGAATAGCGGGGTTTACTTTGCCATCCTTCCCTGGGGGTGTGCACAGCACAACTTCTTCACACCCTGCCACGGCGGCGGGGACTGCCAGCATGAGCACGGTGGAGAACAAGGGTGCCTGACCACCGGGTACGTAGAGCCCAACGCGCTGGATGGGGAGGGTGCGCTGCTCGCACACCACGCCCGGCGCCGTCTCCAGCTTGACCGGGGCTTGGGTGTTGCGCTGAAGTTCGTGGAAGTCGTAGATGTTGCAGTAGGCGAGTTCGATGGCTTCTGCCAGCTCTTGTGGTATGCCCGCGCTGGCTTCTGCAATCTCACCCGGGGAGACGGCTAAATCCTCCAGCAGAACACCATCAAAACGCTGCCCAAAGTCGCGCAAGGCTTGGTCGCCATGAGTATGCACGGCATCCATGATGGGGCGTACCACATCAAAGAGTTGGGTGACATCGAATGCTGGGCGGCGCACAAGTTCCGCCCACTGCTCGCGATGAGGTTCGGTGATGATGTTCATAACGAAGGAGGGGGATTACAGAATCATTTTTTCGATAGGAAGCACAAGGATGCCCTGAGCACCTGCCTCCTTGAGCTTGCCGATGATGTCCCAGAAGCAGGACTCATCCAGCACGGTGTGGATGCTGCACCAGCCATCTTGTGCCAAGGGCATGATGGTGGGACTCTTGACGCCCGGCAGAACAGCAACAATCTGCTCCACGCATTCCTTGGGGGCGTTCATGAGGACATAGCGCTTGTCGGCAGCGGTCATCACAGCATCCATGCGGAAGAGAAGCTTGTCCAGAATCTCGCGCTTTTCGGCGGGCAGATTCTTGTGAGCAATAAGTACCGCCTCGCTCTCCAGCACCACTTCCACCTCCTTGAGGTTGTTGCTCACAAGGGTGGCGCCGCTGCTCACGATGTCGAAAATCGCATCAGCCAAGCCAATACCCGTGGCAATTTCAACCGAACCGGTGATGACGTGGATGTGAGCCTGCACACCCTGTTCTTCCAGCCATTGGCGGAGGATGACGGGGTAGGAGGTGGCAATTTTGCGCCCTTGCAGCCACTGCGGGCCGTTGTAGTCATGTTCCTTGGGGATAGCGATGCTCAGGCGGCAACCACCAAATCCAAGCTTTTTGACGATTTCGGCATCACCTTGGCGCTCAAGATATTCGTTGAGCCCGACCACGCCGATATCAGCCACACCGTCTGTCACGGTTTCGGGGATATCGTCGTCGCGCAGGTAGAGCACCTCCATGGGGAACTTGCGAGCAGCTACCAGCAGGGTGCGCTTGGAGGAGCTCACTTTGATGCCAGCTTCTGCCAGCAATGCCATGGTGTCTTCATTGAGTCGGCCTTTGGATTGAACTGCAATTCTCAGTTTCATGGTATGTTGTGGGGGCGAGAAGAAACGAGGACGCAACTGCCCCATGCAGAAGCGCCCTCGCACAAGTAGAAATGGGTGGGATGTTTAGAGGGCGACCTTAGCGGCAGCTTCCTTCAGGGTCTTACCAACCTTGAACTTCACCACGGAACGAGCGGGGATGGGTACATCCTTGCCGGGGTTCTTGGGATTGCGGCCAACTTTGGGCTTCACTTCCTTCACAATAAAGGTACCGAAGTTGCGGATGACCACTTTGTTGCCCTGGCTGAGAGCAGCCGTGATTTCCTCTACTACTTTCTGCACGATTTGAAGCACTTCCTCCTGGGTGTAAGCACCGTCGAGTTCTGCACAAACCTTGTTGACAAGTTCACGTTTGGTGATGGTATTAGACATAATTTTTGCTTGGGTTAAGAAGCTGGCAGGACTATACAGCATTTTGTTCATTTTGTCCCGCAAAAAAATACTTTTTTACGTCAACAAGCCCTAAAAATGCAAGAGTTTCGTTGTTTTGGAGTTGACCTGAGCGCAAAAAAAGGCAAATTTAGCTGCGAAATGGCAAATCAATACACCTTGCAGATGAGCAGCGCGGAGGCCGCCGCCTTGAAGAAGAAGCTATCTACCCGTGCGGGGTATAGCGCGGTAGAGCGGCAGTATGCGGATTTTTGTTTCGAGGGGCCCAAGGTCAATGTGGCGTATTATCCCAAGAAAGGCAAATTACTGGTGCAGGGGAGTGGGTCTGACGAGTTTTTGGAGTTTGTGCTGCTGGTTTCCCCCGCGGGTAGTGCGCCCGCGGCGGATAAGATGGTGAGCGGCTTGGTGGATACGACACCTCATTTTGGGGTGGATGAAAGCGGCAAGGGCGATTACTTTGGCCCGCTGGTGGTGGCAGGTGTGTATACGGATGAGCGCTCGGCCCATGAGTTGGTGCGCCTCGGCTGCCGCGATAGTAAGCAAATCAGCGATGATGCGAAAATTGGCAAGATTGCAGCTAAGATTCGCCAGTTGCCGGGCGTGGCGTGCGAGGTGGTGTGCATAGGCCCCGCGCGCTACAATGAGATATATGCCTCCATGGGCAATCTCAACAAATTGCTGGCATGGGGGCATGCGCGTGTGATTGCGGCGCTGCATGAGCGGGTGCCGTCGTGCCCGCGTGCGCTCAGCGATCAGTTTGCCAATGAATGGGTGCTCAAGAGTGCGTTGAAGCAGCGCCAGATTCCCGTGTTGCTGGAGCAGCGCCCCCGCGCTGAAAGTGACGTAGCTGTGGCGGCGGCTTCCATCTTGGCGCGTGAGCGTTTTGTGCGTTGGATGAAAGAAACCTCTGCCGCAGCGGGCTGTGAGTTGCCCCTGGGGTGCTCTCCGCGTGTGACCAAGGCCGCGCGCGAGTTTGTGGCGCTTCATGGTCGCGAGCGATTGGCAGATGTGGCCAAGCTGCACTTCAAAGTAACGGGGCAGATTGGCTGAGCCCAGCAGCGTTGCGCTGCATGTGCGCCGCGCCAATGCGGCGGATGGGTGAGCCAGCAAAGAGACGCTCAAAATCAGCTTCACTTAGCTCGGCTATGCGCTGGGAGTGCAGCGCCATGAGCGGTGCAGGCATGAGCAAGTGAGGGTCAATCTGCACCCCGGCTTGCGGCCGATTCCATGGGCATGCCTCTTGGCAGGCATCGCACCCGTAGAGCCTTGAGCCTTGGGCTTGTTGGATGTCGTGGGGGATGGGGGATTTGGCTTCAATCGTCCAGAATGAGAGGCATTTGCGGGCATCGCAGCAGCCATTATGCAAGGCTGCGGTGGGGCAGGCTTGCTCACAGCGGTGGCAGCTGCCGCAGCGGTTGGGCATGGGCGAATCTGCGGGCAACTCCAGCGTGGTGAGGATGCTGGCGAGGAAACAATAGGAGCCTTTGCCCGGGCGGATGAGTAGCCCATTGCGGCCTATCCACCCCAGCCCAGCGCGCGCCGCAAAAAAACGCTCGCTCACGGGGCCAGAATCGGTGAAGCAGCGTTGCTGCCCCCCATACCATTGCAAGGTTTCATCCAAATCAGCCAATTTTGCGGCCAAGAGCTTGTGGTAATCTTCTCCCTGAGCATAGCGAGCAATGTGCCCCGCGGCGGTGCGTGCATCGGTGCGGGGGTATTCATAGGTGAGCATGATGACGCTGCGCACCCCGGGAAGCACCAGCTCCGGGTTCATGCGGGCGGGGAGGTGGCGCTCCATCCACTGCATGTCGGCGTGTTTTCCCTCTGCCAGCCACGTGGCAAGCGTGTCTCCTTGGTCAACGTGAGCCGGGGCTACTCCAACCGCAGAAAAACCCAGTTGCTGCGCTGCAAATTCAACGGCTTGCCGAGCTTCATTCATCCTGCAACATCGGTAAGGTGTGAGATTCCATGAGCGGGGCGGAAAGCCGCGTCTTGATGCGCTTGGAAAGGGGCAATTCATCGATGAGGCGCAGGAATGCATTGCATACGCGCCGGCTGGCAGATGTTGCGCGGATGGCTGTTTCCAAATTGGTTTTGAAGGCTAGGCGCTGCACATTGGCAGAGGCCTCCTTGCTGCCCAATTCGGCGGCGTATTTGTAGAGTCGGATGGCCACGCTGCTGTCAGCCTGCACATAGATGCCGCGCTCGTACATGGCCGCAAGGTTGTTGGTGGCGCGGGCGTCATTGCGGGCGGCTCCTTGTTTGAAGAAGGTGTAGGCCATGAGCTGGTTGGGGCGGCGCAGCCCCAACCCTTGTGAGCACATGTGCCCCAAGTAATAGTAAAGGTTGGGCGTGTCGGGCGCCTTGATGTGGCATTCCCACAGCAAGTGCAGGGCCAAGCGGGGGGCTTTCTCATGCCCTATGCCACTGAAAAGGTAGCGAGCCACCTCGGCTTGAGCTTTGTACATGCCCCCCATCGCGAGTTTGCGCATCCATTGGTAGGCCTTGATGGGGTCTTTGGTGCAGCCATACCCGTGTTCGCAGAAGAGGGCGTAGCGGAATGCGGCCTCTTTGCGCATGGCTTGTTCCTCGGCAGTCTCCTCTGAGCCTGATGTTTCTGTGGCAAGCTTGTATGCCAGTTGAAGCGCTTTTTGAGGCTGCGCCTCCAAGCCTTTGAAGCGTCCTTCGTATACATCGAGCAAGAGCCTCTGGGCAGGGATGTGCCCCGTGCGAGAGCAGGCCTCCAGCATCGCGGGTACACCAGATACGCTCTGTATTGTTTTGTCTTCCAGAATAGCATGCGCCTGGGCATACATGCCTTCGACATCCCACGGGGTGAGTTTGCCGTGCAGCTGCGGTGCGCCCCAGACTGTGCCGATGAGGGCAAAGCCGAGCAAAATCATCAGGTGTTTGCAGGCGGGGGCTCGCATGGGGGGAGGTCGTGCTTAGTGCGGGGTAGAGAGAAGTTCGCGGGCGTGTGCTTCTGCCGATTCGCTGTTGGTGCCCAGCATGCGCACCAGTTCGTTGACGCGGGCATTGCCCTCAATCTGCTTGAGCTGGGAGACGGTGCGCCCTGCCTCCTGCACCTTGGAAATGAGGTAGTGCGCATCTGCCAGAGCGGCCACTTGCGGGAAGTGGGTGATGGCAATGACTTGGTGCTTTTGCCCGAGCTCGCGCATCTTGATGCCCACGGCGCGCGCAATCTCGCCACCGACGTTGGCATCAATTTCGTCAAAGACGAGCAGGGGCGTGTCGTCTTGCACCGCCAAGGCGCTCTTGAGTGCCAGCATCACACGCGCCAATTCGCCACTGGATGCAATGTGGCGCAGGGGCTTGAGCGGCTCTCCTGGGTTGGGGCCAAAGAAGAACTCCACACTCTCAGCTCCGTGTGGTCCCGGGGTGCCTTGTGGGGTGAGTCTCACCTCAAAGAGCGATTGGCGGAAACCAAGTTGGGCGGCGTGTTGCAGGAAATCTGCTGCAAGTTTGGGGGCGGCTTGGCTGCGGGCAGCGGAAAGGGCTTCGGCGGCGCGGAGGAGGATGGCGCGCTGCTGTTCTTCTTGGTCTGCGAGTTGCTGTATGTGCTCTTCGCGGTTGTCCAGCGTATCGAGTTTGGTGCGGCATTCCTCCAAATGCTGCATGATGGCCTGAAAATCGGCACCGTATTTGCGTTTGAGGGTATCGAGCAGGGCTATTCTGTTTTCCAGCCATGCCAGTTCTTCGGGGTCGCTCTCGAGGGATTCGGCGTAGTCTTGCACCTCGGCGGCGGTGTCTTCTAGCCCGGCCAAGGCTTCTTCCAGCCCCTCAATCCAGCGGCCACAGCTGCTGTCCATGCGCTCCAAATCGCGGGCTTGGCGGATAATTTGGTGCAGGCGGTCGATAATGGAATCTTGACCACCATCTAAGTGTTGCGCCATGGACAGAGCCGTATCTCGCAGGCGCGAGGCGTTGCGCGCCCGCTGCCAGCGCGCTTCAAGCTGGGCTGCCTCGTCTTCGGTGAACGCAGCGCTTTCAATTTCTTGAACTTGGTGGCGCAGGAAATCCAATTCGCGCTCGCTGGCCATGCCACTTTCTTGTGCTTGCTGCAAGGCTCTGTGGGCTTGCTGCCAGTTTTGGTAGGCTTGGCGGTATTGCAGGAGGGGCTCATCGGCTTCTGCAAAGGCATCTAGCAAATCCATCTGGCGTTCTTGGGAAACGAGGGAGCGGTGGGCATCTGGGCGGTGCATGTCGACCAACCAAGCGCCGATAGCACGCAGTAGGTTGAGGGTGACAGGTGTGCTGTTGATGAATTGTTTGTTGCCACTCAGGGTGATGACGCGGCGGATGATGAGCCCACCTTCTTCGCAGAGGGGTACCCCGGCTTCTTCTAGCAGGCGGTTGACTTGCTGGGGCTTGTTCAGGTGGAACACGGCTTCGATGCTGCACTGGGTCTCACCGCTGCGGATGAGTCCTTTGTCGGCGCGCTCGCCCAATACCAGAGAAATGCCACCCATGATGACAGATTTGCCTGCACCCGTTTCACCCGTAATGCCAAGGAATCCTTCCTGCGGTTCCCAGAGAAGTTCGTCCACCAATGCCAGGTTTTGTATCTTGAGCAGCGTGAGCATATTTTGCTTTTCGTTCCGCGCGTATTATGGCATAATGCGCACGGAAATTAAAACAAAAATTGACGATGCGAGTACTTTTCCTTGGCAGCGGTACTTCCACAGGGGTGCCAGTGATTGGGTGCAGTTGCCCAGTGTGTACCTCTGACAACCCGCGCAACATGCGCTTGCGCTCATCTGTTCTGGTGCGCACCGACAAGACCACGCTGCTGGTGGATTCTTGCCCCGATTTGCGCGTGCAGGCTCTCCGGCACCATCTCACCTCAATCGATGCGATTGTCTACACGCACGAGCACCTGGACCACACGGCTGGGTTTGACGAGATGCGCGCCTTCTGCTGGCACCGGGAAGATCGCTTGCCTCTCTATGCCGGGGGGGAGTGCTTGGATCAATTGCGCCGTATGTTTGGATGGGCTTTCGATGAGAGCAACACCTACCAAGGTTATATCCGCCCCGCAGCGCACAACCATGCTGGCAAGCCTTTTGTGGTGGGGGATATCGAGGTGACTCCTGTGCGTGTAGTCCATGCAACTGTGGAGACATACGGCTATGTCTTCCGTGCTGAGGGGCAATCATTTGGCTATGTGCCCGATATTGCAGAGCTGCCAGAGGCATCTTTCCCGCTCTTGCTTGGACTCGATGCTTTGGCGATGGATGGTCTGTGTTTCCCTCCGCACCGCACGCATTTGAACATCGACCAGAATGTGGAGTTGATGCAGCGCCTTGCGCCTAAGTTGGGCTTAGTGACCCACTGCGGACACCGCGTGGAGTACGCCCAGCTTCAAGACTATCTGCCCGATTTCATGATACCCGCTTACGATGGCTTGGAGATAGATTGCTCCCAAGCAGAGCAGGAGAGACTGCGCCACTCATGAATTTCTTGCGCACATGGTTGGCTTTGTGCTTGGCGAGTGTGGCATGGGGGCTGCACCCGCAAGAGGTTGCTGTGGTGTACAACGCGGATTCTCCGCTGAGTTGCAAGGCTATGCAGCACTATTGCCGCCTGCGGGGGATTGCCCCGCACCAGTGTATCGCCCTGCGAGATGTGGCTGCGGGAGAAATCAGCCGCGGTGATTTTGATATCAAGGTGCGCATGGCCTTGTTGATGTCGGGGCGAGAGCAGGGGATTTATTGGCCCTGCGGCCCCGTCAATGGCCGCCACGCTATGCGGGCTATGGTGCTCATGCCTGATTTGCCACTGCGCATCCGCGAGGAGGTGGGCTTGCAGGGCAAACACCAAGGCCCCATGCCAGGAGATGCCGCCTCGGTGGATTCGGAGCTCATGTTGCTGGGGGCTGAGTACCCGCGCGAGCGCTTTGGGCGCAATCCCTTTTTCAAGGCAAATCAAGCGCTGGAGAGTGCTCGCCCGCGGGTGCTGGCCGTATGCCGTATTGATGCACCCACGGAAGCAGCCGTTTTTCGGATGATGAACGATGCGGTGAAAACCGAGCGCACGGGCTTGCACGGCTGGGTGGCGGTGGATGAAGGTGGCCCATACCCCGAGGGGGATAGGTGGATTTCAGGCGTGGCAAACCTCGCGAAAAAGCACCACCAGCCGCTCTTTCACGACACCTCTCGCCGCACTTTAGCCCCGTCTTTTCCCATGATGCGGGATACGGCCGTGTATGTGGGCTGGTATGCGAATCCGCCCAACGGCCCGTTCAGCAAAACAGCTCCTGCTGATTTTGCCTTTGCGCCCGGGGCGCTTGCTTTTCACTTGCATTCCTACAGCGCCACCAATATCAAAACAGCAGATAGGTGGGTAGGCGCTTTGCTGCAACGTGGGGCGGCGGTCACGGCGGGCAATGTGGCAGAGCCCATGTTGGGTACGTGCTTGAATTACGACGTGTTTTACGAGCGCTTGCTGGCCGGCTACACCGTGGCCGAGGCGGCGCTCATGGCCACCCCGGTCGTATCTTGGCAGGGGATTGTGCTGGGGGATCCGCTCTACCGCCCCTTTGCCAAGAGAACCCGCCCCCTGCGGGGTGATGTGTATGCCGAATGGCAGGCGCTTTGCCGCCGCTGCGCTGGTGATGACGCCCGCCTGTGCAGCGCGGTCGAAAGCAAACTAGGTGGCACCCACGCGGGCTTGTGGGCCGAGATGTATGCTTGGCATTGTGCCGAGAAGAAAGAATTGGAGCGCGCCGCCAGTTATTTTGCTGTTGCTCGGCAGCGCTACGCCATGGAGGTGGACCTCATCCGCACAAGCCTTTTGGAAGCCACTTGCCTGTACGCTCTGGGGCGCAAAACACAATCGGAAACCCTGCTGCGCGATTGCTCTGCTCGCTATGCGTCCTCGGCCTATGCCCCTGCTATCAAGCAATCTCTCAACGCCTTGTTTCCCCCGCCGCCTCCACCTAAAAAGGACACAAAATCCTCAAAATAAAAGAATTGCATTAGCCCCGGCGGGAATCGAACCCACATTTGCCCTTTAGGAGAGGGCCGTTCTATCCATTGAACTACGAGGCCACGAATGCGTGGCTATTACATACCATTTCCTATCCCATGGCAAGCTAAAAATCAGGCAGTGAATAACTTGCTCCCCGATTTGCTGGAGAAAATATCTTCATTTGCGCCTTGTTCGCCTGTTCTTTTTTGGGGGGAGCCGTAGCGTACGAAAAAAAAAGCACACTCCCGATGTGGAAGTGTGCTTTGTGTTGGGAAAATGGTGTGGCGGTGAATCAGCGCAGCTGAATCATATCGCGCACGATGTTCAGGGATTCGCGCAGAATCGGATCCAGGTTGGAGGGGTAGTCCGGGGTGTCGTCCAGCTCGTCCTCGGGGTCTTCTGCCTGGTCCATGAACTCTTCCTTGTCATCCTTGGAGGCGAGGGGGAGTACGGGGGCTTTCACATCGCCAAGGTTCAAGCGGTAGATGGTCAGATTCTTCTCATCGCTCTTTTCCATCTCGGCATAGCGCACCTTGCGCTCCGCATCGCATTGCTTTTTGTAGTCCTGCAGCACGGCGTTTTCAGCTTTGCGCTTTTCTTTGTTGAGATAGACGGTGTTTTCCGTCGTCAGGCGCTTGCGGTAGGCGGTGTACCACAAATTGTTCTGCAAGTCCTTGTCAGCAGCCACGCGGGCGGCGCTGCGTTCTTTGAGCTGGGGCAGGATGCGGCTGATGCGTGGATCCGGCACATAGCCAAAAGCGGCGGGAATCTCGTCGTAGGGCATGGCGTAGTCCATCTCAGCTTCACCCAGCTGGAAGCCAGCGGTGAGGGTGGGCAGGGCGATATCACTTTCCACACCCTTGAGCTGGGTGGAGGCGCCGTTGATGCGGTAGAACTTTTGCACGGTCACCTTAATCATGCCGCTGCCTTCGCGGGAGGAGAAGTAGGGCATATAGTCTGCCAGACCACGGGGAACTTGCACGGTACCCTTGCCGAAGGAGGCTACATCGCCCACCACAACGGCACGGCCGTAGTCCTTCATGGCGCCTGCAAAGATTTCGGAAGCAGAGGCGCTCATGCGGTTGATGATGACCACCAACTCACCCTTGAAGATGGGGCGCCCACTCACGGTGAGCTTTTCGACGTGTCCGCGGGAGTCTTTCACCTGCACCACTGGACCAGCCCCGGTGAAGAAGCCGACCATCTTGCGCACTTCATCCAGCGAACCACCGCCGTTGTAGCGCAAATCTAGCACAATGCCGCGCACGCCTTCATCATTCATGCGGCGCACAATTTTCTTCACGTCGGCAGCGCAGTGCACATCGCCATCGTCCAAATCCACGTAGAATGAGGGCAGGGTGAGGATGCCGAGTCGGGTTGTTTTGCCGTTCTCGTCCTTCACGTCCACAATCTTGCCACTGGCCAGAGATTCGGACATGGGAACTTCATCACGCACGATGGTGATGATTTTTTCCTCGCCACTATCGGCGCTCTGCACACGCAGTTTCACGGGCTGTCCCTTCTTGCCACGGATGAGGTCGACAACTTTGTCGATGCTCATGAACATGATGTCCGTCCACTCCTCATCGCCATTGGTGGCTACAGCTACGATGTGGTCGCCCAGCTTCAGCTGTCCATTCTTAGCGGCGGGACCGCCTTTGACGATGCCCTCAATCTTGGTAGAGCCGTCGTCGTCCTCGCGCAGTTGCGCACCAATACCCACAATAGAGGCTTTGATGGCATCCTTGAATCGCTGTTCCTCGCGGGCGCCCATGTAGTCGCTGTGGGGGTCGTAGACGTGTGCCACGGCGTTGAGCAGGTGTGAGACCATGTCCTCCAAGTCAGCTTCTTGGATTTCGCAGCGCTGGCGCTTTAAACGAGCCAGAATCTTGTCTGCCACGGGGCCTTCATTGGCGTTGGGATCGGGTTTGCCCTTTTCCTTGGCGAGACGCGCCACATTTTCGCGGCGCATCACCTCGGTGAGCAGCATGTCTTCCACCTGGTTGCGCCACACTTGGTCCAACTCTGCGTTGTCTTTGGCGCGTGCCACTTTGCGGCGGGAGCGGGCAATGGTCTTGTCGGAATTAAAAGCGGGCATTTCAGCCTTGTACTGTTGGAGCAATTTCTCCGCCTGCTCGATGCGGGAAAGCGCGCGTTTGCTGAATGAGCCATACAACTCCTGCGCCAGCTGGGTGGTTTGCCCCACCAGCAGGTAATCTCCAAATTGGGAGGCGTAATGTTCCTTCAGCTTGTCAGCATCTTCTTGCGTGAAATACACACGCTGGGGGTCCAGCAGCTGCAAATAGCACTCCAAGAACTTCTCATACATCTCGCTAGAAAAGCGAGTGCGAGAGAAATGCGCATTCTGCAAGACGAGCGAGAATTGCTTGCCAATTAAATCATAATCTGGAGCGGCTGTGCTGGTGCCTGTGCAGGAGACAAGCACCGCGGCAGATGCCACGAGCATGGCACCAATGCGGCGACTCCATTGAGTAAAGGTGTGTTTCATTTTATGGATGATGTGGGTAAAAGCTATCGGTTTGAAGACCGATAGAAATCTGCATATTCAGACTATATACGTAGGGCTGCGTCCTGTTTTATCACTTTCTAGGCGGGATGACACGACCCACGCGGCACCGGGCGACCGATGCCTGCAACTAGGGCAAGTGCTTGGCTATTTAGGCGTTCTTTTTGCCACGGCGGGGGGTGCGAACCTTGACCAGCTTGTAACCAAGCTGCTCTGCCATGGTGCTGAGCATGGCTTCTACTGTGCTGAGCTTGGCTTGGGTGTCGCGCAGGGAGTTTTCGAGATGCGAGGCCTTAATTTTAGCATTGCGCTTTTCGCGGCGCACGCCCTGCAGGTCGGATGCTACTTTTTCAGGGGTGTCCTTGGTCTTCTTGCGCCCCTTGGGCTGGGGTTGGAAACGCGCACGCACCGCATCATCTGCTTGGCGCTTCCACAGGGAAATGAGTGTGGCGGCTACGCCCTTTTCCTTCGCGATTTTTTGAATGGAAACGCGGGGGTTGGCAATAGCGCGGATGATTTCCATCTTGAACTCAGGTGTATACGATGTGCGTGTCTTCATAGTCATTAAATGCAATAATTAGATTCATATAAACATTTTGTCGCGATAATGCAAGCATATTTTAGCGCATGCGTTAAAAAGTGAAGATAATATGACGAAATGCAGACAAAAGTATAGACACGGGGAGCTTTGCAAAAAAAGCCATCATAGCGTATGAGCTTGATGGCTTTTTTATGATGGTGTATTTCGCCTTTATGGCACCATGTATTGAAGCTGTGCTTGCTGTTGCAGGGTTTCTGGGGTGAGGGAGTCGAGCGCATCGAGCATGGCGGGGACCAAGCTGCCGGGGTGCTTGGCGCGCGCGGTGGCTATATCTCCACTCACGCCCATGATGGCGGCGGTGGCTATAGCCGCATGCAGCGGGGTTGAGGCTACGGCTGCGCATGCAGCAGCCAATGCTCCCATGGCGCAGCCCATGCCTGTGACGCGGGTCATGAGTTCATGCCCGTTGGTGCAGCTGTAGGTTGCGCCCCCTTGTGTCATGTAGTCAGTCTCACCAGTGACCAACACAGCGGAGCCAGTGCGCGCGGCGAGGCTGCGGGCGGCTTCTAATGCTTCAGTGCTGGCAGCTCCGCTTTCCGGGCCGCGGCAGGCGGCTGCGGCCACCCCGGCCAAGGACATGATTTCAGATGCGTTGCCACGAATCATGGCGGGTGGCGTGCGCATGAGCTCGGTGCAAAATTGGGTGCGGTAGGGCAAAAGTCCCACGGCTACGGGGTCGAGTACCCACGGAATGTTTTTTTCTGTGGCGCAATCAACGGCACATTGCATGAGCTCGGCTTGGGGCGCGCTGAGTGTGCCTACGTTGATGAGCAGGGCGTTGGTGCAGCTGCGCAGAATGTCTTGAATCTCCTCTGCATGGTTGAGCATCACCGGCACACCCCCAATGGCCAGTAGCAGATTAGCTGTGAAGTTTTGAACGACGCTGTTGGTGAGGCAGAGGACGAGTGGACGCTGGCGCTTGAGCTCGCTCAACACGTGGGCTGCGATGTCGGATGGGTTGGTCATAATAAATCGGTGGCAGCTTGTTCGGTGTTTTCGGCAGCGCAAATGTAGGAGACAATCGCAACGCCAGCGGCAAGGCCTGTGGCGCGCACGGCGGCTGTGCGCTCTTTGTCTAGCCCGCCAATGGCCACCACGGGCAGGGGACAGGCTGCGGCTAATTGGTTCCAGCCCTCCATGCCCACATCTTTGGCGGCATCGGTCTTGGTGTTGGTCGGGAAAACGGGGCCACAGCCTACATAGTCTACCAACTCTGTGTTGACGGCTGCCATTTGCTCGGCGTTGGAGACGGAGAGCCCCAATATCATATCAGGGCCTATGCGGCGGCGCGCTTCTTCCACGGGCATGTCATCTTGGCCTACATGCACGCCATCTGCGCCTATTTCCATGGCAAGCTCGACGTTGTTGTTGATGATGAGCGGTACACCTGCTTCTTTCAGAAAGGCTTGCAGGGATGTTGCCTCGGCGAGTTGGGTGGCGTAGTCCTTGTTGACTGTGCGGTATTGCACAACCGTGACGCCTCCTTGTACCGCGCGCTTGACTGTTTCCAGTAAGCCATGCCGGCACTTTTCAGATTCATCTGTGACGAGGTACAAGTGGTAGTTGATGCCTTGTTTCATGTGAAAAAAAGACGCGTGAGAGTTATTTGAAAAAAACACTCCCTAACATGTGCTGTAGGGAGCGTTTTTGATTAATCAGTTGAAAGGAAAGTTCGCTTAGAGTTCCATGCTGACATCCTCATCAGAGGCTTCGTCGTCGGCCTCCTTGCTCTTCTTTTTCTTGGCTTTTTTCTTGGCCTCTTTCTTCTTGCCTTCAGCCTCCTTGCGCTTTTCGCGCTCCAGCTTCTTGCCCTCCTTTACAAAGTCTTTCCATTCTTCCAAGAGAGCCTTGCACTTGCTTGTGCCGGATGTGTCCTTGAGTACCTTGCCGTCAGCCGTCACGACGACCATGTTGGGAGTGCCGCCCGAACCACCGGCGGGTACGGTGACTGCGCCCTTTGTTTCGGGGGTGATGACGGGGAAAATCATTTCCGCTTTTTCAGCCCAAGCCTTGGCGCTTTCTGTATCGGGGTCGCAATTGAGCATGATGAGTTCAGCTCCTTTGCCCTTCATTTCTTTGTAAGCGGCGTTGTTGGCGCCAGTCAGAGCCACGCAGGGACCGCACTTGGAGTGGGAGCGCAGGAAGTAGTACACAACGACCTTTTTCTTGGGCTTCACCTTGGTCACATACTTCACTTCCTTGAGCATGTCGGGGATGGTTACAACCTTTTCCTCCTGCTCTTCCGTTTCTGTGTCCTGAGCCATGACAGGTGAGAATACCAGCCCTGCTATGGCGGGCAGAATTCCAAGCATCATCAGTAACTTTTTCATCATATGAATTTGAGTAGCGGTGTTTTGTGTCGCTAAGCGCTGGCGGAAGTCTATCTTATATCAGGAGAAAAGACAAGCTCAATTTCTGCTTTGGAGAATCCCAAACCATTTGGATTCACCTATTTTTCTTGCATTGGGAATCCGCCCTTGGTAGAATAGCGGGCGTATGAGAACGCTTTTATTGCTCTTGTTTGCTGTGCTGATGTGTAGCCCACAGGTGATGGCCTCATGGGTATCTCCCCACCCGCTGGAGTGGGAGGAGGAGGCCCCCGCTGCGTTGATCCCGTTCCCTCAGAAGGTTGAGTGGAAGGAAGGGTCTGTTTCGGTTCCGGCCGCCGCAGGATGGAAGTTGTTGGGCGATGTTGAAAAGACGGATGCCATTAAGATTGCTTGGAACGGTATCCTGAAAGATTGCTCTGGCAAGAGTCGCAATATCTTGGCTGTGCGTTTGGAAGCAGCCAACGAGTCGTTGCCTGCTGAGGCTCGCGAGCAGGGATATCAGCTGAGCGTGACGCCGGACGAGGTGCGCATCCGCGCGGCGAGCGATGCCGGCTTTTTCTATGGTTTGCAAACCCTGCGCCAACTGGCGGTCAAGGGAAGACCGCTGCGCTGCTGCGAAATCACAGACTGGCCCGCTTTCCGCTACCGCGGCTACCTGCATGATTGCGGGCGTAATTTCCGCACGGTGGAGCGCTTGAAGAAGGAGCTTGATCTTGCCGCTCAGCTCAAGGTTAACTTTTTCCATTGGCATCTTACCGATAACCCCGCGTGGCACGTGCAGTGCAAGGCTTATCCCAAGCTCAATGAAGCCAAGTACCGCACTCGCGACGTGAATGATACTTATAGCTATGCTCAAATCCGTGAGGTGGTCGAATATGCCCGCAAGCGCCATATCACCGTCATGCCTGAGCTGGATATGCCGGGGCACAGCGCCTACTTCAACCGCGCTTTTGGCTTCCACATGTACTCCCCCGAAGGGATGAAGATTGTCGGCGATTTGCTGGATGAGTTCTGCCGCGAAATCCCAGCTGAGCTTTGCCCCATCATTCATTTTGGTGCAGATGAGGTGCGCATCCCCAATGCCGAAGAGTTTGTGAATTTTGTGGTCACGAAGCTCAAATCGCATGGCCGAGACACGGTGCAGTGGGCCAGCCGCCGAGACCTGGGTAAGCACCCTGAAAGCATCGGGCAGCGCTGGTTGGACGGTGCTGATGTGGCTTCTGTGTCGCTTACTAATCTCAATGGCCGTACCTTCGATTCCATCATTGGCTACACCAATGTGTATGAACCTGCGTTGATGGTGCGCCGCTATTTCTTCATGCGCCCCTGCGCCGCTGGGAAGGGCGATGAGCTGCGCTTGGGGACTATCATGGGTATTTGGCCCGATGGCCGTGTGGAGCACAAGGAATATATCCCCGCCATGTGCAATATGTGGCCCGCGATGTGCGCCATGGTGGAGCGCTCATGGCAGGGTGGCGAAGCTAATGGCGATGCGTACCCCTCAGATATGCCGGCACCTGATACGGAGGCTAGCAAGGCCTACAGTCTCTTCCAGAAACGCGCAGCCGCTATCCGTAAGACGATTTTTGCGGAGGAGCCATTCCCCGTTTGGCCAGAAACCTCCATCAACTGGACTCTCGTTGCACCCGTGGGGAAGGAAAAAGTGGAAGATACGCGCGAGGCCGTGTTGAAGGGTGAGCTGGAAGGCCTCGCGACGCGCCCGGCACATTGCGCAAGCTTGTACTTCCGCACGCGAGAAGGCTCTGGCTGCATTGGCATTTTCCCGAAGGGGCGCCCAGGGCAGACGCTGTGGGCTGTCACGACCATTCAAGCCAAGAAGGACGGCAAAAAGAAGTTCATGATTGGGTTTGACGCTCCCGAGCGTTCCAATCGTCGCTACTCGGGCTTGCCTGCCAAGCCGGGGGACTGGGATGCCGCAGGTTCTCGCATCTGGGTGAACGGTAAGGAAATTCGCAACCCGCACCGCTACAAGTATGCGGGCAAGCGCGCGTCTGGTAATGCTTGGCAGTTTGATAATCCCCCGCTGGAACCGGAGGAGCTGTGGTGGATGCTCGATCCTGTGGAGCTCCCCCTAGTGGAGGGTGAAAATACCATCGTGATTGAGCATCCCCTGACCTCTTGGAACCAGGCTTGGCAGCTGTCGCTCATCCCCGCGAAGAGAGGCTGTGCCCCCGCTGCTGGGAAGAACTAAAACCTGCCTTCTTGCGCGCTCTTCATTGCTTGTGCCTCACGGCAATGAAGAGCAGCGCGCTGGCGCACATGCAGAAGGGATAGAACAAATAGGGGATGATTTGCAGAGATGTAAGCCCCGCCAGAGTCGCCCCCATGAGAAGTTGCGCACCATACGGAATGATGGATTGCGCTACACAAGAAAAGGTATCCAATATGCTAGCGGCGCGCGTGGGCGATACGCCGTAGCGCTGGGCCACGCGGCGTGCAATGTTGCCCACCGCCACGATGGCTACGGTATTGTTGGCCGTGCAGAAGTTGGCAAGCATGGTCATGGTGCCCAACCCGAGCTCAGCCCCGCGGCGCCCGTGAATGTGGCGGCACAGGTGGGAGATGATGTAGCTGAGCCCGCCATTGTATCGAATCAGCTCCAGCACACCTGCTGCTAGCAGGGTGACGATGATGAGCTCACCCATGCCTACGATGCCCTGGCCCATGGCTCCTGCCCAATCCATCAGATGAGAGCTTTGCATGCAGATGGAGGCCGCACCGGTGCCCAGCAAGCCTAAAATGAGGACTCGCATCACATTCATGCCACACAGGGCACACACGAGTACCAGCAGGTAGGGCATGACCAGCCACGGGGTTTCAGGCATGCTGTGCCCGCTGCTAGGTTGGCTCCACCCCATCACCGTGTAAATCAGGAAGACGATGACGGCCGCTGGTAGCACAATGCGGAAGTTGGCGCGGAACTTGTCTTTCATGGCGCAGCCCTGCGTGCGCGTGGCGGCAATCGTGGTGTCGGAGATGAAGGAGAGATTATCCCCAAAGAACGCCCCGCCGACCACAGCGCCAGCCATGAGTGGCACGCTGGAGCCGGCAGCGGTTGCTAAGCCCGCTGCGACGGGCATGAGGGCGACAATCGTGCCCACCGATGTGCCAATGGAAAGGGAAATGAGGCACGCAGCCAAAAAGACCCCAGGAAGCAGCATGTTGCTGGGGAGTGCATAAAGGGTCAGGTTCACCATCGCATCGACCGCGCCCGTATACTTGGCACTTTGCGCAAATGCCCCGGACAAGATGAAAATCCAAATCATCATCATGATGTTGCTATGCGCGGCCCCTTTGGAAAATTGCTCTGTCTTGCGTGCCAATGAACGGGGCCGGCATACTGCAAATGCCCACACGGCTGCTGCCAAAAAAGCCACCGTCACGGGCATTTTGTAAAAGTCCCCCGCGTATAGGGAGCTGATGACGTATACTAGAAAGAAGACAACTAGAGGACTCAGCGTGAGTATACCGCGCATGTGGTTGATGTAGGGAAGCTCGTTGTTGTGTTTCATAGCTGTGTGCGCCTATTCTATCAGCTGCTCCTTGTGTGGTAAAGTGCGAAATTTTGTGCTAATTCTACTTGTTTTGTGGGCTATTTGAGTTTTTGGAGATTGACATGCCGTTTGAATGTGTTAGGATGCAAGAATATCTGAAACCACTGGTTGATCCATGAAATTACGCTTGCCCCACTTTCTGATGACCCTGTTGGTAGCCACGATGGTTGCGCCTGCTGGCGCTGCCATTCGCCATGTGGATGCCTCGTTGCAAACGTATGTGGATTTTGCGACCAACAGTGGCCGTTATGTGGTAGATGGCAGCACGAATGCCATGCTGGACTATATTCGCACGCGAGATCAAGGTGTGCTGATTAACTACACGACGGGGCCGGCATCTCAGGCATTGCCCCATGGCATGCTTAGTTTTGATAGTGTGGTGGATATGGGTAATGCCACGGCCGTGGGCTATAATTACATCGTCACCGTGGCTCACAATGGTGTGTTAGATCCTACCTTTAATGGTATCACTTCTGGAATTGGGGGGGATAAGACAATTCATTACAAAGGGATTGAGGAAAATAGCGCCAACAGATCGTTTGTGCATTCTATTGTGGGGAATGGTCACCACATGGATTATAAAATCACGCGTTTGAGCAAAATCGTGACGGATGCGGCACAAGCTACGATATATTCGGCCCCCATTGTGAACGGCAAAACCAACATGAAAGACGCGCTTGTGTATCGCGTGGGTGGTGGTGATCAATTGTTGCGCACGGACGGTGCTGGAGATGAAAAATTTTGTGATCCAGGCTTTTATCTGGTGGGTGGTGTAGGTTATATTTCGACATGGAATGACTACTCCAATGCCGCTACGGGTGAGGATGTGCAGCAGGGCATCATCAGTGGTCAAAACTCTTGGGAGAGTGGCAAAGGTGCCAGTGCTACAACTCCGCTGCCCTTTGGTTCTACTGGTGGTGATTCGGGCAGCCCTTATTTTGTGTACGACGGCGAGACGAACTCTTTCCAATTGCTTTTGGCTCATACGGGGAGTGTTGGTGGCAATAGTTTGTATTCCACATCTGCGCCCAGCTGGACAGCAAGCACCATGGAGGCCGACAGCGTGCATGTGGATATGGCGTCTGTGAAAGGCGCTCTTCAGATTGGCGGAGCTGAGAAGTCCGATGACAAGGGGGGCGTGACGGATACCATCAACGGTGTCTCGGTCACCATCAATGCGGCAACGGGTTTCTTGCGCGATGATGGTGGCAACATGTACGACAAGAATTGGAACTCCATATCGTTCAAGGGTGTGGCCACGGGGCAGCACACATGGAAAGATTTGTCTGGCTTGAAAAATAATAATAGCTGGTATGCCTATGATAACTCCTACTTGAATGCCACGGAGAGTGTGCTGGTGGTGAATAAAGAGAATGTCGCGGCAACGGGCATTACCTATGCCGAGTTGTATCAGACTCAAAACTTGGTTTTCGATGCTGCTGCCAGCAATGCTACCTACGGTATCAATGTGACGGCTGATACGGATTTGGGCGTGGGCTACCTGCACTTTGCTGCCGATAAGGTGGAAAATGTGGTGTTCAACGTGAGTTCCGAGAAAAATAACCTGCTCAATTCTGCGGGGTATGTGGTGGACAAGGGCGTGACGGTGAATGTGAGTCTGCGCAATACGGATTCCAGCTACATGCGCGAATGGCGTAAGGTGGGTGAGGGTACACTCAACATCTGCGGCGAGGGCGGGAATAATGAAATCTTCCTCAATGTGGGTGGCAAGGGTGCGACTTTGTTGAACCAGAAAGATGGCTATGCTGCCTACAATGTGCTGGTGAATACTGGTTCGACGGTGAAGATTAAAGACACGCAGCAGATTTATCGCGACCTCACCTTTGGTAATGGTGGAGGCACGCTGGATATGAATGGTAATAGCATGGATTGGTATACCACCAATGGTGAAACGCGTGCGGGATTTACCATTCAGGCGTTGACAGAAGATGCCATCATCTCCAACAGCTCTGCGACAAAGGCCGTGCTCACGTTCAAAGAAGCCGGCGCTCAGCAGTTTGTGGGCTCGTTCCAAGATTCTGCCAACTCGGCCCTCGGTATTGTGTATGATGGTGGTGGTACGTGGGAACTCAATAGCATCCACACCTCCCTCCAACATGCCGATAGTGGACTGACGGTAAATAGCGGTACTGTGCGCTTGAGTGGTACTCATACCGTGCATGGCGAAGGCTCCGCAACGGGTAGAGATACGGCCCGCTACACCAACGACAATGACTGGCATTATGCAGATGCCGCCATGAACGTGACGGTAGAGAAGGGGGGCTCTTTTGAGCTTGCTAGCCACGCGCGCTTGACGGGCGATGTGACCGTGAAGACGGGTGGTGTGTACATCATGCGCGAAGGTGTCAACCACGAGAAGGAGTACATCGAAGGCGGTGAGTCTTTGGAAAGCACCAGTGGCGAGATTGCGAAATACTACGGCCACAAGGGTGATGTGAAGCTGGCGGATGGCTCGGAGATGATGGTGCAATATACCGCGGGCACCGACACGGACACCACCTATGCGCACGATGTGACTGGCCACGGCAAGCTGGTTATCGATTTGGGCACAGACGCAGCGGCATTTAACATGACGGGGAAGGTTGCCGGGCTGGCTCAATTGGATGTGCAAGACAAGAGTCGTTTGCGCGTGCAGAATATCCAAGACGTAGAACTTGTTTCCGTCTCCGGAGAAGCTTCGTTGACGCTGCAGAATGGCAGCAAGGATTTGCTCAAGGTGGAAGCCGTCGGTAAACAGGTCGACGCGACGCTGAGTCAAGTGAGCATGAGCATTACCTCTGCCACCGAGGCTAAAATCTCAGGCGCAAATGGCGAAACGGGGCTTGTGCAATCGGCTCAGTTGAGGGTTCAGGCTGATACTGTGCTGGTGCTGGACAATGTGAGCTTGGCGCAGGATGTGCAGCTGGTGTTGGCTGGTTCTGGTGCTACTGTGCTGGTGAATCAGGCCGAGCTGACACTTACGGCGACCAACACCATGGGGGCTGAAGTGGGCGTGGCCTCCTCTATCACGCTGAAGGGATGTGGTATCACAGACCAACTCCGCTTGGAAACGGGAGACAAGGTTTATAGCATGGTGTCCAATGCTCTTATGGGTGCCATTACGGTGCAGGGGAGCAGTTTGCTGGTGGATATGAGTGCGCTGGGCGATTTGAATGGCTATGATGCTGTGCAGCTCAGCTTCGGCGATATTACTTCGCTTATCTCCACGGCGGCCTTGGGCGAAGCTCAAAATGCCACGTTTGGTGACCTGTCCACCATGTCGGTGACGGCTCTGATGGCCGATGGTAAGACTTGGAATGGCTTCTACAACGCGCTAGATTCCTCTTCCGTGTACTTTGCCTACGTGCCCGAGCCCACCACCACCACCCTTTCGCTGGTTGCTCTGGCTGCGCTGTGTGCACGCCGCCGCCGAAAAATGGCATAACACCACTAACACGTTGACATTGCGCTCCGTCTTCATTACGATGCTTGCATGCTGAAGAAATTGGTGCCCTATCGCGCGTATTCGGTGTGCCTAGCTGCGCTGCTGGCTCTCCTGCTGGGTACAGCGTGCTCTTCTCCGCTCGTGCCGGAGCCGCACATGCCCCGGGAGAGTCGCGAAGAGTTGTCCGATGCGGCTGTCATTGCTCGCTTGCGTTCTCTCTGGGGCGAACTGAAGAAAAAAACGCACACGCCAGAGCAGTACGCCGATTTGGTGGCCAAGTACAATGCCGATTTGCTCATCCTGATTCGGCGTGTGCGGGTGGATTACAAGGCAGATTGGAAAAAAGGCCGCACGCATCAGGCCGAGGGCTTCACTTGGACGCACGAGGTGGACGGACCACCTTTGCCCCTGCGGGAATTGTATAGCGATGTGCTCCCTGCGGTGGATGTGCCGATTGAAAATTTGGATGAGCGCTACAGCGTGCCGGGATTGGGCATCCCGCTGGTGGGTATCATCCCGGCTGACAAGGTAGATAAATCCGATATCAAGTTCAATATCCGCACCCGTGGTACAGTACGCACCCTCACGGCGGTGTTGACCTTTCCTGAGGGGAAAAACGCGATGCCGCTCATGCGGCTCATCCCGCGGCATCGCGCTGAGACGATTCGGGTAGGCCGCTTGGATTATCAGCTCGCTGCCGATTTTTCCGCACCTATTGAGGTTTATTGGAATCTCACGCGTGTGAAAAACGACCGTTTTTTGGGGATGCTTCAGCCCCAAGAATTGCGAGATAGCATGGGCTTGTCTTGCATGGAGGCATACAACCCCAACAAGATTCCCGTCATCCTCACCCATGGGCTTCTTTCCAGCGCAGGCACTTTCGATAACATGGTGAATCGTCTCATGGCCGACCCCGAGGTGCGCTCGCGTTTCCAATTCTGGTACTACAATTACCCAACTGGCGTGACGTGGACGCTCACCGCCGCGCAGTATCGACAGTCTCTGCGCGATGTCCGGCAGAAGCTGGACCCCGAGATGAAAAATAAGAATTGGGATCATATGGTGGTCGTGGGGCATTCCATGGGCGGCCTCATCACCCGCTACAGCCAGAGCAAGGAACCTTGGTTGCTGCTCAAGGATAATAAGGTGATGAAGGGGAAATGGAGCAAGTACATGGATGCGCGCTACATCGATACGCCCATTCCCGTGAAATCTCTTGATGCGTTTCGCGAGATATTCTTCTTCCGCCCCGTGCAAGCTGGCATGGTGGTGTATATGGCGACCCCGCACCGGGGCGCGCCTTTGGCCCGCTACCGCATTGTCAATGCCCTGTTGCGGCTTGTGAAGCTGCCCGAAAACTTCGTGGCCGAAATCGTCAATATCGCGACTTTGCAGCAGGATAGCGTGCTCTTGAACCCTGAGCGCATGACGGAGTGGTTTACGAGCGTGGGCCAGCTTTCACCAGAAAGTTATTCCATTGTGGGCTTGCAGAAGTTGCAACTGCGAGATGTCCCCACTCATTCCATCATTGGCGACGAAGGGGATAATGATACCCCCGATAGCTCAGACGGCATTGTGCCATACTGGTCCAGTCACTTGCCGTGGGGGTCGGAGCAAATCGTGCCCGGCAGCCACTCGGTGCAAGAAATCCCCGAAACAGCAGAGGCTTTCCGCAAGATTCTGCGAGATTACGCCCGCTCGCTGAAATAAATAGAGGCAAATGGCACAATCAAAACCCGCGCCTTGCTCTTGCAAAGCGCGGGTAAATGTTTAGCGGCGGTGGCGCCTAGGGATTAGGGCTTCACGTCTTCCGGGCTAAGCTTATCAAGCGGCTTGCCGTTCAGCTGCCCTGTTTGAGCCTTCAGGAACGCGGTGATGTTGTTCACCTCGGTAGGCGTATCAATTCCCTTGCCCTGTGTCTTAATCATGATGCGCACGGCATCCTCCAGCTTCTCCACGGTGCCTGTGTGGAAGTAGGGGGCGGTGAGGGCTACGTTGCGCAGGTTGGGCACGCGGAACATATCCTTGTGCGCCGGGGACTTGGTGAAGTCTGCCAAGCCATATGCTCCTTCCGGGTAGCGAGAGGGTGCTGCCAAGCGACGCATGTTGGAGTAAGTGTTGATATATTCGAAGCTCTGACCGCCCAAGGTGGGGCCAGAGTGGCAGGTGGCGCAGCCTTGCTCCTCGTAGGCGAGCTTGCCAGCGGTGGCAGCTTCATCCAGAGCAGTGGTGTCGCCCTGCTGGTAGCGGTCGAATGCGGAATTGGGCGTGCGCAGGGTCTTCTCGTAGGCGGCGATGGCCTCCGTGATGGTGTCTGCGGTGATTCCTTGGTCGCCAAAGGCTGCGGCAAAGAGGACGAGCATGTCGGGGCTCTGTGCCAATTTGGCAGCAATCTTGTTCCAGTCCTCGGGGTGGGCATAGCCCATTTCGACCGGGTTCAGGGGCGGGCCACCAGCCTGTTCTTTGAGGTCTGCCGCGCGGCCATCCCAGAACTGGCGGATATTGGTCTCTGCGTTGTACACGGTGGGGGCGTTCACGCCTCCCAACTGCGGCTTGCCATCTGCACCGGGCACACCCTCAGACTTAGCAAGGTTGTCGGTACCACCCTTGGTCAAATCATGGCAGGATGCGCACGATACGGCATTGGTGGTGGAGAGGCGTGCATCGTTGTACAGCAACTTGCCCAGCTGAATCTTGGCTGCCTCCTGTGCATTGGCGGGGGCGGGAGCAGGGGTGATGACGCCGTAGCGGGCGGCATCGGCTGCTTCTTCGCTGTAGAGAGAACGCAGGTTTTGCACATCTTGCTCTGTAAGCCCGGTGCCAGGGTGCATCACGCGGTAAATCAGTGGGGGCATGTGGCGGCGAGTCAGTACTTGGTCCATCTTGAGCAGGTCGACTGAGGCGGAGCGCACCGCTGTGTCGGGCTCAAGGGTGAAACTGCGCTGGCCTGCCTCAACGTCGCGCTGCATCATGCCCAGTGACATGATGTTGAGCAAGGGGGTGAATGTATCCGTGCTAGCACCGTGGCACGCAGCACACTTGAATTGCATGGTGGCTTTGGCCACCTCTTGGGCTTCGGCCGGATTGGCGGGCGTGGCTTGGGTGGTCATGGCTGCAGCTAAGTGATGCAGCCCCAGAACGCCACCGCCGAGTATGGCTCCCGCGGCTCCAGCGCCTACGGCATATTTTGCAAGGGTTTTGATTTTCATTCTCTGAAAAGGTGTTGCCTTGACATTCTACCATTTTGGTGCGCGCGTGCAAGGAAATTGCGCGCATTTCCGCGCCAAAAATGCAAATGGGCACACGAATTGGCTTTGACTTGGCAGGACAAAGGAGTATACTCCTTGCGATTGATGGCACGCCATGGATGATAAACTCGCATCGCTTCGTGATTATTTGCTGCAATGTTACGCCCCTGAGGAGTGGCCCACACTGCTGAATCAGGCCGAGGAATGGGCTCTCACTCGCCCGTTGGAGGGCTTGCGTGTACTCGATGCCACCCCGCTTTTTCGCAATACCTTGGCCAAGTTCTTGGCGCTGATGTCTGCTGGTGCCAAGGTCTACGTCCCGTGGCGTTCGTCGCTGCCGGCGGATGCCGAGGTGGTGGCCCAATTGGCAGATTTCGGGATTGTCCATGCCACCCGCGAAGATAAGGATTTTGACATCGTGCTGGATTGCGCGGGAGATAACTGCCGCCTGCGCCCCAAGTTGGGGAGCTGCGAGCTCACTCGCACGGGCGTGCAGCGCTATGAGCGTGCTCCGTTCCCTGTGTTTATGGCAGATGCCGGCCGTATCAAGCATATTGAGACGATGCTGGGCACGGGTGAAAGCTTGTTTCGCGCGCTGCGCCATTTGGGGTATGGCGATGTGGCGGGGCGTAGCCTCGTCGTGGTCGGCTATGGCAAAGTGGGGCGCGGTGTGGTGTACTACGCTTGCCAGTTGGGGATGCGTGTCACCGTGGCCGATGTAGAGGATAAATCGGGCGTGTTGCCCCCGGGGGTTGATTTTGTGCATGTCGACGACGCTGCAGCGATGGCAGCCGCGACACTGAATGCCTGGTGCGTGGTGAGCGTGACTGGGCGTATGGGCGCGCTTCGCCTCCGTTTGCCGCTTGCTCAGCTGTTGCCGTCGGGTGTGCTCCTCGCCTCTCTCGGGGTGGAGGATGAGTTCGGCCCCGAAGTCCCAGAGCAACGCGTGCTGAATCACAAGCGCCCTCTCAATTTTATGCTGCAAGAGCCTACGTCGATGCGTTTTATCGAAACCACGATGGCCTTGCACAATGCTTGCGCGCTCGAGTTGCTCACGGCAGATTTGCCCCATGGCTACATCTTGCCCCCGCCCGATGTGGAGGAACGACTCCTGCGCGTCGCCTGCGAACGCGGGCTCATCGGCAGCGATATCGAGCTCGCCAAGGCCGATGCCGCCATGTAACACCATTGTTACACTATGTGACAGAGCGTATTCTTGACACCACTCCTGTGCCTCCCTACAATGCTAGCCATGTTTTCTAAGCTGCTCATCGCTTTGCGCATCCTTTTTGTCACGGCGGGTGCCCTGGCTTTGCTCTTTGTGCTCTCTTTCCCTGATTCCATCTTGCCAGATCACCCCATGTATGAGTACATGGAGGGTATCACCGCCATGGATATCAAACCATGGATTTGGGTGGCACCTTTGCTGCTTATGGAGTTTTTTGATGTGCTGGGGCCGCGCCGCAATCTGGTGTGGTTTTCCTCGCTCTTCGCTGTGCTGTTGGCGGGTATCATTGCTTGGCCCGTGGTCGAAGCCACTTATCCTGAATGGCTCTACCCCACCTTTACGTTTGAGGACGGTAAGCTCTCGGCGGGGCTGGGGTGGTTGCTTGTGATGACCTTCGGGAGTATCTTGTTCCGTCTTGTGCTCCTCTCTTTCCTCTGCCGTGGCCCCGAGCGCTCGGATGACTCAGAGCTCAACAGCGTGGATTCAACCGCACTCGACCCCGCCAATGCCCGCACCGTGCGCGAGATTGCCGCTTCTCCCGTGCGAGTCAAGCCCCGATTCCTCTTTGGCGATGCCGACCACGGCCTTATCGAGCGCTTTGGCGCGTTTATGCGTCAGGTTGTTTTCCGTAGCCGCGTGCGCACCACCCTTTATGCCTCTGCCGCGGTGCTTCTCTGCGCGTGGTTCTTTTGCTACCCCCAGCCAGATGCCCAGCAAGCCTTGCAGCGAGACCTCGCCCGCATGTACGATACGACTCATCGTGGCAACAAAATCCTTGCTACCACACCTGCGGTGCATGCCGCCTACCGCGTCATGAGCCATATCGCCGCACACGAGGCCTTTGCCGGCTTCTCCCGCGCGCAGGCCGAAAAATGGCTCCAGCTGGATAAAGTGCCCGCCGATTACAGAAAGATTCTTCGCGATGAGACGGACCGCCCCCTCGCTTCTGTTGATGATGCCTTTGATAGCCGCACCCGTTTCCTGACCGTCACGGATGGTCGCCGCCATGCCGTCCTCTTCATCCGCACGAATGCCTCGGGTGATGTCATCAATATCTCCGAGGTGCAAGATGCTGGCTGGAATGCCGTCATGGATGACCTCCGCCGCCGTTTCGGAAACGATATCGATACCCGAATTTTAACCCGCTGACCCCTTAAAAATGCGCTTTTTGCAAAAAAAATGCAATAAATCACAAATTTGGATTGCCAAGAAGACAAAAATCGTGTAGACTGGCGCACCCGCCAGAGCCGGAAGGCTCATCGTGTACAGGGTCGAAAGGCCACTAAACCATTTACCAAACAAGAAGGAGATAAGATGAACATTCTCGATACCATCGAAAAAGAACAGCTGAAGGACAATGTAACTCCCTTCAACGTAGGCGATACCGTTAAGGTGCACTGCCGCGTGATCGAAGGCGGCAAGGAACGCGTGCAGATCTTCCAGGGCATCGTCATTGGCAAGCGCGGTTCCGGCGTGAACGAGGCTTTCACCGTCCGTAAGATTGCTTACGGCGAAGGCGTGGAGCGCTCCTTCCCCCTGCACACCCCCAAGATTGCCAAGATTGAGGTCGTGACCCGCGGTAAGGTTCGCCGCGCTAAGCTCAACTACCTCCGCGACCGCGTGGGTAAGGAAGCTGTCACCGTCAAGACCGTTCGCTAAGCTTTCCTCATCCTGCTACACGCAGGAATTGCAACTGAACAGACTCCCCGCTTGCTTCGCGCTCGCGGGGGTCTTTTCGTTTTTTTTTGTTTTCTGCTCAGGCCTCTCGCGTGTAGAACATGCGCTAGCCCTGCGCTTAAGCACTTCTCCCTTGACGCAGGCGGGGGCGGCATGATAGAGTAACAGGCATGAGTACGAAGTTCTGTTGGGAATTGCGCCCGGCAGAGGGAGATGCCGACTTTGGCGATGAGTTGAACAATCAGCTACCCCTGCTGGTGAGGCGATTGTTGGCACAGAGGGGTATATCCGGTCAGGCGGGCGCAGAGCGATTCCTATGGCCACGACTAGCTGATTTGAGCGACCCGTTTGATATGCGGGAGATGGATGCTGCTGTGGAACGCATTTTCCGCGCAGTAGATGCGGGGGAGCATGTCTGCATTTATGGTGATTATGATGTGGACGGTGTGAGCTCCGTGACACTCCTGCATGCAATCCTGACGGCCTATGGTGTGCAGGCAGATTGCTTTATACCCGTGCGCACTCGCGAAGGCTATGGCCTGAGCATGGAAGGCATGGACCGCGCCATTGCCGTCTGCGGGGAGAAACCCACCCTCATCATCACGGTAGACTGCGGCACATCTTCCATTGAGGAGATTGCCTGGCTCAATGACCAAGGGATTGATGTCGTGGTGCTCGATCACCACGAGGCCAGCGTGCATGGCCGCCCGCCAGCTGTAGCTGTGGTCAATGCCAAGCTGGAGCCCGATAGCCCGTTCACCTACTTATGCAGTGCTGGTGTGGTGTTCAAGCTGGCGCATGCCATGCTCAAACGCCGCCGCTTGGCTGATTTCGACTTGCGCGATTATTTGGATGTCGTGGCCATCGCCACCGTGGCAGATATCGTGCCGTTGGTCGATGAAAATCGCTTGCTGACCCGCCATGGCCTGCGGGTGATGGGGCAGGGGAGCAATGTGGGCTTGCGCGCCCTCAACGAGGTGACTGGCCTGAACCGTCCCCCCAATGCCGGGCACGTTTCTTTCCGCATCGGGCCGCGTCTCAACGCCGCGGGGCGCATGGATTCCCCACGCGATGCGCTGGATCTGCTGATGACGCAAGACAACGAGCGCGCCATGCAGCTCGCCCAGTGTCTGGAAGCTCACAACCGCGCCCGCCAGCAGGAGGAAGAGAAAATCCGCGCCGAGGCTCTGCAGATGCTCGAAGAACAATTCTCTCCCGCGACTGATAGGGTCATTGTGCTGGGCTCTCGCACTTGGCATCCAGGCGTGGTGGGTATTGTCGCCTCGCTGCTCATGCGCCGCTTCCACAAGCCCACCTTCATCATCTCGCTCGATGAGCAGGGCATCGGCAAGGGCTCCGGGCGCTCCGTTCCCGGTGTTTCGTTGGTGCAGGCGCTGCATGCGTGCTCCGATTCCATTATCTCTGGCGGCGGCCACGAAATGGCAGCTGGTTTGGTCATTCACGAGGATAAAATTGATGATTTCCGCCGCGCATTCGAGGATTTCGTGCGCAATCAAGTGGGCGATGAGCAGCTGCGCCCTGTGTTGCGGGTCGATGCCGAGGTGCGCTTCTCGGAGCTCACTCTGGATTTGCTGGATAGCTACGAACTGCTCGAACCGTTCGGCAATTCGAACCCCCAGCCCGTCTTCATGAGCCGTCGCGTCATGCTCTCGGATGCTCCTCGCCACCTCCAAGGCAACCACCTGCGCCTTTTCCTGCGCCAGGGTAACATCGAGTGCGATGCCATGTACTTCAACGCCGGTAATCTCTCGCTGCCCGATCCACCTTGGGATATCGCCTACACCATCGATCGCAACGTGTGGCGCGGTAGAGCGTCCCTCTCCATGTCTATTCAAGATATCCGCCCCTGCCAAGACTGATTTATATGCTACCGCGTAATACCAGACGCACCAGCTCGCCGGAACACGGAGACTGGCGCTGCCCTGTCTCCAGACCGGAGGAGGTGGAGCATATGATTAATCCACCCTTGTCCGTGTGGAAAAAAATGCAGATGCGCGTAGAGTATTTGCAATCCGTCCCCTTGCAGCACTGGGGCAACCTGCCTGTGGAGGATGAGGTGCCCGTTGTCCCCATCAGCGGTTGGCCGTGCTTCTTGCGCAGGGTGATTGCCGTTTTCCTCCTGCTGCCCTTGTCCGTGGTGATGGTTTTTGCGCTCATGCTGCAACTCTACCATGCCGCGCCCACCGTCAGCAGTGTCACATTCTGGCTCAGCGAGCCCATTTGGTTCTCCATCATGGGTGGGGCTACCTTTTTGGCCTTGATGATTTCCCGCGTGTTCGAGCCCGTGCTGGTCTACGTCTATGTGCTGGGCCACGAGTTGACGCACGCCATTGCTGCCAAAATGTGTTTTGGCCATGTGCGCTCATTCAAAATTGATTTTGATGGTGGCTATGTCGAGACCGACACGGACAACCTCTTCATCGCCCTAGCGCCGTATTTTGTCCCGCTGTGGATGCTCTGCTGGCTCGCCGTCCTGTGGGTGGCCAATTGGGCATGCCCCTTCGAGGCGTACTTGCCTTGGTTCTACGCAGGCTTTGGCTTCTGGTGGTCGTTCCACATATACTGGACCATCTGGGTCATCCCCCGCGAACAACCGGATATGATAGAGAATGGGCTGCTGCTTTCGATGCTCATCGTTATCCTGATGAATATCTTGCTGCTCATCATCATTCTCTGCTGCTTCGATGTCGTCTCCCCCTCTGGCTACTTGGCAGATTTCGTCTCCTCTGCTCAAAAAATATGGAGCGCCCTGCAAGATTGCTGGTATCTCCTGCGCGGCTGAGCTCCCCCCTGCGTGTGGCCTTTGTGACAATTTTGCCACATGCTCTGTGGCTGAATCCTCACAGTGGCAAGCGTGCAATGCGTCCCTCTTTGTGTTAAAAGGGGGATGTTATGAACGAGATGTACATGGCAATATTGGGGATACTGCTCCTGCTTGCAGTATTCGATTTGGTTGTGGGGGTGAGCAACGACGCGGCAAACTTCCTCAACTCCGCCGTTGGTTGCCGCGCCGCTCGCCGCAGCGTCATTTTTGCGGTTGCAGCCGTGGGGGTGGTGCTGGGCGCCTCCTTCTCAGGCGGCATGATGGAAATTGCGCGCAGCGGTGTGTTTGTGCCATCACAGTTTACCTTCCATGAGGTGATGATACTCTTCCTCGCAGTGATGCTCACAGATGTCATCCTGCTGGATATGTTCAACACCCTGGGCTTGCCCACCTCCACCACCGTTTCGCTGGTGTTCGAGTTGCTGGGCGCGGCGCTGGCCGTGGCACTCTTCTCCATCTACGATAACCCCGCCGAATCACTCGAAAATCTCGGCGCCTATATCAATAGTGCCAAAACCCTCACCATCATCTCGGGTATCTTCTGTTCCGTCGTGGTGGCCTTCACCTGCGGTTGCGTGGTGATGTGGCTGGCGCGTGTGCTGTTCACCTTCCAATACCGCAAAATGTACCGCTATGTGGGGGCTGTCTGGTGCGCCATCGCCTTCACTGCCATCACCTATTTTGCCATTTTCAAGGGCCTCAAACACAGCACCATCATCAGTGCTGCCTTGGTAGAGCAGCTCAATACCCACATCGCCCTCTACACCTGCTTGGCTTTTGTAGCTTGGCTGCTCATATCGGCTTTCTTGCAATATGTTTGCCGGGTCAACACCCTGCGCCTCACCGTGCTCGCTGGCACGGGCGCTCTTGCCCTGGCCTTTGCAGGCAATGACCTAGTGAACTTCATTGGTGTCTTCATGGCCGCAGAGGAATCCTTCCACATCGCCTCCGATTATGTGGCCCAAGGCAACACATTGTCCACGCTGTACATGGGCTCTCTGGCCGCCCCCGTGCAGGCCAACATGTACTACCTACTGGGTGCCGGTGTGGTGATGGTTGCGGCGCTCTGCTTCTCCAAAAAAGCCCGCACAGTCATCGAGACCGAGGTCAAGTTGTCTCACAGCAAAGGCTCCTCGAAAGAGCGCTTCGGTTCCTGCTTGCCCGCTCGCGCTGCGGTGCGCGTGGCGCTCAATGCGGCCCGCTTCATCACCCGCGTCACCCCCGCACCCATCGCCCGCTTCGTGGGTGAGCGCTTCCGCCCCCTCGACGTGACGGAAGACGACGGCGCCGCCTTCGATTTAGTGCGCGCCTCGGTCAATCTCACCATCTCGGCCTTGCTTATCTCGCTCGCCACATCCCTCAAACTCCCCCTGTCCACGACCTACGTCACATTCATGGTAGCCATGGGCTCCTCCTTGGCAGACCGCGCATGGGGACGCGATAGCGCCGTGTATCGCATCACCGGGGTGCTCACCGTCATCGGTGGATGGTTCTCGACCGGCGTTATCGCATGCAGCGCCGCCTTCATCACCGCCGCCGTCATGATGGGTGGTGGCATGTGGGGAGTGGGGCTCATGCTGCTCGTCGCCGCGGGTATCTTCATCAAATCCACCCTCGTGCACAACCGCTCCCGCAGCCAGGAAACCCAACTGCTCGATTTGGAGAACAAAGACGTGCTCCAAGAGGTGGGGGCCGCCTCGGCAGAGCGCCTTGGCCTCGCGCTCAGCATTCACCACGCTACCGTCAAGGCCTTGCTCAGCGAAAACCGCGCCGAGCTCAAGTCCCTCCGCCGCCAAGCGCGCGATATGAACCGCATGCTCAAGCAAATCAAGGAAGATTCCATCCTTCCCAGCCTCCGTGGCCTCACTCCTGCTCAAGCTGCCCGTGGTCAAATGCTCTACCGCCTCCACGAAAGCTGCCTCGGCATCGCCGAAAGCCTCCTCGTGATTGTCAAAGCCAGCTATAAGCACATCGACAATAATCACGTCGGCCTCAGCCAAAGCCAAGCCAGCGATTTGCTCGATATGAGCTACAAGGTGGCAGCCCTCTATCCTGCTATCCAGCGCGCCCTCCACAAAGCAGACGTCTCCGCCATGGAATCCTGCCTCTCCCACTCGGGTGACCTCAGCGAGGAGTTTGCCGACAGCATCACCCGCCACCTCATCTCGGGCGAGTCGGATGAAAACAGCCTGCGCAATGGTATTCTCTACCTCAATCTCCTCAATGAGACCCGCTCCATGGTGCGCAAGTCATTCTCGCTCATCAAAGAGCAGTGCGAGCTCCTCCGCTCGCATGCCTGAGCACCGCATCGCCTCAGCGCATCCGCTCCCTCATCCGGAATCCTTCCGTATGAGGGAGTTTTGTGTCTTTTTGCCCCGTGCATAGGGCAAATCGTTAGATGTTCCGCAGTAAAATTTCGCCCCGCAGCACACTTCGGCATGGTGAGCCAAAAAAGTGCAAAAATATGAGCATTGATTTTGAGGGAATTATGAAAAATGTGAGAAAAAATTCAAATTTTCTTCAAAAATGAGCTTGACGTTCGGCGTGAGTTCATGTATACTTTGCCCCGCACCCCGTCACGGGGCGGCACGAAAGGAAAGCGCAGCAAGCGCGAAACTGGCCGAGCGAGGCAATTTTCTATATACGGACTTTCCGTGGCACCAAGTCAGCGCAGAGATGCGCGTGGCACCGGATACAACCTTCCGGGTGGGGTGCCGGAGAGGATAAAGAGAGGGAAGGAAAAGGTCGTGACGCGTGCCGTGGCTTATGCGAGGATGATTCCTGTGGGAATTGGAGCAGGGACACGGTACTGATGAATCCGAGAGGGTTCATTGGTCCAGCAATTTCTAAGTTATATATTATGGAGAGTTTGATTCTGGCTCAGAACGAACGCTGGCGGCGTGGATAAGA
>JAZTYM010000058.1:0-59167 GCA_045637025.1 Akkermansia sp. | reverse complement strand
TATCTGCATGGATAACGCATGGCTGCGAGCAGAGGGATATATCTCGTTTTATCAACTCCTCAAACGCTGATTGGAAACCGCCGTATGCCATAAATGGCACGTACGGTGGTGTGAGAGGGGGCGAAAGCCCCCTACTCGATTGATGAGGAAAAGGGCGCTTTAACCCAGTTGTTGTTTGAGCATGGCACAGGCCTCGCGCCCAACTTGCTCGGGGGAAGAGGCGCTACCGCGGTGGGTGATGCGGATGGGCATGCCGTTGGGGGTGTAGTAGATGGCGCGGAACATCATCAAATCGCGGTTGCATGTGGCGTAGCCGCCCACGGGCACAGAGCAATCAGCCTGCAGCTCAGCCAAGAAGGCTCGTTCGGCGCGGATGGTTACCTCGCTTGCCGTATCGTTGGCGGGGGCGATGAGGGCCTTCGTCGCGGTGTCATCCTTGCGGGTTTCGATGGCGATAGCGCCTTGGCAGAACGCGGGCATGAAGGAATCTTTGGCCATTTCAACCACATGCAGGCGAGTGCCGTTGAGCTCGATGACAGAGCCGGTGTACCCCAAGCGGTTGAGCCCCGCGCGAGCCAAGACGATGGCATCCATCTCTGGTGTATCAATGAGTTTTTGCAGGCGAGTGGACACATTGCCGCGAATGGAGACGGCCTTGGCGGTGCCGCTCCAGTAATTGCGGATGAGATTGGCGCGGCGCACGCTGCTGGTACCGATGGTGAGGCGGTCCATGTTGGCGCCTTCCTTGATGACGAGCGCATCCCATATATTTTCGCGCGGCAGGATAGCGGCGATGTCGAAACGCTCATCCAGAGTGCCAGGCATATCTTTGAGGCTGTGCACAGCACAATCAATGCGACCATCAGCCAAGGCTTCTTCCAGCGCGGCAATGAACACACCCTTATCCTGTGTTTGAGTGGCCTTGTTGACTTGGCACAGAGGGATATCGGTGCGGGTGTCTCCCGCGGTGGTGATGGGTACAATTTCTGTAGCAATGCCAGGGTTTGCAGCGGTGATGGCGGCAATGGCCAGCTCAGTTTGACGGAGTGCAAGCTCGCTGCTACGGGTGCCAATGCGAAGGGGTGCGGTAGACATGATTTGAAAGGTGAGTGGGGGGGGATATAGGGACGTGAGACCCATGCAGGCGGGCCTGCGGGGATGGACTGCTGAATGCGGGGCTGTGGTTACATCTTGAAATCTTCGCCCAAGTAGATCTTACGAGTCTTCGGGTCGTTGGCGATTTCCTCAGCGTTGCCTTGTTTGATGACCTTGCCTTCAAACAAGATGTAGGCGCGGTCGACAATGCCAAGCGTTTCGCGCACGTTGTGGTCGGTGATGAGGATGGAAAGCCCATCCGTTTCGCGCAGAGACGCGACGATGCTCTGGATGTCTTGCACGGCGATGGGGTCCACACCAGCAAAGGGCTCGTCCAGCATGAGCAGACGCGGATTGGCCGCCAAAGCACGTGCAATGGTGAGACGGCGTTTTTCACCGCCAGAAAGCTGGATTGCTTGACTCTTGCGCAGTTTTGTGATGTTGAAACGCTCCAACAGCTCATCTGCCTTTTCGTTCTGCTGCTTGCGGGTGAGGTCCTTGCGCGTTTCCAGAATGGCCATGAGGTTTTCAATCACGCTCAGCTTGCGGAAGATGGATTCTTCTTGCGGCAAGTAGCCCATGCCCAAGCGGGCTCGCAGGTGCATCGGCAACCCCGATACGTCTTGCCCCGCAAAGGTCACTTCGCCCACGTCGGGGCGCACGAGACCTGCCACCATGTAAAATGAGGTGGTTTTGCCGGCACCATTGGGACCCAGCAGGCCCACAATCTCGCCGCATTTGACTTGCAGACTCACGTTGTCTACAACCTTGCGTTCTTTGTATGATTTGCAGAGACCGCGTGCGTCCAGGAGAATTTCGTCAGAGGGCTCGGGCATGGTTATTTTTTCTTTTGTTGTTCTATCTGATCGTGAATGCGCGTGGCGGTTGTCGTGTGGCGAGAGCCGGTGATGCGGGCGTTGTTCTTCTTGTCGATGATGACACAGGCACCCGGACCTTGCGCAATGTGAGTATTGTAGGCATCAGCCAAGGTGACCTTGCTGCCGGAGAGGCGTTTTTCACCTGTGGCGCCGTTGAGGGAGATGGTGTCACCCGTGGCTTTGATGATGCGCCCTGTGTTGTCCTTGCCAGCCAAGGCCACGTTGCCAGAGGCCGAGGCGTGGAGGATGGAGGCTGTGGGCGAGGAGTCCTTTTTGGCGGGGGTGGGGTTCATCACCACTGTGATGGGGCCGCTGCACTGCATGGAGGCCTGCTCGGTCCGTATGGTGCCGCCGCGGCTGGTGCTGGCTTTTTCGATGCCATCATAATTGTACACCAGGTGGGGGAAGTTGGGCAAGATGGGGCGAGCCTGTGCAGCCGGAGCGCGGTGCAGGGTAGCGGTGAGGGGGCCGTTGGCGGTCAGGATGCCATCGGGGGAGGAGATGCGCGAGTTGGCGCCGATGGATATTTCGCCTTTTTCGCGGTTCAGGTACAGGTTGTTGTGGGCTAAGATGCTTGCGCCGCCATCTTTGGCTTGCAGCTTGGCGGTAATTTGCTCACCTGTGATGCTGATATCCCCGTTGCCTTTGAGCTCCACCAGAGAGGGCGTTTGTGCGGATTTTGCGGCAATTTCGTACCCCTTGATGCGCAGGCTAGCCTCCTGCCCGCTGGCTGCGGTGAGGGTGACCTCGCCGCTGAGCAGGTTGACATCGGCCTCGGTAGCCAGCAACTCTGTGTCGGGGGTTCCGGGGGTGTCTCCATGGCGCACCACGATGTTGCCACTGGCTCGCGCATGAGAGATGTCGGTGAAGTTCGCAATGGCCAAGTTCAGATTCCCCACCTTGGGCAGGTCTCCCGCGCTTGGGGATTGCTTCAGATTCAACACCAGCGGTCCCGTGCAGGCAAATTGGCTATAATCGTCCTTCAGGTTGATGCCCTTGGGGGCGGAGATGGTGCCATCTGCCGCAGAGAAGACCAGTGTGTCTGTGGTGTGGAAGGTGCCTTGCACGGCCGGCTTGCCACTTTGGGGGGCTGGGCGCTCGTAGCTACCGGTGATTTCGGCTCCGCTCAGGAAGATGTCCCCGTTGGGGTCCAAGCGCAGAGCACCATCGGTTTGAAGCGTGTTTTTGCCGTAGACAAGGCGGCAGTTCTTGCCTTCTGTGAGGCAGCTGCCCGTCTTGGAGCTGTACACAAGGTGCTCGCCTTGAATTTCTGCGGCTTGGTGAGTCGGAGTGGCTGCAGCTTTGGCCACCACATTGCCCCATGCTTCTGCATGGTTTACCCCAGCGATACGCACGTTGGTAAATTGGCTCATGAAGCCGTCTTTGGCCTTGCCTGCCTTGCTGGCTGGTTCGAGAGTGATGAGCGCGCCTTTGTCAAACTGCAAGGAGCCACGGGGCGTGCTCATGCTGGCTTTGCCGTCGATGAGCAAGCTGTGCTCAGCGGCGCGGTAGTAGACGTACTCGGCCTCGGTTGTCAGCTCATACGATTCGCCCTTCTCGCTGCGCCATGAGAACGTCATCTTGCCGCTGTTAATCATGATATTGCCGTTGGCATCTGCCATGACGGTGGGCGGCTCGCCCTTGGAGGTGGAATGAAGGGTGATTTCGTTCTGCCCTCGGCGAATGTGGATGCCGGGGGAGTAATTGGTGCTACCTGTCAGCAGGATGCAATTACGGTTGGTGTCAATGACGGCCTCTTCTGTGGTGATGTCCACGGGGGCTTCCCCCATGGGCACATCGAGTGTCTCGGGTGCGTCTGCCACAGGGTGCCCCGGAAGACTCGTGATTTCCTGCTCATCAGCTGCTTTTGGGGTGGGGGCAGGTTGGCTGGGGGTAGGCTTGGCGCTTTCCATGGCTCCTTGAGCCTCCTCTTGCCGTTGCAACAAGGTCGACTTGGGGAGCTGCACATACAGACGCCGAATGCAGCGCAATTTGGCGCGGGAATCGGTGACGCGGACGTTGTTGATGTAGGTGACGCGCGAATGAGCTGCGTCAAAAAGCATGCCACCATCTGCCTCTGCCACCGTTTCGCCTGGCTTGCCCGTGGGCATGTCTCTGTTTTCAAGAGCAGGCTCATCGGGGGTGTCGTTGATGTTCAGGTGCAGCAGGATTTCATCTACTTCTTTGCATACGCTGCGTATGGAGTGGATGGAGTCTTTGCTCTCTTGGATGGCTTGCGCCTGCCACGGTGCTATGGTGTTGGCCAGGAGCATCGGGGCACTCAAAAAGAGGATGGTGGGAATGTGTCTCATTTGCCTTTGGCGGAAGAGAATGCAGATGATGTGAAGGTCGTGCGCACGGGGCCTCTCAAGATGCCCAGCTGGGTTCGGATGCTAAAGCTAATTCCTTCCCCCTTGGCGGAGAAGCGCGGGTCTTTGATCGCGGCAGTTTTGTCTGTTGTGATGCGCGATTTTGCAAAATCGTATTGCGTGACGCCGCACACAATCGAGGTGATGCCGCCAGACGGAGAGTATAGTTCGGCGCGCAAATTTGTGAGGCTCACGAGGCTGCGGGTTTCAATGCGCAGTTCATCAGCCATCATGAGCGCAGAGACGCGGTGCCCTTCGTAGCGGGGGAGGACGATACCCTTGACCACGCTGCCCTCTGGCAGTAGTTGTAAGCCCGGGAACTCTTTCTGCCCGATGTCATCGGCAGGATCCGCCGCCCACAGTGGCAGCATGTACGCTGCCGCTGCGGTGAGGATGATAGTGGAGAGAGTGTGTTTCACGCTCGGCGTGGTTGTGTTTTTGGGGGTATCAGGCCATGCGCTTGTACGCATCGCGCACGAGCTGCAGGTTGGTGAGGACCTTTTCCAGGTCATCCAAGCGCACTTGGTTGGGGCCATCGCTCATAGCGTTGTCGGGGTCCTTGTGGACTTCCATGAAGACACCATCGACGCCAACAGCCATGGCTGCATTGGCCAGCACGGGAGCCAGCTCGCGGTCGCCACCAGTAGCACCGCCGAGGCCACCAGGGCGCTGCACAGAGTGCGTAGCATCAAACACAACGGGGTAGCCAAATTGCTTCATCCAGTACATGCCGCGCATGTCTACTACCAAGTTGTTGTAGCCAAAGCTGGTGCCGCGTTCGCAGAGCATGAAGTTCTCGCACCCGAAAGCAATCATCTTTTCGCAGATGTTTTTGCAGTCCCAAGGAGCCAAGAATTGGCCCTTCTTGATGTTGACGGGTTTGCCTGTCTTGGCGCAAGCTTCCAGCAGGTCGCTCTGGCGGCAGAGGAAGGCGGGAACCTGCAGCAGGTCAACGTATTGAGCTGCATATTCAGCCTGTTCCTCTGTGTGCACGTCTGTCACCACGGGGACTTGAAGTTCTTTGCCGATTTCGGAGAGAATGCGGCAGCCTTCTTGGATGCCAAGGCCACGGAAGCTTTTCACGCTGGTGCGGTTGGCTTTGTCGTAGGAGGCTTTGAAGATGAAAGGAACATTCAGGCGCGTGCAGATTTCCTTGATACTGCGGGCCATTTCCCAAGCAAATTCCTCCTTCTCCAGAGAGCAGGGTCCAAGCAGATAAAATGGCTTTTCGCCACCAATTTCGATGTTCTGAATGTAGAAAGACATAGTGAGATAAGCTTACCTTGCATATTATGCAGCAAGCCTAGTGCAAAGTCAAGATGGAATTGCAGATGAAAGCCCGCGCAAGGCGGATTTTTCGCAGATTAAGTTAGGCTATTCAACAAGCGGGGGAGGGCAAGGGCCGTATGGAAAACAGGTTGCCAAGATTGGGCGATGCTGTGTGGGTCGCGCTGGTGGCATTGCCATGCCAGTAATTCGGCTTGGATGGCTGCTGCAAGAGCGGCAGGCGTATCCGCGCCAGCCACGGTGCCCGAATCGCGCGTGGTGTACCATTGGACCATGCGCAGGCGCTCGCGATTAGTGGTGGCGATGGAGCAGCCGCAGCAAAGGGCCTCTGCGGAAACACCGTGGGTGCCCTCGCTCTCAGAGGTGCATACGGATACGCGTGCTCGGTTGTAGAGGGCGGGTAATTCTGCGTGGCTGACGGCGCCGAGTAGGTGCAAGCGACTTTGCTGCGCGGGCGGAAGCGCCAACCACCAAGACTCGCAGGCTGCGCTGAACGGCCCACACAGATCGATGTGGAGTCTTGCATCCGCCTCTAGCAGAAGTTGCATGGTCTCTCGCATGAACGCGGGGCGCTTGACGGCGTCTTCCCAATCTCCCACGCAGATGACGCGGTGTTCTTTGGCGCTACCGGAGTAGGAGAAGCAACTGTCCACCGCAGTGGGCATGGTGTGGCATTTGTCTGCTATGGCGGGCCCATACATTTTGTGCCCTCGCAGGTACACCTTGGCCACGGGGGAGGCGGCTATGGCATCTGCGTAGCCCAAGTGCCATGAGCGCAGTAGATTGACCGCATATTCGCGCAGAAAACGCGGGAATTTTTCGGCCTTGAGGAAGTGCCCGTTGAAATCCAGCTGCAAAATGAGTTTGATGCCAGCTTGGTGGATGGCCCTTGCGATGAGGGTGTAGCGCGGGTCGCCCCATGAGTAGAGCACCACAGCATCAATGCCCAAGCTGCGCCACCATGCGGCGGTGCGTAGCGCCGCTGGTGCCACGCGGATGATGTGTTCTTTTTCATCATCCGCGTGCCACGGCAGGGGCATGATGGTTTTGCTCTCGTAGCCCAAGCCCCGCAGAGTGCGGCTCACCAACCCTGTGTCGCGCGTGAAAAAACGGGCATTGGCATGGAATGCCACAGGGGTACAGGTGTACACTTTGTGGAAGGCCTTGGGCATCGAGGTGGGGGGAATTAGAGCTGAGCGTAGGCGGCTTGTTGCTCGCCGGGCATGGTGGTTTCGTAGTCGATACCGAATGCATCGCGGCAGGCCTCGGCGCTGGGATAGGTGCCAGCACCTGCAAAGGCATACATGGCTGCACCCAGTACGGTGCTTTCAGAGACTTTTGCCACCATGATGGGCAGCCCAAGGATGTCTGCGCGCATCTGGGTCCAAATCTTGTTGCGAGCACCGCCGCCCACGAGCAGCAGCTCGGTTGCCTTGAAACCGCCTACCTTCTCCAGTTTTTCCAAACGGCTCTTGAGTCGCAGCGTGAGGGCTTCCATCGCGGCGCGGTAGATGTGTCCACGGGTGCGCCCCAATATAAGCCCCTCGATGCGGCCTGGTACGGGGTCGCTGGGCAGGAAGTCGGGGATGAGTTTTACGCCCTCACAACCGGGCGGGATGGCTGCGGCTTCGGCATCCATAGTGTCGTAGTTTTCGCCTTGGTAGCAGGTGGATTTGACCCATTCGATGATGCCGCTGGCAATCCATTGAAGCCCTGGGTTGAGAAGCCCCTCCTTGCTGTCAAACTCCACGGTGGCGCCCGCCGCATAGTCATCTGCTGCCAGCGCTGCTTTGGCCGTGCGCAGCATCAGAATTTCCCATGTGCCGCTCGATAAGAAGGGCTGGTTTTCTTTGACGCCACTGCCGAAGAGGGCAAATTGGGTGTCGTGCCCAGTCGAGATGACGGGAATGCCTGCGGGCAAGCCCAGCAGTTCGCCTGCAGCGGGGGTGAGTGTGCCCGTGACATCGCCTGCGTTGACCATGGCGGGGAAAAGGCTCTTGCGCACGCCAATAGCGTCGAGAATCGCGTCGCTCCAGTCGCCTGTGTTGACATCTGTCATCTGAGATGTGCCAGCCATGGTTCGGTCTGTGGCCATGACACCCGTCAGGCGGTGAGCCAATATGTTGGAAATAAAGAGCCACGCATGAGCTTGCTCCAGCAGCTCGGGGCGGTTTTCCTTGAGCCAAATCAGCTTATAAATCGTGTTGAACGCAAATTCGCCCACGCCAGAGATTTGGTTCAATGTGCTCTGGGGGATGTAGGCTTCAATCTTTTTCATCACCTCCGCCGTGCGGGGGCATTTCCATGAGATGACGGGGTAGAGTAGTTCGCCTGCCTCGTTCACGAGCGCGCCGTCCACCCCGAAGGTGGTGATGGTGATGCCGCACACTTGTGCCGGGTCAATTTGGGGCAGAATTTGGCGGGTGCACTCGGCAAGCTGGGAGAGAATGCGGTCTGCATTCCAGACGTGGTATTGCGGGTTTTCTGCACCTGTATCAGTAGAATTGGGCTGGCTGGCCTTGGCGATGAGCTGGCCTTTGTCGTCTACGAGGATAGCGCGCACATTGGTGGCGCCACAGTCTAAGCAAAGTACGTAGGGCATGGTGTTTAAGGGAATATGTTGTTGAAAAAAGTTGTCGGGGAGAATGAAGTGGGCTAATGATTCTGGACATGCCACCTTATGTGAGATGTTCTGAGCACGCGCAGGGGCACAAAGGCGGCTCGTGTTCTATGGGGCAATTGTGAAAGCTTACTTACAGGTGAAGCCCATGCCAAGTGCGGGGCGGATGAGCTGGAAAGAGAAAACCGCCCTGTCGCTCGGGTGAGCGACAGGGCTGGTGTTGTGCGGATTTTTAGTACTTGCCGTAAATCGGGCCGAAGTTGGCGCAGGCGCGGAAGTCTGCACCTTCGGGGTCGGCTGTACCGAACAAGTCCCATGCGGCGGGGCGGTATACCTTGTCCTCCGGGACGTTGTGGGCATACACAGGAATGCGCAGCATGGAAGCCAGGGTGATGATGTCAGCGCCGATGTGGCCGTAGGTCCATGCGCCGTGGTTGGCGCCCATGTTGGCCATGACGGTGTACACGTCCTTGAAGCCACCCTTGCCGGTGAGGCGGGGTGCAAACCAGGTGGTGGGCCAACCCGGGTCGGTGCGCTGGTCGAGCTTGTCGTTCACATCCTGGGGCAGATCGCAGGTCCAGCCTTCCACGATGGTGAGCACGGGGCCCTGACCCTTCACCAAGTTCATACGAATCATGGTAATCGGCACATTGCCCTGGGAGACGAAGTGCAGGGAGTAGCCGCCGCCGCGGAAGTATTCGCGGTTGGCGGGGCACCACTCTGCAGCACCCATCATGGCCTCGATGTCGGCCTGAGTGGTCTCGCCGGTCTTCTTCATGATGGGGGTACCATCGGGGGCGGTGGCGTGCATGTTGCCGTCCAGAGCGGTGGAGCCAGAGTTGATGAGGTGCATGATGCCGTCCTTGGCCAGACCTTCCATGGTGTAGCCAGTCACGCGCTTCACAGCAGCGGGGCTCCAGTAGGTGCGGATGTCGGAGAAGCAAGCTGCGCGGCCAGTAATCTGGTGCAGAAGAAGCATGCACACGCCGTTCATGGCATCGTTTTCCGTAGCGAAGGGGATAGCTTCGCGCGGGCCGTTCCAGTCGAAGGTGCTGTTCAGCAGGGATTCGGCCATGTCGCCGTTGGGGTAGAAGTCTGTCCAGTGGCGCTGGCCCTGGAAGCCACCACAGATGGCGTTGAAGCCCAAACCTTCTTCCTCGCGGTCAATTTCCTTGAGCTTGGCGTTGCCGTGCATCATGTCGCGGAAGATGATGGTCATGAGGATGGACTCACGCAGGGTGCGTTCCTTCTCCTCGGGGGAGAGGATGAGGTCGGGGCGGTTGCGCTCCGGACCAATCTTCACATACTTGGCAGCCCACTCCATGGCGAGGTCGAACTCAGCCTTGTCGTAGATGCCCAGCTCCATGCGGCGGCGAACCTCCGTCATGTCCACGGCCTGCACGCGCATGCCCATGTAGCTTTCCCAGAAGGACTGATCCACAATGGAGCCAGCGATACCCATGGAGCAGCCACCGATGGAGAGGTAGCCCTTGCCACGGAGGGTAGCTACGGTGAGACCCGCACGGGCGAAGCGCAGAATCTTTTCTGCCACGTCTTCGGGGATGCTGGTGTCATCAGCGTCCTGCACATCGTGGCCATAGATGGAGAATGCGGGGATGCCCTTCTGAGCGTAGCCAGCCAGAGCAGCAGCCAGATACACGGCGCCGGGGCGCTCGGTGCCGTTGAAGCCCCAGATAGCCTTGGGCGTGGTGGCATCGGTTTCAAATGTTTCGGTGATGTAGCACCAGCAGGGAGTCACGATGAGGGAGCAGCCTACGTTGTTCTCAGCGAACTTCTGGTTGCAGGCGGCAGCTTCAGCGGGACCACCAATCGTGGTGTCGGCGATGATGCACTTCACGGGTTGACCGTTAGCGTGGGTCACATTGGCCTCGATGAGGGCGGCGGCTGCCTTAGCCATGTTCATGGTCTGGTCTTCCAGAGACTCACGAACGCCGAGGCGGCGACCGTCAATCGTCGGGCGAATGCCGATGGTCGGTAATGTATCGTATTTCATATACGTATAGTGTTTGGGTTAAATGGTTTATTGTTCGGAGGAAGAGGTGGTGGGCTTGCGGAAGATGAGGCTGTATGCCAGCACCACCGCAAAGCAGATGGCGGGGACGATGAAAGAGGCGCGCACGGCGGCGGAGCTGGTGCCCAGATTCGTGTCCCAAGTGTTGTCGAAGGCGGTTGTCAGCCCCAGCCAGCAGCTGTTGGCATCGCCAATGATGCCTGCCATCCACGGGGTGATGAGAGCGCCGCCCAGAATGGCCATGATGAGGCCTGCGGCACCCAGTTTCACATCTCGCTGGTTGAGACCACCCAAGGCGATGCCGTAGATGGTGGGGAACATGAGGCTCATGCAGCCAGACATGGCGATGAGGCAGAGTACATTGCCAGAGAAAACCAGCCCACCGATGCTGAAGAGCTCTGTGCTGGGCAGGTAGATAGTGCCAGCGCAGCATGCAATGGCTGCGATGGCAAACAAGCTCATCATGCTAGCCGGGTTGAACTTCTTCATGTAGTAGGTGGCCACCCAGCGGCAGACGATGAAGAGAATGAGAGAGATGAGATAGTAGGTAGCTGCGGTGGCGGGGGTGACCCCCAGTTCCTTGCAGCAGTACACGTTCAGGTAGGTCCATGCTGCAATCTGCACACCCACATAGAAGAACTGGGCGATGACGCCGCACCAGTAGCGAGGCTGGCTCAGCAGGGAGAAGAGCATGGCGCGGTAATTACCCACCAGGAACAGGTAAATGATGGGCCCCAAGGTGCCATAGAGCACCCAGTGCACCTTGTCCATGTCGGGGAAGATGAAGTAGAGCACCGTGAGCGGTACAATGGCGAAAAGGGCAGCCACCAGCACGCGCATGCTGCTGCCTTGGCCTTCTGTTTCAGGTTGTTCGCTCGTTGTTGTAGCTGTTTGGGTGTCTTTGACGCGCAGGAAGAAAATCCAGATGAGGAAAGCAACAGCGCACAGGCCGACATAGGGGGCGCAGACCCAGAAAAGCTCGCTGTGCACGATTTCCTTGAGTTGTTCTGCCGGCATGGCCGCGCGTTCATCGGCCGTAGCGGGGTTCAGATTGCTCAGAATAAGCTGCTGAGCCAACAAAATACCGCAAATAGAGCCCACGGGGTTGAATGCTTGGGCAAAGTTCAGACGGCGCACGGCTGTTTTGTCGGGGCCCAGGGAGATGACGTAGGGGTTACACGTGGTTTCCAGCACAGAGCAACCACAGGCCACCACAAAGATGGCGATGAAGTAAATCTCGAAACTCTGGTTGATGCAAGCGGGTATGTAGGCCAGAGCACCTGCAATATACACACCTAAGCCAATGAGAACGCCCTTCTTGTAGGAGAACTCCTCAATTAGAATGGACGCAAAGATAGCCAGCACGGCGTAAGCACCATAGAAGGCCACCTGAACCAGAGCCGCTTGCTCTTGGGGAATGGTGAAGATATTCTTGAAAGCCGGCACCAAATTATCCGTCATGTTGTTGAGCAGGCCCCACAGGGCAAAGCAGCTCACCAGCATGAAGAAGATAGAGCGGAAGCGGCGCGGCACGACGGGAGTGAGATCTTTCGTGTTCATGCTACTCATATCATCGATGAGTATAGCATGCAGCCTCACCGTGTCAAGGTGGAAATTGCGCACTCTTTGCAAGGAAATTCAAAAAGCTTGCAATGTAGTCATTGTGGTATATAATGCCTTGCGTATTCTCTTTGACTATGAACTTGGCGATTATTGGAACGGGGTATGTGGGGCTGACGACCGGCACTTGTTTTGCAGAGGTGGGGCACAATGTCATCTGTGTAGACAATAATCAAGAGAAAGTGGAGATGCTCAAGGCGGGGCAGATGCCCATCTACGAGCCAGAGCTGGAGGATATGATTCTTTCCAACGTGTCAGCTGGCAAGCTTTCGTTCACTACTGATTTGCCCGCAGCAGTGCATGAGTGCGAGATTATTTTCATCGCAGTCCCGACGCCACCGCATGCCGATGGCTCTGTGGATCTTTCCTACATCGAGTCCGTATCGCATGAGATTGCAGATGCTCTGCGCCCCGAACATGGCTACCGCATCATTGTGGATAAATCTACCGTACCTGTGAGTACAGGCAGCAAGGTGTCGGAGGTGATTCGCCGCTATGCGTCCTGCGACGTGAAGGTGGATGTGGTCTCCAATCCTGAGTTCCTGCGCGAAGGTAGTGCTGTGAAAGACCTCATGAATCCTGATCGCATTGTGATTGGCGCTAATTCCCAGCGCGCTATGGATTTGATGAAGCGCGTTTACCAACCCTTTAGCGCCCCTATTGTGGAGGTTGACTTGTCCTCTGCCGAGCTAATCAAGCATGCGGCCAATTCATTCCTAGCGCTTAAGATTTCCTATATCAATGCGGTGGCAGCAGTTTGCGAAAAAGCTGGCGCCGATGTGGAGTTGGTGGCTCAAGGTATCGGGATGGATAAGCGCATTTCTCGCCACTTCCTTAATGCCGGGTTAGGCTACGGCGGATCTTGCTTCCCCAAGGATGTAAAGGGCTTTATCAACATTGCAGATCAGCTTGGAGCCCCCATGCACTTGCTGAAGGAGGTGGAGCAGATTAATGCCCGCCAGATTGAACGATTTGTGGACCGTATCCGCGAAAAAATGTGGGTGTTGCGAAAGAAGCGTATCGCTGTTTGGGGATTGGCTTTCAAGCAAAATACCGATGATGTGCGCGAATCTGTCGCCATCAAACTCATTCGACGTCTGGTAGATGAGGGCGCCATTGTCACCGCATATGACCCCAAGGCTGCCGAGACGGGTGCCCGCGCGTTGGATGGTGTGAACGTGACCATTTGTTCCGATATGTACGAGTGCGTGCGCGATGCCGAAGTGCTGGTCGTTGCGACGGAGTGGCGTCAATTTGCCACAGCTAATTTGGTGAAAGTGCGTGAGTTGATGCACCTGCCCATTATTTTTGATGGACGCAACATCTTGCACGGTGAGAATGCGGTGCATGCCGGGTTCGAGTACCATTCCGTTGGCCGCAAGAGTCTCTATCCTGATAGCTACGCCCTTTCAAGCAAAGTGTCTGCAGATGTCTCTTACTCTGGTCGTGCCGTGCGGTAAGGCCCGATGAACACTTTATAATGTTCCCTGTATGCCATCCCTTTACTCTCTAAAATGTTTGTGTGCATTTTGCGTGATTGTCATTCACACTTCATTGCTTGGCTCACACTATTTGATTCCATTGATGGTAGTAGCCGTTCCCTGTTTTTTCATGTGCAGCGGGTATTTTTTATACGCACCAGGTGGTGGTGAATGGCAGCGGATAAAGAAGTGGGTTAGAAAGGTGCTGCTGGTATTGGCAGCTACTGGGTTCTTTTACCTGTGTTTTTTGGAAACGAGAACGTGGGGCAATGTGTGGCTCTTCTTTTTTAATGGAGGTTTTAATGCAATTCACTTGTGGTATTTGTCCGCCATGTGGCAAGGCCTCATTGTAATGGGGATTTTGATAAGGTTAAACAGAGCATTACTTTTCCTGACTCCAATAGCTTGTCTTATTGTTGAGTGGCTTTGCTGGTTGGAAGCGGATTCCTCCATGGTGTGGTTGGGGGTCATCAGGGGTGTTTTTAATGCCGTGAGTTTCATGAGCTTGGGCTATGCGCTTGCTTGGTTGAAATACAAGACGTTGACTCCTATGTGGATAGATGTGCTCATTTTTGTATTTGCGTACATTTTTATGAGACAAGTGGTTAATGAACCAGAGCTCTACATGTGGAGGGCCTTTCTCAAAATTCCATTGGGGGTGAGCCTGTTTGCTATAGCTCTAAAATGGGAGAAACCACGTTGTCGGTTAGCGGAATGGATTGGTAAGTGTCATTCGGCCAATATTTATTACGTTCACATATTTGTGGCCATGCAGCTGGGTTATTTGCTTACTGATAGTCAGTGGAAGCAATCATGCTTAGAAGTATTGGCCGTCTTAGTGTTTGTAATCTCTTTGTTGTGTTCGCTTTTGATAAACGCAGCCATCAAATGGGGTCAGCATCTTTACTCAAGAATGCGTTACTCTAGAACATCAGATTGAGCGGGGGTAAGTGCTGCCGTATAGAGATTATTTCTTGCCTGTCAGAGCCATCCCTGCTGCGAAAATGCGGTCGGAGCTGCGTCCTGTGAGCTGCTGCAGCGAGCGGAAGAGGTAGCGAATGATGCAAACCATTGTGATGAGCAGGGGTACCGCAATCGTCAGGTAGCCCCACCATGTCATGCGGCTCACCGCATAATTGTATTCCAAGACTTGCTCTGCGGCTGGCTTATCCAGCACGGGCATGAGGAAATAAAGTGCAAGCAGGAAGTTGGCAAGGGCAGAGAAAAGGAAAGAGGCTGCCACGATGAGGTTGATGCGCTGCAAAAGTGCATCGTAGGCTTCTTCCTTACCTTGCTGGGCGATGTCGCCCTCGATACCTGCTACGTCGAACACCGAATCAGTGTAGATGAAGACACGCAACATGGAGGCCTTGCCACGAGATTTCACCAGCATAGCACCCGCCAGTAGCAAGGCAATGAGCGCTTCTTTGGCTGCATACCACCACGGGGCATCGGGGCGGATGGCAGTGTCACCACCAGTGGTGGCATAGATGGTGACCACCCCCGTGAGAATTGTGCCCAAGAGACCGAATAAGGTCAATATCTCAACTTTTCCTTTGTCTATCAGGGAATACACGCCGCAGCCAATCGGCAAGGCGAGCGCGATGACCATGGCCCAAGTGGTACCCACTTCCCACAGCTTTGCGCCCTCGGTAGAGCAGTTGTCGAGAATGATGACTGGTGCCAGTACGCTGAGCACCACATTCAGAAAGGTCTTGGAGCCATCGTCCATGGCTATTATTTCATGCTGCGAATGGCTTCTGCCATGTCGGGTGCTTTGAAGGTAGAGGAGCCAGCCACCAGACAATCGGCGCCTGCTTCCTTGCACAGCGGTGCTTGGGTTGCACCAATACCACCGTCCATTTGGATGAGGAAGTTCAGCCCAGCTGCGACTCTCTCATCGCGCAAGCGGCGCACCTTGTCCAGTACCTCGCTCATGAAGCTTTGCCCACCAAAGCCTGGCACAACGCTCATCACCAGAATCATGTCCACCTCTGCCAGATAGGGCAGTACCTTTTCTACAGGTGTGGCGGGGTTGACGGCCAATCCACACTGCATGCCAGCCTCGCGGATGGCTGTGAGCGTGGCGTGCAAATCCACGTGCCCCTCGCGTTCTACGTGAATGGTCACCATGTTCATGCCGGCCTTCACAAAGCGGGGCAGGTAGTGGTCTGGGGCGTCAATCATGAGGTGAGCATCCAAATATGCCCCAGCAGGTACGCTGTTGCGAATGGCGGCGCAAATGTCTGGCCCAAAGGAGATGTTGTCGACAAAGGAACCATCCATCACATCCAGATGCAACCAATCAGCCCCAGCTTGCAGGGCGCGGTTGGCTTCTTCCCCGATGCGGCGGAAATCACAAGCGAGCATGGAAGGTGCTATTAACATGGCTTTGAGCATACACGGGGGGGGGCTTGTTGGCAAGTCTAAATTGCTTTACTCCGCAATACCGCAGCGGCGGAGCAGGGCGCTGGGGTCTGGGTCGCGCTGCATGAAGTCGCGGTAGAGCTCGGCCGCGGGGCGGCTGTTGCCCTGAGAGAGGATGCAGCGGCGGAAATCGCGCCCTGTGGCGGGGTTGAAGATGCCCTCTGCGGCAAAGCGGGAGAAGGCGTCGGCCTCCAGCATCTCGGCCCATTTGTAGGAATAGTAGCCAGATTCATAACCACCGTCGAAGATGTGGGAGAAGCCGCGCAGCATGCTGTAGCCTGTTTCCGTCATGGGGACGCGGTAGCGGGCCAGAATCTCGCGGTCCACTTCTTCAATGTCGCGGTTCACATAGCGTTCGGTGTGCAGGTGCAGCTCCAAATCCAACTTTCCGAAGCTCAGCTGGCGCATGAAGAAGGAAGCGGCTCCGTAGTTGCGGGCTGCCAGCATTTTGTCTTTCAGCTCGGTGGGGATACATTCGCCCGTTTGCCAGTGGCGGGCGTAGCGGTCCATGGCTTCGCGTTCCCATGTCCAGTTTTCGTTAATCTGGCTGGGGAGCTCCACAAAGTCCCACGCGACGTTGCAACCCGCAAGAGAGCGCACCTCGACATCGCTGAGAATCTGGTGCAGCAGGTGGCCGAATTCGTGGAAGACGGTCTCTACTTCATAGTGGCTGAGCAGCGCGGGCTTGCCTTCGGTGGGCTTGCTCATGTTGCCACACATCAGCGCCAGGTGCGCTTCGCGCTTGTTGCCTTGCATGGGGGGCAAGCCGCAGCGCAGGCAATCCATCCATGCGCCAGCGCGCTTGCTGTCGCGGGGGTACCAGTCGGCGTAGAACGAGCCTAGATGCTCGCCGCTTTCATCATCGTACACTTCGTAGAAGAGCACCTCTGGGTGCCACACTTCGACGGCATCAGGGGTGGGGGTGCCGCCATCGACCGCGCACCATGTTTCTTTTTGGCGGAAGTTGATGCCATACAGCCCCGCATAGATGGAGAACATGCCATCCAGCACATTCTGCATCGGGAAATAGGGGCGCAGGTCTTCGCTGTCAAAATCATAGCGCTCTTTGCGCAGCTTTTCGCTCCAGTAGCCCACGTCCCAAGGCTTCATGACGGGAATTGCCGTGCCCGTTTTTTCCTCTGCAAAGCGGCGGATGGCCTCTTGCTCGGCGCGGAAGGCGCTCTCCACTTTATCATGCAAATCATCGGAGAAGTCGAGCGCGGTTTGCCCGCTCCCGGCCATGCGGCGGCTCGTCACATAGTCTGCGCAGCTCTTATAGCCCAGCATGGCGGCTTTTTCTGCGCGCAGGGTAAGGATTTCGTGGATGATGGCTTGGGTGTCATAGTCTCCTGTGCCGCGTTCGTTGAACGCATGCCACACGCGGCTGCGCAGTTGCTCGTTTTCTGCAAAAGTCAGCACCGGCTGCACTGATGTGGCTTGCAGGGTGAAGCGCCATTGCGGGGCATCTTCGCTACCATATCCCTTGCTCAGGGCATCTTGGCGAGCGTTGGCCATGGCAGATGCCGGCAAGCCTTTCAGTTCGCTTTCATCGGCGGTCACGTATTCCCAAGCGTTGGTGGCATCTAAGACCTTTTCCCCGAATTGCTGGGAGAGCTGAGCCAGTTTGGTGGAGATTTCCGTGTATCGGGCCTTGTCGGCATCGCTCAGATCTGCGCCATTTTCGCGGAAGTCTGCCAGCGTTTCTTGGATAAAGCGTTGGTGCACGCCTGAGAGGGTGGCTACCCAAGGCATGCTGGCTGCTTTTTTCAGCACAGCGAAGAGTTGAGGGTTGAGTGTCACGCTGGAGGAGTAGATGACGACCTCGGGCATCAGCTCGTTGATGACCTCGCGCAGCTCGGGGGCATCCATCACCGAGCGCAGGTGGTTCAGGCGCTGCCAGCCGCGCATCAGGGCTGCACCAGAGTCCTCCAGCGCCGCAAAGGTGTTGTCGTAGGTGGGTTCCACCACGTGGCAGATGGCATCAACTGCGGCTTTGGCTTCTTCAATCGCCAGGCGGATGTCAGTTTTGGCTTGCTCCGGTGTCAGGCGGGACCACTCGATGTTCAGCGTGTCTTCAAGAAAAGGATGCTCACTCATACTGAGTGTAATTTTAGCATGTTCCCATTAGAAGGCAATGCTCGACTGCGTTCTAATTAGTGACGATACTCTATCGCTTTAATTTGTACATAAACACCCAAGCAAGTAACCGTGAGTTGTTGGTTTTTTTGGCAAGATTAAATGCTAGAATGGCCAGTATGCAGAAAACGAGGGAGTACAAGGGATAGCAAACAGGTGGAAGCTTTGGCAGATTGTAGTGAGAGGCTGCTAAAGCGTATATGGTGAAGGCTGGTATATGGGCTGCATAGATAAAGAAGGTAGCTGGCGCAAGTGATGAAATCGCGCGCGCTACTGGTGCTGTATAGCGTTCCAATAAGGCACCGTAGCTGAGTATACAAATGCAGCCTACTACACTGTATAACGGACTGTAGTGCATGTGAGGAAGGTGGAATGCATAGAAGGAAAACAGAGGATGCAAGATATATACAAGAGCTAAACCTGCAGGTAGCCATGCGTATTTAAGGAAGATTTCTCTGATATGGCTGCGATTTATCGAGTGAATCATGGTGCCCGCAATAAAGAATGAGATGCTGTTGGCTATTCTCGGAATATACCATGGTGAGGGGAAATATAAATTGCCGACCCAGAGGAGAAGTAGAATAAGTAAGCCTCTTATAGCCAATGGGATGCGGTGAATGATGGGAAGAAAGAGTGAATACCATGTCAGCTCACTAAGAAACCAAAGTGGATAATTGACGTTGTGAAATGAGGGCCATATTCCCAATCCCGTTATAGCTTTGCAGATGGTGAATTGCCCCGAATGCCATGTAATTGCTATCTGGATAATGTTCCAGATGAGAAGAGGAATGTAGAGAAATAGAAATTGGCGCCACGCAAAATATTTTTCACGAACCTTTTGCAACCAGCCCGACAGGAAAAAGAACATCAACACTGAAGTACATGGGGCACTTGCATCAAAAACGGGCCCCATGATGAGCCCCGTCCAAGGCGATGGATGGCCAAGCCTTAGAACATTTTCTTGATGACCGTAAACAACTGTGAATATGGCGATGATTCTGCAACAATCCAGCCAGATTTCTCGGGGGGGCTCAGTATTTTGCATGTGGTGAAGGTGGTGATTCAATTTTCACAAACAGTTTTGTTTTAAGTATGACGAATTTTAATGTTTTTTTATCTCGATGCAAGTTCTTAGTTTGGCATAGCTGTATCAACAGATTGACTTTTTCCTGTGTGGCGTGTATGATGCGCGGCAGACATGAACTCATACAAAATAGCTGTGTTGGCGGGTGATGGTATCGGCCCCGAGGTGATGAATGAAGCCTTGCGTGTGCTGGATGCCGTGGAAGCGAAGTTTGGTTTTACGACAGAGCGTACGGCTTGCTATGTGGGCGGCGCTGCTATTGATTATTGCGGCAAGGCACTCCCCGCCGAGACGCTGGCGGCCTGCGAGGCGGCAGATGCCATTTTGTTTGGCTCTGTGGGTGGCCCCAAGTGGGATGTTTTGCCCCCCGATGAGCGCCCCGAACGCGGCGCCTTGCTGCCCCTGCGCAAGCACTTTGGTCTCTATGCCAACCTGCGCCCCGGTATCTGCTTGCCAGAGTTGGTGGATGCTTCTCCTGTGAAGAATAGCATCATCCCCAATGGGTTTGATATCCTCTGCGTGCGTGAATTGACGGGTGGTATGTACTTTGGACAGCCCAAGTTCTACGGCGAGCGCGATGGCGAAATCGTGGCGCTCGACACACTGTTCTACCGCAAGAGTGAGGTGGAGCGTATCGCCAAGGTGGCATTTGAAGCTGCTCGCGGCCGTAGTGGCCGTTTGTGCAGCGTGGACAAGGCCAATGTGCTGAGTTCCTCTGTGATGTGGCGCGATGTGATGAACGCCATGGCTCCCGAGTACCCCGATGTGCAGCTTACCCACATGTATGTGGACAACGCAGCCGTGCAGCTGGTGCGCAACCCCAGCCAGTTCGACGTGATGGTCACCGAAAACACCTTCGGCGATATCCTCACGGATGAAATGGCCATCGTGTGCGGTTCTCTCGGTATGCTGCCCAGCGCCTCCCTCTGCTGTGAGGGTGACAGCGTGTTTGGTCTCTACGAGCCTTCCGGTGGCTCCGCCCCCGATATCGCGGGGCAGGGCATTGCCAACCCCATTGCGCAGATACTGTCCATGAGCATGCTGCTGCGCTATACCTGCCGCGAAACAGCCGCTGCTGATGCGGTGGATGCCGCCGTGCGCAAGGTGATTGCTGCTGGCTACCGCACGGGCGACTTGGCCACCGGTGCCGAGGGCGAAATCCGCGTGGGCACCACGGGCATGGGCGATGCCATTATCGCTGCTCTCTGATTTCTGCCTTGACACAGCGCCCGCAAGGGCGTATGTATACCCCCAACACACATCATACAATCTTATGAACCGCGACGAAAAAACACTCATTCTTTTCAAGCCGGACTGCGTGCGCAAGAACCTCTCCGGTATCATCCTGCAGCGCCTTCTGGGCGAAGGTTTCCGCCTGCGTGGCATGAAGATGATGCAGCTGGACGATGCCGTGCTGCGCGAGCACTACGGCCACATCATTGACTTGGTCATCGATGGCGAGCCCCTGTTCCCCAAGCTCTCCGCATTCATGCAGACGAGCCCCGTGGTGGCCTTGGTGCTCTCTGGCCCTGGCGTCATCACCCGCGTGCGCACCATCCTTGGGCCCACCAACTCCATGAAGGCTGACAAGGGCACCATCCGTGGTGATTACGGCACCAACAGCATGCTCAACATCTGCCACGCCTCCGACTCCCCCGAGAGCGCCGAGGCTGAAATCAAGCGCTTCTTCAAGCCCGAGGAGCTCTTCGACAACGTGGACTAATTGTTCACCATCCCATCACAAAAAAGGAGGCGGGTGCTGCTCACCTGCCTCCTTTTTTGTGGGGTATTTGGATGAAAACTTAGAGGATATAGGCGCTGATAAGCTTGCTGAGGGCAAGGATATCGCAGTTACCCTTCAGTTCAAAACGAATGGGCCCAATACCGCCACTGAAGAAAAGATCCAGCTCGCTATCGCGGTCAAAGGTGCCGGCTGTTTCGACGGAGTATGCTTGCAACTTGCTGTAGGGCAGGGAGGTGAAATCCGTTTTTTTGCCAGTGATACCCTGCACATTGATAGCAATCACGCGTTTGTTGGTAAAGACGACAGAATCACGGATGGCCTTGAATGCTGCTACAATGCTTTCTCCTTCCACTAGAAGTGGCCCCACTTTGGGCATGAGAGAGGCAGGGTCTACGGGAGAGAGTTTGAAAAAACCATTTTGAAAGTCTATCATATGAATGCGAATGGGGGTTAGAATTCTTGTGCTTGGCGGATGTGGGCTCGCCATGCTTCGACCATGGGGTGAGCCATGAATTTTTCCATAGGGGTGTTGGGTACAAAATTGCGGGGGATGCACACGCGCAAGGTATGAGGTAGCTTGCGGATGCGGAGCGTTTCGCCGGGCAGCAGCGTGCCGGCATAATCGCCGTCCAGCTGGTAATCTAGCTTGCCATCGGCTGTGATATCGCAGGCAGAGAAAGTGCACAGGCGGGTGAACTCGCTCGTGTTGCGGCGGGTGGCGCCGCGTTGCAGCATGCAGCCTAGTATCTCGAAGAGGATGGGCATGCTTTCTTGGTGGATGACGGCGGCATTGAGCAAGCCATCATCATAGCGAGCCTCGGCAAAGAGGTGCGCCTCGCCTCCGTAGCGTTTCCCATTGCCCAAGATGATTTGAGTCCCCGTGTAGGACTTGCCGTTGGGCAGGGTCATGGTGATGAGCGGGTGGCTTTGCATAGCCACTCGCAACCCAGTATAGACATGTGCCGCAGCCCCCATGTGCTTCTTCAGCTTGGGGGTGATGAGCTTGATGATGCGGGCATCAGGGCCAAATCCGGCCATTTGAAGGAAGGGCTGGTCATTCACGGTGAAGATGTCCACCTCCTGCCGGATGCCACTTTGGATGGTGTCTAGCGCCACATCAAAGCGCCGCGAGCCGATGCCTAGTTCGCGGGAAAACACGTTCATTGTGCCGCAGGGTAGAATCCCCAAGGCCGACTTGGTGCCAATGAGACCGCGAGCAGCGCACATGAGCGTGCCATCGCCACCGGCCGCCGCTACCACGGGTTCACCCGCCTCAGCCAGCTCGCGAGCCTTCGTGGTCAAATCCTCCGCACTTTTCGTGGGGATGATGTTGAAGGAGGCTCGGTTGGCATCTAGCCACCCCTTGAGCCCGGAGCGGAAGAGGCTGCCGGCTTTGGGGTTGATAAGCAGGGGGACGGTAATGTGCATAGACCAGTGGGTGTGTATCACAGAATAGCCATCACGGCTACAAAGAATGATACGGTGAACGCGGGAGAATCTATCAAATCAAATATGCCACCAATGCCCGGCAGCAGCGAGCCGCTGTCCTTGACTGCCAACCCACGCTTGATGAGAGAGCCTGCCAAATCACCCGCCACACTCAAGATGAAGATGCAGGGCATCAGCACGCAGAAGAAGACAACCGGCGTGAGCGCAAACTCAAAATCCGTGATGCCCAGCAAGTACCAGCCACACACCGAGGTGATGATGAAGGAGCCGATGATGCCCTCCCACGTCTTCTTGGGCGACACCACGGGGCTGAATCTGCGCTTGATGAACTTGCCACCCAGCAACACGCCGCTCACATAGGCCCATATATCGCTCATCTTGGTGACGAGCACCAGCCAGAGCAGGTTCCAGATGCTCTCGGGCTCTGCCAAGGTGCCCAAGGCAAACGCGAACAGCCACACGGGGTACACGAAGGAAAGAATGGTGATACCCATGCTGCTCAGCGCGGTGCTGCCATCGCTCCCCTTGTAATCCATCCGGTACAGCTCGCAGAAAAAGGCAACCAGCACATAGAGAACAAGAATGGCCAGCGCGGTCATGTTGAAATCAAACACCGGGAAGAGGCTCATGGGGCCATCTTCGCCTGCTATGAAAATGGGGCCGGCTTGTTCCGACAAGAACAGCATGCCCGCGGCCATGAGCCAGGGGTACACCAAGCCTGCGGCCAAGGCCAACTTGCGGTTCGCGGCTCGCCCGCGCTCGCGCAGCATGTTGAACCATTCATAGCTGGTCAGGTTGCACAGCACGCATACCAGAATCGCGTAGCCAATGGGGCTGTTCCAGCATACTGCCCCCCACAGGAGGCCCAAGAGAATCACTGTGCTCAATCCGCGTTCGAGAAATGTTTTTACTTTAGGTGTCATGGTTGGCGGGGCGTGTCAGAAGTGGGTGATGCAGCAGCCTAGAGCATGTTTTCTCTAGCCGCAAGGTGTTACGCTGGCAATTTTATGCCCTTAATGTGATTTTGTCAATGTTTTAATGCCCATTTGCCCTGCGAATGCTGCGGCGGATAGAGGGGATGAGGCGTCGCCAGACAAATCTCATTGGGCAACTTTTCGTAGACTCCCACGGCAAACCCACTCTTACGCGAGTCTGAAGGGGCACTTTTAGGTGCTCCGGCGCCATGTGTAGACACCTAGGCCTATGAGGATGAGGGCACCGCAGAAGAAAAGGCTCGGTGCTATGTAGTTTCTGAGGGTGACACCCTTGCTGAGGACGGATTTTTCAGGGTGTTCGGGGTTGAGGTAGACGGGGACACTGCCGCTCTCTTGGGCTTGCTCGCACATGCTTGGTGTGAAGCAGAAGCCAGCCTCGGTGATGAGATAGGACTTCCCTTGGTATGTCAGCTCTACCTTGGCGTGGTATCTGCGCTGCTGTCTTGAGCTTGTGTCTTGCTCCAGCAGCAGGACGGAGCCCGTCATGGTGGGGGAGTCTTGAGCCGCGTGAATGTAGTAGATTCTGGTGAAACTTTGCCGCACTGGAATAAGCAGCAGGACAAGGGCAATGCCCCAGCAGAGCCAAGATGCCCAGCGGCATTCTGAGCGCACCTGCTGCTCCAAGTAGTCAGTGTTGTCTAGCCAGTTTTGCTTGCTCATTCCTAGGGATGGATGAAAAAGCCCCGTTGCCGAAGCAACGGGGCTGGGAATAAGATGGGTGTGCTTAGTGAGCGCAACCGGGGCAAGCCCATGTGGCGCGGATATCGGCAAAGAAGTCGTTGCCCTTGTCATCTACCAAGATGTAGGCGGGGAAGTCCTTCACCGTAATCTTCCAGATGGCTTCCATACCCAGTTCGGGGTATTCGATGCACTCGATGGAGGTGATGCAGTTCTTGGCCAAGTCGGCAGCAACGCCACCGATGGAGCCCAGATAGAAACCGCCGTATTTCTGGCAAGCGTCCGTCACGCACTGAGCGCGGTTGCCCTTGGCAATCATAATCATGCTGCCGCCGTGGCACTGGAAGAGATCCACGTAGGAGTCCATACGACCAGCTGTGGTGGGACCAAAGGAACCAGAGGGATAGCCCTCGGGGGTCTTGGCGGGGCCAGCGTAGTAGATGGGGTGGTCCTTCACATACTGGGGCAGGTCCTTGCCTGCATCCAGCAGTTCCTTGAGCTTAGCGTGGGCGATGTCACGCCCCACGATGATGGTGCCACTCAAGGAGAGGCGGGTCTTCACGGGGTACTTGGTCAGCTCTGCCAACACATCCTTCATGGGGCGGTCCAGATCAATGGGCACGCCAGCGCTCTTCGTTTCGCGCAGCTCGGCGGGGATGTACTTGCCAGGGTCGTACTCCAGCTCTTCGATAAAGATACCCTCGGGCGTGATTTTGGCCTTGGCGTTGCGGTCTGCAGAGCAGGATACACCCAGTGCCACCGGGCAGGAAGCACCGTGGCGGGGCAGGCGCACGACGCGCACGTCCAGCGCAAAAGCCTTGCCACCAAACTGAGCACCCAGCCCCAGCTTCTCGGCCTCTTTCTTCAGCTCGTTTTCCAGCTCCACGTCGCGGAAGGCGCGGCCATGTTCGTTGCCGCTGGTGGGCAGGCTGTCGTAGTACTTGGTGGAGGCCAGCTTCACCGTCTTGAGGCAGATTCCAGCGCTGGTGCCACCCACCACAAAGGCTACATGGTAGGGCGGGCAAGCAGCCGTGCCAAGCGTACTCATCTTCTCCACCATGAACTTCTTGAGAGAGGTGGGGTTGAGCAGAGCCTTGGTCTCTTGGTACAGATAGGTCTTGTTGGCAGAGCCGCCGCCCTTGGCGATGAAGAGGAAGGAGTAATCCATGCCGTGGTCGGTGGCAAAGAGGTCAATCTGGGCGGGCAGGTTGGTGCCAGTGTTGATTTCCTTGTACATATCCAGCGCCACGTTCTGGGAGTAGCGCAGGTTGTTCTTGGTGTAGCAATCGTATGCACCGCGGGAGATGTACTCGGCATCGTTGTAGCCTGTCCACACCTGCTGGCCCTTCTTGCCCACGCAAATAGCCGTGCCCGTGTCTTGGCACAGGGGCAGCACACCCAGGGCTGCTACTTCGGCGTTGCGCAGCATGGTCAGCGCCACGCTCTTGTCGTTCTCGGAGGCTTCCGGGTCATCCAGAATATCGCGCACCATCTGCAGGTGCTCCGGGCGCAGGTAGAAAGCTACATCATGCCAAGCGGTTTCTGCCAGCAGGCGAAGCCCCTCCGGCTCCACTTTCAGAATGGGCTTGCCTTCAAACTCGCTCACGCTGACATAATCCTTGGTAATAAGACGGTATTTAGTCGTGTCTTCCCCCATGGGGAACATTTCCTGATACACAAAGGGAGGTGTTGCCATAACGCCGCTATTTGTACCACTTATGGCGCCCTTTTTCCAGCAAAAAATGCTGCACTCCACCTGTGGCGGTACTTTTTGAGGTTGACGCCGCGAGATACGGTTGTTAGTATCGAGTCTTGTATGAAGATTCCCCCGTATTGGTATAGTGCAAAGTGTCGTGTAGGCGAGGTGTTTTATCGTTTGCGCGGTGTATCGTGGGAATCGGAGGCAGATGCGCAGGCCAAGTGGGAAACTAAAGCGGAGCTGATGCGCCGTTTTTTGGGCAGTGGGTGCACCCCCACTGAGTTAGAGCACCTGCGCCGCCGCTGGCGCGAGCTCGATGCCGTGGAGGAAGGCGCATACGCCGTGCTCATGCCTGAGCCTATCGTGCAGCAGCTCGATGCTGCCAACATCATCACCCGCAACCGCTATGGGGCTGCCGTGCTCAATTCGACAGAAGTTTGCTTCATCGATGTGGACTACATCCCACCCCGTCCCTTTGATTGGCTGCGCCGCTTGCTGGGGCAGAATACCGAAGCGGAGCCTCGCCTCATCGCCAAACTCCAGCAACTTGTGGCAGATGGTGCTCTGCGCGGCGCCCGCCTGTACCGCACCTCTCGTGGGTGGCGCATCCTGGCGCTAGAACCGAGCCTGACCCCAGACTCCCACCGCATGCAGGTTATTTTTGAGCATTTGCATGCAGATGAACTCTATGCCCACCTCTGCGCCAAGCAACAATGCTGGCGTGCGCGCCTTACTCCCAAGCCCTCCAAAGTAGGCATGCCCCGCTACCCTCGCCCCATGTGCTCTGCCGATGCTTCTGCCCCCGAGACCCTCGATTGGCTCGAGCGCTACCGCGCGGCCTCCGCACAAGTCGCCGTCTGTCGCCTCGTGGAAACAGTGGGCTCCATACCCCCGCACCCCATCATTGCCTTGCACGATGAATGGACTCGAGCCATGAGCATTGATAGGCCCTTGCGGTAAAAGCAGGGCTTACTCGGCAACATTCATGTTGGCGAGCACGGTGTCGATGCGGGTGCTTGCCGCATCCTCGGAAATCTTTCCGTCGTCAATCAAGTCTTGCAAACGGCGCAGTCGCTTTTGGATACCGCCGCCGGAGCTTGTCCCTCCGATTGCGCGGTGACGGGAGTGTGTGCCGTGAGCAAGAAGACCGTTAAAAGTAGGGAGCGAAAGGTCTTCATGGTGGGCTGGGGCTGAAATCGGATTCTTGAATCTGATGTTGGCTTTGCTGCTCGTAGCGTACAGGCAATCCCCTAATTGTCGAGCGGGGAATGATTATACGCGATGAACTCTCACCGCGATAAGTTTTTATTTGATAGGCGCGTATCGGATGTTCAAGGGAAGTCCAAAAATCAACTTACCATTTTGCTCTGTTATTTTTCCAACGGGGTATCGGTGGGTGGATGGATGCTCGAAGATGGTATTTTGATACAAATACTCCATAAACAGATTGCGGTTGTAGATGTGGAACGTCACAATGTCTCCTTCTGGTTTGACGATGATGAACCCACCATTGGCTTCTTCAATTCCCTCCCATGGCTGCCCTGGCACCATGCCCAGGGCGGTGGCTTCTAATAGCTTTTTCACTTTGTATGCATACAATTTTTCAGAGGCAAGATGAAGCGGGTCGATTTGAGCCAAGTGCTCTGTCACGCTGCGAACACTTTTTCTTTTTTGGGGCAGATGACATGAAGAGAAATGGTCGAGAAGTAAGTGTGCTGCTATGGTAGGCATGGCAGTATCGATGAAAAGCATATTTTGCCTGTATTGTTCATGCATGGAAACCCAAGTTATCTTTCCGCCAGCTTGCAGGATAGCGGGTACAAATTTTCCTATCTTCTGCTCGTTAATGTGGGCGATTTTGTCGTTACTCACCCCCGTTACCTCATATTGAAAAATGGTCAGTTGGGATGCATTGAGCAAAGTGGGCGGTTGGGATAAAAAAGATTTGATGCTGAAGCCGCTTTCTACTTCGCACCCTGCGCGAATATCCCTTATGGTTAGTGTTATATCTTTTTTGTCTGTTGATTGAGCCTTGATTGCTTTTGTGTGAAGCCTGTATAAAAATTTTTCCGCTTTGGGGAAGGATAAAGCTTTCCCATTTGAGGTGGGTGTGCTTTTTGGGCCTTTGTGGATGTGGTTCAAAAGCTCGTGGAGCAGGTCCATGGCTTCTTCCTGCCCTTCTGTGGCTGTTACGATGTCTTGAAATTCATCGTTAACGAAAATTTGCCACTGATTGAGGGCTGGAACATAGCGATAGGTGAGATTAGGGGTGCTTTTGCAGCCGCGTTTAATTTCAGTGACGGGGAATTGCGATTGCAGGATGGGTTCAAGATGCGCATCACACGTTGTAATCATGTGTTCTCCAAGAATCCGAAAAAACACATAAGCTTCGCTCCATTCGCCGACATTTGCTGTGAGATTAGGCATGGTGCGTCAATATGGTGTAGATTTTTTCAGCGATGGCACGGATGACAGGTACCGTGACGCTGTTGCCAAATTGTTTGTACAAATGAACGTCTGATAAAGGTAGAATAAAGGAATCAGGAAAACCTTGCAAACGCGCCCATTCTCTGGGTGTCATCTTGCGTATACCCTCGCGGTTCACTTCGCCCTTGATATGGGTGATAGGGGTGTAATCAGACAATCGGTCATCCACGATGAGATTGCGTTCTCTTCCCATTCCACCGCAGACGATAGCTCCTGCGATGCCATCGAGAGATCGAATCTCGTACCCAAATCCATTCCCTTTTTCTGCGTGTCTAGCTTTGTGCCGCTTGAGCGTATCTAAGTATTGTGTGCTGAGGTAGTATTTAACTGAAACTGGACTTGTTTCAATGATATCTCTCAGACTGCAATCTTTGTGATTTCCTGTCGGAAAACAAAAAAATGAGGGTGCAATATCATGTCGGAACGCGACAATGTAGATGCGCTCGCGGTTTTGTGGAACACCAAAATCTTTCGAGTTGAGCACTTTGTGGAACACTTTGTATCCCATTTGCTCCAACGCACCTGTGATAATTTTAAATGTTTTTCCCTTGTCGTGAATCGTCAACCCTTTTACGTTTTCGCAAAAGATAACTTTGGGTTTGTGGTATGTGCAAATGCGGGCAACATCAAAGAAAAGAGTGCCGCGAGACATGCCTTTGTAGTCATCGCTAAATCCTTTTCTTTGACCAGCTAAACTGAAAGCCTGACAAGGAAATCCCGCAAGACAAATATCAAAGGGTGGGATGTCTTCTTCGCTAATTTTGGTGATGTCTCCGTGTATGGGTTGCAAATCAAAGAAATTGGAGCGATACGTTTTTTGGGCATATTCATCCCATTCGGACACGAAGACTGTTTGAATCTTATCTTTAAAAGCTTGCTCAAATCCCATTCTTATACCGCCAATTCCTGCAAATAAATCTATGGAACGGAATCGGGGGGGGTAATAACAGGTTTATTCATAATGAGTTACGTTAAAGCTTGATTGACGTGGTGAAAGAAATGTGTTCAGGGGAATACCGAGGGGTGAACAAAAGACGCGTGCCGTGAAGGAGCTTGTCTTCAATGAGACGAAGAGGAGAGGCTGAGAAGATGATACATGAACCATCGTCCAAATATTGCGTAGGCAGTTTTTTTAGATTCATGAGAAGTGCAAAGCGGCGCCAGATGTGCGTGGGTAAGGGATGTTCAACAAGCGCTTGAGCCAAAACGAGACTTCGTTGACCCTTCAAGTAGGAATGGTGTAGAGATTGGGCTAGAGACTGCGGAAAGGCGGTGTCGATGTACTGAAGGGTAGCAGCTTCCTCGCAGGTGTATGTATTTGGGGCATGGCAATGAAAATGCAATTGGCATGTGAAATTTTGTGTTATGGGCGGTTGGAGTAGCTGCAGCAAGGGCGCATCTATCAGGTGATAGTATGCATACTTCTTGTTGGTAGCTATAATGGGCATTCACTGGGTAGAGTACCGGGTTCATCATACTCCGGCAAGCACAAAGCGTGCCGGTCTTGATATTCAGAAATGAACAAAACTGAGACAGAAAAAGACGATAAGACTTGCCATAGAGGGTGAAATGGTAGAAAATAAGCGGGATGCCAGCTCAACAGCCAGAGATATTAGCGCCTGCGGGTAATTGGGATTGTGTGCGAGCCGCCGTGGCAAATGGCGCGGATGCCGTGTACTTTGGATTGGACCAGTTCAATGCGCGCATGAGGGCAGACAATTTTACGCGGTCGGATTTGGGGGTGCTGGTGCCATTTTTGCATGGCCATGGAGTGCGGGCGTATGTGACGATGAATGTCCTGATTTTTCCTGCTGAAATGGGGGAGGCGCTGGAGTATGTGGATGCGCTGGATGCCGCTGGGGTAGATGGCGTGATTGTGCAGGATATAGGGTTGGCTGGTTTGATAAGCCAGCACCGCCGCGAGGGGCGCTGGAAGATAGAGTTGCATATTTCCACGCAGATGACGGTATCTTCACCCGAGGGGGTGCGTTTGGTGGATGAGATGTTCGACCCGCAGCAGATTGTGCTTTCGCGCGAGCTGTCCTTGCGCGAGATTGAGGCTTGCGCCAAGGCGACGAGCAAGCCGATAGAGGTTTTCTGCCATGGGGCTCTGTGTGTGGCGTATTCTGGGCAGTGTTTGACCAGCGAGAGCTTGGGGCAGCGCAGTGCGAACCGCGGTGAGTGCGCGCAGGCATGCCGCATGCCGTACCGCTTGGAGGTGGATGGTCGCATGCGCGATTTGGGTGAGCGCCGCTATGTGTTTTCGCCCCAAGATTTGTGTGCGCTGGAGCGTGTGCCCGAGTTGCTGGCCGCGGGGGTGATGAGTTTCAAGATTGAGGGGCGCTTGAAAAGCCCTGAGTATGTGGCCGCCACCACGCGGGCATACCGCCGCGCGTTGGATGCAGCGCTGGCGCAAAAGACCCCCTCTTCTGCACGCCAACGGGCTGATTTGTATGCCATGCAGATGGCGTTTTCGCGTGGTTTTTCGACAGGTTGGCTGGATGGGACGGACCACCCGATGCTCACGCATGGGCGCTTTGGCAAGAAGCGCGGGGCGCTGGCTGGGCGCATAGCGCGCTGCGGCGAGGGGTGGGTCGAGCTAGAGGGCTTGCCAGCCATGCCGCTTGCACCGGGAGATGGTTTTGTGATTGATGCAGGGCAAGACCGCAACGAAGAGCAAGGCGGGCGCATTTGGAAGGTGCAGGGCACCCGGCTCTTCTTCCATGGCAAGGCCAGCCGCATTGATTGGCGATGGGTGCGCCCGGGAAATCTTTTGTGGAAGACGGCTGACCCAGCCTTGGATAAAGCCTTGCACGCCACGTGGTGCCAGTTTGCCCCGCGTGTGGCGACGGCGGCACCCGCATCTACGCTGTCTATTCATTTTAGCGGGCGCATGGGTGGGCAGCTCACGGCAGAGTGCTGCGGCATAGTGGTGGGGAGTGGCCAACCGCTGGAGCCCGCAGAGAACCGCCCGCTTACACCAGAGGTGTTGTTGGCACAATTCGGGCGATTGGGTGGCACAGGCTACACGCTGGGGGATTGCACCGTGGAGGTTGAGCCTGGGCTCATGATGCCGCTGTCGGTGCTCAACCGCATGCGCCGCGAGCTGGTGGAGCAGCTGGCGGCTGCCCCGCAGGCGGCCAAGGTAGAACGCAAGGCCCCCGCGTGGCATGCGTGGCAGGGGGTATTCCCCGCACCAGCACCTGCTCAGGGGTACAAGTTGTCTGTCCTTTGCCGCGAGCCCGAGCAGGCCATGGCTGCCGCTGCAGCCGGGGTGAAACGCGTGTATCTCGACTTCAAAGATTTGAAACAACTGGCACCTGTGGCGGCGCAAATACGCGCAGAATACCCAGGTGTGGCGGTGTGGGTGGCAACAATGCGCATCATGAAGCCGCACGAGGCTGGATATTTCAAGTATCTGGTGGAGGCCGAGCCCGATGGTGTGTTGGTGCGCAATTTGGGTGCGGCTCTTTGGTGGCGGGACAAGGGTGTGCCGCTGGTGGGTGATTTTTCGCTCAACACAGCCAACCCCGAGAGTGTGTTGCAATGGCGCAAGTTTGGTTTGAAGAAGCTGACGGTTTCTTACGATTTGAATGCCACGCAGCTGGCAGATATGCTGCGCAGTGGCTGCGGCCCGCAGTTGGAGCTGACCCTGCACCAGCATATCCCCATGTTTCACACGGAGCACTGCGTGTATTGCACCTTCCTGTCCCGCGGGCATAGTTTCAAGGATTGCGGGCAACCCTGCGAGCACCACCGCGTGCGGGTGATGGATCGCACCCACGCGATGCACTACCTGCGCAGTGATGAAGGCTGCCGCAACACGCTTTTCAACGGGCAGGCGCAGACCGCCGCTCGCTATGTGGAGGGGATGCGCCGCTGGGGGCTCTCGCGTTTCCGCTTGGAGCTGCTGGAGGAATCTCCCGAGCAGACGACGCAGCTCATCTCCCTTTACCGCGATATGCTCCGTGGGCGCCTCAAGCCAGAAGCGCTTATGCAGCAGCTCAACCTCCTCGACCGTATCGGCGTGACGGAGGGTACGATTGCCTGAGGGGCAAAGCCCTCCCAGCCAGGGGATTGAGGCAAAAGAAAGCGCGAGGCGGTGAAGCCTCGCGCTTGCCTTTTTCACTCATAGCTGAGCGGTTTTGGATTAGGGGGTATTGGGCGTTTCCTTGACCTTGTTCTTCATGCCGATTTTGGCGGCGGTCCAGTCGCGCATGCGAGCGAAGATGGCGTAGAGGCCAGGCACCATGAAGATACCGAAAACGGTGGCCAAGGTCATGCCGAAGAAGGTGGTGATGCCGATTTCCTGGCGGCTGGCAGCACCCGAACCCGTGGCCACGACCATGGGGAATACACCGAAGATGAAGGAAATGGCCGTCATGAGCACGGCGCGGAAACGCAGGCTAGCACCATTGAGCGCAGCTTTGCGCACGGGGGTACCCATTTCGTGGTCCTCCTTGCTGAACTCGACCATGAGAATAGCGTTCTTGGCTGCCAGACCAATAAGCATGAGCAAGCCCAGCTGCACGTAGATGGAGAGCGTGAGCCCGAAGATGCGCGCACCCAGCAGGGCACCCAGCGTGGCGACACTCACAGAGAGCATCACCGGTACCGGGGTGGTCCAGCTTTCGTATTGAGCCACGAGGAAGAGGTAGGCAAAGAGCATGGCGAGACCCACCAGTAGGCCAATCTTGCCATCGTTCTGGCGTTCTTGGTAGGAGAGGTCCTTCCAGCTGACCATCCACTGGCGGTCATTGTTGGCGGCGCGCTCTTCCTTGTTGATTTGGGCGATGGTGTCCTCAATGAGTTTCATCACTTGCCCAGAGCCCACGGAGGGTTGAGCCATCACGGTGATATCAGCGCTCATGTACTGATTGAAGCGGCTGTAGGAGTCTGGCCCCACGGTGTGGGAAATGGAGCACACTGCAGAGAGGGGCACCATTTCGCCCTTTTCATTGCGCACCATCTGGTTGAGGATGTCTTCGGCCGTGCGGCGGTCCTGCGTGGTGCCCTGCATCATCACCTTGAAATTGAACCCATTGAGGGTGAAGTCGTTGATGTAGAGGGAGGACATCACGCTCTGCAGGGTGCTGAAGATGGTGTTGACTGGTACATTGAGCGATTGCGCTTTTTCGCGGTTGATTTCCAAGCGGATTTGCGGGTTTTCAGCGTTGTATTCGCTGCGCACCTGCGCGACCAAATCGGGGTGCGATTGCAGGCGTGCTTGGATTTCTTTGACCATATTGCCCATGTCCAGCGGGGTTACATCACCCGTGGCTTGCAGCACCATGGAGATACCGCCAGAGATACCCAGCCCCTGAATAGCAGGCGGGGTCACGGCCATGATGGATGCCTCCGGGATGTCGGAGAACACCGCGTTCACCTTGGCCGCGATGGCCGTGATGTGCAAATCAGGCGTGGTACGCTTGCTCCAGTGATCCAGCAAGATAATCATCATGGCGCGGCTTTCGCCCGAGCCGCTGGCGAAGCTGTAGCCACTCTGTGCCGTCACGGCTTGGATGCCGGGGATGTTTTTCACGCGGGCTTCCATCTGGCGCAGCACCTTGTCTGTGCGCTGCTTAGCCGTAGCGGTGCCTTCCATGGTAATCATCACGAAGAGGGTACCCTTGTCTTCCGTGGGGATGAAGGAGCTGTTCATGGCATCCGGGGCGAGGAGATCAAGGATGCTGAAGTCTTTCTTCGCAGGGGCGTTGCCCTTGGGGGCTGCGGGGGCGGCGGCGGTTTCGGGCTTGCCGTGGAATATATCATGCCACCAGGCAGGAGAACCCGCAAAGTACACATAGTTGCCAAAAAGGACGGCCACCATCAGCAGCACCGTCAGCCATGCATTGCGTACCAATATGCCTGCGCCAAAGAGGTAGATGGTGCGTGCCTTGTCCATCACCCAGTTGAAGGGGTAGAATATCCACTCCGACAACTTGCTCTGGCGCTCGTTGGCCGGGCGCAGAATCAGCGCGCACAGGGCAGGGGAAAGGGTGAGAGCGTTGAAGGTGGAAATGCAGAGTGCCACACACATGGTGACGGAGAATTGCGTGTAAATCACGCCCACCATGCCGCCGTAGAAGGCAATGGGCACATACACCGCCAGAGTCACCAGCGTGGTGGCGATGATGGCACCCGTGATTTGCTTCATGCTCTTGATGGTCGCTTCCCGCGGGCTGAGCTTTTCGTCCTGAATAAGGCGCATCACGTTTTCCACCACCACGATGGCGTCGTCCACCAGCGAGCCGATGACGAGGATGAGACCAAACATGGTGAGCACGTTGATGCTGTATCCCAGCACATACATCACCACAAAGGCCCCCAGCAGAGACACCGGGATGGCCAGCGCGGGAATGAGCGTGGCGCGCCAGTCTTGCAGGAAAATATAGGTCACCAGCACCACCAAGAACAGAGCAAGACTCAGCGTGATGATGATTTCTTCCATGGTGGCGGAGATGGCCTGGGTGGGGTCATAGCCCATCTGCCATTCCATGCCATCGGGCATGGTGGCTTCAATCTCCTTCATCATGGCTTGCACCGCATTCACGGTGGCCAGAGCGTTGGCCTCGTTGTTGCGGTGAATAATCATGCCCACGGCATCCTTGCCATTCAGGCGGCTGTAGCCCGAGTTGCGCTCGGCGCCCAGCTCGATGGTGGCGATGTCTTTCAGCTTGGTCACATGGCCGCCTTCACCGCGCTTGACGATGATGTTGCCGAATTCTTCTTCCGTCTTGAGTCGGCCAGTGGCGGTCACTTTGAAGGTGGCGTAGGATTGTTCGTCTTCGGAGCCGACAGAACCTGCTGCCGCTTGGACGTTCTGCGCTTCGATAGCCTTGCGGATATCAGACGGCGTGATGTTGAGGGCGCTCATGCGGGTGGTGTTCATCCATACGCGCATCGCGTAGTTGCGGTTGGGGATGATATCGACGCTCGACACGCCGCTCACCTGGCCGATGCGGTCCTTCGCATTCATGCGCAGCCAGTTGGAGAGGTCGAGCACGCTCATCTTGTTTTCATCGCACATGAAGTTGATGAAGCAGAGCATGTCGCCAGAGCGCTTGCGGATGCGGTAGCCGTTCTGTTTGATTTCGGCTGGCAGCTTAGATTCCACGGCCTTGATTGCGTTGGACACGTTAATCATGGCCATGTCATCGTTGATGCCTGTCTCGAAAATGATGGTCAGGGAATACGAGCCATTGTTGGCGCAGGAGGAGTAGAAGTACAGCATGTCGTCCATGCCGACGAGCTGTTCTTCCACCGGGGCGGCTACGACTTGCGCCAGTTCTTCAGCGCTGGCGCCGTTGTAGTTCATGTTCACCGAGATGGTGGGGGGGGCCACCTCCGGGTACTCGGAAACGGGCATCTTGCTGATGCAGAGAAGCCCCGCCAGCATCATCAGAATGGAGATGACGAACGCGAACTTCGGGCGGTGAATGAAAAATTGCGAGAACATATATGTGTGGGTGGGTGAAGGTTACTTTGCTTGTACGGGGGTGCCGTTTTCCAATTCAGCCAGTTGGGTAATGATGACTTTTGCCCCATTGGTCAGGCCCGCGAAAACGGGCACTAGCCCCTGTTCGTTGGCCGTGCCGCAGTGGATGCGAGTTTGTACGGCGCGCCCATTCTTGAGCAAGTACACGTATTTGCCGCGCGTATCTGTTTGCACTGCTTGGGCTGGGATGCCCGGCACGGTGACGTCTGCCTTGCGTTGGACGCGGATGGTCACCACGCCGCCCGGTTGCAGCTCTTCATCGGCATTGTCAAAGATAGCCCACAGGTTTTGCGTGTCGGTGGCCTGCTGGATGACGTTGTCGCAGAAGGAAACACAGCCCTTTTCGCGGAAGGTCTTGCCATTGGCGGTCACGAGCGTGATTTCCGTATCGCGGACGAGGTCTTCTACATTGCCAAAGTGGGAGAGAATGCGGCTTTCACTCAGGGAGAAGCGCACATAGATGGGGCTGAGCTGCACCAGCGTGGCAAGGGGGGATTTGATGTCGGTGATGTAGTTACCCTTGGAGAAGGTGACGCGGCCGATGCGCGAATCGATGGCGGCGCGCACGGTGCAGCGGGAGAGGTCGTCCTCAGCCACGGTCAGCGCGGCTTTGGCCTTTTCTTTTTGGGCGAGGAGTTCGTCTAACGTGGCCTTGGCGCTTTCCACATCGTCTTTGCTGGTTGCCTTGCGAGCGATGAGTTGCTGCTGGCGGGCATACTTGCTGGTGGCATCAGCAATCTGCACATCCAATTGCATGATTTTGGCCTTCTGCGCATCCACAACAGCTTGGTAGCGAGTGGGGTCGATGTTGAAAAGCACATCTCCTTGTTTGATTTTGTCGCCCTCCTTGAAGGCTGGCTCTGCCAGCACGCCTTGGACGAGCGGACGGATGTTGACGCGGTTGATGGCCTCGACTCGGGCACCTTGGCACACCAGCACCGTGGGGTCGGTCATCGGGGTGGCCTCTGCTACCTCTGCTTCCACTGCGGCCTCTTCTGCGGTGGTGCCAGATGTGCTTGTCTTGGGGTCCATCTTCTGCTCATCAGGGTACACGGGTATCACCGTAGCGCCCACGCGGGTCTTGTGCGAGCCGTCGGTGATGACGGTTTCTCCTGCCTGCAGCCCATCATAAATGGACTGCATGCGCCCCTGCGCAGAGCCAGAGATGACCTCTCGACGAGCTACTTTGCCTTCTTCGCTCACCGTGTAAACATAGGCTCCCACTTCATCGTGGTGCACCGCGGTGAGCGGCACCATGACGACTTCTGAGGTGTTGTTGAGCGAGATGTGCATCGCGCCAATACCGCGGGGGGTAAGCACTTGCTTTTTGTTGTCGAACTTGGCCCACAGGGTGTAGGAGTCGGTGCTGCCGGTCAGCAAGTTGTCCACAATCTCAATACGCCCATTGCAGGGGTAGCCGCGGCCATCTGCCGTGGTGAGTTTCACGTTGGTCACGTTGCTGATTTCTTCGGGCCCGCGGAAAATGCCGTTCACATCGCTCTGGCTGAGCGGGAAGCGCACATAGATGGGGTCCACCTGCGTGATGGTGGCCAGCATCTCACCTTGGGTGATGTAGTTGCCCTTGGAGAACTCGCGGCGGCCAATGCGGCCTGTGATTTCTGCGCGGATGGTGCAGTCTTCCAAATCTTTTTTGGCCTTGACCAAGTTGGCCTCGGCTTCAATCTTCTTGGCTTTCAACCCTTCAAGGCGAGCCAGGGCGCTCTCTACATTTTCAACCGAGGCCGCGTGGCTCTGAGCCAAGGCACGCAGGCGTTTGTGGTTGTTGTCGGCGTAGATAATCTGCGCGTTGATTTCTTTGAGCGTGGCCTGAGCTTGCTCAAAGGCGGCTTTGTAGCGGATGGGGTTGATTTCAAAGAGCACGTCCCCCTCGTTCACAATACTTCCCTCCTTGTATTTGGTCTCCAGCAAAAAGCCCTCTACGGCGGCTTTTACTTGCACCTTGCGGATGGCTTCTACATGCCCAATGCTCCGCCGAAAAATCATATCTAAACCCGTGGTGGCTTTTTCCACCTGCACTCGGGGGGCGGGGGCGCCCGGCATCTGTGCCAGTACGCTACCTGCCATGAGGATGCACATGCTTGTTAATACGCTCAGCTTCATGTTTATTCTTACGGTTCTTTTTTCTAAACTATATCACAAAATGAATTAATGACTGTTAAAAAGTGGAACATGTTGGCGGTATATCCGTGTCCGCCGGGGAGATTTGCTGCAACACTTGGAGGGCTATTTCGCTTTCCAATTCCACAGCCATGTCGAACCAGCCTAGGGCAAGCTCTGTCGATGGGGGGACTCCGCAGCCTTCCATGTAGCATACAGCAAGCAAAAAGGCGGCGTCTCCGTTGCCTCCCAACGCGGCATAGCGCAGGTAGTCTACAGCTTGGTTGATGTTTTGTTGATTCTTGGCTTTTTGCAGCAACAAGGTGCCCATGTAGAGCTCAGCAACCGGGTTTTCATCATCCAGCAGTTGTTGCAGAGTCTGCTTAGCAGCAACTACGCTACCTTGTTTATCTGCGTGTTCCAAGAGTGCCGCCAGGGCGTGTTCCTCTCCTTGTGCGGCGGCTTTGTTGTACCACGAGAGGGCTTCTTTTTCCTCCTGTGGAAGCCCCAATCCAAGCTGGCAGCAAGCGCCCATGGCGGCTTGAGCTTTGGCGTGGCCTTGCTGGGCCGCGGCTTGGAACCAGCCCCACGCCAGCTGGGGTGAGCGGGGGCTTTTTTGCCCCGTCAAGAGTCGTCGCCCGTATTCGTATTGAGACTGGGCATCTCCTGCTTGGGCACGCGCCAAGATGCCATGGGTGGAGTGTTCGCAGCTGCAAAGCCACATACAACCCACCATGGGGAGTGCCACAAGGCATCTGACCAGTCGTGCTCTCATGCCAGTAAAAAGTATCCTCTTTGTTTGGGCGTGATAGGAAGGCTGATTTGTTCCATGCAGACCAACATATCTTCCCATACGGCGCGTTTGGCACCCATGCTTTCGTTGCGCAATAGGTAACTGGGGTGGTAGGTCACGCGCACGGGGATGCCTTGGCACTCATGCCATTGGCCGCGCAGAGCGCTCACGCTGGCGTTGGTGCCCAGCAAGCCTTTGGCTGAGCTGCCCCCCAGACACACAATGCAGGCTGGCTGGATGGCGCATATCTCTGCCATGATGAGGGGGAGGCAAGCGGCTATTTCCTCCTCGCTCGGGGCGCGATTGGCGGTGCCTTGGTTCTCTCCCATGGAGGGGCGGAACTTGCACACGTTGGAGATGTATACCTCCTCGCGTTTCAAGCCCATGGCTGTCAAAATTTGGTTGAGCTTTTGCCCCGCCTTGCCCACAAAGGGCTCTTGCAGGCGCTCTTCGTCGTAGCCTGGAGCCTCGCCCACCAGCATCAGGCGCGCGTGCGGGTTCCCCGTGGCAAAGACCATCGTCTTGCGCAGGGTTCCCAGTGCCCGTGCGGATTTCCAATGCTGTGCACGCTCTCGCAGATAGGCCAGCTTCTCTTCCACTCCCTGCAAGTTGCTCTGCTGGGGCCTCTCTGGCTGTGTTGCGAGTGGCGGTTCATGCCCAGCGGGTGGCGGGGCCGCTGCGGCGCCTTGCCGCTGCGCCAGCATCCATCCGCGCAAAATGGCGCGGGCTTCTTCGTCCACCGCTACGCGGACTTGCCCGCTTTCCTGCATGTGGGAAAGTCCTTGCAAGGCAATATCGCGGAGTGTGGGCATACCTTTATACTACCACACCTGCGCCCCCTCTTGCAAGACACGATTGCGCGCGCGCGTCATTTTGTTGCGGGGCGTTTCTCGTAGCTCATGTGTGCTTCCTTCTGAGCGCCTAATCTGTCCTGCGATGAGGCGGGAATTTGCATTTATTTTGTTCTACGAGTTCTTTCGGCTTGACATTTTGGCTAAAAGATTGTTTTATAGCTGCCCCGCCTTGTAATGTCAGGGTGTGCACGAAAGTGCCCCGACTGCGGAAAATCTCCCAAAACGAGAAAAAACTAACGAAAACATAAATCATTATGGGATCGCTTAAGAAGAGACGTAAGGCCAAGATCAACAAGCACAAGCGCAGCAAGCGCATGCGCCAGAACCGCCACAAGAAGCGTTTGCGTTACAAGTCCTAAGCTGCGCGCTTAGGCCACGTCCGCAAGCGACGCTGTTCTTTTTCACGGCACTGTTTCCTGCATGGAGACAGTGCCGTTTTGATTGGCAAGGAGCCCCCACAGCCCCCAAAAAAGCGGGGCGCAAGGGGAGGGAGCTTAGAGCACGCTCTCAAAGAAGCCGCCGCCCAGCAGGCGCTCCCCGCGGTCGGCATCGGGCGCATAGAACGCGCAAACTTGGCCGAGGGCAAGGGCGCGCACAGGCTCGTCAAAGGTGAGTTGCACCTTGTTGTCGCCTAAGTGGGTGCAAGTGGCATGCACGGCGGGAGCTCGGTAGCGGGGTTGGGCCATCACGCGCTCGGGTAGGGGAAGCAGGGTGTTGGTGATGGAGCCGACCACTGCTTTTCGGGCGTAAAGTCCGGGGGTTTCTTCGCCCTCGTAGCCAAGGATGAGTTGGTTTTTTTGCAAATCTTTGCCCACGACAACGTAGGCGATACCTTCTCGCGGGGAGGCTATGTGGTGGCCTTTGCGCTGGCCCATGGTGAAGAGGTGCAGCCCTTGGTGTTGGCCGAGCACGCGCCCATTCAGGTCCACAATCTCGCCGGGGTTATCTGGCAGGTAGTGGCGCAGGAAATCGCTCATCTTTACTTGGCCGATGAAGCAGATGCCCTGGGAGTCTTTCTTCTCCGCATTGGGCAGGTGAAAACGGCGGGCGATTTCTCGCACCTCGGGTTTGGTGATTTGGCCCACGGGGAAGATGGCGTGTGCCACCTGTTCTGGGCGCATGAGTGCGAGGAAGTAGGATTGGTCCTTGTTGCGGTCTGCGCCGCGGAGGATGTAGCTGCCCTCTCCTGCCACATCAAGTCGGTTGGCATAGTGCCCTGTGGCCACACCCGTGAAGCCTTGTTCGCGGGCATAATCCAGCAGCACGCCGAACTTCATCTCGCGGTTGCAGAGCACATCGGGGTTGGGGGTCGAACCGTTGCGATATCCCTCAATCAAGTAGTTGACCACGCGCTCGCGGTACTGGGCTATCAAATCAACCACGCGCAGCTCGATGCCCAAGGTACGGCATACGCCGAGTGCATCCTCAATGTCGCGCTCCCATGGGCATTCGCCGGGGATGTTTTCATCATTGACCCAGTTTTTCATGTAAGCGGCCACGACTTCGTGGCCCTGCTGTACGAGTAGGGCTGCGGCAGCGGCGCTGTCGACGCCACCACTAAGTGCGACAAGAATGCGTGCCATGTGTCAGAGCGGGGGTGTGGGAGGACTGGGAAAGCTCCAGTTCGGCCAGAGCTTGTTCGAGCTCTTCTGGCGAACCAAGAGCGTGCTTGAGCGCACTGCACACGAAGGTGGAGACATTCGTTTGCAAGGCTGCGGCTTGTTTTTTCATCCGGCGGTACAAGGGCAGGGGACAGCGAAAGGAAAACGGGATGCGTTCGGTGCTGTCGGGGGCGCTCATACCCCGAAATTCTAGCAGATTGTCATGCTCGTGGCAATTCTTTTTTCGCTGCATCCCAGCGCCAAGAGTGGCTGCGCCTGCCCAGCCGTGGGAAAGTGTTTCAGGACTCGTTGCTCATTTCATTTTGCGCCTTTTTATTGAGGCGGTGCACGATGAAAGCGGGCACGCCAAAGACGAGGATGAGCAGCACAGGGATGAAGACATAGAGGAACAAGCGCACGTAGAGTGTGCAGGTGGCATCACCCGCTTCTTGTCCCGCGCTCCACCATTGGTAGGCTAAGGTGGGATTCCATTTGAGCCCAGAGATGGGGTTGAGGTGCAAGAGCCCACGGCGCGCCATGGCTTCTGCGACACCGCGGTCGCTAGCGGTCACATACCATGCATTGGCGAGCTCGGCTTCGCCAATGCTGTCGTAATAGCGGGCGATTTCGAGCGGGGCGCGAGCGGAGTTGAGCCGATCGCAAGCGGCTTGCAGCATGCTCAGCCCGCGTGCTTCATCCTTTTGCACGCCACCTGTACCATACAGCTGCATGCGCCCTGCGTGGACCATGGCATCGCTGTGCCCCATGGAGGCGGCTTGGTTGTAAAGTGCATACGCATCGGCAGCGCCTCCCGCCAACTCCATGCGCGTGGCTTTGAGGAAGATGGCATCTGCTAGATTGCCCGCCACAGCCATGTCCAAATACTGCTCACCAAGCTTTTCGTCTTTCTCGACTCCCTGGCCGTTGAGGAATGCACAAGCCGTAGCGTAGGCCATGAGCGCGTCTTTGGTGGTATCGGCCGCGCGGCGGGCATAGAAAATGGCTTTGGCATCATCTTTGTCGACTCCCAGCCCTTGGGCGTATGTCTTGAAGAGCTGCGCCAGAGCCCAAGCATTGCCTTGCTCGGCGGCTTGCTCCATTTTGGCAATGCCCGCAGGGGCATCGGCTTGGGTGCCCAATCCATTTTGCTGCATGTACCCCTGCCAATACAGGGCGTTGGTGTTGCCGCTTTCTGCGAGTTTGCTGTACTCGGTATAGGCACGGGCAAAGGCGGCGTTGGCGTCTGTGGTGTTGCCTTGCTTGGTGAGAAAATCGCCCAAGATGTAGGCAGCGGTGGGTTCGCCGGCTTCTGTGGCCTTGCTGAGCCAAACGGCTGCTTTGGCAGGGTCGGGTTCAGTGTATTCTCGCCCTGCCAAGTAGTTGGTGCCCAGCAAGAGCATGGCCTTGGTATCACCCGCATCTGCCTTTTGGACCAAGGCTTCGCGGAACTTGTCGGCCCATGCCTTGGCCTGTGCGGTATGCCCCGCTACGGCGTAGCGCATGTAGAGCTGGCGCATGGCGGCAGCATCTCCTGCTTCTGCTTGCGTTTTGAGTTCGTGCAGGTTTCCTTCGAGCTGCAAATCGCTGCTGTCGTATGCCACCACGGGGGCTTCCGTGGTGTTGGCATGCAGGGGGAGAGCCCAACTGCCCAGAAGGAAGATGAGAAGAGGAAGCGCTTTCATGCTACCGCTTGAGATGCATTAACCGCGGCCTCCGTTGAATGGACGACGTGTGTTAAATTTGCCGTGTCCACCACTCTGGCGGAAGTTCTTCTTGGCGCCAAAGGACTTGCGCTCGCCGAAGGGCTTGCGGTCGCGGTCGCCAAAGGACTTGCGCTCGCCAAAAGGCTTGCGGTCTCGGTTGCCAAAGGACTTGCGCTCGCCGAAAGGCTTGCGGTCGCCAAAGGATCGGCGGTCATCGCCATCGAAATCGCGCTTGCTGCGGGGAGCTCGACCAAAGGGGCGGCGTGCGTTGTCGCGCTCGGGTTCAAAAGATTCGCCATCGATGAACTTGGTGGCGATACCGAGGGCTTCTTCCTCGGTTTCAAAGTCAGCAGGATTGAAGACGTAGTTCTCCTCTTCCTCGTCGAAGGTGTCAGAATCGGCGTTTTGAGTCTGGACGGGGCGTGGTTTGAAGACCTGCTTGGCACCCAGTAGCCCCTTGCGGCGGCGGGGATTGGTGCAGGCGAGCTCGATTTGCTCGGCTGTGAGGAGTTCGGCGTTGCCCGGCTCCAAATCACCACCCCAGAGCGAGCCAATGCGCACACGAACAAGTTTGCGCACGCGCAGCCCCAAGCATGCAAACATCTGGCGCACTTGGCGCTTCAGCCCTTGCTCCAGCACCACACAGGCGCGGCGGGCAGAGAGGCGGGAAATGTACTTGGCCTTGGCTTGCCCCTCGGGGATACGCACACCCTTGAGCAGCTGAATGAGCACGCTGTTGTCAAAAGCCTGATCAAGTGTGACCCAGTATTCCTTCTCGATGCCACCGGAGGGGTGGCCGACGCTCTGCCCCAGCGTGCCGTTGTTGGTGAAGATGAGCAACCCCTCGCTGTCTGCATCCAAACGCCCCACGTAGTTGGCATAGCGGTACTTGGGCGGCAGCAGGTCGTACACCGTGCCGATGGCACCCTGCGCGTCGCGGCTGCACACATAGCCACGCGGTTTGTTGAGCAAAATGGCTACTTCTTCTTTGGGGGTGGCGCGGTGGCCGTCCACTTTCACAAAATCAGTCGGCAAAACACGCAAACCAGGGGTGTCTACCACCTTGCCGTTGACTTCAACACGCCCTTCGGCAATCAGACGGTCGGCGGCGCGGCGGGATTCGTAGCCACAGGAAGCAAGGAATTTGTTGAGTCGCACGCTGCCCTCTTGGGCGGCTGCATAGTTGGGTTCTTCAGACATAGGAAGGGTGGGGTAAAGAGGGATTTTCGTTGTAAAAGAAAAAGCCTCGCGGCTTTCGACAGCCGTGAGGCGAAAATCTGTACTAAGTACAATCTCGAGGTGTTGTGCAACACCTGACGGGCTATCCGGCGCAGAGGAATGGCACGCTCAACACACTTTTTGCGTAGCCATTCTCCGCTGCAGAATGCGTCACCGGCTTAGGCGTCGAACTTGGTCTTGGGCAGACCGATGGGGCTCTGGCCTTCCTTCCACTGGCCGCGCTCCTTGAGGAGCTTCACGCGCTCAAAACGCTTGAGAACAGAACGCTTACCGCCAACGGTACCAGTTGCTTTCAGGGTGGAATGCTTGGACATATCTTGTTGTTTTTGTAAAGGTTTACCCGCATCACTGCGGAAAGGGGGTCGCCACTTATACAGCAAGTCTCCCCAAATTGCAAGCCAAATTTATGTCTTTTTTTTGAGGGGACTCATTCGCTTACCGGAATCGGCCACCGGGAAGGGGGGTGATGAGACGTTTGACCTGCATGCGCATCAGCAGCGGAGTGAGTTCGCGTGCGGGCATGCCCAAGGCGGGGCAGAGGGCGTCTAGCGTGTCGTGCCCAGCCCCAATGGCGGCTAAAATTGCGCTTTCCTCCGCGGAAAGGATATCATTTGCAGCGGGGGCGGGGTCAAAGTCCAAATCAAGCTGGCGCGGGCTGTCTGTCCAGCGCATGTCGGCCATGAGTTCTGCGGGCGCGGTGCACAAAATCGCGCCTTCGCGGATGAGACCATGGCAGCCAGCGCTAGTGGGCCTGTCCACCGGGCCGGGTACGGCAAAGACGCTGCGGCCGTAGTCGTCGGCGGCGATGCGGGCGGTCATGAGAGCTCCGCTGCGGCAGGGGGCTTCGACCACCAATGTAGCTTGGCTCCATGCGGCAACAATGCGGTTGCGCTGGGGAAAGGTGGTGCGGCCCGGGCGCATGAACATGGGGAACTCGCTCACAACAGCGCCTTGCCCGCGTGCTATGCAGTCTGCCAGTGCCTCATTTTCTTGGGGGAAGATGTGCGCCATGCCCGAGCCCAACACGGCGATGGTGCGCCCCCCTGCATCGAGCGCGCCTTGGTGGGCGGCGGTATCGATGCCACGAGCGAGGCCGGAGATGATGGTGCAGCCGTTTTCCGCGAGTTCGCGGGCAAAGCGGCGTGCTTGGGTCATGCCGTAGGGGCCTGCGCGGCGCGAGCCCACGACGGCGACGGAGCGGTTGGCATCTTGGGGATACCACTCGCCCCGCACATAGAGAATGATAGGCGGGTCTGCCATGTGGCGCAGCATCTGTGGGTAGTCGTCATCCAAGAGGGTGACGATGCGTACCCCATACTGTTCTGCGGCTTCTATTTCTGCAGCGGTGTTGGTGCAGTTGCGCCAGTCTGCCACCGCTGCGGCTAGCTTGCTGCCTAGGCGCGGCACCTGCTCCAGCAGGGAAACAGGCGCCGCCAATGCCAGTTCGGCAGAGCCAAAGAACTCCAACAACGATTGAATGCGAATCGACCCCAGCCCAGGTATGAGGTTGAGGGTGATAAGCGCTTCTCTCGTCGTTGGTATTAGCATTTAGCGTGTTACGGTGAAATCTAGCCCCAAGTCCAAGGAGGGGACCGAGTGAGTCAGGCAGCCGAAGCTCATGAAGTCAACGCCTGTTTCGGCAGCGGCGGGCGCTGTCTCCAAGGTCAGACCGCCGCTGGCCTCGAAGTACGGCTTGCGGTTCTTGCCACGCATCTCGACCGCGCGGCGCATGTCATCGTTGCTCATGTTGTCCAGCAGGATGTAGTCCACACCCGTCAGCTGCAAGAAGGCTTCTACTTGGGTGAGGTTGTCGGCCTCCAGTTCTACTTCCACACCAGGCTTGTCAGCCTTGAGCTGCGTGATGCATGCTTGCAGGTGGGCTGTGTCACCATCAGTCATGAGGTGGTTGTCCTTGACCATAGCGCGGTCGTAAAGCCCCAAGCGGTGATTATTGCCGCCACCATGCACCACGGCTGCTTTTTCCAGCAGGCGGTAGCCGGGGGTGGTCTTGCGGGTATCCAGCAGGCGGCAGGATGTGTGGGCGATGGCTTTCACATATTTGTGGGTCATGGTTGCTACACCAGAAAGACGCTGGATGAAGTTGAGAGCTGTGCGCTCGGCACCCAGAATGGAGCGTGCAGAACCTTCAATGGACATGACAATGGCGCCAGGGGATACTTGCTCGCCATCGTGCAGCAGAACTTCCACCTTCAGCGTGGGGTCCACCGCCTTGAACACGGCTTCTGCCACCTTCACGCCGGAGAGCACGCCTTGGGTGCGGGGGCGCAACAGAGCCTTGGCCTTCAGTTCTGCGGGCACAAAGTAGTTGGAGGTCACGTCGCCATCCCCGAAGTCCTCATCAAGAGCCAGTTTGATGAGAGCATCCACATTATCAGAAACTTTTGTATTGGACATGCCCACATGATAGGGAAGGGCACGGCGCTTGTAAAGTTGAATTTTCAATTTAGGGCTTGTTATGTCATGGCGAAGGGATGCGGGCACGCTTCCTGCTTGCCAAAGAGCTGCCTAGAGGATAAGATGCCTGCATGGCCACGAAACTTTCGCCAGAACAACTTGAGATGGTGCGCCAATGGGCTGCCCACGGTGTGGATTTGAATGGTATCCAGAAAAATCTGGTGTCCGAGTGCGGTGTGCACATGACTTACATGGATGTACGCTTCCTCCTGCTGGACTACGGTATCGAGATTGCCAAACCTGCGGCTCCAGCACCTGCCCCAGCTCCGGCTCCCAAGCCTGAGACTCCGGCCTCGGCTCCGGCAGAGGAGGCCCCCGCCGCTATGCCGGCTCCTGGCATGGCCGGGAAACCCGAGGTGACGTTGGATGAATTGCAGATTCCGGGCACCTTGCTTTCTGGCAAGACGGTCTTCCCCTCGGGGGTGAAGGGTGCGTGGCAGATTGACCAGATGGGGCGCTTTGGCTGGAGCGAGCTCAGCGGCAAGCCCAGCACGGCTGAGTTGCAGGCTTTCCAGTTTGAGCTGACGCAGCTTTTGAGCCGCGCGATGTAAAAAAGCATCAGATGTAGAGCTCGGGCAAGCGCGGTTCGGCCGCGCATGCTTGCAAGCGCGCGGTCATGCCTGCCTGCAGCGGTGGCGGCAGGATGCGAGCTTGGCGCGGGCAGATGCTCACGCAGCGCATGCACAAGATGCAGCGCGTGGCATCGGTGCTGCGAGGGTCGTTGGCCGGGATGGCACCGGTGGGGCACTCGCGTGCGCAGTATCCGCACCCACCGCAGGACTCTGTCACCATGGGGGTGGCGGGCATTTGGGGCAGCGGCTTCATTTCTTCATTGCCGGGCACGGTTATTTCTGCCTGTTCGGCGATGGGGAGGGCAAGCTTGGCATCGATGGCCGCAGAGAACTCGGCAGCTGTTTGTTTATCCTGCTCGTGCGGGCGGCCTGTGGCAATGCAGCGGGCGATGGAGTGCTCTGCAATGAAGGCGGCGGCAGCCACAACGCGGAAACCACAGCCTGTCAGCGTGTTTTTGAGTTCCAGCAGGGCATCTTCGTAGGCGCGGTTGCCATATACCACCACGGCGATGGCGGGGCCCCCCTCACCTTGGAGCGCGCTGAGGCGCTCAATGGCGATGGCCGGTACGCGGCCGCCGTACACGGGCACCACCGCAAGCAGCGGGGATGTGGCGGGGATGAGCTGTGCCTCTGTGGGCTTCAGTAAATCAATGTGTTGTTGTTCCTTACTTGTGGCGATGGCTCGGGAGATAGCGCGGGTGGAACCGGTAGGACTGAAAGTCGCTGTAATCCAAGTGTTCATGAGATGGAGGGAGGTGTAGGTTGAAGATTGGAGCTCAGCTGCGCAGGATGGCCGCGCGCAGTCGCAGTGCGGCGTGCAGCTCTGCCACATCATGCACGCGGTGCAGTTCCGCGCCTCTGTCGGCTGCCAGCAGACTCATCGTGACCGTGGGCAGCGGGCTGGTTTTGGGTAAATCGGGCTGCGATAAGATGCGGCCCAAGAAAGCCTTGCGAGAGAGAGCCATGAGCAGCGGTCTGTTCTGGATGCGCAGAGATTCCAAGTGGCGGATGAGCTGCACATTGTGCTCATCTGTTTTGCCGAAGCCGATGCCAGGGTCCAAGCAAATGCGCTCGGGGGCAATGCCATCTTGCTGAGCCAAGGCGAGTCGCGTGGCAAAAAATTGGCGCACTTCTGCCACGACATCGGTGTAGTGGGGGGCTTGCTGCATGGTGGCGGGGGTGCCTTGCATGTGCATGAGGATGATGCCACAAGGATGCTCAGCGCACACGCGGCGCATGTCTGTGGCGGCCAAGCCGGTGATGTCGTTGACTATATCGGCACCTGCGCGGAGCGCGGCTTCTGCTGTGGCGGCGTGGCGGGTGTCAATGGAAAGGCGGAGCGCGGGGAACTCTGCGCGAAGCGCTTGGATGACGGGCACCACGCGCTCTTGCTCCACTTGTGGTGGTGTTTCGGCCGAGCCCGGGCGGGTGGATTCACCCCCTATGTCGATGATGTCTGCCCCATCCTGAATCAACTTGCGCGCATGCGCCAATGCCGCTTCCTTGGTGTGGTGCATTCCCCCATCGGAAAAGGAGTCCGGGGTCACATTGAGAATGCCCATGATGGCACCCTGCGCGGGCAGAGTCCATGTTTCGCTGCGTAATTGCCAAGTGCGGGGCATTGGTGGAGGGGATGCGGGGGTTAATCCAAGCTCATTTTGCCGGGGTTGAGGATATGGAGCGGGTCGAGCGCTTCTTTGATGGCTTTGTGCGCATCCAGCGCCGTGGGACCGATGGCTGCGGGGAACCAAGGGGCCTTAGCGATGCCGATACCGTGTTCTCCGGTGATGCTACCACCGTGTTCTGTGACCCAGCGGAAAAGGCGGTGCACCAGTTCATCTGCCGGCTGGCGGATGTCGTGGCCTTGCGCATCTTTGGGCACCATGATGTTGGTGTGGATGTTGCCATCCCCCGAGTGTCCGAAGCACGCCACGGGAATCCCCGTTTCACGCTGCATGGATTCGCAAAAATCCACCAACTGCACCAGCTTGGAGCGGGGAATGACGATGTCTTCGTTGAGCTTGGTGAGCCCGGTTGCCTTGAGGCTGTACGAAAACTCGCGGCGCAGCTGCCATATTTGCTCCACTTCATCTTCGGAGAGCGCAGGGCAGATGGTGCTTGCCCCCGTCTCTTGGAGGATGCTGGAGATGGCGCTGATTTCTGCCGCCACGGCATCGGCTTGGCCATCCGTCTCCACGATGATGTGCCCCTGCGCATCGGCCGGTAAGACATCGTTTTGCAGGTACGCTCTCGCGGCTGTCAGGGTGAAGGCATCTGTGATTTCAATGGCGCTGGGCAGGTGCCCCCCTTGCAAGATGTTTTGCACCGCCTGCGCGGCCAGCGCAAAACGCGGGAATGAGGCATGCAGTGCCGCCCGTGCTGGTGGGGCTGGGATGATGCGGAGCGTGGCCTGGGTGATAATGCCCAGCATGCCTTCCGAGCCACAGAAAAGCCCCGTCAGGTCGAAGCCTTGTTTGTTCTTGTGGGTGCGCCCACCACAGCGCAAGATGCGCCCATCTGCCAGCACAACTTCCAGCCCCAGCACATAGTTGCGCGTGACCCCGTATTTGAGGCAGCGCGGGCCCCCTGCGTTTGTGGCGATATTGCCGCCAATGCTGGATTCTTTGCGCGAGGCGGGGTCGGGCGGGTAAAACCATCCCAAGCGGGCGCAGGCTTCTTGCAAATCTGCTGTCAACACACCTGCTTCCACCACCGCTACACCATCTTCTGGCGCAAGCTCCACAATGCGTTGCATGCGCGCGGTGGAGATGACCAACCCACCCCGCACTGGAACACACCCGCCCACATAGCCCACGCCTGCACCTCGCGGGGTCACTGGGATGCGGTGGGCTGTAGCCACCTTCATGGCGGCTGATACCTGGGCGGTCGAGGTGGCTAGGAGCACGGCTTCCGGCAGGTGCGCCGCGTGCCATTTGTCTCCCGCGTGGGCTTCCAGCGTGGGTAAATCCGTGTGGATGCAATCGCCGAGCTCGCGGCGTAATTCTTCAATCCAATCGCTCATAGCGTATTATTCTTTGCCAGTACCCCAGCGGCGGTGCAGCCAAGATTCGACGGGTGAAAAAAGGATTTTATCTGCCAGCAAGCCCACCAAAATGATGATGAACATGATGCCGATGACTTGGTACATGCGTTGCAGTTCTCGCCCGTAGTGCAGGTATTGGCCAATGCCGAAACCTGATACCACCGACACGTAGATTTCTGCCGCCATGAGGGAGCGCCATGCAAATGCCCAGCCTTGCTTCATGCCGCTGACTACAAAGGGCGCTGAGGCGGGCAGGGTGACAAAGACCAAGGTGTGAAGGGGCGAGGATCCCATGGTGCGCGCAGCTCGGGCGTAGATGGGCGGCACATTTTTCATGCCGTTTTGGGTAGAGAGTAGCACACTCCACAGGGTACCCATGATGACCACAAAGAGCAGGGCCGCCTCTGTTTGCCCAAACCAGATGCACGCCAGCGGCACCCAGCACACGCTCGGCAGAGCCTGAAGCCCCAGCGCCAGCATGCCCAGCGTGTCGTTTGCGCAGCGGAAGCGCGCGGCTATCATGCCCAGCGGTACCCCAATGATGAGCCCAATCGCGTAGCCGATGAGGAGTCGCCGCAGCGTGATGAGCATGGAGAGCGGAATCTTGCCGTTGAGCGTGTTGTCCCACAGATAGTGCCCCACCGTGCTGGGCGGGGGAAGTACGTATGGCGACCACAGGGCTATATCAATCCCTATGCAGGCCAAATCCCCGGTGAGGGCTGCCCATACCAAAATGAGCAGAATAAAGAAACAAATGGTGATGAGAACGCGTTTCATGGTGCTTTAGTCGGATTCTGCTGCGGTGTATCCCTTGAGGGCCGAGGTGATTTCTTGCGACAAATCGGCCAAGTCGTGGTTGTTGATGTTGCGGGGGCGTGGCAGGCGCACGGGGAACTCCTCGCGCACGCGGCCCGGGTGGGGTGAGAAGAGCACCACCCGGCTGCCAAGACACACGGCCTCGCGCACGTTGTGGGTTACAAAAATGATGGTCTTGCGGCGCTTTTCCCATACATCCTGAATGTCGCCGTACAGGCGTTCGCGAGTCATGGCATCCAAGGCCGAGAAGGGCTCATCCATGAGCAAGATTTTGGGGTTGGGCGCCAGGGAGCGAGCCAGCGCAACACGCTGGCGCATGCCGCCAGAGAGTTCGTGAATGTTGGCGTGGGCAAAACGATCCATCTTCACCAAATACAGATAATACTTGGCGACTTCGAGTCGCTCCTTGTTGTTCAGGTTGGGTTTTTGCTTGAGCCCAAACATGACGTTGCCAATGACATCCAACCAAGGGAAAAGCGCGTGCTCTTGGAACATCATCATGCGGTCGCGCCCAGGGCCTGTGATGGGCGTCCCATCGATAAGGGCCATGCCACTATCAGGCTTTTCTAAGCCGGCTATGATGTTGAGTAAGGTGGATTTGCCGCAACCACTCGGGCCCACAAAGCAGACGAACTCACCCTCGTTGATGGTGAGCGATACATCATCGAGCGCCCGCACAACGGAGCCGTTGCTGGTGACAAAGTCCTTGCACACATGCTCGATGCTGAGCTTGGCGGTGGGGAAGTTGTGTATCTCTTCGTGTAGTTTTTCCTGTATCATGGCTGTTCCCGGTAAATCATTTCATCCAGCGGTGGCACACGGTCCAGCAGACCACTCATCTGTGCATCTTTGACAAATTGCTCCAGCCCTGCCACATCTATTGCATCGGTCAGCGTGAGCCGTTGCCAGGCGCGGCGCACCAATTCTGGGTCCATGGGGGCTTGGGTGAGCTCGGTTAGCTCGTTGGTGACTCGTTCTTGTGCTTCTTGCGGGTGCTCCAAAATCCACTGGGTGAGCTCGCGGTGGGCCCGTAGGATGATGGCGGCTTCCCTTGGGTGGTTTTTGAGCCATGCCACGCGCCCCGTCAACACGGTGGTCACGACGTCGGGCTCTTGCACCATCACTCGGGCATTGCCCATCATTTCCAAGCGGCTTACCCAGGGCTCTACCGTCCAGCAGGCATCAATATCCCCCTGTTTCATGAGTTGCAGCTGCATGGAGTTGGGCGTGGGGGCTACACGGCAGTCTCCCGCGCCCTCAAGGGTGTTCTTGAGTCCGTTTTTGTTGAGCCATGCGCGGCAGGACACATCTTGCGTGTTGCCAAGTTGCGGAGTCGCTATGCTGCGGCCTTTGAAATCTGCTGCTCGGTGGATGCCGCTCTCGGGCGCGACCATCAGGGCGGCACCCCCATTCACAGAGCCCGCCAGCAGACGCACTTCGCGCCCTGCCGATACGGCATACGCATTCAGTGCCGGGCTGGGCCCTACGTAGGTGAGGTCGACGGTGCGTCCAAAAATGGCTTCCATGGCAGTAGGCCCGGCATTGTAGGTGTACCACTCGATGTTGTAGCCAGGGAGGTAGCGTTCGAACCAGCCTTCGCCGGTGCGGCTCATGTTGCGAGCCACAAGCGCCTGCACATGGGTCACATTGGGGAAGCAGCCAAGGCGTATCGTTTTGCTATTCGGGTCTTCCTGATGACATGCTGTGAATACCAGCATGACGAAGAGCATGACGAACCCGCTGAAAATACGCTTAACCATTGCCCTGAGATTAGCAAAAAGGCGCCTTGAGGTCAAGACGCAAACGCGCCACGCGGATGCGCATTTTGTAGCGTTGTAGCGTATTTTGCGCTTGTTTTAGGGTGGGGTGGGTGGTAGTATGTCGCTTATGCTGATATCCTTGGTTGTCCCCTGTTACAATGAATCTGAAGCCTTGCGCCCGTTCATGGTTGAATTGACGCGCGTGCTGGATAGCATGGAGGGGGTAGACGCCGAGGTTATTCTGGTGGATGATGGCAGCCGGGATAATACTCTGGAAGTGATGCAGGATGTCGCCAATCAGTATCCCATTGTGCGTTGGCTCTCGTTTTCCCGCAATTTTGGCAAGGAAGGCGCCATCTTGGCAGGGTTGAAGGCAGCCAAAGGTGATTATGCTGCCGTGATGGATGCTGATTTGCAGGACCCGCCCGCGTTGCTGCCGGATATGCTCAAGGCTGTGCGCGAGGAAGGTTATGACTGCGCTGGCACGCGGCGCGTTTCCCGTAAGGGGGAACCCCCCATCCGTTCGTTCTTTGCCCGCCGCTTTTATAGCCTTATCAACCGCATGTCCACCACCCAGTTGGTGGATGGAGCTCGTGACTACAAGTTGCTTTCCCGCAAGGCTTTGGATGCGCTCATAGCCATGCCGGAGGTAAATCGTTTCTCCAAGGGTTTGTATGAGTGGATAGGCTTCCGCACTAAGTGGTTCGAGTTCGAAAATGTAGAGCGCGTGGCCGGGGAGACCAAATGGTCATTCTGGAAGTTGTTCAAGTATTCGGTGGAGGGGATTGTGGCGTTCACCACGATTCCTCTCACCCTTTCGGCCATACTGGGGCTCTTGTTTATGGTGATTTCCGCCGTTGCGTTGGTGAGTTTGGTGATACGCCAATACCTTTATCATAATTCGGTGGATGGGTGGACTTCGATGGTCTGTATCATCTTGCTGCTCAGTGGTGTTCAGTTGTTTTGCTTTGGTATTTTTGGGCAATATCTGGCCAAAATGTACATGGAAATCAAGCGCCGCCCGCAGTACATCATCTCCCGCTCATCTGATGGGGAGCGTTAATGCCCCCATTTCGTGTAAGCGATGACGCGCCCGTCTTGCATGTCGACGGCGTAGGGGGTGGCATGTTTGAACCAGGCTCCCGTATTGAGTATGGTGCGCTTGCCGTATGTCCAATGCCCGTAGCGATGGAAATGCCCGAGTATCAGGGTCTCTGTTTTTGGTAAAAAACGGCGGATAAAGCGCTCTGCCCTCCAGCCGCAGGTGAGCCAACTCCACACGATGCTCATCGGGCGCTGCGGCGGCCAAAAACAATGCAAGAAACTGCGCAGGTATCGGTTCTTGATTCCCTCTCTCCGCATGATAGGCCGGGTGCGGGTGCTCATGGCGCGGGAAAGCTCGAGGCGCGAGAGCAAGTTTTCATCACTGTCTGCATAGCGGGCGATGAGATTTTTGCAGGCCTCCTTGTTGCGCAGGTACTCCCAGCTCCAAGGCGCTACTTCTTTGTAGATGGCGTGGCCATGCATGGCCGCCACGCGGCCTTGCCAGAAGAGGGCGAGCAGGGCGGGGAGGTCGGGATCGTGGTTGCCAGAGATTTCAACTAGCTCAATCCCGCGCTCTGCGCAGAGCCGGCGCAATTCATCCCGCAGGGCTTGCCCGCGCTCTTGCCAGGGGCAGGGGCGCGTTTCGGCCATGTCGCCCACCACGACCAGCATGCCGATGCCCCCGAGTGTCTCCACCAATTGCTGCGGTGGCGGGGCGAGGCAGCGCTCGTGCCCATAGTGCAAATCCGAGATGAAACGCACCCGCATGCCGGGGGGCGGTTCAACGCGGATGATGATGCGGCTGGCATCCGCCTCTGTGGCGGGGGGCTGGCTCATGTGAGTTGGCGTTGGCGCACGGCTTCATACAGGCATACCCCTGTGGCGACGGACACATTGAGGCAGGGCACGCTGCCATACATGGGGATGCGGATGAGAAAATCGCAGTTCTCTTCTGTGAGGCGGCGCATGCCGTCCCCCTCCGCGCCCATCACGATAGCGATGCCGCCCTTCAAATCCATATCATAGAGGGAGCGGTCGCCGTGGTCAGATGTGCCCACAAACCAGATGCCGGCCTCCTTCATGCTCTTGATGGTGCGTGCCAAATTGGTCACTTGCACAAAGGGTACTTTTTCTGCCGCACCCACGGAGACGCGGAGCACCGTCTCCGTGATGCAGACGGCTTTGTCCTTGGGGGCGATGACGGCTGCGACCCCGGCGCCATCTGCGGTGCGCAGGATAGCACCCAGGTTGTGGGGGTCTTGAATGCAGTCTAAGATGAGGTAGAGACCTTGCGGGTTTTCGGCAAGGATGTCTTGCAGAGCGCCTTCATCCAGCGATTTGACAACGGGGCGCGCGGGCGCTTTTTCGTGTCGGGAGTCTGGGCGGGCGGTGTGCTTGTTGGCGCGGGCTGTGCGGTCAGAGAACTTCATCTTGTGCGGGGGTGGTGGTGAGAATGTGAAGGGCAGCACCCGCGGCCATGAAACCGAAAGTGCCTGTGATGTGGGTGGCTGAGCCAAAACCGCTGGCGCAGCCGATGCCGCCTTTTTGCCCCGCTTCGCGCTCGCAGCTCACGCTGCCATCACAGCGGGGGAAGCGCGGGCGTTCGGGGGAGTAGACGCAGGGAATGCCGAGTTCTGGGCAGCGGTCGTGTAGCGGTAATTGGTAATCGCGCCGCAGGTTTTTGCGCAGCTGGGAGAGCATGTTGTCTCCGCAGGTGCGAGCCAAATCGGCCACGCTGATGCAGCTTGCATCAATGCGCCCACCCGCGCCACCGCAAGTCACAACGGGAATATGGCGGCGCCAGCATTCCGCTATCAGGTGCGCTTTGGGGCGCATGGTGTCGATGGCATCGATGATGACATCGGGCTTGGTGACGAACAAACGCTCTGGCGCGGATACGGTGTAGAACGACATGAGGGGCTCCACCTTCACCGCGGGGTTGATGAGCCGCAGACGCTCCGCCATCACATCCACTTTGGGCTGGCCGTATGTGCCGTCCAAGGCATGAATCTGGCGGTTGGTGTTGGTGATACACAGCTCATCCAAATCTTGCAGAATGATGCAGCCCACGCCACTGCGGGCCAAGGCCTCTGCTGCCCATGAACCCACACCGCCTATGCCTACCACTGCCACGCGTGCTTGAGCTAAGCGCTCTGCCGCCGCGACCCCATACAAACGCGCAATGCCCCCAAATCGTTCGCTGTCTATCATTTGTCGTAATACCGGTTAATGGGTGTAATATCTGTGGCCTTGCCCGTGGCGGTATCTATGGTGATGCAAGCTCCACTCAAGAGCACAGGCCATCCTGCCACGGGCAATTTGTAGGGCATGCCAGAGACATAGCTCATCAACACAGGCTCTATTTCGCGCCCAATGACTCCGTTGAGCGAACCACACATGCCCACATCTGTCTGGTAAGCTGTGCCGCCGGGCAAAATGCGCGCATCAGCCGTCTGCACATGCGTGTGCGTGCCCAGTACAGCAGAAACCTCTCCGTCCAAATGATACCCCAACGCAATCTTCTCGCTGGTGGCTTCTGCGTGGATGTCGACCAATATGGCCTTCACCGCGTGCTCCTCCCGCAGCGCTTGGATTTCCTCGCTTGCGCGGGTAAAAGGATTTTCTGCTCCATTGCGCATGAACACCCGCCCATGCAGAGACACAACCGCCAAGCGGCCTGCCGCTGTGTCGATGATGACGCTGCCGTGGCCCGGGTTGTTGCGCTGCAAGTTGAGGGGGCGCAGCACGCGGGGTTCCGTGTCCATCCAAAGCGCCAAATCACTTTGGTCCCACACGTGGTCGCCTAGGGTGATGACATCTACCCCTCGCTCCAGAAATTCCTTGGCGATGCGCGGCGTGATGCCCTTGCCGCCCGCGGCGTTTTCTCCGTTGACCACCACCGCGTCGGCGCCGAACTCCTCGCGCAGCTCGGGCAGCGCCCGGTACATGGCCAAGCGCCCGGGTTCTCCCACAACATCGCCTATAAAGATGACCTTCATCGCAAACCTTTTGCTTTGGCTCCACAGGGGACGACGGTCACCGGGATGGTGGCGGCGCGTACCAGTTTCTCAGCGGTGTTGCCCATCAGGATGGATGAAAGCAAAGTGTGGTGCCGATTCCCAATCACGAGAATATCGATATTGTGGCGCTTGCAGAAGCTAAGCACGCATTCCACAATGTCGTCTGCCTCTTCAGCCTTGCCATAGATGGGGATGCCCCATTGCTGGCTGATGGTGGTGGCAAGCATCTTGGCGCGTGCATCTGCGCGCTCCAAGACATTTTGGCATTGCTGCATGAGCGCGTCTTGGGCGCATGAACACGGCTGCGGCAGCAGCCCCAACATGCCATCTGTGGGCAAGCTCCCAGCAGCATCTATCATGCAGGGCTCCACTGCGTGCAAAAGGTACATCTTGCCGCCACACTGCCGCACCATGTTGGCCGTGAAATCCAACACCGGTTGTGATTCTTCTGAAAAGTCGGTTGCTGCCAGTATCCTTACCATGCCCGTATTCTACCACGCAGATGCGCTTTAGCCAAGTAAAAACGGGCAGGTTTTGAGCCTGCCCGTAGAGATTAAATCCTAACCGTGAATTAGAAACTTTCTGTCTCTGGCAATGGTGTGCCGTTGGCGGCCGGCGCGGGCTCCTTCGGCAGAGCCGGCACAGCCTCCACCGCGTTTTCGGGCGCATGCTCGACGATGGTGTCGCCATCTTGCCCCGCGGCGGGTGCAGGCTCTGCAGCGGGTGCAGGAGCTGGAGCGGGCTCAGGTGCGGGCACTGGTGCCGGTGCAGGCGCGGGTGCTGGTTCGGGGACAGGGGCCTGTGGCAGCGGCTGGCGCGTGGTGGGGTCCACCTCCGTGCCGTTGATGTACATGCGCGTCTTCACCTCTTGCGTGGTGGGATCAAGCTCGCGGTGTATATCAATGCGCTCCTTCTTCATGCCGCCTTGGCCATCCGGGACGATGGAGATGCGGGTCTCGCGGCTCGTGGCTGCAAAGTTGCTGCCGCCTGTCAGCGGCGCGACTGTGGTGGGCAGCGGGGCAGGGGCTGCTGTCGTGGCGGCGCTGCCTGGAGTCGTGGGTTGCGTGGTGGGCAAGGGAGCCGGAGCTGGCGCTGTCATCTTGCGGGCAATACGCGTGCATGGGTTCACCGAGCGGTTCTCCATCTCATCAAAAATGTACAGATGATCGATTTTGACGACGGCTTCATCCCCTGGTTGCATGTGAGAAATCGTGTCGACTACCGCGGTGGGTTGCCCCAGTACCTCCTTGCTCATCTCTACGGCAAAAAGTGAGCCTGCGCGCATGCGGTTGTTGCCATAGCGCCCGTAGCGGCGGTATGCCAGGGGCTCTATCACTTCAAAGACGGCTACTCGAGTCACCGTGGGCTGGATAGCGTCGCTCAAGGTGGGCTTGGTCAAATCGCGCAGCCCCTTGAACGTCGCGCGTACGGTGTTAGATGCCAGCAAATCGCAGTTGCCGCGCATCTGTGCGGTCATGTTGGGCACCGTGGGCATGCCTGCGTGAATATCTGCCTGTACTACAGGGCTCAGCAGAGCCACGGCAGCCGTTGTCAGAAGAGTTCTCGTATTCATAGTCATTTTGGTAGACACTTTACGTGCCTTATCCGTTCAAAAATCACCTTAACGCAAACCTGTATCCTTGTCAATCATATCCTGCCGTGGTATATTGGCACCGCTCGCATGAAGTATTACCTCACCCAGACCCTGGTTGTCACCCCGCTCTCTACGGCCCTGCTTGTCTTGGTGCAATCCTTGCCGTGGAACCTGTCCTATCTGGGAGATGCGCTGATGCTTCTGCCTAGCATAGCCTGCTGCGCCATTCACCTGTGGGTGCGCCAAGAACGCATCCTGAGCCTAGGCTCGCTGTATGCCTGCATCATGTTGCCCCTATTGGGCGCGACTCTGTATTGCATCTACGCGCAGTGCCAGCACCCGAACGAGAGCATGATTGCTATCCTCTATCTCGTCATGTGGTTGCTCAATTTTTTGGCCAGCGCCTGCTTGCTCACCCTCACCGCGCTGTGCCGCTTTGCGTTCGGCGCCCGCTCATGAGTTGTAGCCAAACTGCTTCTCGCTGCCGCCGTGCATGAAGCCCGCGGTGGCGATGCGACCATCTGCGCCGTAGGCGGTGGTGACGCTGTGCTGCACGGCGCCATCTTTGCTGTAGATGAAGCCGGTGGAGCGCCCCAGAGCATCGCGAGTTTCGGTGATGAGGTGGGACTTGCCACCTGCGAGAAGCGTATCCGTTTCCTGCTCGCCAAAGGCGTTGTAGCCGAGGGTGCGCACCCCAGCATCATCCGTCACCTGCGTGAGCTGGCCAAGGTGATTGTAGGCGTAGCTGCGGGGTGCGGTGGCATCAGAGTAGCTGGTGCCCAGCAACAGACCGCGGGCGGATTCGTAGCTGTGGGTTTTGACGTTGTTTCGCGCATCGGTTTCCGTTGCCAAGCGGTTGAAGGCATCGTAGGTTTTCACCACGGAGCTGTTGTCGGCGTAGGTTTTGCGGAGCTCCAAGCCGGTGGCAGGGTCGAACACCCATGTGGTTTGGTCGC
>JAZTYM010000057.1:0-5692 GCA_045637025.1 Akkermansia sp. | reverse complement strand
GCAGTTTTTGAGCAAGTGCAGTTTTGCCCGTATGCGATGCTCCTGTAACTAAAATAATCATTATCTCACCTACAAATTCGTGTTTATCGCGCAGAGCTTGCAGTTTTTCTCCCAACTTAATGAACTTGGGGTCTTTGCTATAACTAAGCGTGTATCTGTTACGGGGCATTATATCAATTCCCGCCAGACTGATTATTTCCCATCCTCATAAAGGCACCGTATTTTATATCATCTTTTTTTTCCCCCGGCTGGGACTGCAGCCAGTTCATGAACTGCCTGTCCTTCTCCGTTGCATCTCGGATATGAGTGCCACTCGTAACGGCATCCGTAAGGAAGTCGAAACTCAGGTGCGTTCCTGAGAAACTCAGCCTGACCTGCGGCGCATAGACAACCGGGGTCGCATGATATAGTTTCTCATTATTATGAGCAATCCAATTGCTCAGTTCTTGCGGATAGAAATGCTTGTCAGAGAAATATACAGTTCTACCATCCCGATATATGAGAGCAACAGCCGGGGTGCCATCTTCTACTGTGATAAAACGACAGGCTACAAAAGCCGTCCCGCAGAGGAGAATGGCAAAAAGAATAAGGAGAATGAGAAGGGGTTTTTTCTTCATGAATAATGAGTTGTCAATCCTTTGGCATTATATCAATTCCCGCCCCTCGGTTCAAGCGCGGCGGGCATTTTGTTGCGCGTTTCCTGCGTATTTGTTGCCGATGGCGCAAAAACAGAGCTCCGACTTCGCGGAGCCCTATCGGGCTCTTGCTACGCCGAGACGGGGCCGTCTTCGCGTAGCCCTTTCGGGCTCTTGCTACGCCGAGACGGGCAAAAGCCGAGGATTTGCTCGAAGTGGAGCCCTAGGTCTGCCGGGTGCTGGTCATGGTCTTGCGGCTTGTCTGGGCGTCTCGTCTCGGCGAAACCTTGGCGAAGACGGAAGATTTATCGAAGCCTGAGTGGTGTTTTGTGCGTTGTTTACAGTTCAGCCAGAATCTTGAGGAACTCGCTCATGGGGTATGCCCCGGTCATACTGATATCCTTGTCTTGGAACACGAGGAAATAGCGATATCCCGGCCCAGCTTGTTCTTGCCACGCTCTGTCCAAGTGCAGCTTGTCCAGTGTCTCCTCATTGGCCAGATGGTCGCCCTTGGTCCCGATGATGACGATTTTCTGCCCACTTTTATGGCGTTACTGCCCACTTTTAGCTTGAAAGTAGGCAGAAAGCTGCTAAAGTGTGGGCAGAGAAACAGCAAGCTGTCATGAGAACCTTCAATTATTTAAATTTACCCGGGCCTTTACTTACGCCGGAAATAAGCAATCTGCTGTCGGCTATACATGAATACCGGGGCAAACAGACGCTGTTTATTACGGCAAGAAAAGATGTTCTGCAGAGTCTGCTGGAAATAGCTGTGATTCAAAGTACGGATGCATCCAATAGAATCGAAGGCATCTATACCTCCGATGCGAGATTAAAGGAGCTGGTATTGCAGAAGGTAGAGCCAATCAACCGCAATGAAAAGGAAATTGCCGGGTATCGAGCTGTGCTGCGAACCATTCATGAGAATTACGAGTATATTCCGTTGAATCCGAATACAATCTTGCAGTTGCAACGGAATTTGGATTCATTCCACCCTTCCGGCATGGGGGGGCACTGGAAGAATGCTGATAATCTGATAGCAGAAACAGATGCAGCGGGCAACAAGCATGTCCGTTTCTCTCCGACTCCAGCATTTGAAACACCGGACGCGGTGCGTTCTCTGTGCGATGCATACAAACAGGCCGTCGCACAGGAGGTTTGTGATCCCTTGATATTATTGGTACTTTTCGTCTTCGATTTTCTGTGCATTCATCCGTTCAATGACGGCAATGGACGTATGAGCCGCCTGCTCACTCTCATGCTGCTCTATCAGCATGGGTATATTGTGGGCAAATATATAAGCTTGGAGAAATTGATAGAAGAAAACAAGCAGACCTATTACGAAACACTGCAGGAGAGCAGCACCGGCTGGGATACAGAGAGTAATAACAATCTTCCCTTTTTGCAGTATCTGCTGGGCATCATTCTGAGAGCTTATCGCGAGTTTGAGTGCCGGGTGGAGCATGTTACCCAAGCAAAACTCAATAAGATGGAGCGCATCAGAATGATATTTGAACAAAAACCGGGTAAAATCAGAAAAGCTGACATCATGGCGGCTTGCCCGGATATCAGCGTCTCCCTCATCGAGCGCACCTTGAAACAGATGCTTGATAACGGAGAAATTCGAAAAATCGGAGCCTCCCGCACAACGGCTTACATTAAAATATAGGGAACGCTAAAACACGAGGCTGGGTAAACCGGCTTGTGTTTTAAAGTGGTCAAATTCGCCCACTTTAAAATCTGGGTTATGGATAATCTCCCATGTTCCCAGGAGTTCGATAGTATAGCGTTCGGGAAATAACTGGCATACCCCCTGGTGAATAACCAGACTGACAAATGGGAAGTTGGCTCGCCAACTTCCCATTTATGTGGCTGCGTTATAATTTCCGGACTTTTTAGAAATTCCCAATCCTCTTCAAATTCTGATTTCCCCGCTGTCTCGTCAGTACCAGTACCCGGTTTCCTCGTGCCAGGCACGCTGCACCTGCTCTGCCGCCGGAGACAACTCGGGCTTCCCGACATGCGAGGGGGTGCACAGCAGCCCCTTCCAGGTGCACTGCGTCGTCTCGCAGGGGGTATAGAAAAACCGGGTACCGGGCTGGGCTGATTCCAGGCGCGCATTCAGCTCAGCAAACAGAGCTGCAGGCATCTGCTCCTGCGCTTCATATGCCTCCATATCCATGCAGAACCCATAGACAGCGTAGCCACCCTCCGCGCGCACGCGGTAGTAATCTCCCAGATATGGCAGCAGCACACGCACAGCGCAAAACACCAGCCACCCCGCCAGCAGGCAGATATACAGACGTTTAATACGGCTCATGGTGCCACTTCTCCTTTCCTGTCTAATCCCGCCAGCCACTCCTGCACCACGGTTTCGGCAGATTCCCCCGACTCCTCTAACGGCCAGACCAGAGCCGGCCGGGTATGCACCAGCTCCAGCCCGCCATCTGCCGTGGGAACCGCCAGATAATACTCTGCGTCAGACATCATGACGCCCCATGTGATATACCAGAACCCGCATATATCGCTGCAGCGTTCATCCAGCATACGGTTGAGCTCTGCCACCTCCCGCATGGTCAGCGGGCGCGAGGGGAGCCCCGTCACAGGGGTGCATTCCACCTCATCCACTCGCGGCGCCAAGCAGAGCAGCAGGCAGCCGGCAATCCACACCACCGGCGCAGCCAGTACCCAGAGTATCCTCCGAAACCACTTTTTCATCGCATCAGCCATAGCACAGACTCAACCATAAGGTCAATAGTCCGGAAACGTTGTTACACAAATGTAACACAGCACATGTGTCCCAAAGATTTTGCGGCGCGATAAATTGGAAGTTGGCGAGCCAACGGCGGGCTCAAAATTCCGCTACGCTGACGCTCCGCAAACTACTCTACAACTTCCCATTGATGGGCTAGTTATTTTCCGAACACCAAACTAGTATTTTCTTCTTATCCATCGTGAGCGATAGCCATTTTCTCCATCAGAGCATTCGTCCCACAAATCAATGACAAACAATGCTTTGCTTCTCATGCTGGCATCCATTTTGGGATTAAATGCAACATAGCGAGCAAGCATGTAGCCGCCATATCCTTCCATCAGCCTCGCCCCACCTTTGGTATTCAGAATAACTTGTTGCTCTTGTGGTAACCGCTCTACTGTGCGCGTGTACATGCCATCCCAGTTACTGATGTTTGTATATCTATTATTATCATCGAGCTGTGCGGAGCCACTGATGTGATGCTTGTCTAATGACTCGATGTACTCCTGCAAATAGGCCATTGCCAGAGCTTCTTTTTCTGCTTGGCTCATGCTGCTTATCAAAGTCGCTGCTGCATCCATCTCTCGTATTATTTGCTCACGCTCTCTACCAAATGCACGAGTGGATGCGTCCGAACTTTGGCGAAAGTCATTCAGATAACTTTCCCTCACCGCAGGGATTGCTGAAACATCGTAAAAATTAGTCATGTCGTTTTCTGCCGCATACCACGCGGTCGTATCCGTCACATGCAAGGACTCCTCAAGTAAAGAGACGCCTTGCTGACAGCTATTCAGCCCCACCGCAGCAAGGCACAGGGAGCAAATGGCAAGGATTCTGGAGAATTGGAACTTGGTCATAACTCTAAGCGTGTATCTGTTGCGGGGCATTATATCAATTTCCGTCCCTCTGTTCAAGAGTGGAGGACATTTGTTGCGCGTTATCTGCCCACTTTGAGCGCGATTGTGGGCAGAAAGGCCTGGCGCCCCATCGCGTGTCTGTTTATTTCCATTGCTTGGGGTCTGAAGCTAGGCGCCACAGCAGGCGCGACAACCATGTAAGCCCTACCAGCCCGACACAACAGGCGGCATTGATGGCAAGGATGAGGACATGACCAAATATCGTATTAATTCCATCGTACCCCCAAATGTAGACGGAGACCACACAGGCCACACACAAGAACCCCATCGGCAGAATGAAACAGATGTAGGGCGTCTCAGCACTCCGAATGCGACGCCGCTGAATCCACAGCCAACCGATGCAGCAAACCAACGAGGGCAAAACAAAGGCAAGAAGGCCAAAGGAGACAGCCAAGGCTTGAGGCATCCAATCATTACTCATCAAATACCACAGCAGAGCATATAGAAGGGGCAACAAAATGGTGTAGAAAAGACAGGATTTCATCTTCGTCCGTATTGTTGACGTGTTTCGGTAGTGGCAAGGGTGTTGGGGAATGGGGGGATGCGCACCTGTCATTCTGCACTTGTTTTAGCGCCGGCACGTTTCAGTTTGTCGATGATTCGCAGGCAGAGCTCACGGTGAGCAGGCAGCTTGGCGCGCTCCCCTGCCCTGGTGGCGATGTCGAGCGGGGTGTCCTTCTCTGCATGGGAATCATTGATGCGCTCCTCGTATTCATCATCGCTTTCTCCGGGGCGTTGCGGCATCGCCGCCTCGGGGATGAGGTTCGGATTAGCACCCGCTGCCAGCAACATGTCCAGATACTCCTCCATCACCTTCACGCTGTCCTCGTCGTTCCACATCTCCTCATCATAGAAGTGCAACAAGGGATAAAGCAAGCATTGCAGGACAGTCCGGGAGGCCGAAGCATCGTTCACATCCACCTGTTTCGCCCGCAAAACGCGCTCTAGCAGAGGGCGTCCCTCAGCATAGCCGACAATGAAGTTCAGCCCATCCGCGGTCATGGGCAAGCCATGGTCCAGAGCCCATTCCCACGGCGCTATGCCTTCCGGGGTGTGCGTCATAAGCGCCACTTCACAACTGAGCAGGTTGATACGGCGAGAGGAATGGAGCTTGGCGCCATGCGCCAGCAGGAACTCAGCCGTCTGCCGTCGTGTATCCCAGGGCAGGCTGCGATTATTGACAAATCGGCCACTCAGCAAGGGGGACAGAGGTGTTTCTATCTCCCTAGGCTCGGTACCTTCGCCCATCTGGCAGTAGGCGATGGCATTGGGGTTGGCCCCATGCTGCACGAGGGTCTCTAGCGCCTTCAAGTGCGCAGTCTGTGCGGCAAGGATTGCTGGAGTAAGCCCATAGATACCATGAAAACTGGCTGTACCAAGCTGAG
>JAZTYM010000056.1:0-36390 GCA_045637025.1 Akkermansia sp. | reverse complement strand
GCCGATATCAAGCTGCTGAATACGACAGCCGCGCAGAGCATCACCCTCTCCGGCAAGGGGCTGGACAATACGCTCACCAACACCACGCTGACAGCCAATGGCAGCATGAGCGTGACAGGCAACTTAGGCCTGAGCAACAATTCCACCGTCATCCTTGGAGATATGGCCAAGGGTAAGCCCATGGGGCTCACCATCAAAGGCGCACTAAGCATCAACGAGGGAGCAAAAGATGGGGAGGAAGAACTCTATCTTACCGGTAAATTGGCCGCAAGCAGCCTGAGCATGCAGAATGCCGACATCACCATCTACAATGATAAAGCAGTGCAATCCGTGACGCTTTCGGGCAAGGGCATGGATAACACGCTGAGCAGCTCCACGCTGTATGCCCACGGCAGCATGAGCGTAACCGGGCGTCTGGACGTAACCAACTCGCAAATAACCCTCATTGATGCTTCTCAAACAAAGCCCAAGGCCATGGGACTGAGCGCTAAAAGTGATTTGGTGGTAGAAGATACGACTCGCGATGATGACTATGAAATCTATCTCACGGGCAAGCTGTCGGCAGCAAGCCTGAGAGCCAAGAATGCGGAAATCTGGCTTATCAATAATACAGCAGCACAGAGTGTTACTCTCTCTGGCAAGGATGGCAACAATGTACTTGAGGACTCATCCCTCTTCATCAACGGCAGCATGAGCGTGACGGGGCATCTGGCCCTGTCGGGTGCATCCTTCATCTACCTGCAAGACGATGCCAAGGGCAAGGCGATGAACTTGGCGGTGAAGGGTGATTTGACGCTGGGCAGCGGCAGCAGCCTCACGCTGAGCGGGGCTCTCTCCGCCGCCAACATGACCTTGAACGGTGGTGTTATCAACCTGACCTCCACCAAGTTGCAGACCATCAAGGTGAGCCAGACGCTCACACTCAACGCGGTCAACAGAGTGGTCTTCAACTTCGATGCGGTGGATGGCAAGAAGTACAAGCTCTTCACCTTCAAGTCGCTCGATGCCGCAGGGGATGTAGCATCTCTGCTGGGGTGGGCGGACAATGGAAGCTACGAGCTGGCGGTGAATGCCAAGGATATCACCCTGACAGTGGTGGATGCCTCGGCATGGATGAACTACATGGATAGCCTGCTGCAGAATACGACATCTGAAGTAGCCGTCGCCTCTGGCGAAGAGTCTGAACCCGGCACGACCACGAGCGCTGCGGTGGAAGAAGAGCAAACAGAAGAGCAGGAGACCGCTACAGTCATCACCACGCTGCCCGTGGTGCATGCCGTGGATGTGGAAGAACTCATCGCCAAGGTGAGCGACACGCTGGTGCAGACCACTTGGGGCACAGCCAAGGCTAGCCGCGCCTTTGTGGATAGCATTGCCAACCGCGGGCAGAACGCCACCGCACTGGCCGAGGGGCGCGGTGCTGCATGGGGCGGAGTCATCGGTGCCACGAGCCGCTTGAGCTCGCACGGCGGCAGCTTGGGTGCCGACCACACCCTGAGCGGTGCCGTGTTCGGCGCTGAGATGAACGCCGGCGCCAAGCACAGCTTGGGTATGGCCATGGGCGTGACATGGGGCGAGATTAACACCCTCTCCGCCTACAAGGTAGACCAAGACAGCACGCACTTTGCCCTCTATGGCCAGAGCCGCCTGATGCAGAATGGCAAGAAGGGCCTCACTCTTGACTGGAGCGCCGCCTATGTCCGCAGCGAGAACGATGCGGACATGCTGGGCAGCAGCTACGACTGGACACAGCACGCGCTGCAGCTGGATGCCCGCCTGACCTACGGCTACGCGCTCAACGAGCGCACCACGCTGCGCGGCTTCGGCGGTGTGCAGTACCTGCACATCGACTCCGACACCCCCGAGAAGGGCGTGAAGGCCGACTCCATGCACAACGTGCGCGTGGAAGTGGGTATGGGTGCAACCTACATGACCACAGCTAAGACCGCTGTCTACGGCGAGGTGAGCTTCATCGGCGACATGGTGCGCGACAACCCCGCCACGCACATCGGCGGCGTGTGCCGCGGAGGCTCCAACCCGGGCCGCGCAGGCATGAACCTGAGCGTAGGCGCCACGCACGCCCTCAACGAGAGCTGGAGCCTGAACGCAAGCTACAACATGGAGTTGCAGCCGCGCGCCAACGCGCACAACGCGAACATCGGTGCGACTTATCGCTTCTAAAGTATAAGCAACAAAAAATCCCCCATCTTCACAGGAAGAATGGGGGATTTTTTGTTAATCTGAAAGAGCTTTTAGCAAGAAGCAAGTGCTGCCCGCATGGGTGCAATGTCTGGGAGGAATCCAAACCAGTGCTCAAAGGCGTAGGCTCCCTGCCAGAGCAGCATGCTGAGACCATGCGATGTGGTGCAGCCTCGCGCTTCTGCTTGGAGGCGGAAGGGGGTGTCGTGGGTGACGATGTCGTAGACCAATTGTCCGGGGTGGAGCCATTCCGGGGGCAGGGGCATGGGGTCACCCGGGTGCAGACCAAGGGAGGTTGCGTTGACGATGAGGTCGGCTTGGCTGATGGCTTGTTGCAGAGAAGTGGAGCCGAAGGTGCAGGTGGAGATGCGCCCGGCGCTGTGGGGCTCGAGGGTGAGCTGGAGTTGCTGCAGCTCGGGGCGGGGGCGGTTGACGAGGGTGAGCTCTGGGCAGTTGGAGAGAGCACACTGGGCGGCCAAAGCAGAGCCTGCGCCGCCGCAGGCGCCGAGGATGACAACGCGCAGCTCGTGGAGTTCGCGCCCGCTCAGTTCAAAAATGGCGCGAGCAAAGCCTGGACCATCCGTGTTGGCGGCATGGCAGAGACCATCTTTGAAAATGAGGGTGTTGGCAGCGCCGCAGAGGGATGCGAGCGCATCTGCCGAGTCTGCAAGCTGCAAGGCTCGTTTTTTGAAGGGGATGGTGACGTTGGCCCCCAAGAAGTTGAGCGTGCGCAAATGCTGCACGGTGTGTTCAAAGGCCGAGCCCTCAGTATCCGCCAAGATGCGGATGTAGGCATGGGGTAGCTGGGCTGCATCGAGCGCTGCTTGCTGCATTTGGGGTGATTTGGAGTGGGCAATGGGGTTGCCCAACACGCCGAGACGCACCGTTTTGCTGCCAAATTGCAGGGTCTGTGGTTGGAGGTCGTTTAATTCGTAGAAGGAGAGCATGCCGGGGAGAAGAGATGGCGAAGAAGCGTCATGTTCTCAGTCGCTTCAGGGGAGAGTCGATGGCGTTTGTTGTCAGCTCTGGGGGGAGCCAAGAGTTGCGCTTTTGCGGCGTGAAATTCTGCTTCCGAAAGGCTGCCATCTTGGTCTGTATCGAAGCGTTGGAGGAGTTCGCCTTTGCGCTTTTGGTACAGCTTTGCCGCATCTTGTCGGCTGACGGCCATTTCCTGCTCCTCTAATTGGCCACTGGAGTCTGCATCATAGGTTTGCAGCATGAGACGGTGGGAGATGAATGCCATTTCCCGAGCAAATCTACCCATGCGGCGGTGTCTGCGCGGCTTGCGGGGGTGCTTGACGCGCTCTCCATCAACCTGCTGGTGGGGGGCATGCGCATCCCCACGAAAATGTTTTTTGTGGTGGCGGTGGTGACGTCCCTGTTTTTTTGCGCCACGATTTTTGAGAGAATGGCGCATCTCCTCGCGTTCCTCGGGGGAGAGTCGGCCGTCCTTATCGTGGTCGAACTGGGCAGCTACAGCCGCGGCCTGTTGGCGCAGAGTTTCGCGCGTTTCGTGGTGAATTTGCTCGCGTTCGGCGCGGTCTAAGTGCCCGTTTTGGTCGGCATCGTAGCGCTGCAACAAGAGACTGCGCACCAGCATGCGAAGCGCTAGCTCATCTGGCGAGGCTTTGTGGTGCGCTATTCTGGCAGCAGGCTGCTGCGGAAGGGGGGCTTCTTCTTGGGCAACAAAGGGGGCGCAACAGATCAAAAGCGCTGTTGAGATGCAGATACTCATGCTCGGTATAACCCCGTTTGTTGCCCAAAGTTGCGCTGAATATGGCGCGTTACTTCTTGGCGGGTTCGGCGGAACCGTCCTTGGAGATGTTGCGCACGATGCTGGTCTTGTCAATCTTGATGACGACGTTGGGGGCGATTTCCAACTTAACAGCATTCTGCTGTACTTCGCGGATGATGCCGTAGATGCCACCGGCGCTGATGACCTTGTCGCCCTCCTTGAGGCCTTCCTGACGAGCCTTGAGCTCCTTCTGCTGCTTTTGCTGGGGGCGGATGAGCAAGAAGTAGAAGATGACGCCAATGAGGAGGAAGGTGGTGAGCATGCTCAAGGGGCTGCCCTCCTGAGCGGGTGCATCAGCTGCGGCCGGAGCGGCTGCGGGCTGGGTGGTGGTGGCGTTGGCTTCGGCAGGGGCTGCGGCGGGGGCAGCTTGTGCGAGGATGTTGATGTAGTTCATGATATGTCTTTGGCTTGGTAACGCGAGATGAAGCTGCGCTTGAACGCAGCAAATTGCCCGGTTTCAATGGCGCTTCTCGCTTGCGCCATGAGGCGGAGGTAGAAATGAAGATTTTGGAATGAGAGGAGACGCAGGGCGAGCATTTCGCCCGCGCGGAAGAAGTGACGAATCGCGGCGCGGGAGAAGCGGGTGACGTGCGGGTGTCCCTCGGGGTCGAGCGGCTTGGAGTCATTCTTCCAGCGCTCATTTTTGATGTGGATGGGGCCATCGGGGGTGAGGGCCACGCCGTGACGAGCTAGGCGGGTGGGCATGACACAGTCGAACATGTCTACACCGCGCTCAATCATCTCCAGCAGCTGGATGGGAGTGCCCAAGCCCATGGCGTAGCGTGCCTTGTTTTGCGGCAGCCATGGGGCCGAGTTGTCGGTGGCGCGCAGCATTTCTTCTTCGGGTTCGCCCACGGAGACACCACCAATGGCGTAGCCGTCGAAATCCATCGCGGCAAGTTCTTCCGCGCAGCGGCGGCGCAAATCGGCGTAGACGGAGCCCTGAACAATGCCAAAGTGCTGCTGCTTGCCCTGACCACTCATGGGCTGGTGCTCATCAATCCATGCTTTGCAGCGCTTGGCCCAGCGCAGGGTGTAGCCTAGCGATTTTTCGGCATATTTGCGGTCGCAAGGGTAGGGTGGGCATTCATCGAAAAGCATGGCGATGTCGCTACCAAGATTGGCTTGAATTTCCATGCTGCGCTCGGGGGAGAGCATCATGTAGGCACCATCGATGTGGTTGCAGAAGCGCACACCTTCTTCGGTGATTTTGCGCAGGCGAGCCAAGCTCCACACTTGGAAGCCGCCAGAGTCTGTCAGGATGGGTTTGTCCCAGCCAGAGAGGGTATGCAACCCACCCAGATTGCGGATGGCCTCATCACCCGGGCGCAGACAGAGGTGGTAGGTATTGCCCAAGATGATTTGCGCCCCGAGAGCTTCTAAGTCTTCGGGGTGAAGGGTTTTGACGGTGCCTTGTGTGCCAACGGGCATGAAGATGGGGGTCTGCACATCCCCATGAGGCAGGTGCAAGACACCCCGGCGAGCACCGGAGGGATCCGTTTTAAGAAGTTCAAATGACATTGTTGCGAATGAAACGAGCTGCAAAGATGGATTTGCCCATGGCTTCCCATTGTTGCTGGAAGTCTGTCTTGGGGTAGAACTCATCTACCCAATCACAGCGGGTAAACAGGGGCGAGGCTTCCATTTTCTCGCATACCCAGATGAAGTAGTCCTCGTGATCCGTCTTGAAGAGCACCTCGCCACCGGGGGCAAGTGCCCGGTGCAACACGGGGATGAAGGAATCCTGCACCAGACGATTTTTGTGGTGCTTTTCCTTGGGCCAGGGGTCAGGGAAGAGATAGTGCAGGCGGCTGATGCTGCCCGGAGCGATGAGCCATTCCAAAAAATAGCGGCTTTCGACACGCAGCCCGCGCACGTTGGTGAGCCCGCGGCGAGCACTTTCGCTGCATACCTTGCGGATGCGCCCCAGCAGACGCTCTACGCCCAAAAAGCGGCGCTCTGGATAGTGGGCGGCCATGGCCAGCAGGAATCCACCATCCCCACAACCTAAATCAACCTCGCAAGTTTCGCCCTCGCCAAAGATTTCAGGTACGCTGTATTGGCGGAAATAGTCCTCTGGTACAAAAGCCGTGCTCATCTGCCAGCATTGTACCCAAGGCATCGCGCGATGTCAAACGTGAATTGCGCTCGCGCGCAGGTCGTTAGTCTGATTCTTTGGCTTCAACGCGACGGAAGACCAAAACGATTTCGGTTTCGGGGCGATTGTTGCGTTTATTGAGGTCGCGGATGTAGCTGCGGGCGATATCCGGGAGCTTGTCGAAGATTTCAGGCTCGAGTGTTGCTTCATCTTTGCCGTTGAAGGTGACATTGGCCTCGATGATGTTCTGACCTTTTTTGATACGCACGCGGTAGGGTTCGTTTTCGGTCTGCACCCATTCGTAGGTGAGCTTGCCGTGGCGGCCATAGCCTTGCCATTGGATGGTGGTGTCGCTCACCTCGGCCATCATGCCTCGGGGGCTAGCTTCTTTCCACTCGCCGATGGCTAATTGTTGCGGGTCTTCGCCCCAATCGGGGATGAAGATGGTGGCGCAGATGGCGGAGCTGATGCCGAGGGCGATGAGGAAATTGCGAAGCATGGTGTAGGGGGTGGTGTGGGGTTAAGCCTCCGCAGGTTCGGGCAGGGGATCATGCACCAGTTTGAGCTGGGTGACGCGGCGCCCATCGGTACCTGTGACGGTGACCATGTAGTCTTTGATGCGAAGCTGTTCGTTGACTTCAGGCAGGTGGCCCAGTTGGTCGGTGATGTAGCCGCCGATGGTGGACACGCCACTATCGCTTTCAATCTCGCCAATGCTCGGGAGTTCTTCTTCCAAGTCGAAGAGGGTGAGGGAGCCATTGGCAATGTATAGCCCTTGTTCCACTGTCATGAACTCGCTGGTGCTTTCGGCCTCAAACTCGTCCTGAATGTCGTTGCCCACGATTTCTTCCAGCAAGTCATCCAGATACACTTGCCCTAGCGCGACGCCGTATTCATCTACCACGAGGGCGCAGTGTGTGCGCTCTTTGGAGAAGAAATTGAGCAGGGTATCCAGCTTCATGGTCTCGGGTACGAGCTTGAGTTCGCGCCGCACGCTCATGATTTGCGGGTCGGGAGTCTGCACGAGCTTGAGCATGTCTTTCACGTGTATCCAGCCTTTGACGTCGTCCAAGCTACCATCTACCAAGGTGAAGCGGCTGTGGCGGCTCACGCACACACGCTCGAGGTTGTACTGGAAGTCGTCGTTGATGTCGAGCACCTCCACGTGGTTGCGCGGTACCAAGATGTCTCGCACGGCGCGGTCGTTGAGCTCCAGCGCGTTCATGGAGATTTCAGCCTCGGTTTCCGTGACTTCGTGGCTGCGCCCGCTTTGTTCGACGATGAGGGCGATTTCCTCCGCGCTGTGGGAGGATTGAGGTTCATAGTGAGGGTCAACGCCGAAGACGCGGTGAGCGATGGTGTTGGCCGTGTTGTTGAAGAGGTGGATAATCCACGAAGTGGAAGTGGCAAAGCGCTTCATCCACACGGCGGTTCCCATGGAAATTTCGAGAGGATGGCGTATGGCCAGACTCTTGGGAACAAGCTCGCCCAACACCACATGTGCAAAGGTGAACAGCGCGTAGGCCAAGGTGTAGGAGATGACGTGCACCACCGTGTCGGTGAGGTGCAAGAAATAGGTCAGGAGGGGGGCAATTAGGCTGCTGATGAAGGGCTCGCCCATGGCGCCCAATGCGAGGGAGGCGATGGTGGTGCCCACTTGGTTGGCCGAGAGGTAGGTATCAAGGTGGCGGACAATGTGCCTGGCTGTTTTGCGGCGCTTGGCCTGGGCTTTGCTGTCCTCGTCGTTTTCTGCCAATTGACTTTCGCGCACACGAGCGCTTGCAAACTCATTGGCAACAAAGAATGCATTGAGGAAGAGGAAAAAAGCAATACCGATGATGAAGAGCAAGATGGCTCCAATGCTGGGGTACTCCCATTGCAGGGTGGAAACTTGTTCTGGTGTCAGGAATATGTCCATTTAGTGTTGATGAGTTGAGAGAAAAGGGTGGTGGTGAAGTTACAGTTTTTCGTACACGCCTGTATCGCGCTTTTCCATGACGGTGAAGCCTGCCTTCTTGGCATCTGAGATGGAGAGGGGGGCCGTGATTTTCGGGACGTTGACTCGCCCAATTTTTTTGCGAACGGGATTCTTGCAATACAGACAGCGAGTCAATGGCTCGCGGTCTACCGCCCGCATTAGTTCAAAACCTTTGCGACAGACCCGGCACGACCGTTCTGGATCGTCCGGGTGTTCGGATATGTATTCGTATATTGGCATAAACAAGCGCGGGTTACTCCTATAGAATAACCCGCGCAGGAAAAATGTCAAGTATAGTCTCGGGCTTACCAACTGGACTTCGTCACACCGGGAATCATGCCGGCGTTGGCGAGTTCGCGGAAAGCGATACGAGAGAGATGGAAGCGACGCAGGAATGCGTGACGACGCCCCGTCAGCTCGCAGCGGTTCACCAGACGAACAGGGGAAGCGTTGCGCGGAAGCATAGTAAGACCAATATAGTCGCCCTCAGCCTTCAGCTTGGCGCGGAGGTCTGCATAGCGAGCCGCGACAGCTGCCTTCTTTTTGTTTCTTTCTATCCAGCTTTTCTTAGCCATAACTTTGTGGGGGCGTTATGTACATCATTCGGGAAAGAAAGTCAAGCTTTATTTAGAACTTTTTGCGTAATTTTTTGGATTGGGCGTGGGGAAGTCTACCATATTTAGAACGAGTGCGAGGGGTCTGCGGTCAATGTGAGTATGGAGAATCACGGCGAAACAAGTTTGGAAGATGTTGACGGTAAAGGAAGACGGGAAAGTGGAGAACAGCTTGGAGTGCTGCGTCCGCTCAATCGGATGGTGTCGCTTTACTATGAGTCGGGGGGTGGCACTTGGCCTTTGCCCGATGCAGAGCAAGAATTGCCGCCTTCTCCATGCCGCGAAGAGTGAAGGACCGGGGTACAGAAACGGCGCACCCCGCATGTGGAGTGCGCCGTTGGTCAGAGAGGGGAATCACGCGCGCCGTCGGCGTTTGTGCAGCAGGGCTACGAGGGCCACAAGCCCCAAAGTAGCAGAGGAGGGCTCGGGGATGAGGGCTGGATCCACACGGAGGCCCGCCACCTCCATGAGGGTGGCGCCCATGTTGCCATCGAACGCGACGCTTCCGCTGTCTTTGGCTGCGACATAGGTGCATTTTACACCTTCGCGATACAGCTGGGGCTCGTTGTATATATCATCAGAGTTGGTCAGCCACAGGGCGGTGAGTTCATAGCCGTTGGTGGTTATTTCGTATTCTGCGCCCCAGAGTGTGTAGGCGTGTGCTATGCCAGAGTTTTCGACGGACAGGGTGAGGGCATAGCCAGAACCGAGCGCTTTGACAACCGCTTCACTGTAGGTGTATGGGTTGTTGGAGCTGGTGGCGATAGTGATGGGATAGGCAGATGTATCGTATAGACCATAGAGGAAGCCGCCATTCGCGTATTCTACATATTCGGCGGGCATGCCTTTATCAATGGCTGCCCAGCCAGCGCCTTCTGGTGCACCCCACCCATTGGTGTTGACCCACCAATCGTATGCGTACTTCGCTTTGCCTCCGCCGTTGGAGAAGACGCCACGGAATGTATCAAAGATTTTTTCATTTTTGGGGACGGTAGTCTCAAGGCTAGAGCTATTGAGATTTTGCCACCAAGAAATGACATTACTCGCAGAGGCAGCCCAGCACATGGCGGTGTCTGCCATGGTCCCATCATTGCTGCCATTTTTGTGGTAATCGTACCACCCACTTTCGCGGGAAACACCAGGGGCCCACACCTCTGCGGCGGGGGTTAAGAGGGCGCTGGTGAGAAGGAGGAGAGAGGAAAGGAGGAGGCTGCGCATCATATCCTCGGATGTTAGCAAGGTTTTAGCTGAAAGCAAGTCAAAAGTTGAGTTTCGAGGCAAAACAATAGATACCATATATGAAACAAAGGGCCAGCCAGAGCGGTCAGCCTAATGAGAGCCCATGCGGTTCTTGTCTACTCATCAAACCCTGTAACCATGAAAACTGATTCGAACAACCCGGGCAAGAAAGGCCAGATTGCCAAGCTGGGGGTATTTACGCTGGCCATGATTAATGTGTCTGCCATCGTGAGTCTGCGCGGTTTGCCAGCCGAAACGACCTACGGGCTGAGCTCTGCGTTTTATTATATCTTTGCGGCGGTGTTCTTCCTGATACCTGTATCTTTGGTGGCGGCAGAACTGACGACAGGCTGGCCACAGAAGGGCGGCGTGTTTCGCTGGGTAGGGGAAGCCTTTGGTGCCAGATGGGGATTTTTGGCCATTTGGCTGCAGTGGATACAGACGACCATCTGGTTTCCCACCGTGCTCACCTTTGCGGCTGTATCGCTGGCGTTCATGGGGCCGAATCAGAGTTGGGATCACATCTTAGCATCGAACAATATCTATGTCTTGCTCGTGGTGTTGGTAGTGTATTGGGCGGCAACCCTGCTGAACATGCGTGGCATGCGGACGAGTGGTAGCATTACCAAATGGGGTGGCTTGGTTGGCACTGTGATTCCTGCTGCCCTGCTGGTGCTCATGGGGATGGTATACTGGGGCATGGGCAATCCCATCGATATTAGCATGCGCGCCCGCGATTTTATCCCTGATCTTTCCAATTTCAACAACATTGTGCTGGCTGCCAGTATCTTCCTTTTCTACGCCGGTATGGAAATGAGCGCTGTGCATGTGAAGGAGTGCGAGAACCCCAGCCGCGATTACCCGCTAGCGATTGGTATCGCCGCAGTGTTGACGGTGTGCATTTTTGTGTTTGGTACGCTTGCCATTGGTTTTATCATCCCGCATGACCAGATTACGCTCACACAGAGTCTACTCATTGCGTTTGATGATCTTTTTGCCTATTTTCAGGTGTCGTGGATGGGGCCGCTCATGGCGCTCTGCTTGGCCTTTGGCGTGCTGGCTCAGGTGATAGCTTGGGTAGGTGGTCCGTCCAAGGGCTTGCTGCAGGTGGGCTGTGCGGGGTATTTGCCGCGTTTTATGCAGCGTACCAACAAGGCTGGCGTGCAGGTAGGCATCTTGCTGGTGCAGGGCTGCATCGTGACCCTGCTGTCGGTGCTTTTTGTGGTGCTGCCCAGTGTGCAGACTGCTTATCAGATTATTTCACAGCTCACCATCCTGTTGTACCTCATCATGTACATGCTTATGTTTGCGGCAGCCATTTATCTGCGCTACCGCGAGCCTGACACCCCGCGTTCATTCCGCATCCCTGGAGGCAAGACTCTGGGCATGTGGTTGGTGGGTGGCTTGGGGCTGCTGGGGAGCGCGCTGGCCTTTGCTTTCAGCTTCATTCCCCCGGGGCAGATTCCTGTAGGTAGCCCCGTGCTGTATGTCGGCATTTTGGTGGTTGGTTGTGTGATATTCACCGTTATCCCCTTCATCATCTATGCTTTGCGCCGCCCATCATGGGCAGACCCTGCCGCTAAGGCAGAGTTCGAGCCTTTCAGCTGGGAGGAACAGAAGGAGAAGCATTGAGCCCCGCTTCGTGTTAACAAAAGAGCCACTCCTGCGCATCAACAGGGGTGGCTTTTTGTGTTGAAAAAGGGGGAGCTGCGGCCTAGTTGAGCAGCAGTAACCGCACCGGGTTGTAGAGGAGCGCTTGCAGATGGGCGGCAATCTGGTTGGCTTCAGCGGGGCTGATGGTGGTGGAGGCGTAGAATGTGTAGCCCAGCTCGAAATCGACAAAGTGGTCAAACCCTGCGCGAATGCCTGTTTTGGAGGAGTTGCCACGCACAACAAGCGCAAAACCAGGACGCTTGTCGGCCTTGAGGACGGCGGCTACTTGCTCGCGGCTGGTGTGTGTGTCGCAAATGATGATGTGGGGCGAGAAATCGGCATCTGGCGGGGTGGGCGTAGCTGTTTCTCGCGCAATGCGGAAGATGGTCTTCTTTGTAGCATCGCTGATGCAGCATTGGTGCTGCCCGTGGTCCTCGAAGAGCAAGACATCGGTCTTGCCGCCTGGGTCTTGCCAAGAGGGGCAGGTGCAGCAAGCTTTCACAACGGCTCGTACAATGTAGTCGAACAACGAATAGCGGTTCTCCAGCAGTTTCTCGCATTGCACCGCGATGGGGAGGCTGATGTCTGCCAGCGCTTGCATGTTGACGCTCCCGTCATACACATAGTACCCGTCTTTCTCCGGGCGTGTGGGCTGGATGGCAAACTCGGCCATGGCTGTGCCACCGCGCTTCTGGGTCGCCAAGGTGGGTTCTACCACATCTGCTGCCATGATACGCCCGCGCGGCCCTGTGCCACGCAAGGTGGTCGGGTCTATTCCTTTGGCTATGCAGAGTTTTTTCGCAAGGGGGGAAATGAGCATGGGCGTGGCAGGGAGAGCGGTGTGGTAAAATGAAAAGCGCGGGGACGACCGAGGATTGCCGTCCCCGCGCGGGTGAGGGTTGATGTTAGCTGGTCAAACTTAGGCTTCGAAGCGCACGGTGCCGTCGATGATGGTCATCACGGTGTCGTATTCTGCATCCAGCATGACCAAATCGGCGGTGTAGCCGGGGGCAATCTTGCCCAAGTCATACAAGCCCAGAGACTGAGCGGCGTTCCAAGAGGTGGCCTTCACCAGCTCGCTGAGGGGCTTGCCTGTGATTTTCTGCACATTCTTGAGGCCCTTGGCAAAGCGCAGGGTAGAGCCAGCCAAGTTGCCAGCTTCCAAGCGTGCCACGCCGTCCTTCACGATGATGGGAAGACCGCCCAGCTGGCCGGGGCCATCGGGCATCCAAGAGCAAGCCAAGGAGTCGGTGATCATAATCATCTGGGAGATGTCCTTGTTGCTGAAGGTCAGGTTGAGCATGTCGGGGCTCAGGTGAATCTTGTCGCAGATGATTTCAATCTTGATGTCCTTGTCCAGCATACCAGAGCCAACGAGGCCGATTTCGCGGTGGTGCTGGGGGCTCATCTGGTTGCAGAAGTGGGTCAGGTGCTTCAGACCAGCAGCCTTGGCCTTCATGAAGTCGGCATAGGTGGCGGCGGAGTGACCCGCAGAGCAGGTGATGCCCGCGGCGCTGGCCTTGGAGATGAAGTCGATGGCACCGGGCATTTCAGGAGCCATGGAGATGTAGAGGATGGGGTAGATGTCGTTGAGCATGGCTACCTCCTCGTAATCTGCGGGGCGCACGAAAGCGGGGTTCTGGGCGCCGCACTGCTTGGGGTTGATGTAGGGGCCTTCCAAGTGCACACCGGGGGTCTTGGAGCCCGTGGGTGCTGCTGCGTATTCCTTCACCACCGTGCATACGTCGGCCAGAGTCTTGGTGCCAAGGGTCAGGGTGGTGGGCAGCCAAGTGGTCACACCTTCCTTCATCTTGCAATCTGCGATGGTGCGGATGCTTTCGACCTTGCAGTCGCAGGTGTCGCAGCCACCGGCGCCGTGAGAGTGCACATCAATGAAGCCGGGCATGAGCATGTTGCCCTTGGCGTCAATGACCTTGTCTGCCTCAGCTGTTTCGCCAGGCATCAGCACAGCGGTGATGCGGGTATCTTCGATGAGGACGGAGCCTCCGGCAATGTCGATGCCGGGGGAGATGATACGAGCATTGGTTATGAGTGTTTTCATATCTTTAGAACGTGGTGGAAAGGTCGTTCCCTTTCTTCTTGCCCGTATCTTACTCATTCTTGAGCCTCATTTCAAGAGAAAAACAGGTCTTTTCGGCTAGACTCGGGGGATTTGTGCGCTTTTGAGGCTGCTTTTCCATGCAAACGGCGCACAAGCACGCCCGCACTAAGCTGAGGGCTGCCCCCTGTTTCTCATGGCGCCAAGGTCCTATGCCCCCCCTTGCAGGAGGTGCTCTTTTAGCCGAGCAGCAGGCTGCGCTGCCAATTCATGAGCTTGGCGAGGCCTCGCTCTTCATTGTTGGCTATGCTTTCCAGCTCGCTGCGGGAGGCAATGAGCATGTTTTCGATGTCGAGTTGCTCTGCGATGGTGTTTCGCTTGGCGAGCCAGTGCTCCAAGCGTGTGTCAAAGTGCGGGTCGCTCACGTGGCGCTCGCGTTTGGGCAGCTCTGGGTAGTCGTCTTCATCCATGAGCTGGAAGGTCTCGACCGCCTTGCGGAAACGCGCTGCGCGGTGTGCATAAAAATGCGCCGCTGGGTGCACTGGGCGGAACTCTTGGAGGGAGAAACTCCAGCGCAGCAGGTCATCGTTGGAACACACCATGAAGGAGGGGCGGTCTTGCTGGGCGGCTTCGCGGTCTCTCCACAGCCACAGGGTGCGCAGGGCAGCCAGGCCACGACGGGTCAGTTTGCCACTGCCTTTGATGCGCCACGGGTCTTGGATGCCCGCTGCAAAACGCTCGCGCCCATGAGCCATGTTTTCGATGCAGCTTTCGATGAACCACTCATAGCGCCCTGCGGCGTGCAGCTGCTCCACGAGTTGGTCTGCCATGTCCAGCATGTATTTCACGTCGCCCTGGGCGTATTCCTGCATCTCGGGCGGGATGGGACGCTGCCCCCAGTTGGCCTTCTGGTTTTTCTTGCTCAGCTTGACGTCGTAAAAATGCTCCACGAGGGCAGCCAAGCCAAACTTGCGGTGCCCCAGCAGGCGGGCGGCTATCTGGGTGTCCAGAATCATGTGGGGAAGCTCCCCATAGGCGTGCAAGAGCAGGCTCATGTCGTAATCGGCGCCGTGCATCCACACGTCTGCTTGCTGCATCCAAAGCACGAAGAGGCGCATGTCCTCGATAGCCAGCGGGTCAATGATTTCGACACCCTCCGCATCGCCATATTGGATGAGGCACAATTTTTCTTGGTGGCGGTGCAGGCTGTCTGCTTCTAGGTCAAGCACGGTGCGCCCTTGGGGTTGGGCGGCAGCGCGTATTTTCCATTCAGTCAGAGACGAGAGGTCGGTAATCATGCGTGTGCGGAGATGCTAACATATGACTTGCCTGATAGCAAGCTTATTGTGAGGAATGAAACGGGGGCGATGCTGCGGCATCGCCCCCGGAGAAATCATGATTTCATGGGCTGTATTACAGCTCGCAAACCGGCTTGGCCAGCACCTTGCGGAGGCGGGCGAAGCGGGGCAGAGCCTGCACCGTCTTCATGCCGGTCTCACCCTGGATGAGGGGAAGAGCGTAGTCGATGAAGGCGCGCTCGATGCCGTTGCCAGCAGCGTTGATCCATTCGCGGGGAACCTTGCGCTCGAAGTTAGCAACGCTCTCCAGGGGGAGAAGCTTGGTGTTGCACACATACTGACCGTACAGGTCGTTGCGCTCGAAGGCCACCATCTTGTCGGTGTCGCCGTTCACAGCAGCCTGCACAGCGGTCTTACCAGCGAGGTAGGCTTCCATGGCGTCCGTGGTGGAGGCCAAGTGTGTGGCGCAGCGCTGGAGCAGGGAGGGCCCGATGGCGCGAACCTTGGCGGAGGGAACGCGTTCGCGCACCACTTCAGCCAACTTGTTGGCCAGACCACCCAACTGAGCGTGGCCGAAGCCGTCGTTGCCGTTGGTCTTGGCTTCGGAGATGAACTTGCCGAATTCGTCGTGGATGCCTTCGGACACCACCACCAAGCACTTGCCGGTAGCGTTGTAGCGCTTCTCCACGTCGTTGAGGAAGTTTTCCATGTTGAAGTCAACCTCGGGCAGGTAGATGAGGTCGGGACCAGCACCAGCGTAGTTAGCCAGAGCAGCGGCGGCGGTGAGCCAGCCAGCGTGGCGGCCCATCACTTCGATGATGGTCACCATGCCCGTGTCGTAGCAGGAGGCGTCGTGCTGCACTTCCATGCAGGAAGTAGCGATGTACTTGGCGGCAGAAGCGAAACCAGGGCAGTGGTCGGTGCCGTACAAGTCGTTGTCGATGGTCTTGGGAATGCCCATCACGCGGCACTCGTAACCACTCTTCTGCATGAACTTGGAAATCTTGTTGCAGGTGTCCATGGAGTCGTTACCACCGTTGTAGAAGAAGTAACGCACGTCAAACTTCTTGAAGGTTTCCAAAATCTTCTCGTAGTCGGTGGGATCCACATCGGGGTCCTTCATCTTGTAGCGGCAGGTACCCAGAGCAGAGGAGGGGGTGAACTTGAGGAGTTCGAGCTCTGCGGGGTCTTCCATGCCCATATCGTAAAGCTGTTCGTTGAGTACGCCGGTGATACCGTGGGCAGCGCCGAGTACGCGAGTAATCTGGGGGGTGTTGAGAGCCGTCTGCACAGCGCCGAGTACGCTGGCGTTAATCACAGCGGTAGGACCGCCGGACTGGCCGATGATGCATGCACCTTTAAGTTCTTTCATAATCAGATACGGTGGTATGTTTAGCTTGGCCCACTAAATCAGGGATTTGACAGCGGGCGCGTTATTCTAATCGTTTTGTTGGCTCTTGGCAAGCCTAAAATCTGCTAAAGATTCAATTCTAAAGCCAAAGATGGGTAGCAGCCGCCTCTTATTCCTTGGGTTGGGGGATGGTGGGGGCGTCTTGGGGCTGGGCCGCGGGCAAGGGAAACTGCATGAGCTCGCGCAGTTGGTGCGCTGCTTCGGGGGATTGCTTTTCAATCTCCTCCAGCATGGTGGGCATCCACGGCTGCATGAACAAGCCCGCAGCGGTAAGGGCGAGGTAGATGGTGACGATGGCCCCGACGAAACGCCCCATGCCGCTCTTGGCTGGCTGCACGGGCAGGGTGGTGGCGCGGGCGTCCCAAAGGCAGATACCGCGCGAGCGCAGGTTCCAGTAGGAGAAGAGCATCATGATGATGCCCACGGGGAACATCATGAGCCCCGTGCCCAAGAAAAAGACCAGGGCCGAGCGCAGCAAGGCGCGCCCAAAGCTGATGCGGGGACCACCCAGAATCGACGCGAGTCGTATACCCATGAGACGCTTACCGGGCGTGGTGCCTGTGCGGCTGATGAGAAGCGCCTCTATCACGACCATGGGCAGCCAAAAGGCGGGGGAGCTGGGGATATAGTAGTTGTTGAACTCTAGGCCTAGAGTGTATGCCACCCCCAAAGCGGCTGCGGCGTAGATGGCGGCATCCACACACCTCGCCATGAGTCGGGCGGTGGCGGTGGCGGGAAAAACCTCGATGATGCGGGGTGCATCGCCCTCAGCTGTGGTGTTGGGCGCAGGCTGGATGGGGGGCAATCCCGCCGGCAAGACGGGCTCTTGCGGCTCGGGTGCGGGTTCCTCTTGGGGCGGGGCAGCTTTGCTGCGGTTCTCCAAGTTGCCCAAGAAATCGGCCAGAGCGGGCAGCTCGCGCAGGGGCATCCAGCTCTCGCAGCCGGCGTGCCACCCTCGGGTGTCGGGGGTGAGCTCGCCCATTTGCACCAAGGAGATGATATCGGGCACCGTGACCGGGCCCTTGCGCTTGCCGTTCTCTATCCAGTAAATATCCATAGGGCAGGGGTAGAAAGGTAGGAGCTTTTTTTTAGTTGGCGCGCAGAGCCTTGGCCGGGTCTTGGCGGGAGACGATGAATGCCGGGATGATGGAGGCAATCGTCACCATGATGAAGGCCTGTATGGCTTGGCGTGCAAACATGGCGGCATCGTACTCGGCAGGCAGCTCAATGCCGTGTGCCTGCATGGGGAAGGGGTCCATGCCGATGCTGGCCAGCGCGGCCTGAATCTCTAAGCGGAAGTAGAGCACGAGCAAGGCGAGCACCACACCCAAGATAGCACCCACAAAGCCGATGATGACACCCTGCCATGCGAAAATGCCCATGATTTTGCCAGGAGTTGCACCCAGTGCTTGCAGCACGGCAATCTCGCGCTTGCGCTGCATGGACATGGTGAACATCACAGCCATGATGCAGAAACTCGCAATCAGGGAGATGATGGAGAGCACAAAGCTCATCATGATACGCTCGTTGGCAATCAACTTGTACCACTGCTCAAAACTCTTCGTCCACGGGGAGATATGCCAGCTCAAGCCCATGGGGTGTGCCTGACTGGCAGCTTGCATCTTGGGCAGAGCTCGCAAGATGTCCATTTCGACCCTGCCGGGGTTGTTCGGGTCTTCCACGCGCACGCAAATGCCCATGATTTGGCCGCTGCGGCCGGGGGTGTCGTCCACGTTGGCTGCTTCATCCGTGTTTTCTGTGGCGGCGGCAGAGTAACCCATCACGTCCTGCGCAATGGTGAGTGGCAGGTAGATGTTGGGGCCGGGCATGTTCTCCGGTGCTTGGTACACGCCGATGACCTTCAAGTCAACAGGCATCACCATCTCGTTGATGCTCTTCACAGCCTTGCCGTCTTCCTTGTCGCGGTCCAGCGCGGCAATCGCGTCAGCCGTGTCTTTCCAAGCCTGTTGCTCTTCTGCGGTGAAAGGCACGCTCCCCAAGTGGTCTGCTGCCAGCAAGTAGAGGGTGTCGCAGGCTTCCTTCTCGCTGTCGCGCAGTTTCTTTTGGTCAAAAGCTTGGATGTGCTGCAACACTTTCTCCAGCTTCTCCTTCGCGACAATCACGCCCCCATTCGCATCGCTCGCGCCGTCGAATATCGTGGCCAGCGCCCCCATGAACTCCTTGTCCTCCTGCGTTTGCAGCGGGCTTTGAATCATGGCGTAGATAGATGCCACCTCATCCAAGCTGCCCACGGGGGTGAGGTGCACCGTGTCGCCCACATTGAGGCCCAGCCCCGTTGCGGTGGTGGCAGAGATGATACACTCTTGGTTGAGCCCATCGCCAAAGCCGAAATCTTGCTCGCCAGCCTTCAGTCGTTCATCCTCGCCCGCCAGCCACTCATCCTTTTCCTTGAGCATTTCTTTCAGCGGCAGCCACTGGGCGTAGTTGTGCGGCTGGATGGCGTTGAAATGCACCGTCATGCGCCCGTGAGCTGTTTGAGCAAAACCATCGTTTTCCAGCTGAGGATAGGCGCTGACAACCCCGGGCACCGCGCGAATCTTGTCAATCGTCTCGGCCCAGTTGCAATCTTGGTCGCTGATAGCGGAGCGCCCAAAGCCATCCGTCAGCACCACCGAGTAGTGGGGCGTGAAGGCCAGTACGCGTTCCTCCATCGTCTTTTGCAGCCCCGACATGACGGACAACACCACAATCAGCACCATCACCCCCAAGGCCACACCGCCAAGGCATATCAGGGTAATCACGGAAAACATTGTACGCAGTGGGTTCAGGTATCTCACCGCCAGCATCAGGCTCAAGTTGCGTCTCAGTATCTTCATATTTCCTCACGCTTAGTATACTCGCTCTACCCCCACTGGCAAGCCTTAATGCTGACAGTGGCAGAATTGTGTGGCGCGAGTCGCCCCCGTTGTCGGGCCGTTGTTATACCGCTCTGCGAAAATCTTTGGCTTCAGCGCCCGCAAAATGAACACTGCTTGCCAAGGCGGTGTCCAAATGGTAGAATGATGGCAGATATGATATCCATGATGACCATTTGGGCACAATACATGCCCGAGTACTCAGAATATAGCTCTTACTACGGCGGTGGCATGGGCGGTGTTGGTATGTATAGCGGGGTGACTCTCATTGGCTTTGCCTTGCTGATTATCACAGGGCTCATTGGTTGGGTGGTGCAGAACCGCATGATGGCGAGCATGAAACGCTTTTCCGCCACCCCCGCGCCGATGACCGGGGCAGAGGTGGCCCAGCGCATGCTGGCCGCCTACGGCATCCACGATGTGCGCGTGACCCACACGAGCGGCCAGCTGACAGATCACTTCAACCCCGTCAACAAGACCGTCAACCTGAGCGATAGCGTCTACTCCGAAGCCAGCGTTGCGGCCATGGCTGTGGCGGCGCACGAGTGTGGGCACGCCGTGCAGCACGCGCAGGCTTATCCGTGGATTAAACTGCGCTCCGAAATGGTTCCCTTGGTCAATCTGGGCTCGCGCTTGGGGCAAATAGTGCTCATGGTGGGTCTCATCATGCTGGGCTTCGGCAGCGGCACCACCGTGGCGTGGATAGGCTTGGCGCTGTTTGCCACCACCACCCTCTTTGCCTTGGTCACCCTGCCGGTCGAGTTCGATGCTTCTCGCCGGGCCTTGGCTTGGTTGGAGTCCTCGGGCTTGGCCACGCGAGCCATGCACGGCCAGGCGGGCACCGCCCTGCGCTGGGCTGCCATGACCTACGTCGCCGCCGCCCTGTCGTCCATAGCCATGCTGGTGTACTACGCTTTAATCATCCTGAGCCGCACGAGCGGCAGACGAGACTGATGCAGCGGCGCGAACTCATGCACATGGTGCGCAGCGCCCTGGGTGGCACCGCCACGCAGAGCGCCGCAGAGCTGGCCTTGGATGCCGTCGTGCGCGCCATCCAAGATGGCCTAGCAGAAGACGGCGAGGTGCGGCTGGCCAAGTTTGGCACCTTCCGCCTGCGCACCTGCCGCCCGCGGCGTCTCAAGAATCCGCGCACGGGGGAAGATATGCTCCTACCCGAGCGCCAAGAACTGCGTTTTTCTCCCAGCACATGCCCGAGCGGGGGCTCTGGCAAGCCTGCGTCTGCCCAGTAGGACACAATTTTAACTTTTCAAACGAGGATAAAACATGGACAATAGCCGCGTGAAAAAGCCGTTAGTCTCTCTCCTTGCCGTGTTGTGCCTGCCACTTTGGGTGGCGGGATGCGGAGATTCTGACGAAGACAAGCAAGCCCGCGCCGAGCAGGCTGCCCAGTTCACCACCTCCACCAAGCCCGCGCCCAACCCCCAGCGAGAATCCTTGGGCTCCCTCGTGCGCCGCAACCAAAACACCCCTGCTGATTTGCTGGGGACCCCGCGCTTTGAGTTGTACTGCGAGTACAAGGGCGAGGACATCAAACAAGTCACAGGCGTGAGCGGCCGCAGCCTGTTGCTGAGCTTCACCGCCCCGTGGTGCTCGCACAGCACCCGCATGCGCCAAGAATTGCAAACCCTTGCGCAAGAAGAAAAAGGCACCGTGCAGGTCGTCGAGGTGAATGCGGACGAGTTCCCCGCGCTTGCAGAGGAATTCGGTATCACCAAAGTGCCCACCACCATCTTGTACACAGAAGGCGTCAAGCTCCGCACCATTGAGGGTGCCTACAGCTCCGGCAGCCTGCGCAATTACCTCCGCAGCGTCCTCTCCCAAGGCGCGGATACTCCCCAATAAGTTTTTTTCGTCAATCACCCCTCATTCATCCACATACTATGCGTTTTCTCACAGGTTTACAGCCCAGCGGCAAGCTTCACATCGGCAATTACTTTGGCGCCATCGAACCCGCCGTGCGCCTGCAAGAGCAGGGGGAAGGCTTCTACTTCATCGCCAACTACCATGCCATGACCACCATGGAAAGCGCCCAAGCCCTGTTGGAAAACACCCGTGGCTTGGCGGTGGATTTCTTGGCCTGCGGCCTTGACCCCCAAAAATCTGTCTTTTTTGCCCAATCTGCCGTGCCAGAGGTGAACGAACTCGCCTGGATTCTCTCCACCGTGTGCCCCATGGGCCTCTTGGAGCGCTGCCACTCCTACAAAGAGAAAATGGCCCGAGGCATCGCGGCCAGCCACGCCCTCTTTGCCTATCCTGCGTTGATGGCGGCGGATATCCTCCTCTACAATGCCGATGCCGTGCCCGTGGGCAAGGACCAGAAGCAGCACTTGGAAGTCACCCGCGATTTGGCTGGCAAAATCAATGATATCTTTGGCGAGGATATCTTCAAACTGCCAGAACCCATCATCAGCGAGGTCACGGCCGTCGTCCCCGGCCTCGATGGACAGAAAATGAGCAAGAGCTACGGCAATACCCTGCCTATCTTTGGCGACGAAAAGCCCATCCGCAAGCTCATCAACAAGAAGATTATCACCGACGCCACCCCGCTGGAAGACCCCAAGCCCACCGAGGGCTCCATCCTGCTCCAGCTCTACAAGCTCTTTGCCACCCCCGAGCAATATCAGGAGATGATTGATGCTCACAACCGTGGCGGCGTGGGCTACGGCCAGTTCAAAAAGGACCTGTTCGAGGCCTACTGGGAGTACTTCCGCGCCCCCCGCGAGCGCCGTGACTGGTTGCTGGCCAACCCCGCCTACGTGGACGAGACCCTCAACAACGGTGCCGCCCGCGCCCGCGAGGAGGCTGCCGCCACCCTCACCCGCGTCCGCAAAGCCGTGGGCCTCGGCTGGCTCTAATGCGCCCGCCTAGCTCCCGCGCCTTCTGTTTTTCTCCAAGCCCGCCTTCTCGGCGGGCTTTTTCATTGGGGCGTGCTCGACCCCTCCTGCTCGCCTTCGTACCCCGCGCTTCTCAGGGGGAAATACCTGTCTCGTCGTAGACCTCGCTGAAGACGAATAAAATCTGAAATGGGCAATGCTAAAATTTGAAGTTTCTGCGCCTTTCAGCGTAAAAAACGAACTGCTTTTTCTGTTGACACTGCGTATCAAAACATATAAACTGAAAAACAGAAGTTTCCTCATTACACATTATTTATAAACAATTGATTAAAAAAGATAACTCTCACCTCAAACTTACATTTTACACATACATCATACCCAATTAAGTATCAATTCATTATAATTGTTATTCATAGGATAAGTCATCATTTTCCTATACTTCTTCTCAGTTTTAACTCATTCCCTCCTGTATGAAATTACATCTTCCTCTCCTGCTCCGTCAGAGCCTTCTTTCTGCTCTCTTCATTTGCTCGGCTTCTGTCGCTACCGCAACTCAACCGGCGGAAAGCGATAGCATGAGCTTCACTCTGCATCCCAGAGAAGCTGCAAATGAAGAAAATGATTCGGAAAATCTCTATAATTATCTCCAACAATCGGAGCCTTGGCTTAGCTTTGATGCAGCTCCCTATATCTCACCATTCTCGACATCTTCTCCTTACGCTCCTTGCTCATTCACAAATCTTGCTAGTGGCAATGCTTTTACCGGCGTATTCTATGCAGATGCCGGATATGGTCTGCCAGACAAGATATCCAACGTCAACAACATCACCAGAATCAATAATGCCACTGGATCCACATCCTATGCTGCAGGGCATTATTTCGCCGAAAATACTGTAATCCGCGAGAATAACAACACCATAGCTTACGATGACAGGTTTTACGACACTCACAAGGGGCATTATTTTACCACTACTATAACAAAAATTATCGGGAACAGCTTTTCTTATACTTATAACAAAGACGCATTCCCGCTGATAAAAGCATTATACACACAATACAATAGTTTCAGTTTCCTTGGGCCGCGTATCAACAGCTACATTCTTAATGAGTACAAAAATTTGCCTCCTGAGTTGATTTTGGGACTTGATCCTTTCAAGTCTGCATTCGGAGAAGATTCCATGACATGCTGGCGCCAAACATGTGCAAATATGCTGCAATATTGGACTTCCTATTACGGTGTGTTCAATATATCAGGCAAGTATATGCCATATGGTTTCACATATGATCCTTCGCTTCTAGAAGAAATGCGAGGGGTGAATTCCCTTGAGATATCCATGTATCTCCATGAGGCTCAACTCGCTGACGAAGGAACCAACGGCTACACGCCCGGAGTAAGTTCCAGCATTAATAATCAGTGGAAGGGTAACAACTTGGATGGCGTTATGTGGTTTTTATACGGTGCTGATGGAATGAAAAATCCAACCGTGCTTCTGGATGCAAGCAAAGCTCCTGGTTTTTTCAGAAATTACATCACATCAGCCGACTCCATCAGGCGCAGTATTATTATCACTTCTCAGGCCGATCTGAACAGCAGCATCAAAGAAGCTTTCCGCCAAAAAGGGCAAATTGTCGGACTTACCTTCGCACACGAAACTAGTGGCCATGTCGTTACTTGTTACGGATACGAACAAGATAAGGCTGGCAATGTTATCGCACTCTGGCTTGCCGATAACGACGCATTGGAATTCGGCCTGAATCTGGTATATGTGAAACCTGGCACTAGAAAAGTAAAAGAAATTGTTCGAAAAGGCGAAGGATTTTACTACTCAGGCGAAACAGTCACCTTATCCACAATGGAAATGTTTACAGACAAGGCATGTCAGAACAGTTATCAATCAGCTTTTCTCAAAGAAGTCACCTGGATAGAAACGCCGCAGTGTCTGGTAAACATGTACAACGAATACCAGGACAAGAGCAATCCTCTGGTATGGAATGGAGAAAAAGCCAACAACAAATGGCAGCATGCCGGGACGGAAACGCCGGCGACTGTTGATGTATTACCTACTGACGCAACAGGTTGGGAGGTTTACTGCGAAAGTGGGTCAGCCTACGGCGAAACCTATTTCCCGACATATTACAGTGCAGGTCGCGGAGTAATGTTCAATGACCATGCCACAGATTACGATGTGGTGATTGCAGGAGGAACCACAGTAACAGCCGGCGACATGTACATTGACAACAGTAAGACGTACAACTTTTCCTCACTCTCCGGCACCCAACTTTCTGTAGGCAATTTCAGCAAATCCGGCAACGGGATAGCTCAATTCACATCAGTTCCCCTGACTTTCAAGGTAGGCACGCTGAACGGCGGTGAAATAAGGCTCAGCGGAGGCAACAGCTTCAACGGTACAAGCCTGACGATTAACAGCGGAGCCCTGCTGAGCTCCTATGCACAAAATAGCCTCAACCTGAATAAGGGAGTACTGACTATCAATGCCGGAGGTACTTTGTTTGCAGATTCAAACGCATCGGGAGGGAATTTCAGCATCACCGCCTCCGGCGTAAGTTTTAATACCGATTCTACGCTCCATCTGTTACTGGGAGCAGAAAATCAGAAAATCCCGGCAATCACTCTGTCAGGCAAGCTTACACTGACAAGTGGTACAATCATTGATTTAGAACGCGATAAAGGCTTGCAAGGTGACAAAACCTATTACCTGATGAAGGCCGGCAGTCTGCCAAGCTCCACACTTATTGCCGCTTTTGATGTTCCCTACGGCAGCCTGGCTATAGAGAATGGCTACTTGGTGTACAAATACGAAGGCGTCATGCAATGGGGTGGCACAAGCGGCGTCTGGAGTGCCAGTTCGTGGGCCTCCACCACAGCTACCTGCCTGGGTAAAAATGTAGAGTTCTCTCATACCGGCTCAAAGAATTACAACATTCAGGTAAAGGGAAAAGTATCTCCGGGTAGCATTCAGGTAACAAGTGGTCGCTACACCTTCCAGCCGTACGATGCAAGCACAAGCAACGCTATTACTGGAGTTAAACTTCTGGAAGTAAGCGGAACGGCAACTCTAACAACAAACATGCCGATAGATGCTCAGTGCATCACCATCTCTAATGAGGGAGATTTATGGATTGAAACGGATAAGAACTGGGATATCAACAAACTGAATATTCAAAACATTCAGTCTTCGCTATCCGGGGTGTACATCAACACTGCCACAAATACGCTGGTGCGAATTTTGGATAGTGACCGCATAGACGGCACCATCCGATTATCAAGCTCTCCATTGGAATTCCGCTTTGACCATAGTTTCACCTTTGGAGGAGATATCAACTCTGCCTCTCTACAATCTAAAGCCATTTTCACCAATTCCTCCACAAGCAACGATATTACCTATCGACTGCCACTAGTCCAAACTGGAGAATACCGCCAATGGTTTGTCGTTGGCAACGAAGCCGATAGTCATTATACCACTCTGGAACTCACTAGTTTTAAGGGGTACGGAGAGCCATCTTTTGAAATTACCTCCAAGGGTATTTTGAGTTTGAATTTTGTATCGGCTGCAAAAGTTGCTTCGACAAATGGAGGCATCAAGGGCAACGGTACCGTATTAGTGCCCGATGGGGCATCTGTTGTACTGGCCGGCTCTAGTAACCATCAACCGCCCCTGCTGAGCACCATTGGTCTGGATATTCGAGGTACAGCCACTCTGGGAGATACCAACGCCACCTACGGAATAACCGGGCAGTATGCCTCCGGCGCAACCGTAAGCGGCAAACTGAATGTGGAGCAAAGCAAGGGTACCGGCATATACCTGCCGACGCTCACATTGCGAGATGGAGGCTTGTATGAATTCCATACCAATCGCTACACAACTGCTGATAAGGGCATCTTCTATCATAACTTTGGAGAAGTGAACGTAACAGGCAAATCTGCCACGATTCACCACTTGGAGGTTTGCAAAAACGCCTCATATGGGTACGAAGCGACCATATCTGACATCAGCAACATACGAGGGAGCGGTAACCTGACTCTGAGTGGAGATTCTCGTGGTTCACTAACACTTTACCGCATTCTTAACAACAAAAATAACAGCTTTACCGGCAATTTAACAGTCAAACAGTCACCGGTCGATTATTATTTTGCTTCCTACTGCCGCATGACTGCTCTTGAATTGCAAAGTGGTCTGTACGGCACAGTAACGGCAGAAAATACATTTGCATCAGCATACCCAAACTATACCGGCATAGGTATTGCAGGAGATGTTGAACTTGATGGGTTGATTGCTCAGCAACAAGGCATTATACTGTACAGCGGAACTCTGAACTATAACCACACTCTCGAGAAAAGCTCCTTCTCAACAAGCGCAATCGTTAACGAAGAGGCGAATCAGCTCGTACTCGATGTAGCTACCGGTAAGAGTTACAGCTTCAGTGGTTCTGTGCACGGACCTTTGGAGTTGGTGAAAAAAGGCAGCGGAAGCCAAACATTTACCGGGTCCTTCAATGAGTTCAATGGAAGTCTGGCTGTACAAGCCGGCACCCTGAACATTACGAACTCAGTAACTGCTTCCAATGTGAATCTTAGCAAAGGAGGCACATTAATTAGTAATGGAACGGTAAAGGCAAGCCATGCTGCATTAACCGGCGGCAGTCTGCAGGCAAAAGCCATCACGCTGAGCGACATCCGAATCAACGGAACCGGGAGCACTTTGTGTGCCGACGCAATTACGCTGTCGGATGTAAATTTTGTGATTTCAGCCGGCCTGAGCAGCAGCCCGATGCTGACCCTGCAATCAGCCTCAGGGAGCTCGGGTAAACTGACACTTACGGCGAACGATATTTCCTTTGAATGGGAGACCGGCAGCAGTAAAAAAACGGGAGCATACAAACTGCTGCAGTACAGCGATGATTTCGGCAGCTACCTTTCGGGCTTTGCTACCAGTGCCGACACTTACAAGAAAAATGGCACGTCAGGGTATTACATTGAGAAGAGTACGCTGAAGGGAGAAACAGTCTACACTCTTTCATACTATTATAACGTAGTAAAGCGCAAAGCGACCGCCCTGAGCTGGCTCAAGAGCAGCGGTACGTGGCAGGATGGAAGTGGCAAGGAAAACGAAGTGTGGTCAGGCACCGAAAAAGATCTCAATTTCTACAATGGAGATACAGTCAGCTTTGGTACGGCTGCAACAATCACCATACAAGGCAATGTTACCCCCGCAGCCATATCGGTGAGCAATAGCTCCGGTACGGTGCATTACTATGCAGGCAGCAATGGCGGCAGTATTACCGGAACAGCTACGCTGACTAAAACAGGTACTGGTACGCTGCACATTCACAACAGCAACACATACAGCGGCGGAACAATCATTAAAGCGGGCACCCTGATTACCGAAAATCTTTCTTCTTTAGGCAAAGGAACGGTAGAACTCGCAGGCGGTACTCTGAAGAGCAACGGACTGGACAACGACATATTAGTGACAGGGACTTCTGCGTTGAATGCTAACCAGACCGGCACCGTAGCCCTTGGCGGTACTCTGACCGTGAAAAACGGTACTCTGAGTGGCAGTACCTTGGTACTGGAAGAAAACGCCCTGTTGCAAGGAGGTAACATCAAAAACGTACTTAGTGGTACAGGCGGCGTAATCGTACGCGGAAATGCGACTCTGTCAGGCGCCAACACCTATACCGGCGATACCGTGGTAGAAAGCGGGCAGCTTACCATAAGCGGCAGCCTCAAGTCTGATGTCTTCATGAATGGAGGTACACTCTATTCTGGCAACACGCAGACATTCAACGGCGGACGCAGTCTTACTCTGAATGGCGGCACAGTATATGCCAATGTAAGTCTGGGTACTAATGGGCTTGTGGAGCTGAAAAAGAGCGCCAGTATCAACGGCAACCTGACTCTGGGAGGCGGCACCTTGTCATTGGGTAGCTACATGCTGGATGTAAACGGCACCCTGCAGTTGACGGGTAATACAACGCTGGACTTCACAGGCATTACCAGCCCCGGAACCTACAAGCTGATTAACTATAACAGCATAAGCGGCAGCCTCTCCTACCTTCAAATGTCGGCGCCGGAAACAAGCCGCTATACCTATAAGCTGGGAGCTGCATCTAATTATGTAACTCTGACGCTGACCACCACAGCTACAACGGTTTACTGGAATGGAAATCAGGGAATCTGGAAACACGCCACTCAGGGTGGCTGGCAGGAAGCCAATGGCAACAACTCCGCCGCTCTGCAATTCCTGAACGGAGATACTGTCGTCTTCAATAACGGAGGTAGTGTACAAATTGCCGGTGATGTCACACCGGCTGCTCTCACCATAAGCGGTAGCAATGACCTATACCTTAGTGGCTCGGGGCGCATTACCGGCGGTACCGGATTGAACAAGACCGGCAGCGGTCTGCTGGCACTCAACGCCGAAAACACCTACACGGGTGGAACAGCAGTAAAAGAAGGCACCGTCGTGGCAGGTGGCAGCAAATCCTTTGGTACCGGTTCCATTACCGTCAGCTCAGGCGCCACGCTGGAGCTGGGCAACTATGCCGTAGCCAACAGTATCACCCTAAACGGTGGTACTTTCAGTGGTAACGGTTACACCGGACTGCTCACTACCACCGGATACAGCAAATTGGGTGACAACACCAGAGGGCGCATCTATATGGCCTCAGGCTCGCTGGAGAACGGTTCCATCACCAACTCCGCTATCACAGCAGACCAAGGTTACCTCTATACTTCAATATCAGGCACCAGTACGCTGACAAAACAAAGTAGCGGAACCCTCTACATCTATGGTAACAACACCTACAGCGGTACTACCAATGTGGCAGCCGGCACCCTCTACGCCAAGAACGACAATGCTCTGGGGAGCGGTACAGTTACCGTACAATCCGGAGCCTCGCTGAACATGGGAAGCTATGCTCTGGCCAATGATATCACCAGCTATGGTGCCACCCTGAGCGGCAGCAACTATAAGGGAGCGCTGACTATTGCGGGGAATACCACACTCAGCGGTAACTTTACGGCAGAGAGTATTCTGATATCCAAGGGTAATCTGACAGGAGGAACCATCTACAATACCCCGATTGAGGCCAGAATCTCCGGCGGAGCCCCCATAATTGAAAGTACGCTGAAGGGTGATGGAGACATCACACTCTATTCCGGTACACTAGGTATATATACCACAAGCAATAATAGTGAATTCACCGGTGACATTTACATCAAAGGCGGCACACTATATCTGGCCGGAAATCGAGCCCAATATGACGTTAAGGGAGCCCTCGGTACGGGCACAATCTATCTGGAAGGAGGCACGCTGCAATGGGAAGAAGGGCCAATCATTTATAATGACGTGGAGGTCAGCGGTAATGCCCAGGTAAACGGGCCTATGTTCCGCGGCAATCTAACGCTCCGAAAAGGTAGCGTAGGAACCTGGTACCTCGATGATAAGGCCTATCTGTATGAAGGTACAATAGGTAATCTGCAGAATACCGGAACTGGTGAAGTATATAAAAAAGGTAAAGGGACAGTACGTCTCAATGGCGGAGCCGGTGGTTCCGGCGGTAGCAAATTGTATGTGGAACAAGGCACCCTTGAGGTGAACTGTGACTATACCCCTGCTAACGAAGTATACATGAAGGGCGGTACGCTCACCCTGCTTAAGGATGTCACAACTGCCTATACTCAGACTTACCACTTGGAAGACGGTGTAATAAAAGGCAATCTGGTACACGCCGGCAGCAACTCCATCATCTATGGTGGTGAAGGCTACATCGATGGAAATCTCACCTTGGCAGGCGGAATGATTTCCACCGCTGAGGGACACCCCATTGTAGTAACCGGCACACTTACCCTCAGCTCCAAGAGCCTGTTGGATTTCAGTAACATAAGAGAGGATGGAGATTACGAGTTCATTCGCTATGGTAAACTGAGCGGCTCAACCAGCGGCATGTTTGCTGCAAGCGACGGCGAATTTGAACGAGGCAACTACACTTTCAGTTCAGAGAACAACAGCCTGTGGATTCACTTCACCCGTACAGCGGCCACGCTGAATTGGACAGCCAGCTCCGGTACCTGGGCTGAAGGAAGCAGAGGCGACGACTGGAATATCAGTGCCAGTGACAAGAAGTTTTATGCAGGCGACAAGGTCGTATTTAGCAACGGAGGTAGCGCCACGGTAACGGGTTATGTTGCCCCCAGCGAGATTACGGTTTCCGGCAGTAAGAATTTCACATTTATCGGCAATGGCACTATTACGGGTGAACTGACTCTAACTAAGACAGGAACGGGCACCTTAACGATGAATGGTACAAACAGCTATAGCGGCTCAACTATCATTCAAGGCGGCGTGGTAAAAGCAGCCGGAGAAGACTTCTCTTATGACCAGACAAATACCTCCTTCGGCGTAAGTACCATCGAACTACAGGGAGGCACACTTGATCTTGCAGGGCAACCAATTGGCAACGTTATCAATGTCACCAAAAACTCCACGATCAACAATGGAGAGAAATACACTGGTTCCCTCACAGTAAAAAATACCACTCTGAGTGGTAATACCCTTAATGTGAGCCAAGACATGGAGGTATGGTCGGGGACAGTCAAAAATAACCTGAGCGGTACCGGCAACGTGACAGCTCTGGGCGCAGTTACCTTTAGCGGCTCCAATACCCTCAACGGGCACCTCATTGTGATGCGCGATTATTCCAACAGCACGGAGGGATACTTGACTGCACAAAATACCACATTGAAAGGCAATATAAGCATTTGGGGCAGTACTCTGGTGTTGGGTAGCGGCAAAACGCAGGTTATGGAAAAAGGAACCACATTGGAGATGAACGAAGGGTATCTGCAATCCGACCTCCTTCTTCAGAGCGGTTCTCAGCTTAATAGCCTGAGTTATGGCCTCAAAGTGAGTGGAACATTAACGCTGAATGGCGGCGGAATATCCCTCACCAGCAGTACCTACAAAAATGAAGGAGCCGGCATGGTAATAGGAGGCAATCTGAATCTTCAATCTCCTACAGAACTCGTACTGTCAGGATTCTCGCATTACGGAGACAGCCCCTTCACGCTGGCTAAATACGCAGATTTGAAAGGTAACCTCAGTCAACTTACCCTTACTTTCAGCGACAGTTCCCGCATTAAAGGTACTCTGAGAGATACCGGCACGAAACTTCTTCTGACTGTGAGCGGAGGAGCCGAAGATATATACTGGAAATCCGGCTCCGGCACCTGGAAAGAAGCTGCGGCAGGAGCTTGGATTATGACCAGCAATGACAGCAAATGTACCTTCATGCGCGGTGATAACGTCACTTTCAACAACGGAGGCACAGTATCTATTTCCGGTGAGGTAAGACCCGGCAGCATCACCATAGTCGATGGCGGTAATCTCAAGTTCACAGGTTCCGGCTGCATTGCGGGCGAAACAGATTTAAGCATGTGGGGCTATGATACGCTGACCATGAATGCAACCAACACCTACAGTGGAGGAACTTCCATCCGCTATGGCACCGTAAATGCAGGTGGTGCCCGCTCTTTCGGTTCTGGCATCATCCAACTAAACTGGGGCGAACTGAATCTGGGCAAATATGCTGTACTGAACGATATTTATTCCGATGGCGGCACCCTCTCCGGCTCAGCCTATGCAGGCATCCTGATGCTGGAAGGCGGCACCACTACATTGAAGGGCACGTTCCAAGCAAAAGAAATCATTCTTGGCAGAAGAGAACTGGGCTGGGATAGCAGCAATCTCAACCACTACTACTACTATACTTCAGGCAGCCTGGAGGAAGGCATCATTAAAGACACTCCTATTACTGCCATTCAGGGCGAAATCAGCAGCATGATTACTGGTGCCTGTTCTCTGACAATCACTTCAAGACAGAATGACCAGAGTGATGCAGGGGACGAAAAAAGAGGTATTAACGCCACGACTATCAGCGGAAACAACTCCTACACCGGCGGCACCTTGCTGAAGGAAGGAATACTGAGGATACAGCATGTGAATGCGCTTGGCTCAGGCGACCTCACCATTTACAATGGTGAGCTGGACATGAAAAATCATGCTTTGACTAACAACCTTGTCGTAAAGGGTTATGCAGCCATTAACAATGCAGAAGCCTTTATGGGTAAGTTGCACTTGAATGGTGGTACAATTGATGAAGGCAAACTTCACTTGAATGAAGCAAAAGAACATGTTCTCAGCTCCGGCAATGTGCTCAGCGGCCTACGTGGCGGCACCAAGACCGCCCTCGATGCCACACGTCTGCAAATTACCAAAAACAGCAGCGGTACCGTTTATCTGAGTGGAGATTATTCTAATTTATACAGCCATATAACGCTGCAGGATGGCACGTTATACATCGACAGTAAGAATTGGAACTCACACATCACAGTAAACCAAGGAACTCTCCAGACAACAGACCTGAAAATTTCAAACAGCACGCTGACCCTTGCAGGCGGCAAACTTGCAGGCTCATACGCATTGTCCGGTACGGGTAATATCAAAATATTGTCCGATATGCAACTGGATGGCTCACTCACTCTGGGTGGCGGCCGGGTAGACTGGACAGATATTAGCAAACTGGACATCAATGGCACCCTGCACCTGACAGCACAAACTACGCTCTACATGGGCAACAACTTTGAGGTGGGGGTATACGAACTGGCCGAATTCAACGAACTGCAGGGCGCTCTTACCCTGCTGAACGTCACAGGCGACGGCAGCCGCCGCAATTACTCGCTGTACGAGGAAGATTACAAGCTTTATCTTAAGGTTGACGGTGTTGCAAGAGAGCACTTGTGGACTTCCGGTGGCAGCAAGGTATGGGAGCTCGGTACCAACTTCGGCGTTTCTCGCACAGATGGTTACAGAGATGGAGATGCAGTTACCTTCTCAGCAGCAGGTACGATACGACTGAATTCCGTAGTGTCACCAGCCGATGTGGAGGTGACAGGCAGCGGTTCGCTCAGTATCACAGGAAATGGTTATATTACGGGTGAAACGGCTCTGACTAAGAATGGCTCCGGTACTTTGACCATCAGCAATACTAATGCCTACAGCGGTGGTACCATCATAAATAGTGGAACGGTAGTTGCAGGCAATAAAAATGCTTTCGGCCTCGGCGATATTACGCTCAATACCGGAGCAACCCTCAACCTGAATAAAAAAGAGGTTGATAACGACATCATTGCCAGAGGCGGTACATTAACCAATGCTAATGCGTACGAAGGACACCTCACGGTAGAGGGTGCGGTCAACATTGCCAATAAAACTCAGCTGAGGGCAGACAAGATTACCTTGGCCAGCGGTAGCCTGAGCGGAGGGTCAATTACCAATACTCAGGTAGTAATGGGCGGCGGTTCTCTTTATTCCACACTTACCGGTACCAGCAATGTACAGGTGAATGGCACAGCTACTCTGGCAGCAGCCAATACACATAGTGGCAATACTGAGCTCTATTCCGGCAAACTGACTATTACCAATACGCAGGCTCTTGGTACCGGTGATATGGAGATGTATGCCGGACAGCTCGATATGAGGCGCCTAGCTGTCACCAACACTCTGATTAACAAGGGTGATGTAAGCATATCCAATGCAGATTGCTTTGCCGGAAAACTCGTTGTGGAAAGCGGTCGCTTATCAGGTTCAGCCATACAACTGCAGCAGGACGCCATGCTGACGGGAGGAGAAGTCGCAGCGCCCCTGATAGGCAACGCCGGCGTAAATGTTCTGGGTAACGTAATACTCAGCGGTAACAATGCCTATACCGGTCAGACCAACATCGCTAGTGGTACGCTTCAGCTGACGGGCAGTATTGCCTCCGACCTGATTATTAACGGAGGCTCGCTCACGACGGCTGAAAATGGCATGCTCCTCAGCAGCGGACAAAATATGGAGCTTCTGAACGGCAGCATAAACGGCATGGTTACGGTGCTTACCGGTGCAACTCTTACCTTAAGTGACACCCGCACACAGAGTTTTGATCTGAATCTTGGCGGCGGTACACTTATCATCGACTCCGGCAACATTAACATGCAAGGTGCCATCTACATTACCAGCGACAGCACTCTTGATGTTGGCAGGAATTTCGGATATGGTACCCATACCTTGCTGACAGCTCAAAACATCACTAACGAGGACAAACAGTTGCTTACCCTTGAAAAAGAGCGAGTTGGTGGCCGAGCTTATTCGTTGGAATGGGTAGGCGACAAACTGATGCTCAATGTAGAGAAGTGCAGCAAAAACCTTGTTTGGAATGGTTCGACCTCAGGCACCTGGGCCATGAATGGCGCCACTACCTGGCTTAGTGACGGCGAAGTCGCATTCTTTGAAACAGACGACGCGGTCGAGTTTAACAACAATGGCACCATTCGAATCTCCGGTACAGTAGAAATGAGCAGCATGAAGGTAACTAATACCGGCACGCTGAACTTCACCGCAGCCTCCAGCAAGGCTCCGTGCGCCATATCTGGCTTCGGCCCAGTCCTGAAATACGGAACGGGCACCTTGGGCATTAACCTGGCCAATGATTACACAGGAGGCACCTATCTTCACGAAGGCACCTTGAAAACAGGAAATGCAAACGCTCTTGGTAGTGGAAATGTCTGGGTATACGCAGGCACGCTTGATCTCGCCTCCAAGAATATCAGCAATGACCTTTATCTGGTTGGTGATGCGTACATCAAGAATGGTACTAAGTTTGCAGGCAATCTCATCATGGAGGCTTCCCTGTTAAAAGGCTCCTCCATCTCGATTGCAGCAGGAAACACGGCCACCATCAACTCCGGCACAATTAACGGCACAATCAGTGGTGACGGTACAATTCTTGTTGCAGGAGCCACCGTTCTCAGCGGAGGCAAACTTTCAGCGGCGAATCTGATCCTCAACGGAGAAAGCGCATCCCTGGTTACTAATGAATCAGGTTTGAGGATGCCTTCCAAATCCAGCATTCTTGCTCAGTCCGGTGCATTGCTGCAGTCTGCAGGAGACATTTCCGCAGCCTCGCTCACCCTCAACAATGCTACGATCAATGCAAGCAACAGCAAAGCTAAAAACATCACCATCTCGGGTGATATCCAGATGACGAATGATGCAGAGGCTTTCACCTACGGCAACATTTCCGCAACGAATCTGATTCTTCAGAACAGCTCGTTGAGTAATCGATTGGCGGATGAATTCCGCGAAAGCACCACTAAAGAAACCGCTGGGAGCATTTCTCTCAAGGGTAATTTGACGATTTCCAATTCAAGTCTGGACACGAATGGTAACCTGACAGTCAAGACTGACCTGATGTTGGAAAAGGCTTCTCTACTCTCGCTGAAGGGGAATCTCTCTGTGGGCAAGGCACTCACCATTCGAGACCAAGGAGAAAACCAAGAACACTCTCTGTATCTTTCGGGTGCACTTACAGCAGATTCTCTGAGTATGGATAATGCATCCCTGGTTCTGGATAATCAACGGTCTGCCCAGAAAGTTGCGCTTAAAAACGCCAATGCGGTCAACACGCTCAATAATTCCCAGATGAATCTCAACGGCAGCATGAGCGTGACGGGGAATTTGTCTCTGCTGGGCACATCCTCCATCCACTTGGAAGACACCGCCAAGGGCAAGGCGATGAACTTGGCGGTGAAGGGTGATTTGACGCTGGGCAGCGGCAGCAGCCTTACGCTGAGCGGAGCTCTCTCCGCCGCCAACATGACGCTGAATGGCGGCATCATCAACCTGACCTCCACCAAGTTGCAGACCATCAAGGTGAGCAAGGAATTGACCTTCGGCGGCAGCATTACGCTGGGCTTGCAGGAGGGATTGGATATCAAGATGGGTAAGAGTTACAATCTCTTCACCTACAAGACCTTGGTTAATGTGGATGAAACTACGAACTTGTACACGCTGTTGGGCTTGGATGATGAATACTGCACGCTCACGCTGGATAGCAAGAAGAAGGCCATCACGCTGATGGTGACTGCGGAGGAATGGAGCAAGTGGGTGAGTGACCATGCTCAGACTACTGCGGAAGTTTCCGAGGTCGCCACCGCATCCATCGCAGAAGACGCGGCGCCCACGACCACGAGCGCTGCGGTGGAAGAAGAGCCAAGCGCAGAAGAGCAGGAGACCGCTACAGTCATCACCACGCTTCCCGTGGCGCAGGCGGTGGATGTGGAAGAACTCATCGCCAAGGTGAGCGACACGCTGGTGCAGACCACTTGGGGCACCGCCAAGGCTAGCCGCGCCTTTGTGGATAGCATCGCCAACCGCGGGCAGAACGCCACCGCCCTGGCCGAAGGTCGTGGG